>JAIYCR010000005.1 GCA_027487905.1 Rubrivivax sp. | reverse complement strand
GCCTTCAAGCTCAGCCTGCGGCTGCCGCCGCTGGTCAACGGCGACGAGGCCGCGCAGACCTTGAAGACCCTGCTGGAGGACAACGCCCCCTACCAGGCCCGCGTCACCTTCCAGGCCGACGGCCGCGTGGGGGCCCGCGGCGCGTCGGGCTGGAACGCGCCCGAGCTTTCGCCCTGGCTGGAAGGGGCGCTGCAGGCGGCCTCACAGGCCCACTACGACGCGCCCTGCGGCTACATCGGCCAGGGCGGCACCATCCCGCTGATGAGCATGCTGCAGCAGGGCTTCCCGCAGGCCCAGATGATGGTCTGCGGCGTGCTGGGTCCGCGCAGCAATGCGCACGGTCCCAACGAATTTCTGCACGTGCCCTATGCCCGCCGGCTGACCGCCGCCGTGGCGCAGGTGATGGCCGCGCACCCCTGAAGACCAGGCCGGGGCCTGGCCGGTGCGGGTGCAGGCCCGCGACGCCGCCTCAGGCCGGGCCGGCGTGCGGCCGCTGCCCCAGCGCCTGGGCCGCGTCGATGCCGAGCATGGCCCGGGCCACCGCCTCGGCCGCCTCGATGCCGTCCACGCCCGCGGACATGATGCCGCCGGCATAGCCCGCCCCTTCGCCGGCGGGGAAGAGCCCGGCCACATTCAGGCTCTGGCCGTCGCGCAGGCGCGGAATGCGCA
This sequence comes from Rubrivivax sp., assembly GCA_027487905.1. GTDB lineage: Bacteria > Pseudomonadota > Gammaproteobacteria > Burkholderiales > Burkholderiaceae_C > JAIYCR01. The sequence continues at coordinate 57,870 of JAIYCR010000005.1, read as the reverse complement.
GCGGCGAGGAGGTGCGGGTCTCCACGCCGGTGAACACCGCATCGGGCATGGCGAAGCCGCGGATCTGCCGATCGAAGGCGGGAATCGCCGATCGAATGGCTTCGATGGCATAGATCGGCAGCGCCGGCTCGCGGGCGTGGCCGAGGTCGGTGGGCGTAACGCCGGGCCGGTAGGACGGCTGGACCGAGCCGAGGGCCCGCGACGGCCGACCGGCGAGGAAATCCTCGACCCGCTGCGCAGGCGCTCGATAGCCCCCTTCGCCGAGCCTGAAGGCGCGCGACTCGTACAGGCGCTGGAAGGCGATGCCGTCCAGCGGGCTCACCGGATCGGAGGGCGCGCGGTCGCCGCCATCCTGACGGTAGTCCTGCGGGCTGATGCCCACGACGATGCCGGCATTCGCGTTGCGCTCGTTGCGCGAGTACTGGCTCATGCCGTTGGTCACCACCCGCTCGGGCTCGGAGGTGGCCGCCACCACCGTGCCGCCCGGGCACATGCAGAAGCTGTAGACCGAGCGGCCATTGGGCGCGTGGTGCACCAGCTTGTAGTCGGCCGCGCCCAGCAGCGGATGCCCGGCGCTGGCCCCGAAACGCGCGCGGTCGATGAGCGACTGCGGGTGCTCGATGCGAAAGCCGATCGAAAACGGCTTGGCCTGCAGTGCCACGCCGCGCTCGACCAGCATGGCGAAGGTGTCACGCGCGCTGTGGCCCGGGGCCAGCACCAGCTGTTCGCAGTCCAGCTCGATGCCGGTGGGCACCTCCGGCGTGGCCACCCGCAGGCCACGCAGCACCAGGCTGCGCTGCGGGTCGCCCCGCCCCGGCCGGGCCGACGAGGGCGGCTCCAGCCGCAGGTCGAGCAGCCGGTGCCCGAAGCGGATCTCGCCACCGAGCGAGACGATCTCCGCGCGCATCTTCTCGATCATGCTGACCAGCCGGAAAGTGCCGATGTGGGGCTTGCTCACGAAGAGGATCTCCTCGGGCGCACCGGCCTTGACGAACTCGTCGAGCACCTTGCGGGTGAGGTGGCGCGGGTCGCTGATCTGGCTCCACAGCTTGCCGTCGCTGAAGGTGCCCGCACCCCCTTCGCCGAACTGCACGTTGGACTCGGCATGCAGTTCGGAGCGGCGCCACAGCGCCCAGGTGTCCTGGGTGCGTTCGCGCACCGCACGACCCCGCTCGAGGACGATGGGGCGCAGGCCCATCTGGGCAAGCACCAAGGCGGCGAAGAGACCGCATGGCCCGAAGCCCACCACGACCGGCCGCGGCCGGTCGCGCCGGGCCCAGAAGTCGGCCGACCGCTCGCCCACCGGCTGGTAGTGCAGCTGCGGAGCGGGCTTGACGTGGGGGTCGGCTGCATGGCGGGCCAGCACCTGCGCGGCCGGGTGGGCGTCATCCAGCGCGAGGTCGACGGTGTAGACGAGTTCGATGGCCGAGCGCTTGCGCGCGTCGTAGCCGCGGCGGAACACGTGCAGCGTGACGATGGCCGACTCCGGCAGCGACAGCCGCGCGGCGGCCGCGCGCCGCAGTGCGGGCTCGTCGTGGTCCAGCGGCAGGCGCAGCTCCGTCAGGCGCAGGCTCAGCCCGGCCGGGCGCGCGACCACCGCCGCGGTGGCGAAGGGCCGCTGCGACCCGCCGGGATTCGGGCTCGCCTGCGCCAGCGAAGGGACATCCGAGAGGCCGCCGGTGGCTGTCATCGGGGTCAAAAGGTGAAGTCAGAAGGTGAAGCCGGCGCGGCGCTCGGTGCCCGCGGCCTGCTCCAGCAGCGCGGCCAGCGGCCCCAGCCCGTTGTAGCGCGCAGCCACCTTGTGGGCATAGGCGAAGAAGCGCGGCAGGTCGGCGCGGTAGCGGGGCTTGCCGTCGCGGTGCTGCAGGCGGCAGAAGATGCCCAGCACCTTCAGGTGGCGCTGCAGTCCCATCCACTCCAGACGCCGCCACAACTCGCCGAAGTCGTCGTCCACCGGCAGCCCGGCCTTGCGGGCCCGCTCCCAGTAGCGCACCGCCCAGTCGATCTCGCGCTCCTCGTCCCAGGAGATGAAGGCGTCGCGCAGCAGGCTGGCCAGGTCGTAGGTGATGGGGCCGCTCACCGCGTCCTGGAAGTCCAGGATGGCCAGCCCCCCCTGCGGCGGCAGCATGAGGTTGCGCGGCATGAAGTCGCGGTGCACGAACACGGTGGCCTGTGCGCGGGCGCTTTCGATGAGGCGGGCCTTGGCCTGGCCCCACTGCTCCTGCTGGCGCGCCGACCATTCGATGCCGCGGTCGCGCTGGACGCACCACTGGGGGAAGAGCTCGAGCTCGCGGTCGAGCATCGCATCGTCATAGCTGGCAAGCCCCTGGGCCGGGCACCGGCTCTGCAGGTGGACCAGCGTGTCGATGGCCTCGAGCATGCGATCGTGGGTGGCCGCCGCATCGCTGGCGGCCTCCGAGCGCGCCAGTTCGTCCAGCAGCAGCCGGTCACCGAGGTCCTGCATCAGCAGGAAACCCTGGGGCAGGTCGCACTCGGGCACCGCCGGCACCTGCAGCCCGGCGGCCTGCAGCCGCTCGCGCACCGCCAGGAAGGGTCGGACGTCTTCCGTGGGGGGGGGAGCGTCCATCACCACGAAGCTGCCGCCCGAGGCCGCATCGATGCGCAGATAGCGCCGAAAGCTCGCATCGGCCGACGCTGCACGCAAGCTGCGGGGCAGCAGCCCGTGCCGCGCGGCCACAGGCGCGAGCCAGGCTTCGAAGGCGGCCCGGCGGGCGGGGTCGGGCCAGGCAACGCAGGCCGGCTCGGCGACGGCGGAGGACGCCTCGGAGGACGCCTCGGAGGAAACGGCTGCGGAATCGGCGTGGGGATCGGCGCCGAGGTCGGCGCCTGGAACGGCGCCAGAAGCCGGAACCGCCGGATCGGGGCTGGGGGTGCTCATGGATAATCGATTGTAGAAACCCAAGCAAAACCAAGGCGTTCGCCCTGGACCTTCCGCCTGTGCCGGCACAGGCCCCGCCGCCCGATCGTCCGCCTTGCGAATCCGACCCTCCCGCGCTGCTGCACGCGCCCCAGCCCGCGCTCCAGCCCGCGCTGACTGCACGGGTTCCGTGCTGCGCTGCGGGGCGCTCGCGCTGGTCGTCTGGGCGGTGGTCGCGCCGCTGGCCGCAGCCGTGGCCCAGCCCCGGCTCCCCGAGCGCGACCCGCCCCGCCTTCCGCTGGGCGAGCCAGCCACCGCCGAAACGGCTGCCGCCGAGGCGGCGCGCCAGGGCCGTGAAGGCCCGATCCGCCTGGAGGCCGACCGGGTGCAGGGCCAGAGCGAGCGTGAGACCGTGGCCACCGGCTCGGTCGACCTGCGGCGCGGTGACCTTCAGGTGCAGGCCGAACGGCTGCGGATCGACCAGGTCGGCGAACGGGTGCAGGCCTCCGGAAACGTGCGCGTGCGACGCGCCGGGGACCGCTTCTCGGGCAGCGAACTCGACCTGAGCCTGGACGGCGAACGCGGCTTCCTGCTGCTGCCGCGCTATCACTTCTCGGCCACCGACGCCGGTGGCGACGCGAAGCGCATCGACCTGCTGGGCGAGCGGCGCCTGAGCGCGGTGGCGGCCACCTACACCAGTTGCCCGGCCGACGGCAGCGGCGACCCGGACTGGATTCTCAGCACCCGTTCGGTGCGGCTGGATTTCGCAGCCAACGAGGGCGTGGCCGAGGGCGCGGTGCTGCGCTTCCTGGGCCTGCCCATCCTGGCCCTGCCAGTGCTCAGCTTCCCACTGACCAGCGAGCGCAAGACCGGCTGGCTTCCGCCCAGCATCAACCTGGACACGCGCAGCGGCCTGGAGCTGGCAGCGCCCTGGTACTGGAACCTGTCCCCGTCGGTGGACGCCACCTTCACGCCGCGGCTGATCAGCCGCCGCGGCGCGGGCCTGGACACCGAGCTGCGCTACCTGGGCCGCGAGCGTCGCGGCGTGCTCGCGCTGGACCTGGTGGCCCGCGACGAACTGGCCGGCCGGCAGCGACACGCCTTCGGTGGCCACCACGACGGCCTGCTGGACCCGGCCACCCGCTACTCCGCCCAGTGGCTGCGCGTCTCCGACGACGACTACTGGAAGGACTTCACCCGCGGCCTGTCCAGCCCCACGCCGCGGCTGCTGCCCGCGGACTTCGGTCTGGTGCGCCGGTTGGATGCCGGGGCCGAGGCCTATGCCCGGCTGCTGCGCTGGCAGGTGCTGCAGGACACCGATCCGGCCAGCCGCATCGACGCGCCCTATCAGCGCAGCCCCCAGCTCGGCCTGCGCTACGCCTTGCCCGACAACCAGCCCTGGCGCCTGTCGGTCGAGGCCGAGTTCAACCGATTCACCCTGCCCACCGGCTCCATCGACCCGCTGCGGCCCGACGGCGACCGGCTGCACGCGCTGGCCCAGCTGGCCTGGCCCTGGAGCACGGCGGGCGTGCAGTTCACGCCTCGGCTGTCGGTCAATGCGGCGGCCTATGAGCTGCAGCGCCAAGCCTTGCTGGCGCCCGGCGCGATCGCGCCGCGGCTGCGCTCGGCCCGCGTCATTCCCAGCCTGAGCCTGGACGCGCAGGCCGTGTTCGAGCGCGACGCGCGCCTCTTCGGGCGGGCAGTGCGCCAGACACTGGAGCCGCGCATGCTCTATGTGCGAACGCCCTATCGGGACCCCTCGCGTTCGCCGAACTTCGATTCCGCGCCGCGGGACTTCAACTTTGAATCGCTGTTCTCGGACAACGCCTTCGCGGGCGTGGACCGCGTGTCCGACGCCGACCAGCTCACGGCAGGCGCCACCACGCGGGTGTTCGACGAGGCCAGCGGCGGCGAGTTGATGCGCCTGGGCATCGCGCAGCGGCTGCTCTTTCGCGACCAGCGGGTGACGCCGGACGGCCAGCCGCTGAGCCAGCGCTTCTCCGACGTGCTGCTGCAGGGCTCGACGGTGCTGGTGCCGCGCTGGACGCTGGACGCGGGTGTGCAGTACAGCCCGGAGATCGGCAGCGCGGTGCGCACCGTGCTGGGCACGCGCTTCTCGCCCGGGCCCTTCCGCACGGTCAGTGCCGGCTACCGCTTCACCCGTGGCGCGACTGAGCAGCTCGAGCTGGGCTGGCAGTGGCCGCTGGCCGGCGCGCACCGGCACGCGCTGTTTCGAAGCGACGGCGGCAAGCCGGGCTGCGAACGCACCTGGTACGGCGTGGGACGGGTGAACTACAGCATGCGCGACCGCGTGCTGACCGACTCCCTGGCCGGCTTCGAGGTGGACTCGGGCTGCTGGATCGGCCGCGTGTTCGCCGAGCGCCTGTCCACCGGGCGCAGCGAGGCGACCACCCGACTGGTGCTGCAGCTCGAGCTCGTCGGCCTGTCCCGGCTGGGTTCGAACCCGCTGCAGTCCTTGAAGGACAATGTGCCCGGCTATCAATTGCTGCGCTCACGCGAGGCGGTCGGTGCCGTCGAAGCCTTCGACGGGCCGCCGGCCGATGGGGCGGCCCCTCGACCATGATCCCCAACAAGCCCGCGCGCCCCGCCTGGCGCGGCGCACCCTTCCTCCAATCCGGCCTGGCCGCGGCGTTCTTCGCGGCTGCCGCAGCCCTGGTGCTGCCCACGTCCGCCCAGGCGCAATCTGGCGGCCCCCGCAACGCCGAGTACATCGTGGCGGTGGTCAATCAGGAGCTCGTCACCGCCAGCGAGGTCCGCCAGCGCACCTTGCGGCTGCGCGAGGACCTGCGCCGCGCCGGCCGGCCGGTGCCGCCGGAGGCCACGCTGCGCGAGGCAGCGGTGCAAGGGCTGATCGACGAACGCGCCGTGCTGTCGCGGGCCCGCGAGATCGGCCAGCGGGTGGAGGAGGCTGAACTCGACCGCGCGGTGCAGAGCATCGCCACCCAGAACCAGGTGACGCTGGACCAGCTTCGCGAGCGCCTGGCCCGCGACGGCGTGGACTACAGCCGCTTTCGCAGCAACGTTCGCGACCAGATGCTGATCGAGCGCGTGCGCGAGCGCGAGGTGCAGCAGCGCATCCGCATCACCGACGGCGACATCGAGAACCAGATCGAGCAGCGCCGCCGCGAAAGCGCGCAGTCCACCGCCTACAACGTCGCGCAGATCGTCGTGCGCGTGCCCGAGGGCGCGAGCGAGGCGGTGCTGGCCGAGCGCCGCGCACGTGCGGAGGACGCACTGGCCCGGGCGCGCGCGGGCGAGCCCTTCGCTGGCCTGGTGGCGCGCTTCTCCGACGACGCGAGTTCGCTGGAGAACGGCGGACGCCTGGGCCTGCGCACGGCCGACCGGCTGCCCGAGGTGTTCCTCGAGGCGGTCAAGGGGCTGCAGGTGGGCCAGACGGCCCCGCAGCTCATCCGCACCGGCGCGGGCTTTCACGTGCTGCGGCTGGCCGAACGGCAGGAAGCCGAGGCCTTCACCACCCAGCAGACCCGCGCGCGCCATGTGCTGCTGCGCGTGTCGCCGCAGCTCACCCAGGAGACGGCGGTTAGGCGGCTGGGCGACCTGCGACGGCAGATCGCCGCAGGCAGCCGCAGCTTCGAGGATGCCGCTCGCGAGTTCTCCGAGGACGGCAGCGCCGCCCAGGGCGGTGACCTGGGCTGGACCAACCCGGGCAGCTTCGTGCCCGAGTTCGAGGAGGCCCTGAACCGCCTGTCCATCGGCCAGATCTCCGAGCCGGTGGTCTCGCGTTTCGGCGTCCACCTGATCCAGGTCGTCGACCGCCGGCCGGTGGTGCTCGACGCCCGCCAGCAGCGCGAGATCGCCCGCAACCTGCTGCGCGAGCAGAAGTTCGACGACGCCTACGCCGAGTGGATCCGCGAGCTGCGCGGCCGCGCCTACATCGAGCTGCGCGAGCCGGCGCAGGCGCCTTGAAGCACGTCGCACGCAAGCGCTTCGGCCAGCACTTCCTCGTCGATGAGGCGGTGATCGGCCGCATCGTCGATGAGATCGCCCCCCGCCCCACCGACGCGCTGGTGGAGATCGGGCCGGGCCTGGGCGCCTTGACCCGTCCGGTGCTGCAGCACTGCCCGCGGCTGACGGTGGTCGAGCTCGACCGGGACCTGGCCGCGCGCTGGCGGCGCCACGACGGCTTGACCGTCATCGAGGCCGATGCGCTGACGGTCGACTGGGCGGCACTGGCCGACGCGGCCGGGCAGCCGCTGCGCATCATCGGCAACCTGCCCTACAACATCTCCACGCCCATCCTGTTCTCCCTGCTGCCGGTGGCGCACCGCGTGGTCGACCAGCACTTCATGCTGCAGCGCGAGGTGGTGCAGCGCATGGTGGCCGCGCCGGGCAGCAAGGCCTATGGCCGGCTGAGCGTGATGCTGCAGTGGCGCTATGCGATGGAGGCCTGGGCGGACGTGCCGCCCGAGGCCTTCGACCCGCCGCCCCAGGTGGACTCAGCCATGGTGCACCTGGTGCCGCGGCCCCTGCACGCACTGGTCGGACCGACTGCGGGCGCGGCCATCACCACCGCCACCACCACCGCGCCGAGCCCCGAGGCCCTGAAGGCCGCAGCCGCCATCGCTGCGGTACTCGAGCCCCTGGTGCAGGCGGCCTTCTCCCAGCGCCGCAAGCTGCTGCGCCATGGGCTGGGGCCCTGGCTGGAAGCCGCGGCCCGACAGCGCGGCATGGCCCCGCCCGCCTTCGACCTGCAGCGGCGGGCCGAGGAAGTGCCGGTGCAGGCCTTCGTCGAGCTGGCGGTGGCGCTGGCGGGGGCGGCGCCACCGGGCGTCTGAAGAAGGCGGCTCACGCCGCCTAAGGTGTCGAAAAACGCGGCTCAAGCCGCCGAACGTGTCGAAAAACGCGGCTCAAGCCGCGTTTTGCCACATCGCCGTATCGAAGGCGCTGCTCATCATCGGCATGTTGGTGCCGAAGCCGGGGTTGCCGGCGGTGGAGGACTTGCTAACCGGCTTGGCCGGCTTGTCGGTGCTGCTGGGGGCCACTTCCGTCGCCCGCTCCCATGACCCGTTTTCCTGGGAGCGGGCTACTGAAAAGAATAGAAGCACCGGAAGGGCACCTTGCGCTCGGCCCAGAAGTCCGCCGCATCGCGGAAGACGTCGAGCAGCTGCTCGCGCATCTCGCGGTCGAAGCGGGGGTTGTCGGGCAGCTGCTCAAGCACCACCACGAAGCCGGGCTGCTGGCCGGCCTTGTGGATGAGGTCGGTCATGCAGTCGTACAAAGCATCCAGGTTCTTGCCGAAGTGCGCGGGGAACAGGAAGGACGCCGCGATCTGGTCGAGCACGTCCTGCTTGGTCTGGGCGTTCGACAGGTTCACGTACAGGAAGTGCTGCTGCGCTGCCGCGGCGGCGGCCATCAGGTCGTCCACGCGGTACGCGCGGATCGCCTGCACCAGGTTGGGCCGGATGGTCTGCAACGGCATGGTCACGTTCCTCGACGGATGACTCGGTTCAGGCGCCGTGGCCGGTTCGGCCGCGGACAGATCGGGGGGGGCGAGGGGGTTCACGGGATGATGCGGCGAAAGCTCGCGTAGTGATCGGCGGTGTAGTAGCAGGCCTCCGGACGGGTGGGCGGTTCACCCCCGCAAACAATGCGCCTCGCACCCCGGTTGGAGGCCCCTGGGGTGCGCACGGTGTACTCACGATAGAAACCCCGCGGCGCCCGCGGCAGCAGCCGCTCGCGGTTGAAGAACGTCGTGCCGTCCTTGCTGTAGGGGAACGGTCCACCCGCCAGGATGCGCCGGTGGGTGACCTGCGCTTCCCGGGGAAGCTCGTCGAGCGCCACCACCGACCCGGCCGAGGCCGGCTCGCGTGCCAGAGCCTCGCGCGGAGCCCCGCCGACAAGACCGACCACGAGTGCGGCCACGGCAAACCCGAGGCCCGGCAGTCGGTGCCAAGGGAGCGAAGGCTGGGGGCGTCCGGTCGGTTCCGTCACGTCGGGGTTCGCGCGGGGTGGTCCGCAGGGAGGCGACACCCGCTGCGGAGATCGGGTTATCCCTGATATCGAACACTCGATCGTAACAACTTCGGCCTATCGACTCAAGCGATAAGGCATCAAGGCCCTGTGAGCGATGACATCGACCCACCCGCAGCGGGCCCCTGCGGCAAGGGGCACCGCAGGGCGATGCGTTTGCTGGACTTGAACGGACGAAGGTGTAAGCGCGTGCTTACCGGGCTGCGTTGGCGTCCGCGACCGTCAGGGCCGTCATGTTCACGATCCGGCGGACGGTGGCCGACGGCGTGAGGATGTGCGCTGGCTTGGCCGCGCCCAGCAGCACCGGGCCGATGGCAATGCCGCCGCCGGCCGCCGTCTTCAGCAGGTTGTAGCTGATGTTGGCGGCGTCGATGTTGGGCAGCACCAGCAGGTTGGCCTCGCCGGAGAGGCTGCTGTTGGGCATCAGCAGCTGACGCTCGTGCGGGTCGAGCGCCACGTCGCCGTGCATCTCGCCGTCCACCTCCAGCCACGGCGCCTGGCGCTGCAGCAGCTCCAGCGTCTGGCGCATCTTCACCGCCGAGGGCTGCTGGCTGGAGCCGAAGTTGCTGTGCGACAGCAGCGCGGCCTTGGGCCGCAGGCCGAAACGCATCATCTCCTCGGCAGCCATGGCGGTGATCTCCGCCAGCTGCTCGGCCGTGGGGTCGTAGTTCACATGGGTGTCCACCAGCATCACCTGGCGACCCGGCAGGATGAGCCCGTTCATGCAGGCATAGGTGCGGGCGCCGGCCCGCAGGCCGATGACCTGGTCGATGTACTGCAGGTGCAGCGCGGTGCTGCCCCAGGTGCCGCACAGCAGCCCGTCCACCTCGCCCTTGTGCAGCAGCATGGCGGAGATCAGCGTCAGGCGGCGGCGCATCTCGATCTTGGCGAACTGGGCGGTCACGCCCTTGCGCTCGGTCATGCGGTGGTAGGTCTGCCAGTAGTCGCGGTAGCGGTGGTCCTGCTCGGGATTGACCAGGTCGTAGTCGCGCCCGGCCTGAAGGCGCAGCCCGAACTTCTCCACGCGCAGCTCGATCACGGCCGGGCGGCCGATCAGCGTGGGCCGCGCCAGGCCCTCGTCGACCACCACCTGCACGGCGCGCAGCACCCGCTCCTCCTCGCCCTCGGCATAGGCCACGCGCTTGTGCAGCGCGCGCTTGGCCATGGTGAAGATGGGCTTCATCGTCTGCCCGGACGCATAGACGAAGCTCAGCAGCTTCTCGCGGTAGGCGTCCATGTCCTTGATCGGGCGGGTGGCCACGCCCGAGTCGACCGCGGCCTGCGCCACCGCCGGCGCGATCTTGATCATCAGCCGCGGGTCGAAGGGCTTGGGAATGAGGTATTCGGGGCCGAAGGCAAGCGTCTGCCCGGCATAGGCGGCGGCCACGACCTCGCTCTGCTCGGCCTGGGCGAGTTCGGCGATGGCGTGCACCGCGGCGATCTCCATCTCCACCGTGATGGTGGTGGCACCGCAGTCCAGTGCGCCCCGGAAGATGTAGGGGAAGCACAGGACGTTGTTGACCTGGTTGGGGTAGTCGGTGCGGCCGGTGGCCATCAGCGCGTCGGTGCGCACGGCCAGCACCTCCTCGGGCATGATCTCCGGCGTCGGGTTGGCCAGCGCGAAGATCACCGGCCCCGGGGCCATGGAGGCCACCATCGCCGGCTTGAGCACGCCGCCGGCGGAAAGACCCAGGAACACATCGGCGCCGACGATCACCTCGGCCAGCGTCCGCTGCTCGGTGGGCTGGGCGAAGAAGGCCTTGTCCTCGTCCATCAGCTCGGTGCGGCCCTGCCAGACCACGCCGGCCAGGTCGGTCACCCAGACGTTCTCGCGCTTGAGGCCCAGCTTGAGCAGCAGGCCCAGGCAGGCCAGCGCCGCCGCGCCGGCACCGGAGGTGACGAGCTTGACCTCGCGGATGTCCTTGCCCGACACCTTCAGCGCGTTGAGCAGCGCCGCCCCCACCACGATGGCCGTGCCGTGCTGGTCGTCGTGGAAGACGGGAATCTTCATGCGCTCGCGCAGCCGCCGCTCGACGTAGAAGCAGTCGGGCGCCTTGATGTCCTCCAGGTTGATGCCGCCGAAGGTGGGCTCGAGCGCGGCGATGTGGTCGACGAGCTTGTCCAGGTTGTTCTCGGCAATCTCGATGTCGAAGACGTCGATGCCGGCGAACTTCTTGAAGAGCACGCCCTTGCCTTCCATCACCGGCTTGGCCGCGAGCGGGCCGATGTCGCCCAGGCCGAGCACAGCGGTGCCGTTGGTGATCACCGCCACCAGGTTGCCGCGCGAGGTGTAGCGAAACGCGTTGGCCGGGTCGGCGACGATCTCCTCGCAGGCCGCGGCCACCCCTGGCGAATAGGCGAGCGCCAGGTCACGCTGGTTGACGAGTTGCTTGGTGGCCGCGATGGCCACCTTGCCCGGCGTGGGGAACTCGTGGTACTCGAGCGCCGCGCGGCGAAGTTCGGCGCGCTTTTCTTCAGAGGTGGGCATGTGGGGCTCAGGCGGTGGCTCAGGCAGTGGCTCAAGCGAGGATGGGGCCTCGCACCTGCGCAGACCCGGGGCGTGGATTGTAGGAAGGCGCTTCGGTCGCTTCCTGTGGTCTGCCCCGATGCGCGGGCACCGCCGGGCTTCTACATTCAGGCGGTTTGCCCGGGCAGGACCACCCCGTCCGCCCGGCCCCCAGCCGCCGCAGGAGTCGCCATGAACGCCCTTTCCTTCGCCAAAGCCCTCGTGGCCCTGTCCGCCGGCCTCGCGGCCGCCGGCGCCGCCCAGGCCCAGGCGCCCGCCGCCGCCGCTCAGCCGCCGATCAAGGTCGGCCTGATGCTGCCGTCCACCGGCACCTTCGCCTTCCTGGGCGAGATGATCGACAAGGGCTTCCGGCTCTACGTGCAGGAGCAAGGCGGCAAGCTCGCCGGCCGCGACATCCAGTACTTCCGCGTGGACGACGAGAGCGACCCGTCCAAGGCCACCGACAACGTGAACAAGCTCATCAAGCGCGACAACGTGGACGTGCTGGTGGGCACGGTGCACTCGGGCGTGGCGCTGGCCATGGCGCGCGCGGCCAAGGAGAGCAACACGCTGCTGATCGTGCCCAACGCCGGAGCGGACGCCATCACCGGCCCGCTGTGCGGCCCGAACATCGTGCGCTCGAGCTTTTCCAACTGGCAGCCGGGCTACTCCACCGGCGTGCTGGCCGCCCAGAAGGGCGCCAAGCGCATGATGACCATCACCTGGAACTACGCGGCCGGCAACGAGACGGTCAAGGGCTTCACCGAAGCGTTCGAGAAGGGTGGCGGCAAGGTGGTCAAGGACCTGACCCTGCCCTTCCCGAACGTGGAGTTCCAGGCGCTGCTCACCGAGATCGCCGCCCAGAAACCCGACGCCGTCTTCGCCTTCTTCGCCGGCGGCGGCGCGGTGAAGTTCGTCAAGGACTACGCCGCGGCGGGCCTGAACAAGACGATCCCGCTGTACGGCTCGGGCTTCCTCACCGACGGCACGCTCGAGGCGCAGGGCGCAGCCGCCCAGGGCCTGCTCACCACGCTGCACTATGCGGACAACCTGGAGACCCCGCGCAACAACGCCTTCCGCAAGAGCTTCGCGCTCACCTACAAGCAGAACGCGGACGTCTACGCGGTGCAGGGCTACGACGCCGCGCAGATCCTCGCGGCGGGCCTGAACGCGGTGAAGGGCGACATCACCAAGCGCGACGCGATGACCGCGGCCATGCGCCGCGCCACGGTGGACAGCCCGCGCGGCAAGTTCACCCTATCGGCGGCGGGCAACCCGGTGCAGGACATGTACGTGCGCGAGGCCCGGGGCGTGAACAACGAGTTCCGCTCGGTGGCGGTCAAGGCCCTGGCCGACCCGGCCCGCGGCTGCCGCCTGTGAGCGCGCACCCCTCGATGAACCGGAGCCCGAATTGATCCTCGAACTGGCCGACATCCGCATCCGCCCCGGCGAACAAGCCGCCTTCGAGGAAGCGATCCAGCGCGGCCTCGACACGGTGGCCCGCCGCGCGACGGGCTTCCTGCGGGCCAGCGTGCGCCGCGGCGTCGAAAGCCCCGAGCGCTACCTGCTGCAGATCGAATGGGCCACGCTGGAAGACCACACGGTGGGCTTCCGCCAGGGGCCGCTTTTCCCCGAGTGGCGCGCCATCGTCGGCCCCTTCTTCGCCGCCCCGCCGGTGGTCGAGCACTTCGAGGTGGTGGGCCCGGGCTGACCGGCGCCGGCGACGGTCTCGACGACCCCTGTTCAGCCCGGTCTGGCGGGCTGCAGCCAGCGCGCCAGCCGGGCATACAGCAGCGCCGGGTCGACCGGCTTGGTGATGAAGTCGTCCATGCCCGCGGCGGTGCAGACCTCGCGGTCCTCAGGCCGCGCATGGGCCGTCATCGCAATGACCGGCAGGCCGGTGAAGCGCCCCGACGCGCGCAGGCGCCGGGTGGCCTCCAGGCCGTCCATGCCCGGCATCTGCACATCCATCAGCACCGCGTCGTAGGGCGGGTCGCCGTCCAGGCGGGCCAGCGCCTGCTCGCCGTCCTCGGCCACCACCACCGACACCCCTTCGTGCTCGAGCAGCTCGCGGGTGATGATCTGGTTGAAGGTGTTGTCGTCCACCAGCAGCACGCGGCGCCCCCGCAGACCCCCGGGCACGGCCGCCGGCGGCGCGGCCGCAAGGTCGGCCGTGGCCACTGATACAGCCGGCGGCGCAGCGGGCGGCAGCTGGGCAGTGAAGGCAAAGACGCTGCCGCGCCCCGGTTCGCTGACCAGCGTGATCTGGCCGTGCATCAACTCAACCAGCTGCTGGCTGATCGCCAGACCCAGGCCCGATCCGCCGTGCCGCCGCGCCATCGAGTTGTCCACCTGCTCGAAGGAACGGAAGAGCCTGGACTGCTGTTCGGCATCCAGGCCTACGCCGGTGTCGTGCACCTCGAAGCGAATCCAGCCCGGCGGCTCGGCGGCGGGCGCCACCTTCAGGCAGACCTCGCCCGCGTCGGTGTAGTTGACCGCGTTGTTCAGCAGGTTGAGCAGCACCTGCTGCAGCCGCCGGGCATCGCCCAGCACCTGTTCGGGCAGCGCTCGGTCCGCATCGACGCTCATGCGAAGGCCCTTGGACCGCGCGCGCTCGGCCACCAGCACGAAGGCGGTGTCCAGCACGCTGCCCAGCGAGAAGGGGCGAAGCTCGAGCTCGAGCTTGCCGGCGTCGATCCTGGAGAAGTCGAGGATGTCGTTGATCACGCCCAGCAGGTGCTCGCCGGACTGCTGGATGGTGCGCAGCCGCTCCACCAGGCGCGGGTCGCCGGTCTCGCGCAGCGCCAGATGGGTCATGCCGAGCACCGCGTTCATCGGCGTGCGGATCTCGTGGCTCATCTTGGCCAGGAACTCGCCCCGGCTGCGGCTGGCCTGCTCGGCGGCGTCGCGCGCCACGGCCAGCTGCTGCGTGCGCTGCAGCACCCGCGACTCCAGCGACTCGTTGAGCAGGCGCAGGCGCTCCTCGGCATCCACCTGGGCGCTGATGTCCGATACGAAGCCGAACCACACCGTGCCGCCGTCGCTCTGGCGCAGCGGCTGGGCCTGAAGCTGGCGCCAGCCGGCCCGGCCGGGGCCGGGGCCAGACAACCCCCCCCGGAACACATGCGACCAGGTCTGCAAGGCGCGCGCCGAGGCCTCCATGGATGCGAGGAAACCCGGCAGGTCCGCCGGGTTCAGGCTGCGCAACCAGCGCTGAGGGTCGGCGCGGACCTCATCGACCGCCAGGCCGAAGAGCTCGGCCATGCCGTGGCTGACGAAGGGCAGGTGCAGCCGGCCGTCCGCATCGCGCTGCAGCTGGAAGAGCACGCCGGGCACCTGGGCGGACAGACGCTTGAGCAGGTCGTCGCTGGCCAGCAGCCGCGCCTCGTAGATCACGCGGTCGGCCAGCGCCTGGGTGCGCTCCTGGGCGGCCTGCTGCTCGGCCAGGGTGACGTCGGCCAGCAAGGCGAGCAGCCGGTCGCTCTCCACCCACTGCAGGTCCAGCGAATACACGCGGGGCTCGGGCTTCCAGGGCACGTCGAAGCTCAGCCCGCTGCACACCACCGCACCGCGTGCCGCGCCCACCAGCGCGGCCAGATCGGGCACCTGCGGGGCAAGCAGACCAAAGAGGTTGTCCACCCGGCCGTCCGGCGCCAGCGGCACGAGCATGGCCGCCGCCTGCGGGGTGATCCATTCGATGGCGCCGCGCGGGTCCAGCACCACCAGGCGCAGCGACGAGCGATAGAGGTAATCGAGCAGCGAGGCTTCGGAATCGGCCTGGACTGTCTTCATGGCGCCACGGCCCTCAGGCCAGCCGCTCGAGGGCGATGAAGGCCAGCGCCGCCCCCGGCGCCCAGATGAGCCGCAGTCGAACGGGCGTGGGCCGCATGCGCCAGGTCAGCGTGTAGGGCAGCGTCTCGTCCAGGGCCAGCAACTGCTCGCGCGCCGAACGGAAGCGCTCGGCCACGAGGAAGTTGTTCATGCACTGGGCCAGTTCGGTGAAGACGTTCAGGCCCCGCACCCGCAGCGGGTCCAGGCCGGTGGCCGCCGCTTCCAGGCGGTTGTAGGCCTGAACGCGGTCGTCGGCGTCGAAGCCGATCAGGCCGAAGGCGAGCCCGTCGAGCTGCTCGGCCGTCAGGTCGGCCAGCCGGCTGGGCAATTCGGGGGAGTGGAAGTCGACAGGCAGCATGGGCGTCCGTTCGGATGGGGCCTGCGCACGGGGTGCGCCTTGCGCGAAAGCTCAAATTGTGGGGCCACCGCGAGCGGCGTGGCGTCGCCAGCAGCGCACTTCACCGGCCGCGCGACTGCGGCAGCGCAAAGGACGAGCTGACCTGTCGGAAGGCCCGCAGCAGCAGCCCGGCCGCACCGGCCGGCACCAGCCCTGGCACTTCGCGGGCGCCGGGCTCGCCGCCCTGCATGAAGTCGGAGTAGGCCGCGGGCCGGGGGCCGTCAGACGCGTCGTCGGCCGCACCGTTCAGGTTGCGAAACCCCATCGACCAGGCGGGGAACTGGCGTTCGGCCAGCGCCTGCTCCTGCAGCACCACGAGGCCACGGTGCCGCCGGTCGCGACGGATGCGCTCCAGCGTGGCCCGCACCGCCTGATGCGGCCCCTCCAGCGCCTGGATGAAGCAGCCATCCTTGTAGAGCAGCATGCCGGTCAGGCCGTTGCTGCGGTTGCGCGGCTCGATCTCTTCCATCAGCCGCACGAGTTCGGCCGCGCTCATCGGGCGGCGGACTTCGCTCACGTAGACCAGGCTCGACAGGTCCGAGGGATCGCTCATCGCATCCTCCTTGCCGTGTGGCCCGAGCGTACGACGACCGCCGAGCGCTGGCATCGTCGTCTCCCCGTGCATTGTTGGCGGGTGGCCCCGCCGGCCCGCGCCTGATGGCTCAGGGCGCCGCTCGACCGCCCAGTCGCTCGACCACCCGGCGCAGCGCGGTTTCCGCTGCCTCGCCCTGCTGCAGGGCGACAAGGACGGCGGCGGAATGCTGTCGGACCAGCTCGCTCAGGTGGTCCTCCTGCCCGGGCATCAGCCCCAGGTGGATGAAGCTGTCCTCCAGCCGAGCGTGCAGCGTGTCGCAGGCCGAGCGGACCGACACCAGGACATCATGGTTCTGCCGCGACAAGGTGGCCAGGGCTTCCTGGCTGGCGGCCAGCAGACCCTGCGCGGCGTCCAGGTCGCGCACCACCGCCTGGTTGTCGATGGCCGCCAGACGGGCGGCCGCCCCCTCGAGCAGCAGGGCCACGTTGTCGATGGCCCGGCCATGGCGCTCGGCCACATCGGCGGGCATGCCCGCCGGACGGTCCATCGGCAGCTCGCGCACGAAGAGCACGATCGGCCCGAAATTGAAGCTGGTGTTGCGGCCCAGCGGGCGGATGCGCGGCCCGCCGCGCTGCAGCGCCACATGTTCGAGGATGGACTGCTCCAGCGCCGTGCAGGGCCCGCGCGCATTGAGCAAGGCCAGGCCGGCTCGGCTTCGCACGCTGACGCAGCCGTCCAGCCCGTAGCGGGCAAGCGACTCCAGCAAGCCCACGCCCAACGCGGCGGCGTCCCGGTATTCACCCAGCTGGCGCTGGAAATCCAGCACCACGCCGACCTCGCCCACCATGTCGGCGCTGCTGAGCACCGCTCCCACGGCTTCGTCGAGCTGCTGGCCGAGCGAACGTCGGGTCTCGCCCGCGGCCAGCTGGCGCTGGACCTTGGCGAGCAGTTCGGCGGGCAGCACCGGCTTGCAGACATAGTCGTCGCCACCGGCCTCGTAGCCGCGCATCCGGCTGCCGATGTCGTCGTGGCCGGAGACGAACATCACCGCCGGCCCGGGTTCGGGCCGCTCCCGGATGCGCCGGCAGGTCTCGAAGCCGCTGAGCCCGGGCATCTCCGCGTCGAGCAGCACGAGCGCTGCGCCGCGCGTCTCCAGCAGGTCCAGGCAGGCCTGGCCGTCGGCCACGGCGACGACCTCGCCGACGCCTTGCAGCGCATCGGTCAGCAGCAGGCGCATGCCGGGGTCGTCATCGGCAATGAGGACGGAAATGGCAGCGTTCATGGGGGCGTTGGGGGCAAGGCGCTGGCCGGTGCGCCATCGCGCACCGGACCGGGGACGGGCAAAGGCTCAGGCGCGTCGAGCAGTGGCACCAGGGCGTCGAGCAGCGCGGCGAGGCTGCGAGGATGAGCCAGCCCTGCGGATGCAGCCGTGGCTGCGGGCAGGGGCAGGTCAACGCCCAGGCCCCAGCCTGCCGGTGCGGGGTTTCCGAGCTCGATCTCCAGCGCGGCAGCGGCCTGGGCCAGCCGCTCGGCACCGACCGCCTGGCTGCTGCTCTTGAGCGAATGGACGAGCCGGTGGGCTGCCCGGGCGTCGCCCGCGGCGCAGGCCGCGTGCCACCGGGCCTCGAAGGGCCGGGCGTGGTCGTCCAGGAACAGAGCGAGCAGGCGCCGGTAGAGCGCCGGCTTGCCGCCGCAATAGAGCAGGCCGAGCTCGGTTCGGATGCCCAGCGCGGCCAGGGCGTCGCTTGCGAGGCCATCGGACACCGGCGATGTGCTGGGACTGGGGTTCACGGGGCGCACCTGCCGCCGGACCACCCGGCGCCTGAACCGTTAACGGCGCGCCGCGGGCTGACTTGAATCGCCGCGGGAGCGGACCGTGCCGGCCCCCACCTCGCCGGCGCCCGTCCAGCCGGCGCCATCGAACCACGGATCGCCCGCCAGGGCCTGCGCCAGCATGGGCAGCGCATCCAGACCGAAGAAGGTGCGCCCCGCCGCCTGGATCGTGGGAACGCCGAAGACGCCCTGCGCGATGGCCGCTTCGGTGCTGGCGCGCAGCGCCTGCTTGACCTCGTCGCCTTGAGGGTCCCGCGCGGGCGCGAGGGCTGTCACCAAAGCCGCAAGGCGCTGCGGATCCTCGGCATCGCCTGCGCCTTGCCAGACATGGTCGAAGAGGGCCTGCACCACCCGCCGGTTGGGCAGCGCAGCCGGGGCGACCGCCGGCCTTGCGGCGTCCGGCTCGCGGGCCAGCGCAGCCGCCGCAGGGCTTGCGCAGGCGAACGCCAGCCGCAGCAGCGCCAGTGGGTTGAAGGGGTGGCGGGCCGGCAGCTGAAGCGGCAGGCCGAGCTCGCGGGCCTGCCACAGCACCTGGCGGTAGGTCCAATCGCGCTTGGGGCCGATCTCCGCCGGGCCGAGCTGGCCCCAGTGCCTGAGCAGCCCGGCGAAGAGCACCGGGCGATAGCGCACCTGCACCGACAGGCCTTCAAGCGCGTGCGGCAGGCGAGCGAAGGCGAGCGCGGCATAGGGCGAGACGGGGTCGAACCAGAAATCCAGGGTGTGCATGCTTCAGACCTTGTGCCGGGCGGCCGACGCCAGCGCCGCACGACGCCCGTCCAGGCTGCGCAGCACCGCCTCGCGCTCGTCATCGTCCAGCAGCGACCAGGCGGCGATCTCGTCCAGCGTGCGCTGGCAGCCTTCGCACCAGCCGCTCACCGGATCCATGCGGCAGATGTTCACGCACGGGCTCGCGCCGCGCGGGGCGCTGGGCGCGTTCATGCAGCCACCTCGATGACAGGTCCGCCCACCAGACGGGCCAGCGCCTCGGGATGGGCCGCGAACACGCCCTGGGCATGGCCGGCCGCCGCCCACACCGTGTCGAAGCGCAAGAGGTCGCGGTCGAAGAGGGCCACCGGTTCGTTCGCATGGGCCACCGGCGACACGCCTCCGATGGTGAACCCAGTGGCTGCCTTGACGAAAGCGGCGTCCGCGCGGCCGATCGGGCCGACGGCGGCGGCCACGCGCGCTTCATCGACCCGGCGGTCACCGCTGGCCACCACCAGCACCGCCCGGTCGTCCGAGCGGCGGCGGAAGATCACGCTCTTGGCGATCTGCCCGGTGGCCACGCCCAGCGCCTGGGCCGCTTCCTCGCAGGTCCGGGCCGACACCTCGAGCCACAGCGGCGCGTGCGGATGACCCGCTGCGGCGAGGTGGGCCTGCACGCGCAGGAAGCCGGCCGGTCGATCCGCCATCTGCGTCGTCATGCGTGGCTCCCCGCCGCGGCCGCGGCCGCGCGCCGCGCCAGCCACGCATTGGCCGTGCGCGACACCGGCCGACGGCCCAGCGCAGCGGAGATGAAGGCCGCCGCGTCGACGAGTGCATCGAGGTCGATCCCGGTGTCGATCCCCAACCCGCGCAGCAGGAAGACGACGTCCTCGGTGGCCACGTTGCCGGTGGCGCCCGGTGCATAGGGGCAGCCGCCCAGGCCGGCCACGCTGGTGTCGAACTGGTGGATGCCCAGCTCCAGGCAGGCCATGACGTTGGCCACGGCCTGGCCGTAGGTGTCGTGGAAATGGCCGCTCACCTCCACCAGCGGGAAGTGCCGCAGCGCGCGTTCCATCACCGCCTGCACCCGGCGCGGCGTGCCCACGCCCACCGTGTCGGCGATGCCGCAGTGGTCCACGCCGATGCCCTTGAGCAGCACGACCACGCGTTCGACCTCGTCGGGCGTGACCTCGCCCTGGTAGGGGCAGCCCAGCGCGCAGGACAGCGCCGAGCGCACCTTCAGGCCGGCGGCGTGGGCCGCCTGCACCACCGGGGCGAAGCGCTCGATGCTCTCGGCCACGCTGCAGTTGATGTTGCGCTGGCTGAAAGCCTCGCTGGCCGCGCCGAACACGACGATCTCGTCGGGCCGGGCCGCTGCAGGCAAGGCCAGCACGCCGTCCAGCCCCTTCAGGTTGGGCACGAGCACCGAGGTGCGCACGCCCGCTTGGCGGGTGATTCCGCCCAGCACCGCGGTGTTGTCGGCCATCTGCGGCACCCAGCGGGGGCTGACGAAGCTGGTGACCTCGATCTCACGCAGACCGGCGGCCTGAAGGCGATGCACCAGCTCGATCTTGGTGGCGGTGTCCACCGGCTGCTTCTCGTTCTGCAGCCCGTCGCGCGGGCCGACGTCCACCAGGGTGACATGGGAGGGCAGGTTCATGGTGCTCAGGCGAAGCAGGACAGGAAGAGGGCTGGCGCCGGTTTGCCAAGTGTCGGGCAAGCCGCTTGCAGGGCGGTGGGGCCCGGGTCAGTAGCCGCGCAGCGGGTCCACCCGACCCCGGACCGGCCGACCGTGGTGGAAGGCGAGCAGGCGGCTGGCGATCTGCGCCAGGCTCTCGTCGCGCAGCGTCTGGGCCGCCACATGCGGCGTGACGCGCACACGGGGATGCCGCCAGAAAGCGTGGGCCTCGGGCAGCGGCTCCACGCCGAAGACGTCGAGCACGGCGCCGTCCAGGTGGCCGCTGTCCAGCAGCGCGAGCAGGTCCTCGTCCACCAGATGGGCGCCGCGGGCGAAGTGGATCAGAAGCCCACCGGGCTGCAGCTGCGACAGGTTGCGCTGGCACAGGATGCCCTCGGTGGCGGGGGTCAGCGGCAGCAGGCACACCAGGTGGCGGCTGGCGGCCAGGAAAGGCGCCAGGCCGGCTTCGCCGTGAAAGCCCTGCCAGCCCGGGAGGTCGGCGAATTCACGGGGGGTTCGGCTCCAGCCTCGCACCGGGAAGTCGAAGGCGGCCAGGGCCCGCAGCACCCGCTCGCCCAGAACGCCGGTGCCCATCACGCCCACAGGCCACTGCGAGCGCTGGCGCGGGGCACGCGGCTTCCAGCGCGCGTCGCGGGCCTGTGCCTCGTAGGCGTCGAGCTCGCGGAAATGGCGGATCACCGCCTCGCAGCTGCGCTCGGCCATCTGCACCGCCATGCCCGCATCGTCCAGCCGCACGAGCGTCACGTCCGACGGCCAGCGCACGCGCAGCAAGGCGTCCACCCCGGCACCCAGGTTGAACACCGCGCGCAGCCCGGGGTGCGCGTCGGCCAGCGCCTGGGGCGGCGCCCACACCACCGCATAGTCAGCCGGCCGGGGCGGCTCCTGGGGGTTCCAGGCCCAGACCTCGGCGCCCTCGAGCAGGCCCTCGAGCGAGCGCACCCAGCGCTCGGGCCGGGTGTCGGCGGCGTGGAAGACCACGCGCATCGGTGCGGCGGTGCCCATGGGCGCTCGCCGCTCAGGCCAGGCGCAGCAAGGCGGCGCCTTCGGCCACCTGGTCGCCCGGCGCGTACAGCAGCTCGGCCACCGTGCCCGCGCGCGGTGCCGCGAGCGTGTGCTCCATCTTCATTGCCTCCATCACCGCCAAGGGCTGGCCGGCCTCGACCCGGTCGCCCGCGGCCACCAGCAGGCTCACCACCTTGCCGGGCATGGGTGCGGCCAGGCTGCCCGCGGCAGCGCCACCGGCCCCGGCGACGGCCATCGCCAGCGGGTCCAGCGTGCGCAAGGTTCGCGCGCCCGCGGCTGCGAACACGTGAACCCGGTCGCCCTGGCGATAGGCCTGCAGCACGCAGCGCGCATCGCCCAGACGAAGATCGAAACGGTCCGCTCCGAGCGGCTCGCCTTCGAAGGTCTGCCAGCCTTCGGCCTGCGTGTCCACCGCCCCGCCGGCACCGCCTTCAGGCGCCGCGCCTGAGGCGCCGGCCCCTTCGCGCCCCAGGCGCATCGCCAGGCCCTCGCCCCGTGCGGCGCCATGCCGTCGCTGCAGCTCGCACACCCACGGCGTCGAATCCTCGGCGCCAGCCTCCTCGTCGAGCAGCACCCAGCGGCGCACGGCCGCGCCGTGCAGGCGGAAGCCATCGCGCCGCGACCACGGATCGGCGTCCACGGTGGCCCCCTCCTCGGCCAGCGATTGCGCGACCAGCGCGGCCGCCGCCCACGCGACGCTCAGGCAACTGGGCGCGAACAGCGCCTCGCGTTCGCGCTCGATCAGGGCCGTGTCCAGGTCGGCCTGGGCAAAGCTGCGGCTGCGCGCCACCCGCCGCAGGAAGGCCACGTTGGTGTGCAGCCCGACGATGTGCGTGGACGCCAGCGCCGCATCCAGCCGGGCCAGCGCCTGGGCGCGGTCTTCGCCCCAGACGATGAGCTTGGCGATCATCGAGTCGTAGTGGGGCGTGATGGCATCGCCCTCATGGAAGCCGCGGTCGATGCGGGGCAGCGAGGCGTGGCGCTCGAAGGCCACGTGCTGCGGCCAGCGGGCCACCGCCATCGGCCCGGTGGCAGGCAGGAAGCCGGCGGCGGGGTTCTCGGCGCACACCCGCGCCTCGATGGCGTGGCCGTGCCGCTGCAGTTCGTGCTGCAGCCGCGGCAGGCGTTCCCCGGCGGCCACCCGCAGCTGCCACTCCACCAGGTCCAGCCCGGTGATGGCCTCGGTCACCGGGTGCTCCACCTGCAGCCGGGTGTTCATCTCCATGAAATAGAAGCGAAGGTCGCTGCCGGGCGACTGCGGATCGACCGGCTCGGCGATGAACTCCACCGTGCCCGCGCCCACATAGCCCACCGCGCGCGCGGCGGCCACCGCGGCCTCGCCCATCTCGCGGCGACGCGCCTCGCTCAGGCCCGGGGCGGGCGCCTCCTCGAGCACCTTCTGGTGGCGCCGCTGCACCGAGCAGTCGCGCTCGAAGAGGTGCACCGCGTTGCCGTGGGCGTCGGCGAAGACCTGGATCTCGATGTGGCGCGGCCGGGTGACATAGCGCTCGATCAGCACCGCCTCGTCACCGAAGCTGTTGCGCGCCTCGCGGCGGCAGCTGTCCAGCGCCGCCGCGAAATCGGCGGCGCGGTCGACGCGCCGCATGCCCTTGCCGCCGCCGCCG
Organism: Rubrivivax sp.; assembly: GCA_027487905.1. Classification (GTDB taxonomy): domain Bacteria; phylum Pseudomonadota; class Gammaproteobacteria; order Burkholderiales; family Burkholderiaceae_C; genus JAIYCR01. The sequence continues at coordinate 34,826 of JAIYCR010000005.1, read as the reverse complement.
GCGCTGGCCTTGATGAGCACCGGGTAGCCGATGCGCCCGGCCTCGGCGGCCAGCAGTGCGTCGGACTGGTCGGCGCCGTGGTAGCCCGGCACGAGCGGCACGCCCGCCGCGCCCATCAGCCGCTTGGACTCCGCCTTCAGGCCCATGGCCTCGATGGCCGCGGGCGGCGGGCCGATGAAGGCGATTCCGGCTTCGGCACAGGCGCGGGCGAAGGCTTCGTTCTCGCTGAGAAAGCCGTAGCCGGGGTGGATGGCCTGGGCGCCGGTGGCACGCGCCGCGGCGAGGATGCGGTCGGCGCGCAGGTAGCTGTCGCGCGGGGCGCTGCCGCCGATGGCCACCGCCTCGTCGCAGGCGCGCACGTGGGCGGCATGGGCATCGGCCTCGGAATGGACCGCGACGGTGGCCACGCCCAGCCGGCGCGCCGTGGCCGCCACGCGGCAGGCGATCTCGCCTCGGTTGGCAATCAGGATCTTCTGGAACATGCGGTCTCCGGGAGGCGGGTGGGCGGGTTGGGCGTCGGGGGGGACTGGGTGCTGCGGATGGGGAGCCGGGCTCATCGCCGTGACGGCTCGTCGGCCGCCGCGGGCAGCGTGCTGCGGCCGGACCCGCCGCCGAACCAGCTGCTGAACCAGCCGCCAGCGCGCCGCAGCACCGCACGCAGGAAGCGCAGCAGCAGCACGGTGAGCACCAGGCCCCCCAGCACCGCCACGGCCAGTGCGGCGAAGAAGGCGGTCGGCTGTTCCCAGGCCAGCCACAGCATGCCGGGGACGGCCAGGTCACCGGCGAGCGACAGGCCGAGGTTGGACAAGGGCTCGGGCGAGGTGTTCACCGCAGCGCGGGTCGTGGCCTTGGCGGTGTGGGCGGCGGCGGCCAGGGTGCCGCCGGCCAGGGCAGCCACCAGGGCCCAGGCCTGGTGGTCACCACCGAAGGCCGCTGCAGCCAGCGCCGCCCCGGCCGGTATGCGGATCACCGTGTGCACCGCGTCCCACACCGAGTCCACGCCGGGAATCTTGTCGGCCAGGAATTCCACGCCCAGCATCAGGCCGCTGGCCACCAGGACCACGGGATGCGCCAGCAAGCTGAGACCGCTGGGCAACGGCACCCAGCCCAGGCTGCCGGCCAGGCCGGTGAGGAAGACCACTGCATACAGGCGCAGGCCGCTCGCCCAGCCGAGCGCCGCGGCGATCGCGGCCAGCGAAGCGAGGTCGAGCGACTGCACCGGGACGGCCAGGGTGGCCGCCACCGCCGTGGCGGCGGAGGAGGCTGCCGCAGCCGCGGCATCGGAGACGCCCGCCGCCGTGGCCGACGCCGCGGCGGTCACCGCGGTCACCGCGCTCGCCGCGGCGGCCGTGCTCACGCCGGGCCCCGCCAGCCGGGCTCGCGCCGGCCGAGAAAGGCCTGCACGCCCTCGCGGCCTTCCGGCGAGGAACGGATGTCGGCGATGCGGCGGGCGGTGTCGTCGCGCAGCGCGTCGGTGATGGGCGCACCGGCCAGGTCCTGCACCAGTCGCTTGCAGGCCTTCACCGCCTGCGGGCCGTTGGCCACGAGCGCCGCGACCAGACCGGCCACGGCCGCGTCCAGCGCGGCCACGTCGTCGACCACCTCGTGCAGGAAACCCAGGCGCAGCGCAGTGGCCGCGTCGAAACGCTCGGCGGTGACGAAGTAGCGCCGCGACGCGGATTCGCCCAGCGAGCGCACCACGTAGGGCCCGATGGTGGCCGGCAGCAGGCCGAGCTTCGCCTCGCTCAGGCAGAAGCCCGCACCGGCCACCGCCACCCGGATGTCGCACACCGCCGCCAGCCCGACACCGCCGGCATAGGCATCGCCCTGCAGCCGGGCGATGACCGGCACCGGGCAGCGGTCGATGGTCCACAGCATGTCGGCCAGGCGCTTCGCGTCCGCATGGTTCTCGTCCCAGCCGTAGCCGCCCATCGAGCGCATCCACGACAGGTCGGCCCCTGCGCAGAAGGCCTTGCCGTGGCCGCCGAGCACGACGCAGCGCAGGTCGGGGTCGGCCGCGAAGCCGGCGAAGGCGGCGGTGAGTTCGGCGATCACCGCGTCGTTGAACGCGTTGCGCACATCGGGGCGGTTGAGGAACACCTCGGCCACGGCGGCGGACGGGCGGCGGATGTCGAGGGTCGGTGTGGTCATGGCGTGGTCATGGCGCGAGCAGGTGCAGGTAGGTGCACTCAGGAACAGGCAGCGGCGCGCATTGGGGAGGCGAACGCGGGGGCCGGGATCACATCCGGAACACGCCGAACCGGGTCTCGGGGATCGGCGCGTTCAGCGCCGCGCTCAGGCCAAGCGCCAGCACCCGGCGCGTGTCCGCCGGGTCGATGACGCCGTCGTCCCAGAGGCGCGCGCTGGCGTAATAGGGGTGGCCCTGGTCCTCATACTGCTGGCGGATGGGCGCCTTGAAGGCCTCTTCGTCCTCGGCGCTCCAGGCGCCGCCGCGGGCCTGGATGCCATCGCGCTTGACGGTGGCCAGGACGCTGGCGGCCTGCTCGCCGCCCATCACGCTGATGCGCGCGTTGGGCCACATCCACAGCATGCGGGGCGAGTAGGCGCGGCCGCACATGCCGTAGTTCCCCGCGCCGAAGCTGCCGCCGATGATGACGGTGAACTTGGGCACCGCCGCACAGGCCACCGCCGTCACCATCTTGGCGCCGGCCCGGGCGATGCCTTCGTTCTCGACCTTGCGGCCCACCATGAAGCCGGTGATGTTCTGCAGGAAGACGAGGGGCACGCCGCGCTGGCAGCACAGCTCGATGAAATGCGCGCCCTTGTTGGCGCTCTCGGTGAAAAGGATGCCGTTGTTGGCCACGATGCCCACCGGCATGCCCTCGATGTGGGCGAAGCCGCACACCAGCGTGGCGCCGTAGCGGGCCTTGAACTCGTCGAACTCGCTACCGTCCACGATGCGGGCGATGACCTCGCGCACGTCGAAGGGCTTGCGGGTGTCCACCGGGATCACCCCGTGCAGCTCGGCCGGGTCGCAGGCGGGCGGCCGCGGGGGAACGCAGGCCAGCGGCTGGGGCTTGCGCCGGTTCAGGCGCGCCACCGCGGCGCGGGCCAGCGCGAGCGCATGGGTGTCGTCCTGCGCGAGGTGGTCGGCCACGCCCGACAGGCGGGTGTGCACGTCGCCCCCGCCCAGGTCCTCGGCACTCACCACCTCGCCGGTGGCGGCCTTCACGAGCGGCGGGCCGCCCAGGAAGATGGTGCCCTGCTCCTTGACGATGATGGCCTCGTCGCTCATGGCCGGCACATAGGCGCCGCCTGCGGTGCAGGAGCCCATGACGACCGCGATCTGCGCGATGCCCATCGCGCTCATCTGGGCCTGGTTGTAGAAGATGCGGCCGAAGTGGTCGCGGTCGGGGAAGACCTCGTCCTGGTTGGGCAGGTTGGCGCCGCCGCTGTCCACCAGGTACACGCAGGGCAGGTGGTTCGCTTCAGCGATCTCCTGGGCCCGCAGGTGCTTCTTCACCGTGAGCGGGAAGTAGGTGCCGCCCTTGACGGTGGCGTCGTTGCACACGATGACGCACTCCACGCCGCTGATGCGACCGATGCCGGCGATCAGCCCCGCACCGGGTGCGGCGTCGCGCCCATCGGCCTCGGGGTACAGGCCCATCGCCGCCAGCGGCGCGATCTCGAGGAAGGGCGTGTCCGGGTCGAGCAGGCGCTCCACCCGCTCGCGCGGCAGGAGCTTGCCGCGCGCGGTGTGGCGGGCGCGGGCGGTGTCGCCGCCGCCCAGGGCGACCTGGGCCAGGCGCTCGTTGAGGTCCTGCACCAGCAGGCGCATGGCGTCGGCGCTTTCGCGGAAGGTCTCGCTGCGCGGGTTCAGACGCGACACGATCACGGGCATGGGCAAGGGCTCCGGATGCAGGGGCGGAACGGGGCTACCTCGGGCGCGGGTCGGCCCGCCGTCGGCGCCCGGCGAGGATGCGGGCAATTGACGTATACGTCAATCGCTGGGGATTCTAGGTCGTGCGAAGGGCCACAGCGACACGGGTTCGCCCGGTGGGCCGCAGGCGCTTGCCGGCCGGCTCAGTGCATCAGTGAATCAGTGCCGCCACAGCTGCGGGGTGAACAGCACCAGCACCGACAGCAGTTCCAGCCGCCCGAGCAGCATGGCCACAGTGCAGATCCAGGTCTGCGCCACCGTCAGGCCGCCGTAGTTCACCGCAGGCCCCACGTCGCCCAGGCCCGGGCCGATGTTGTTCACGCAGGCGAGCACCGCGGTGAAGGCGGTCACAGGCTCCAGGCCTGTGAACAGCATCAGCATGGTCAGCCCCACCAGCACCGCGCCGTACATCATCATGAAGGCGATCACGCCCTGCATCACCCGGTCGTCCACCATCCGTCCGCCGAGCACGATGGGGTTGACCACACGCGGGTGCACGGTGCGCACCAGTTCGCGCCGGGCCTGCTGCAGCAGCAGCAGCATGCGGACCATCTTGATGCCGCCACCGGTGGAACCCGCGCAGGTGGCGAAGCAGCCCAGCAGGACCATCAGGAAGGCAGCGAAGGCCGGCCACTGCGCATAGTCGTGGGTGGCGAAGCCGGTGGTGGTGGCCACCGACACCACATGGAAGGCGGTGTGGCGAAGCGCGAGCCACGGGTCGGTGTAGGCGCCGCTGCCCACCAGGTAGGCGCTGATGATGCCGATGGCGCCCAGCAGGCAGACATAGAAGGCTCGCGCCTCCGGGTTGCGCCACAGCACCGCCGGCGAACGGCCGCGCAGCGCGACGAAGTAGAGCATCAGGTTCACGCCGGACAGCACCATGAACACGATGGCGGTGGCCTCGATGCGCGGTGAGTTCCAGTGCCCGAAGCTCGCGTCGTAGCTGGAAAAGCCCCCCAGGCTGACGGTGGTGCACATGTGCAGGAAGGCGTCGATCCAGCTCATGCCGGCCCAGCGGTAGGCCAGCAGGCAGGCCACCGACAGCCCGAAGTAGGTGCTCCAGATCACCCGCGCGGTGTCCGAGATGCGCGGCGTGAGCTTCTGGTCCTTCATCGGGCCGGCGGTCTCGGCCTTGAACAGCTGCGTGCCGCCCACGCCCAGCAGGGGCAGGATGGCCACGGCCAGCACGATGATGCCCAGGCCGCCCACCCACATCATGAAGCAGCGCCACACGTTGACCGACAGCGGCAGCGTCTCCAGGCCCGACAGGGCCGTGGCGCCGGTGGCGGTGAAGGCGGACATGGCCTCGAAGTAGGCGTCGGTGAAGGACAGGTCGGGCAGCGCGAGCATCAGCGGCAGCGAGCCGAAGAAGGGCAGCGTGACCCAGGTCAGGCCCACCAGCATGAAGCCGTCGCGCGGCTGCAGCTCGCGGCGGAAGCGGCGCGTGGCCGCGCTGGCCGCCGCGCCGCAGACGAAGGTGATGGCCGTGGCCAGCAGGAAGGCCTGCTCGGCCGGATCGTGCGACGCCAGCGCGAAACCCAGCGGCACGATCATCAGCAGCGCGAACAGCGCCACCATGCGGCCCACCAGGGCGATGACCGACAGGGCTCCCATGGCGTGCGGTGCGGGCGTCTCGGTGCTCGGTGCGCCGCGAGCGGCTCAGCCGAAGAAGGTGGCGGCCACCTGGAAGAGCTTTTCCACCTCGCGCACCATGCGCTTGCGCGGCATGAAGACGATCACGTGGTCGTTGGGCTCGATCACGGTGTCGTGGTGGGCGATGATGACCTGCGGCCGTGCCTGGCGGCCGGCATCGGTGCCGTCGGCCAGGTGCAGCCCTCGCACCAGCGCACCCACCTGCGCGCCGCGCGGAAGCTCCAGCTCCTCCACCCGCCGACCGGCCATGCGACAGGTGCGGCGGTCCCCCCGGACGATGGCCTCCAGCGCCTCGGCCGCGCCGTGGCGTAGCGAATGCACCGCGGCCACGTCGCCGCGACGCACAAAGGCGAGCAGCTCGCCGAGCACCGCGTGCGAGGGGGAGATGGCGATGTCGATCTGCGTGCCCTGCACCAGGTCGGCATAGGCCCGACGGTTGATGAGGGCGAACACCCGCTTGGCGCCCATGCGCTTGGCCAGCAGGCAGGCCATGATGTTGTCCTCGTCGTCGCTGGTGAGCGCCAGGAAGAGATCGAGCTCGCGAACGTTCTCGTCCTCCATCAGGTCCTCGTCGGTGGAGTCTGCGTTGAGCACCAGCGTGCGGTCGGAGAGCTGCGAGGCCAGGTACTCGCAGCGCCGCTTGTCCATCTCGACGATCTTCACCTGGTAGTCGGCCTCGATCTGCCGCGCCAGGCGCAGCCCCACCTTGCCGCCGCCGGCGATCATCACCCGGCGCACCGGGTCGGAGGCGGCCCGCATCGCGCCGAGCACCGAGCGGATGTGCGAAGTGGCCGCCAGCACGAAGACCTCGTCGCCGGGCAGCACCCGCGTGTGGCCGTCCAGCGCGGTCAAGGCCTGGTCCTGGCGGTAGATAGCCACGATGCGCATGTCCGCGTCGGGCACCAGGCTCGGAAGCTCCGACAGGCTGTGCTGAACCATCGGCGCGCCGGCCAGCGCGCGCACCGCGATCAGGCTGACCAGCCCGTCGGCGAACTCGAGCACCTGCAGCGCATCCGGGTAGCGGATGAGCTTGCGGATGTAGGCAGTGACCGACTCTTCCGGGCAGATCACCCGGTCCACAGCGAAGCCACCGCGCTGCAGCAGCGGCGAGCCGTCCTCGAACTCGGGCGAACGGATGCGGGCGATGGTGGTGGGCACGTTGAAGAGGTCGTGCGCCACCTTGCAGACCACCAGGTTGGTCTCATCCATAGGCGCGCAACCGATGAGCATGTCCGCGTCCTCGATGCCGGCCTCGCGCAGCACCGAGGGCTGGATGCCGTTGCCCACAACACCGCGCAGGTCCAGCCGGTCCTGCAGCTGTCGCAGGCGGATGGGGTCGGTGTCGACGACCGTGATGTCGTTGCGCTCGGAGACGAGGCTCTCGGCGACGCTTTCGCCGACGCGGCCGGCCCCGAGGATCACGATCTTCATGGGGCGGGACTATAGGGGGGCGACGTCCGCCTCCGAATGTCCGCACCGACAGGCGCGTGTCACCGCCGCGCCGGCCTCACAGTCCCGCAATCGCTCGCCAGCCACTTGCCGGTGACGTCCATCTGCAGCTTCTCCGGCTTGCCTTCGACGGTGGTGACAAGGTCGAAGCTGCCGCTGTAGGCGGTGGGGCTTTGCAGCGTCAGGCGGCCCTCGCCGCTGGAGGGCGGCGGGCCGGGGCAGCGAAAGCTCAGGTTCCAGACGTTGCCGCTGCGCCGGGCGGTCTGGGTGCAGCCGTCCTGCGGCGGCGGCGGCTGGTCGCGTTCGACATCCTCGCGGCTCAGGCAGACCTTCACCGACTGGCCCTTGGGGCCCAGGCTCATGCCCTGCTGGGCGAGCATCGCCTCCATCTGGCGGCGCTGCTCGGGCGGCATGCTGGCCAGGGATTGCTGCATCTCCTTGAGCGCCTGTTCCATCTGGCCTCCCTGGGACTTCATCGTGAAGCCATGCTCCCACAGGCCCGGGCTCATCTTCAGGGCAGCGCCCTGGGCCAGCGCCAGCGGACTCCACAGGGCCAGCAGCAGGGCACTGGCGGCGGTCAGCAGGCAGCGGATCATGGACATTCCTCCAGAGGTGGCGTCGGCAGAGCGATCTGATTCTCCACGGGTCCGGGGCGCCGGTGTGCAGTTCGAAGGCCCGCGGCCGTAGCATTCCGTGATGCTGCTGGAACTCCTGCTGGTGCTCGCCGCTGCGGGCGTCGCCGCGAGCCTTCGCCCGTGGCGGGGCCTGGCGCGCTCGCCGGTGCGGCCCGCGCTCGTCGGCTGCCTGCTCGTGCTGCCGCTGCTGTGGGCCTCGCAGCGCGCGCTGCCGGGCGGGCTCGTGCTGCAGTGGTCCGGTGCGCCGCTTCTCGTGATGGTGGCCGGCTGGCCGCTGGCGGTGCTGGCCTTGCCGCTGGTGGCCGTGGCAGGGGCCTGGCTGGGCGGACAGGGGCTCGAGGCAGCCATCGGCCTGCTGTGGTGGAACGGCGTGCTGCCGGCCACCGGCCTGCTGGCCATCGGCGCGGCGCTCAGGCGCTGGCTGCCCCACCACCTGTTCATCTACATCCTGGGTCGGGGCTTCTTCGGCACCACGCTGTGCCTGGGGGTGGCGGGCACGCTGGCCACGCTGTGGCAGCCGCTGCCGGCGGCCACGAGCGCGTCCGACCTGGTGCTGGCGCACTGGCTGATGGCCTCGGGTGAAGGCTTTGCCACCGGCATGCTGGCGGCCATCTTCGTGGCCTATCGGCCGGGCTGGCTGGCCACCCACTCGGACCGGCTCTACCTGGGCCAGGGCCCGGACGGACGCTGAAAGCGAAGGGCCGGCGTCGCCTAGAGGAAGCGCTCGAGCAGCCGGCGCGACTCGCGGTCAAGCCCGGCCGGTGCAGTCATGCGGAAGTGCAGGCCGTGGCTGTCGGCGATCAGCAGGTCGCCGCCGGGCAGGCGGCGGATGTCCTCCTCGCCCTTGAGCACCAGCGTCGTGCGGCCGCGGTCGGTCTCCAGCGTCCACACGCTGGGGGTGGAGAAGGTGCTGACCGACACCAGCCGCAGGATGCGCGGCATCAGCTCCCGGTCGGCCAGTTCGCGCTCGAGCACCTCGCGGTCGGCGGGGTCGAGCTCGGACAGCCGGTCGATCCACAGCCGCTCGTGGCCGTCGGGCCCGACGATGGAGATGCCTTCGTCGGGTGCCGCCAGCGGGAAGGCCCGAACCGGCAGCACACCGGCGTGATGCTGGCCGTCCGGGTAGCGCAGCACGAGGCGGCCCTGGTCGTCGCGGTGGAACCGCCCGGCGGCATCGGGGCGGGCCAGCGGAGCATCGGGTGCGGGGTCAAGGGCCATGGTTCGGGCGTTGCAGGTGGGCACCGGTTCAGGGCTCGGACAGGCCCAGCGCCTGCTGGGTGCCGGGGTGGCCGGTCGGGGTCACCGCCAGGCGCTCGGCCACGCGCGCATCGACCACCGCATCAGCATCGCCGTCCACCCGTCGCGCCTGCGCCTCGTAGAGCCGCCAGTAGGCCCCGCGGGCGGCCATCAGCTCGTCGTGGTTGCCCACCTCGACCACCTCGCCCCGGTCCATCACCACCAGGCGATCGGCCTTGCGCAGCGTGGACAGGCGGTGGGCGATGGCGATGGTGGTGCGGCCCTGCACCAGGTTGTCCAGCGCGCGCTGGATCTCGCGTTCGGTCTCGGTGTCCACCGCCGAGGTGGCCTCGTCGAGGATGAGGATGCGCGGGTCCACGAGCAGGGCCCGCGCGATCGAGATGCGCTGGCGCTCGCCGCCGGACAGGCCCTGGCCGCGCTCGCCCACCAGCGAGTCGTAGCCCTGCGGCAGCCGCAGGATGAACTCGTGCGCATGGGCCGCGCGGGCCGCTGCGACGATCTCCTGCCGGCTTGCGCCCGGCTTGCCGTAGGCGATGTTCTCGGCGATGGTGCCGAAGAAGAGGAAGGGCTCCTGCAGCACCAGGCCGATGTGGCGCCGGTAGTCGGACACCGCGAACTGGCGAAGGTCCGTGCCGTCCACCCGGATGGAGCCGTCGGTCACGTCGTAGAAACGGCAGATGAGGTTCACCAGCGTGCTCTTGCCCGAGCCGCTGTGGCCCACCAGGCCGATCATCTCGCCCGGCCGGATGTCCAGGTCCAGCCCGCGCAGGATGGAGCGGTTACCGTAGCGAAAGCCGATGCCGCGCATCTGGATGCCGCCCTTCAGCCCCGTCGTGGGCACCGGGTTCACCGGGTCGGGCACGTTGGACACGTGGTCCAGGATGTCGAAGATGCGCTTGGCGCCGGCCGCGGCCTTCTGCGTCACCGACACGATGCGGCTCATGGAATCGAGCCGGCCGTAGAAGCGGCCGATGTAGGCGATGAAGGCGGTGAGCACGCCCACCGTGATCTCGTTGCGGCTGACCAGCCACACGCCGAAGGCCCAGACCACCAGGAGCCCGATCTCGGTGAGCAGCGACACGGTGGGCGTGAACAGGCTCCAGGTTCGGTTGAGCTTGTCGTTGACCTGCAGGTTCACCCGGTTGGCATCCTTGAAGCGGCGCGCCTCGCGCGACTCCTGGGCGAAGGCCTTGACCACGCGGATGCCGGGAATGGTGTCGGCCAGCACGTTGGTGACCTCGCCCCAGACGCGGTCGATCTTCTCGAAGCCGGTGCGCAGCCGGTCGCGCACCAGGTGGATGAGCCAGGCGATGACCGGCAGCGGCGTGAGCGTGACCAGCGCCAGCCAGGGGTTGATGGAAAAGAGGATGAGCGCGGTCATGCCGATCATCAGCACGTCGGTTGCGAAGTCCAGCGCGTGCAGCGACAGGAACACGCAGATGCGGTCGGTCTCCGAGCCGATGCGGGCCATCAGGTCGCCGGTGCGCTTGCCGCCGAAGTAGTCCAGGCTCAGGCCCAGCAGGTGCTCGAAGGTGGTGGTGCGAAGGTCGGCGCCGATGCGCTCGGACACGATGGCCAGGAGCCAGGTTCGAGCCCAGCCCAGGCCCCAGGCGGCCACCGCGGCGCCCAGCAGGCCGCTGAGCAGCCCCACCACCTTCCAGGGGTCGATGGCCTGGCCGTTCTGGAAGGGGATGAGCACCTCGTCCATCAGCGGAATGGTGAGGTAGGGCGGAACGAGCGTGGCGCCGGTGGCCGCCAGCGTGAGCAGGAAGCCCGCCAGCAGTTGCATCCGGTAAGGGTGGGCGAAGCGCCACAGGCGCAGCAGCACCCAGGTGGACGGTGGCGTGTGCAGCTCGCGCGCGCAGGTGGCGCAGTCCTCGCTGTCGGGGGGCAGTGCCGCGCCGCAGCTGCCGCAGACAGCCGGATCGAGCGCGGGCTGCGCAGCGCCGCGCTGCTCGGCGATGAGCTGCTCGAAGCTGCGCACGAAGCGCAGCGCGGCCACGTTGACGGCCAGCGTGAAGCGCCAGCGGGCGATGCGCCGGCCCTCGTGCAGCAGCTCGAGCGTGCCCACGCCGGCGTGGTCGTGGTGGCGCAGCGCCCAGGCGGCATCCAGCGCCCAGGCCCGCGCAAGACCGTCCGGACCGGGGGCGATCAGGCGGTTTTCGGTCAAGGTCAGGCGCGACGCGCAAAATCGACCGTCGGCGTCAAGGTCAACGTCGAAGGTCGCGCGGACGTTCTCACCCAGTCCGAGCGTCGCCTGAGGCGCACCCGCGCGCTCAGGCCTGGCCCCACCGACCGCTTCGAAATCCGACTGATTCATCTTGTGCACTGCTTCCGGTTGCCGGGCCGCCCGAGACGGCTGGCCCCTCACCGCCGGAGTCCCATTGTCCGTGATGGCCCGGGTCCAACGCCTGAGGCCCCCTCCCCGCCGACCGGCGCGCCGGGAACGCCGACCTTCCAACGCCCATGACCCGACACGACGACATCCAGCTGCTGCGCACCACCTACCTGCGCGGCCCCAACCTCTGGACCTACCGCTCCGCACTGGAAGTCTGGCTTGACCTGGGGGCGCTGGAGGACTGGCCCTCGCACCGGCTGCCCGGCTTCAACGAGCGCCTGACGGCACTGCTGCCCGCGCTGGTGGAGCACCACTGCGGCGTGGGCGAGCGCGGCGGCTTCCTGCAGCGGCTGCAGGAAGGCACCTGGATGGGCCATGTGCTCGAGCACGTGGTCATCGAGATCCTCAACCTGGCGGGCATGCCCACCGGCTTCGGCCAGACCCGCAGCACCTCCCGGCGCGGCGTCTACCGGATGGTGTTCCGCGCGCGCGACGAGCAGGTCGCCCGGCTGGCGCTGGCCGACGGGCACCGCCTGCTGATGAGCGCCATCAACGACGAGCCCTTCGACGTGGCGGCCTGCATCGAGCGCGTGGTGGACGCCATCGACCGCTGCTACCTGGGCCCGAGCACCGCGCACATCGTCTCCTCGGCCACCGACCGCGGCATTCCCTTCATCCGGCTGAACAGCGGCAACCTGGTGCAGCTGGGCCACGGCGCGCGGCAACGCCGCATCTGGACGGCCGAGACCGAGCGCACCAGCGCCATCGGCGAAGGCATCGCCCGCGACAAGGACCTCACCAAGGCGCTGCTGGCCGGCTGCGGCGTGCCCATCCCGGTGGGCCGGGTGGCCGATTCACCGGAACAGGCCTGGGAGATCGCCCAGGACCTGGGGCTGCCGGTGGTGCTCAAGCCCACCGACGGCAACCACGGCCGCGGGGTGTCGCTTGACCTGCGGCGCGAGGAGGACATCCTGGCCGCGTGGACGGTGGCCGATGCGCAGGGCTCGGAAGTCATCGTGGAGCGCTACATCCCCGGCCATGAGCACCGGGTGCTCGTCGTGGGCCGCCGCGTGGTGGCCGCCGCCCGGGGCGAGACGGCGCTGGTGGTGGGCGACGGCCGCAGCACCGTCATCGAGCTGGTGGACCACCAGCTCAACTCCGACCCGCGGCGCGGCAACAGCGAGGACCATCCGCTGAACACGCTGGAGACGCGTACCGAGCCGGTCATCCACCTGGAGCTGCAGCGCCAGGGCCTGACGCCCGACAGCGTGCCCGAGGCCGGCCGGCGCGTGCTGATCATGCGCAACGGCAACATCGCCATCGACTGCACCGACGAGGTCCACCCGGAGGTGGCCCACGCGGCCACGCTGGCCGCGCGGGTGGTGGGCCTGGATATCGCGGGCATCGACATCGTCTGTGAGGACATCTCACGGCCGCTGCAGGAGCAGTCCGGGGCCATCGTGGAAGTCAACGCCGGCCCGGGCCTGCTCTACCACCTCAAGCCCGCCGAGGGCATGCCCCGGCCGGTGGGTCGCGCCATCATCGACCACCTCTTTCCGCAGGAGGAAGATGGCCGCATCCCCATCGTCGGCTTCACCGGTTCGGGCCCGAACACCACCGCGTCGCGCCTGCTGGCGTGGATGGTCCATCTGGGCGGCAGGCCGGTGGGGCTGACCTGTGCGGACGGCTTCTTCCTCGGCTCGCGGCGCATCGAGGCGCTGGACGGCACCCAGTGGGAAGCGGGCCGCAGGCTGCTGATCAACCGCAACGTGGAAGTGGCCATCTTCGAGAACCCGCCGCGGGCCATCCTGCGCGACGGCCTGCCCTACGACCGCGCCACGGTGGGCGTGGTCACCGACCTGGGCGGGCGCGAGACGGTGGCCGAGCACGACGTGCTGGACGACGACCAGATGCTGCGGGTGCTGCGCACCCAGGTGGACGTGGTGCTCGACCAGGGCTGCGCGGTGCTCAATGCCGACGAGCCCCGCCTGCTCGAACTGGCCGAACTGTGCGACGGCGAGGTGCTGGTGTACGCGCGGTCGGCGCAGGCATCCGGACTGGCCGCCCACCTGGAGCGCGGGGGCCGCGCGGTGACGCTGCACGACGGCCAGTTGGTGCTGCACCACGGCAGCAGCTCCCAGCCCTGCGGCAATGGCCGGGCCGGCGGACTGGTGGGCCGGCTGGGCGCCGATGCGGTGCTGCCCGCCGTGGCCGCCGCCTGGGCGCTGGGCCTGGCCGCACCGCTGATCAGCGCGGGCCTGGAGACCTTCGAATCGGCGCAGTCGGCCGAGGACGCCAGCCATGCCGGCACGGCCCCCGGCGGTGCGCCGGGCCGGCCGCTCGGCTGAGTCGATCGGGCCACCACTGCCCCGCACCCCCCAGCGCACCCCTTCATCCGAAGCTTCTTTCCCATCCCACCTGCCCGTCGCCTGCGGCCACCGCCAACCGTGGCCGGCGACGACGAGGCACCCGGAGAACCCGATGGACGTTCAACGCCTGCGCGCCCTGCGCGGACCGAATCTGTGGACCCGCCGCACCGCCTTGCATGCGGTGGTCAACTGCGAGGGCACCGAGCGCGACCTGCACGCCCGCTCGGGCTTCGACAAGCGGCTGCGCGCGCTGCTGCCCGGCATCGGCCCGCTGAAGGTGGAGGACCGGCACGACCCGCTCACCTTCGCCCACGCACTGGAGGCCGCGGCGCTCACGCTGCAGATCCAGGCCGGCTGCCCGGTCACCTTCAGCCAGACGGTGGCCACCTCCACGCCGGGGGTCTTCCAGGTGGTGGTGGAGTACACCGAGGAGCAGGTGGGCCGCGCCGCGATGGATGCTGCCGTGGAACTCATCCACGCGGCTGACCGGCCACAGGCCGAGTTCGACGCCGACGCGGTCATCGCCCGGCTGCGCGAGATCGACGAGGACGTCCGCCTGGGCCCGTCCACCGGCTGCATCGTGCAGGCCGCGGTCGCCCGCGGCATTCCCTACCGGCGCCTCACCGACGGCAGCCTGGTGCAGTTCGGCTGGGGTCGCCACCAGCGGCGCATCTGGGCGGCCGAAGTGGACGCCACCAGCGCGGTCAGCGAATCCATCGCCCAGGACAAGGACCTCACCAAGCAGCTGCTGCGCGCCGCCGGCGTGCCGGTGCCGCTCGGGCGCCCGGTGAGCGACGTGCAGGACGCCTGGGCGGCGGCGCTGGAGATCGGGCTGCCGGTGGTGGTCAAGCCGCAGGGCGGAAACCAGGGCAAGGGCATCACGGTGAACGTCACCCACCGCGAGCAGCTTGAGCGGGCCTTTCCTGCCGCCCAGGCCATCGGCTCGGTGATGGTCGAGCGCTTCCTGCCCGGCAACGACTTCCGCCTGCTGGTGGTGGGCGACCGGCTGGTGGCCGCCGCCCGGCGTGACCCGCCGATGGTGGTGGGCGACGGCGTTCACACCATCGGGCAGCTGGTCGACAAGGTCAACGCCGACCCCAAGCGTGGCGACGGCCACGCCACCTCGCTCAGCCGCATCCGGCTGGACGACATCGCCCGGGCGCTGCTGGCCAGCAAGGACCTCACCGTCGACTCGGTGCCCGAGAAGGGCCGCACCGTCGTGCTGCGCAAGAACGCCAACCTGTCCACTGGCGGCACCGCCACCGACGTCACCGACGAGGTCCATCCACAGGTGGCCGCCTGTGCGGTGGCCGCCGCCCAGACCGTGGGCCTGCACGTGTGCGGCGTGGACCTGGTGTGCGAGAGCATCCGCCTGCCGCTGGACCAGCAGTCCGGCGGCGTGGTCGAGGTGAACGCCGCGCCGGGGCTGCGCATGCACCTGTCGCCGTCCTACGGCAAGGGCCGCGCGGTGGGCGAGGCCATCATGCAGCACCTGTTCAAGCCGGGCGAGAACGGCCGTGTGCCCACCGTGGCCGTGACCGGCACCAACGGCAAGACCACCGTCACCCGGCTCATCGCCCACCTGTTCGCCACCAACGGCTGGCGACTGGGCATGACCAACACCGACGGCGTGTGGGTCGAGGGCCGCCAGACCGACAGCGGCGACTGCGCCGGCCCCAAGAGCGCGCGCAACGTGCTGGCCCACCCCGACGTGGACGCCGCCGTCTTCGAGACCGCCCGCGGCGGCATCCTGCGCGAAGGGCTGGGCTTCGACCGCTGCGACGTGGCGGTGGTCACCAACGTGGCCGCCGGCGACCACCTGGGCATGAACTTCATCGACACGCCCGAGGACATCGCGCGGGTCAAGGGCGTCATCGTCGAGAACGTGTCCCCGACCGGCTGGGCCGTGCTCAACGCCGCCGACCCGCTGACCGCGGCGATGGCCGAGCGTTGCCCGGGCCGCATCATCTACTTCGCCGCCGACCGCCATCACCCGGTGATGGCCTCGCACCGCGCGCAGGGGCGCCGCTGCGTGCATGTCGAGGGCGACGAGATCGTCGCCACCGAGGGCTCCTGGCGCGCCGGACTGCCGCTGCGCGACGTGCTCATCACCCGCGGCGGCACCATCGGCTTCCAGGTCGAGAACGTGATGGCCGCCGTCGGCGCGGCCTGGGGCGTGGGCCTGACCTTCGACGTGGTGCAGCGCGGCCTGTCCAGCTTCAACAGCGACGCGCTGACCGTGCCCGGTCGCTTCAACGTGATGGACTACCGGGGCGCCACGCTGATCGCCGACTATGGCCACAACCCCGATGCGATGCGGGCGCTGGTCGCCGCGGTGCAGGCCATGCCCGCGCGACGCCGGCAGGTGGTCATCAGCGCGGCCGGCGACCGGCGCGACGAGGACATCCGCGAGCAGACGCTGATCCTGGGCACCGCCTTCGACGAGGTGCTGCTCTACCAGGACGCGGCCCAGCGCGGCCGCGCCGACGGCGAGGTGCTGGCGCTCCTGCGCGAGGGGCTGAAGGACGCCCCCCGCACCCGCGAGGTGATGGAAGTGCGCGGCGAGTTCGCCGCCATCGACCAGGCACTCGCCCGGCTGCAGCCGGGCGACCTGTCGCTGATCCTTGTCGATCAGGTCGAGGAGGCGCTGGCGCACCTGGCGCGGCGGGTGGCGGGGGATTGAGCGCCGGGGTGTCCGCCGGCACGGACACCTGCACCCCTCAGGCCAGCGCCCGCCCGATCAGGATCTTCTGCACGTCCGAGGTGCCTTCGTAGATCTGGCACACCCGCACGTCGCGGTAAATGCGCTCGAGCGGGAAGTCGGCCACGTAGCCGTAGCCGCCGAGGGTCTGGATCGCGGCGCTGCACACGCGCTCGGCCATTTCGCTGGCGAAGAGCTTGGCCATCGCCGCCTCCTTCAGGCAGGGCACGCCTGTGTCCTTCAGGCTGGCCGCGTGGTGGACGAGCTGCCGGGCGGCCTCGATCTGCGTGGCCATGTCGGCCAGGCGGAACTGCACCGCCTGGTGCTCGAAGATGGGCTGGCCGAAGGCCACGCGGTCCTTGGAGTAGGCCAAGGCCGCCTCGAAGGCGGCGCGGGCCATGCCCACCGACTGCGCGGCGATGCCGATGCGGCCACCCTCCAGCCCGGACAGCGCGATCTTCAGGCCCTGCCCCTCCTCGCCGATGCGGTGGCTCGCCGGGATGCGGCAGTTCTCGAAACGGATCTGCGCGGTGTCGCTCGCGTGCTGGCCGAGCTTGTCCTCCACCCGCGCGACGGTGTAGCCGGGCGTGGCGGTGGGCACGATGAAGGCGCTGATGCCCTTCTTGCCGGCAGCCTTGTCGGTCACGGCCATCACGATGGCGAAGTCGCCGTTCTTGCCACTGGTGATGAACTGCTTGACGCCGTCGAGCACGTAGTGGTCGCCGTCGCGGCGGGCGGTGGTGCGCAGGCCGCCGGCTTCCGAGCCGACATGCGGCTCGGTCAGGCAGAAGGCACCCAGGGCATCGCCGCGGGCCAGCGGCACGAGGAAGCGCGCCTGCTGATCGGCATCGCCAAAGGCCAGCAGGATGCTGCACACCGGGCAGTTGTTGACGCTCACGATGGTGCTGGTGGCGCCATCGCCCGCGGCGATCTCCTCCAGGATGAGGGCCAGGCTCAGCGCATCGAGCCCGGCACCGCCCAGTTCGGCGGGCACCATCACGCCGTAGCAGCCGAGGGCGGCCAGGCCGCGCAGTGCCTCGCGCGGGAAGGTGGCGTCGCGGTCCCAGGCCGCGGCCTGCGGGGCGATCTCGGCCTGCACGTAGTCACGCACGGCGTCCTGGATGGCGATGTGGTCGGGGCTGAGCTGCATGGCGGCGGTGTCGTTGGGGAAATCGGCGGAAGTGATGAGCCGCGCGGGGCTGAGGGTCCGGGCTCACCACTCGATGGGTGCGCCGTCGTGGTTGAGAAAGCGGCCGTTGTCATCCTCGCCCAGGCGCTCGATCACGCGGCGCAGGTCGGCCACGCTGCGCTCGGGGGTCAGGTCGGCGGCGCCGCCGCCCATGTCGGTGCGCACCCAGCCGGGGTGCACGGCCACGCACACCGCGCGGCCCTGCAGCTGCAGCGACGCGTCGCGCAGCACGGAATTCAAGGCTGCCTTGCTCGCCCGGTAGAGCCAGCCCGCGCTGGAGCGGCGCTCGCCGATGGAGCCCATGCGGCTGGACAGCACCACGAGGCGTGCGCCGCGGGTGAGCACACCGGGGCGCGCCAGATCGCACAGCACCCGCATCGCACCCAGCACGTTGGTGTGCATCACCGCGTCGAACTCGTCGTCGGTGGGCGGCTGCAGCCCGGCGTGACGAGGCCCGTAGACCCCGGCATTGAGCACCACCCGGTCGAAGCCGGAGCTGTCGATCTGCCAGCCCAGCGCGGCCGCGCTGACCGCCCGGGCCACATCCAGCTGCAACGCGGTGGCTCCGAGCGCGCGCAGGTCGGCCAGGCCCGCGTCGCTGCGGGCGGTGGCCGTGACCTCATCGCCGGCGGCCCGCGCCTGGCGCACGAACTCCAGCCCCAGGCCGCGCGATGCGCCCACCACCAGCCAGCGCCGGCTCATCGCGCGCTCCCCCCCACCGGTGCGGTGGCCACCGACAAGTCGCCGCCGGCCAGGCGTGCCGCCAACCCGAGAAAGAGCAGGCCGCCCGCAGCCTGCAGCAGCGCGCCGGCCCGCACACGGCCGCGGCCGGCACGACCCGACCCCTGCAGGCGGGCCGCCAAGCCGCCCATGCGCACCGTCAGCGCCACGAGCAGGGCGAGAAAGAGAAAGCTCTGCAACATGAAGACGGCTCCGAGCGCCAGCATCACGGCGGTGGGGTGCGGCGCGCCGGCGGGCACGAACTGGGGCAGGAAGGCCATGAAGAAGAGTGCCACCTTGGGGTTGAGCAGGTTGGTCAGCAGGCCGGTGCGCAGCTCGCGGGCCAACCCGGCCGTCACGGGTTCGTCGGGCGCCTCACACGGGGGGTCGGCCTGCGCGTCACCCCCGGCATGCCCCTGCGCCGAACGCAGCGCCGAACGCAGCATTCCCAGCCCGAGCCACGCCAGGTAGGCCGCGCCCAGCCATTGCACCGCCTGCAAGGCGCCGGCATGCACCGCCATCAGTGCAGCCAGGCCCAGGGCGGCGGCCAGCGCATGCACGCCGCAGCCCAGCACGATGCCCAGCGCGGTGGACATCCCGGCGCGGGCACCCGCCTGCAGGCTGCGCGACACGGTCAGCAGCAGGTCCACCCCGGGGGTGGCGTTGAGCAGCGCCACGGCCAGCACGAAAGTGCCCCAGGCGGATGCGCCCGGCCAGCCGCTCGCCCAGGAAGCCTCCAGGCCGAGCGCCGGGACGAGCGTGCCCACGAGCCCCACGACGTCGGAGGGCACCTGAGACGACAGCGACGCGCCCCCCGTCACTGCAGCCGCTCCACCGCCAGCGCCGTGGCCTCTCCGCCACCGATGCACAGCGCCGCCAGGCCGCGGCTCAGACCGCGTTCACGCAAGGCACCCAGCAGCGTCACCACGATGCGCGCGCCGCTCGCCCCGATGGGATGGCCCAGCGCACAGGCGCCGCCGTTGACGTTGACGATGTCGTGCGACAGGTCGAAGTCGGCCATCGCGGCCATCGTCACCGCGGCGAAGGCTTCATTGACCTCCCACAACTGGACATCTCGGGGCGTCCAGCCGGCTTTCTTCAAGGCGCGCGTGATGGCGCCAGCCGGTGCGGTGGAGAACCATTCGGGCGCCTGGGCATGCACCGCATGCGACACGATGCGCGCCAGAGGCTCGAGGCCACGCGCCCGCGCGGCGCTCTCGCGCATCAGCACCAGCGCGGCGGCGCCATCGGAGATGGACGACGCATTGGCCGCGGTGATGGTGCCGTCCTTCTTGAAGGCCGGCTTCAGACCGGCGATCTTGTCCAGCCGGGCCTTGGCCGGCTGCTCGTCATGGCGCACGACCACCTCACCCGCCTTGCCCGGCAGCGTCACCGGGGCGATCTCCCAATCGAAGCGGCCGCTGCTGTTGGCCTCGCGGGCGCGGGTGGTGCTGGTGGTCGCGTAGGCGTCCTGTGCCTCGCGGGTGAAGCCGTACTTGGCCACGCAGGCCTCGGCGAACACGCCCATCGCCTTGCCGCGCTCGTAGGCGTCCTCCAGGCCGTCCATGGCCATGTGGTCGAAGAGCTGTGCGGCACCGTACTTCACGCCCTTGCGGGCGAACATCAGGTGCGGCGCGTTGGTCATGCTTTCCATGCCGCCGGCCACCACCACGTCGGCGCTGCCGGCGGCGAGCATGTCGTGGCCGAACATCATCGCGCGCATGCCGCTGCCGCACATCTTGCTGAGCGTGACCGCCCCGGCGGACTGTGGCAGGCCGGCCTTGAGCGCGGCCTGGCGTGCGGGCGCCTGGCCCTGGCCGGCCATCAGGCAGTTGCCCATCAGCACCTCGTCCACCGCATCGCCGCTCAGCCCGGCGCGCTCCACCGCCGCGCGGATGGCCACGGCACCCAGGTCTGCCGCCGCAAGGGCAGCGAAGTCGCCGAGCAGGCCGCCGATGGGCGTGCGGGCGGCGGAAACGATCACGATGGGGTCGGACATGGCGGTCTCCTCGGGTTTCGGGGGAGCAAGGGCGCTGGGCGGGGGCGGGGGTAGGAGGCAGCGAGGCTTCAGCCTTGGTCAGTCGATGGCCGTGGCATCGTGCGCGGCGGCCGGCGCCCCGGCGGCCCCGGCGCGTCGGGCGACGAAGCGGCGCTGCGGGTCGTAGGGGAAGACGTCGTGCACATGCCCGGCCTGAATGCGTTCCTTGTGGCCCTGCCAGAACGCGGGCTCGAGCAGGTCGGCGTGGTGCTGCAGGAAGATGCCGCGCACCTGCGGGTTGCCCAGCAGGAAGGGGCCGAAGGTCTCGGGGAACACGTCCTTGGGGCCCACCGACCACCACACCTCGCCAGACATCTCCTCCTCCTCGTTGCGCGCTGGCGGCACCGCACGGAACTGGCAGTCGGTGAGGTATTCGATCTCGTCGTAGTCGTAGAACACGACCTTGCCGTGGCGGGTCACGCCGAAGTTCTTCCACAGCATGTCGCCGGGGAAGATGTTGGCGCGCACCAGGTCCTTGATGGCGTTGCCGTACTCCACCACCGCGTGCTGCATCTGCTCGGGCGTGGCTTCCTGCAGGTAGATGTTCAGCGGGATCATCCGGCGCTCGATGTAGACATGCTTGAGGATGACCTCCACCTGCCCGTCGCCGTCGCGGTCGGAGATCTCCAGCAGGCTGGGCGCGAACTTCTGGATCTCCGCGATGAGCTCGTCGTCGAAGCGCGCGCGCGGAAAGGCCACGTTGCTGTATTCGAGCGTGTCGGCCATGCGGCCCACCCGGTCGTGCTGCTTGACCAGCAGGTACTTGCCCTTGATCTGCTCGCGGGTGGTGTCCTTCTGCGGCGGGTAGTGGTCCTTGATGAGCTTGAAGACGTAGGGAAAGCTCGGCAGGTCGAACACCAGCATCACCATGCCCTTGATGCCCGGCGCGATGCGGAAGCGGTCGGTGGAGTGGCGCAGGTGCGCGAGGAAGTCGCGGTAGAAGAGCGTCTTGCCGTGCTTTTGCAGGCCCAGGGCGTTGTAGAGCTCGGCGCGGGGCTTCCTGGGCATCATCGAGCGCAGGAACTGCACCGTGGCCGAGGGCACCTCCATCTCGACCATGAAATAGGCGCGGGCGAAGCTGAAGACCATCAGCAGGTCGTCCTCGCCGAAGAGCGCCGCGTCGATGACCAGGCCGCCCGCGCGGCCGTGCAGCACCGGCAGCACGAAGGGCAGCTCGGTGAAGCCGTTGATCACCTTGCCCACCAGGTAGGCGCCCTTGTTGCGGAAGAAGAGCGAGCTGAGCACCTGGATCTGGAAGTTCGCTCGCCAGCGCACGTCGCCCAGGCGCTGCTGCACCGCCTGCAGCACCGCGTGCACGTCGCGTTCGAGGTCCTCGAAGGGGCGCTCGAGGTGGAAGTCGCGGACGACCTCGCGCCAGATCTGCGGCAGCGACTCGGGGGTGGGGTAGTAGGCGCGGAAGGTGGGCAACGCGCCGGGGTCGTCGTTCTCGATGTACTCGGTGGACACCGCCGGGCGCACGAAGATGAAGTCGTTGTGGAAGTAGCTGCGGTGCAGGATCTTGGTCGTCACCGAGTTGAAGAAGGTCTCGGCCAGCTCGGGCTGGCGGTGGTCGGTGAGCAGGCCGATGTAGTGCAGCTTCACCTGCTGCCAGACCTCCATGGACACCTCGCCCGCGGCGAACTCGCGCTGCAGCCGCTCGACCGACTCCTCCACCCGCTTGTCGTAGAACTCGATGCGCTGCGCCTGGGCGCGCTGCTGGCCCAGCCAGTCGGCCGCCTCGAAGCGCCGCTTGGCCTCGTGGCTGGTCTGCCGGAACAGCCGGTAGTGGCGGTCGAAGCCGTCGCGCATCGCCCGCGCGATGTCGAAGGCCTGCGTGTCGTTGAGCTGGTTGGGGAACATGGCGGCGAATCGGTCGTGCGCAGCGGTGGGCTCAGGCCGCGCCGGGCGCGGGGCGAACAGCGGGCGCAGCGAGGGCGGCGCAAGGCGCTTCGGAAAAGGGAGCGGCAGGAGCAGCCCCGGCCTGCGCCGCGGACGCCTGCGCGGCAAGCGCCGACGCCCCGCCGCGCAGGTGGATGGCCGCCAGCGCCCGATCGTAGGCCGCGGCGACCTCCCCCGGCCCGCGCACCGTCATCTCCAGGTCCTCGAGCAGGCCGTTGTGCAGGCCGTAGACCCAGCCGTGCACCACCACCACCTGGCCGCGCGACCAGGCGTCCTGCACCACGGTGGTCTCGCAGGCGTTCAGGGACTGTTCCAGCACGTTGAGCTCGCACAGTGCCGCCAGACGCCGCGCGTCGTCGGGCAGCCGGTCGAGGAAGGCGCGGTGCTTGTGGCGCACGTCCTTCACATGGCGCAGCCAGTTGTCGGCCAGACCCACGCGGCGGTCATGCAGCGCAGCCGTCACGCCGCCGCAGCCGTAGTGGCCGACGACGATCAGGTGCCGCACATGCAGCTGGTCGATCGCGTACTGCATCACCGACAGCGCGTTCAGGTCGCTGTGCACCACCACGTTGGCCACGTTGCGGTGCACGAACACGTCGCCGGGCAGCAGGCCCAGGATCTCGTTGGCCGGCACCCGGCTGTCCGCGCAGCCGATCCACAGGTACTGCGGCTCCTGCTGGGCGAGCAGCTTGGTGAAGAAGCCGGGGCGCTCGGCCTCGACCTCGCGGGCCCACTGGCGGTTGCGTTCGAAGAGATCGTGCAGGCGGTAGGGCATGGGGCGTTGGGCGCCGGTCTCGAAGCGAGGAGGAGGCGTAGGTGCGGGCAGGGGTGCGCGCCCGATGCGAGGCGCGTCAGCGAGCGTCGGGTCGAGCTTCAGGCCGGGACGTTCCAGCGGCTCGCCGGGATCTCCCCGGTCGCGTCATGGACGGTGCGGGATCCGGTCTCGTCGACGATCCAGACCTCCTGCGCGCCGGCCTGCAGGTACAGATCGACCTTGTGGGCCATTTCGGCATCGGTGTTGCTCGGCGAACGGATCTCGACGCACAGCTCGGGCGCCTGCGGGAAGGGCGTGTGGTCGCCGTGCTGCCGCATGAAGTCGGCAGACGCCCAGGCGACATCGGGAACGCGCACGCCGTCCGCAGTCAACACCGAGCACTCGGTGATCGTCGTCCCATGGGGAAGCGCACGCTGCAGTTCGTAGCCAAGCCGCGCCTGGCGCATGCCGTGCCGGTTGTCTGCAGGGCTCATCTCGATCACTCCCAACCCGTTCAGCTCGAACTTGGCACCCAGGTCGCGCAGCCTCGGGTCGGCGCACATCTCCACCCAGCGCATCAGCAGGAACTCGTCGCTCACCATCCGGCCCATGGCAACCTCCGTCTGCGGGTTCTCGGTGGGAAACCCAGAATCAGTATAGGGAGCCGACGCGGTGCCGTTGCGCCCGTTCCTGCGCCCGTTTCTGCCCGCCTTCGCGGCACCGTTTCCAGCGCCGTTCGCAGCCTCACATCGTCTCCGCGTACAGCTCGCGCCCGATCAGCATGCGGCGGATCTCGCTGGTGCCCGCGCCGATCTCGTAGAGCTTGGCATCGCGCCACAGCCGCCCGAGCGGGTACTCGTTGATGTAGCCGTTGCCGCCGAAGATCTGGATGCCGTCGCCGGCCATGCGGGTGGCCTGCTCGGCGCACCACAGGATGACGCTCGCGCAGTCCTTCCTCACCTGGCGCACATGCTCGGCGCCGAGCTGGTCGAGGTTCTTGCCCACCTGGTAGCAGAAGCTGCGCGCGGCCTGCAGCGTGGTGTACATGTCGGCCACCTTGCCCTGGATCAGCTGGAACTCGCCGATGCTCTGGCCGAACTGCTTGCGGTCGTGGATGTAGGGCACCACGTTGTCCATCACTGCCTGCATGATGCCGATGGGGCCGGCGGCGAGCACCGCGCGCTCATAGTCCAGGCCGCTCATCAGCACGCGGGCCCCGCCGCCCACGCTGCCCAAGATGTTCTCGGCGGGCACCTCCACCCGGTCGAACACCATCTCGCCGGTGTGGCTGCCGCGCATGCCCAGCTTGTCCAGCTTCTGCGCGGTGCTGAAGCCGGGCATCCCGCGCTCGACGATGAAGGCGGTGACGCCGCGGGCGCCGGCGTTGGAGTCGGTCTTGGCATAGACCACCATCACGTCGGCGTCCGGGCCGTTGGTGATCCACATCTTGGTGCCGGTGAGCAGGTACACGCCGCCCCGCTCCTCGGCCTTGAGCTTCATCGAGATGACGTCCGAGCCCGCGCCCGGCTCGCTCATCGCAAGCGCGCCCACATGCTCGCCGCTGACCAGGCGTGGCAGGTACTTGCGCTTCTGCGCGTCGGTGCCGTTGCGCTTGATCTGGTTGACGCACAGGTTGCTGTGCGCGCCATAGGACAGGCCCACGCTGGCACTGGCCCGGCTGATCTCCTCCATGGCCACCATGTGGGCCAGGTAGCCCATGTCGGCGCCGCCATAGGCCTCCGACACGGTGATGCCCAGCACGCCCAGGTCGCCCATCTTGCGCCACAGGTCCATGGGGAACTGGTCGGAGCGGTCGATCTCGGCCGCGCGCGGCGCGATCTCGGCCTCGGCGAAGGCGCGCACCGCGTCGCGCAGCGCATCGACATCGTCTCCGAGCATGAAGTTCAGGCCGGGCAGGGACATGGGGAGGGCTCCTTCAGGGTGAGGGGACAGGGGTCGACCCCGCGCCGCCGCGGGGGGCGACGACCAGGGTCATGAGCGTGGCGGTGAGCGTGGCGACGCGGCGCGGCGGTGCGTCCGGCGCAGCGCCCGGCGGCGGCAGCTGCCAGCATTCCGCCTCGGCCACGGTGATGGTGCGCCCGGCCTTGACGATGCGACCGTCGCAGCGGAATCGGGGGCCTTCGGCCGGCGCGAGCAGGTTGACCTTGAACTCGATGGTGAGCACGCCCGAGCCGGCCGGGCTCAAGGTGTCGGCCGCATATCCGGCGGCCGAATCGAGCACCGCGGCGACGATGCCGCCGTGCACGAAGCCGTTCTGCTGGCTGAGTTCGCCCCGGTGCGAAAAGGCGATGCTCACCGCGCCGGCCTGCACGGCCAGCAGTTCGGCGCCGATGGTGCGCATCACCCCCTGCTGGGCGAAGGAGGCCCGGACGCGGGATTCGAAGTCGGGGTCGGGCGGCGGGGGCATGGGCACGGGTAGGGGCACGGGCGGAGGAAGAACCGGTGAAGGGGCGGGTGCGCTGTCGGGCGGCGGCGGTCGGCCAGGCGCAGTTCAGGCGCCGCGGGCGAGCAGCCGGCGCGCCTCGCGCTCGTGCTGGCGCACCTCGTCCAGCGTGGCATGCAGGTCGGACAAGCGCTCCTCGAGCTCGGCGCGGTGGGCCGCCAGCACGACGAGGAACTTTTCCAGCTGCGCGGCGGTGTCCCGCGGGCTGTCGTACATGTCCACCAGGTCCTTCACCTCGGCCAGCGTCAGGCCCAGGCGCTTGCCGCGCAGCGTCAGCTTCAGCCGCGTGCGGTCGCGGGCGGAATACAGGCGCTTGCGGCCCTCGCGGCGCGGCTGCAGCAGCCCGCAGTCCTCGTAGAAGCGGATCGCCCGGGTGGTGAGGTCGAATTCGCGGGCGAGGTCGCCGATCTCGTACACCCCGGCCGCTGCGGTCGCGGCGGCGCGCCGCGCAGGGCTCGGCGCGGGGTGGGACGGGGCAAGGGGGCGCTCGGCCATGCGAACCTAGAATCGGCACGTCCAATTGACGTATACGTCAAGTTTAGCCAGCCGCCCGTGCGCGGCGCCACCCGGAAGGCCCCCGATGCCGAGCGCCGACAAGAACGAGCAGGAACGCCAACTCGACTACCCAATGGGCGAGCGCGTGCCGCAGCCCGGCGAGGCGCTGCCGATGGCCGGCGTGGACGGGCTGCGCTGGGTGCGCATGCAGCTGCCCTTCGCGCTGGACCACATCAACCTGTGGGCGCTGCGCGACGAGCTGGACGGACGCCCGGGCTGGACGCTCGTGGACTGCGGCATCACCAACGAGACGACGCGCACCCAATGGGAGCAGGTGTTCGCCACCGGCCTGGACGGGCTGCCGGTGCTGCGCCTGCTCGTCACCCACATGCACCCCGACCACATCGGCCTGGCGCACTGGCTGACCCGGCGCTGGACCAGCGCCGAACACGAGTGCCGGATGTGGATCAGCGGCACCGACTTCAATGCCGCGCGCATCGCCAGCCAGTCCACCACCGGCTTCGGCGGCGAGGCGGCTGCGCGCTTCATGGCCTCGCACGGCCTGAGTTCGCCCGAGGCGATGGACAAGATCCGCCAGCGCAGCAACTACTACTCGTCCATGGTGCCGCAGGTGCCTGAACGCCATCGCCGGCTGATGGACGGCGACACCGTCTGCACTTCGATTCCCGGCGGCACCGGCCCGGCCCGCTGGACGGCCCTGGCCGGCTACGGGCACGCGCCCGAGCACATCAGCCTGCACGACGCCGAGCGTGGCGTGCTGATCTCCGGCGACATGGTGCTGCCCCGCATCTCCACGAACGTCAGCGTGATCGATCTCGAGCCCGAGGCCGACCCGCTCGCGCTGTACCTGCAGTCGCTCGCCCGGCTGAGGGCGCTGCCCGACGAGACGCTGGTGCTGCCTTCGCACGGACGCCCGTTCCGCGGCCTGAGACGGCGCATCGACCAGCTGACCGCGCACCACGACGAGCGATTCGCCGAGGTGATGCGCGCCTGCCGGGCCGCACCCCAGACGGCGGCGGACCTGCTGCCGGTGCTGTTCCGCCGACCGCTGGACCTGCACCAGACGACCTTCGCGATGGGAGAGTCCATCGCCCACCTGAATGCGCTGTGGCACCGGGGGCAACTGCGCCGCAACCGTGGCGCGGACGGCGTGTTCCGCTTCTCGATCGCCTGAAGCCCGAGACGAACGTCGCCGCGGCGGCCTGACGGCGCTCAGCCGCTCAGCCGATCATCAAGGCCAGCGCGAACACGCCCAGCATCGCGAACACCAGCGCCAGCTTGGCCACCGTTCCCACGAGCATGCCCACCCAGGTGGCCAGGCCCACCCGGGCCGCGTGCTGGCCGGCCTGGGCCGCCGTGGCGGGGCCCAGCACCACCGAACCATCCGGCCCGAGCACGGTGGCTGCACCCGCACCCGCGCCCGCGCGGGCCCGGCGCTGCGCGATGAGCTCGCCGGCCACCGCACCGAGCAGCGGCATGAACACCAGGCCCCACAGGCCGGTGAAGATGCCCGCCAGCGTGCCCAGGCCCGCACCCACCAGCGCCAGGCGGCTGGCGCCGGCCCGCTGGGCGCCGAGCAGCGCGGCCACGTAGTCCACCGCGAAGGCGGCTGCCGCCAGCAGCGCGATGGCGAGCACCGTCCAGCCCGACACCCGGGTGAAGTCGTCGATCCACGCACCCAGCAGGATGCCGGCAAACACCAGGATGGTGCCCGGCAGCGCCGGCAGCACCGTGCCGGCAATGCCCACCACGATCAATCCGATGCTCAGCACCCACCACAGGGCATGGGCAGAGGTGGCAGCTTCCATCGGGGCGCTCCAGGGCAGAGGTGGGTAGGCCCCGAAGGTGCCGCCACCGGCGCCGAATTCAAGCCGGGGCGGGCTCAGTCGAGCAGCGGCAGGATCTCGTCGCGCAGCACGCCCCGTGCGGTGTCCAGGTCAGGGACGACCGAGCGCACCACATCCCAGAAGCGCGGGCTGTGGTCCATGTGGCGCAGGTGCGCGCACTCGTGGGCGACCACATAGTCGATGGTGGGCAGTCCGAAGTGCACCAGCCGCCAGTTCAGGCGGATCGTGCCGTCCGCGCTGGCACTGCCCCAGCGCGTCTGCGCCGAAGACAGCCGCACCGCCTTGACCTGCACGCCCAGGCGCTGGGCGAAGTGCGCGGTGCGCTCGGTGAACAGCCTCACCGCCTGGCGTTGCAGCCAGCCCTGCACCGCATCGCGCACCTGCTCGGGTCCGGCCTCGTGCGGCAGGCCCACCCGCAGGCAGGTGTGGGCCACGCCGCCGATGACCTGCTGCGCCGCATCGGCCGCCGCGGCGGCATCGAGCAGCACGCCGGTGACCCGGGGGTCCACCACGAGCACCAGCGGCTGGCCGAGGAAAGGCAGCGTGGCGCCGTCGCCCCAGTCCACCCGGGCTGCAGCCAGGCGGCTGCGGCGCTGCGCCTGCTCCTGCAGCTTGCGCACGATCCAGTCGCCCTTGGCGCGCAGGCCGGTCTCGATGTCGGCCAGCGGCACCCAGCGCGGCGCGGCCACCACCAGCCCGTCGGTGGACACGGTGAAGCCGATGCTGCTGCGCCGCGCACGGCGCACCGCGTAGGCGATGCGCGCATCGCGCAGCGTGATCTCCCGCTCGGCACGGGGGTGCCGCCAAGGCGGCAGTCGGTGGGCCGCTGGCGCTTGCGCCGCGCCGCCCGGGCCTGCCGGCCGGTCGGGTTCGGCGCCGTGCGTGGGCGGGGCCGCGGACGCAGGGGCGGGAGCGGGCACCGGCACGACCACGGGCGCCAGCGGCTGCGAAGGGGCGACGCCCGGCGTGGCCGCGGCAACGGGCTTCGGCGCGCGGACGAGAGGAAGGTCGAAAAGGGACAACTGGGTCGGACGCGGGGCGTCAGGGATGAGGCCGAAGGCCGAGGGGGAGGCAGCGGCCGTGCCCGGCGCACCGGGTGCCGCCGCTCGGCGGGAGGATCGGCGCGGCGCGACGGGCATGGGCGGGATCAGCGAACGGTGGCGGACGGTGGCGGCAGGATCGAAGGCTCAACCGGGCCGGGCGGCGGCCGGTGGCCGGGCCCCGGCCCCGAGGTAGGCCGCCGGATCGAGGCGGCGCATCTCGGCCTCGATCCAGTCCTCCACCTCGCGCATCAGTTCGTCGGGTGCGCGGCCGGCGCTGGCGATCGGCCGGCCGATGGAAATGTCCACCACGCCCGGGCGCAGCAGGAAGCTCTTGCGCGGCCAGCACCGTGCCGAGGTCACCGCGATGGGCACCACCGGTTGCCCGGTGGCAATGGCCAGCCGGGTGCCGCCGCTCTTGTAGGTGCCCTGCGCGCCGCGTTCGATGCGGGTGCCTTCGGGAAACATGATCACCCACACACCCTGAGCGGCGAGCTTGCGGCCCTGCTCGGCCACCCGGTTCCAGGCCTCGGAGCGGCGGCTGCGGTCGATGTGGATCATGTCCAGCCGGCCCATCGCCCAGCCGAAGAAGGGCACGTACAGCAGTTCGCGCTTGAACACATAGGCCAGCGGGTGCGACATCAGCGTCGGGAAGGCGAAGGTCTCCCAGGTGGACTGGTGCTTGGACAGCAGGACCACCGACTCCCGGTTGCCGCCCAGCGGCAGGTGCTCCATGCCCTGCACCCGGGCGTGCACGCCGCAGATCACCCGCGCACCCGAAATGCCCAGCCGAAGCCAGAACACGCACATCCAGTAGAGGGTGTCGCCGCGGACGAAGAGCGAGGTGGCCAGGACCGCCAGCGCCACCGGCACCACGGTGAGGGCCAGCCAGACGATGAACAGCGCCGAGCGGACGGCACACAGCAGCAGCGAGAGCATCGGGGGCCTTGCCTTCAGTCCAGACGGGGGTAGCCCGAATCGCTCACGCCGGCCTCGCCGCGGGCCCCGCGCTCACGGCGCAGCAACCACTCGGCGAAGGCGGCCAGGTCGGCATGCACGCCGGTGCCGGGCACCTGGCCGACGATGGCCTCGCGCTCGCGCTCGCTCAGGCGGGCCGACTTGCCGGTCAGCACCAGGTGCGTGCTGCAGCCCGCAGCCGAGCCGGCCTGCAGGTCGCGCAGCGCATCGCCCACCACGGGCACCTGGGCCAGGTCCACGCCATAGCGCTCGCCGATCTGGCGGAAAAGCCCCGGAAGCGGCTTGCGGCAGCGGCACGACTCGCTCGGTGCATGGGGACAGAAGAAGACCGCATCAATGCGCCCGCCGCAGGCGGCGAGCTCCGCGTTCATCTTGGCGTGCATGGCATTGAGCGTGGCCATGTCGAAGAGCCCGCGACCCAGGCCGGACTGGTTGGTCGCCACCACCGTGTGCCAGCCCGCCTGGTTCAGCCGCGCGATGGCCTGCAAGGCACCGGGCATGGCCACCCACTCGTCGGCCGACTTGACGAAATCATCGCGGTCTTCGTTGATGGTGCCGTCGCGATCGAGGATGACGAGCTTGAGGTTCTGCATCGGCGGGCGTCCGGGCGGAGGTGGGCGGGTTCGGGCCGGGGGGATGCAGGGCCGGGCGTGGGGGTGGTGGTGCTCAGGCCGCCAGACGGGACAGGTCGGCCACCCGGTTCATCGTGCGGTTCAGCGCGGCGAGCAGGGCCAGCCGGTTGGCCCGGACGGCCGGGTCGTCGGCGTTGACCATCACCTCGTCGAAGAAACGGTCCACCGGCTCCTTCAAGGCCGCCAGCGCCTGCAGGCTGGCGGTGAAGTCGCCCGCGTCGAAACGGGCATCGCTCACGGCGCCGGTGCTCTGAAGCGCGGCATGCAGCGCACGCTCGGCCGGCTCGTTGAAACGCTGCAGGTCCAGCGCCGGCGGGTTCGCCCCGTCCTGCGGGGCAGGCGCCGACTTGCGAAGGATGTTGGCGATGCGCTTGTTGGCGGCGGCCAGCGCCGCCGATTCGCTCAGCAGGGCGAAGGCGCGGACGGCATGGAGGCGGTCGCCGAGCGTCGAAAGCCGGCTGGCGTCCACCTCCAGCACCGCCTCGACCGCGTGCGCGGCATGGCCCTCGTCGCGCAGCAGCACGCTCAGCCGGTCGCGGAAGAACTGCATCAGGCGCTCGACGAGCCCGCCGGCCAGCGGCGCGGCGGCGGCTTCAGCCACCGCCGCCGGCCAGGTGGGGGCATCCAGCGCAGCGCTCAGTGCCTGCTGCAGCGTCAACTGCGGCAGCGCCTCGCGCAGCATGCGGATGACGCCCAGCGCGTGTCGCCTGAGCGCGAAAGGGTCGCGGTCGCCCGTGGGCGCTTGTCCGATGCCGAACAGGCCGATCAGCGTTTCCAGCTTGTCGGCCAGCGCCACCAGCACGCCCAGCGGGTCGCGCGGCAGGGCGTCTCCGGCGAACCGCGGCCGGTAGTGGTCCTCGATGGCCCGGGCCACCGCGTCGCCCTCGCCATCGTGGCGGGCGTAGTAGCCGCCCATCACGCCTTGCAGCTCGGGGAACTCGCCCACCATGTCGGTCAGCAGGTCGGCCTTGGCGAGCATCGCGGCGCGGTCGGCCGCATCGCCCCGCTCGGCCTGGCCACTGGCGGCCGCGAGGGCGCGGGCGATGGCCCGCACGCGCTCGACCCGTTCGCCCTGCGACCCGAGCTGCCCGTGGTAGACCACCTGGGCCAATGCCGGCACCCGCGAGGCCAGGCTGCGCTGGCGGTCCTGTTCGTAGAAGAAGCGCGCATCGGCCAGCCGCGGGCGCACCACCCGCTCGTTGCCCTGCACCACGGCGGAGGCATCGGCCGGGCGGATGTTGCTCACCACCAGAAAACGGTCGGTCAGGCGGCCTTGGCCATCCAGCAGCGGGAAGTACTTCTGGTTGGCCTTCATCGTGAGGATGAGGCACTCCTGCGGCACCTGCAGGAACTCCGGCTCGAAGCGGCAGCGCAGCACCTGCGGACGCTCCACCAGGGCGGTGACCTCGTCGAGCAGCGCCTCGTCCTCGATGGGCACGAGCCCTTCGGCGGCCCCCGCAGCCGCCAGCTGGCGGGCGATCTCGGCGCGGCGGTCGGAGAAGCGGGCGATGACCGCGCCGTCGCGCTCCAGCGTGGCCTCGTAGTCGTCGGCCGAGCGCAGCGGCACCGGGTCGATGGCCGCCTCGAAGCGGTGGCCCCGGGTGCTGCGACCGGCCGACAGGCCGAGCGCGACCACCGGCACCACCTGGGTGCCGTGCAGGGCCACCAGGCCATGCACCGGACGGACGAAATTCACCACCGACCAGCCATCGGCCAGCGGGTACTGCATGGTCTTCGGAATCGGCAGCCGGGCCATGGCCGCCTCCAGCGAACGCTGCAGGCCCTCGGCGAGCGTGGCGCCCGGCCGGTGAGCCGCCAGCATCAGGGTCTCGGCCTTGCCGCTGCCCTGGCGCTGCAGCCGCTCGACGGCGCTGGCCTCCTCGCCCAGCGAGGCGAGCTTCTTCAGCAGGGCCGCCGTGGGCCGGCCCTCCCCATCCAGCCCCACCGACACCGGCATCAGCTTGTGCAGCAGCGACTGCTGCGGCGCCTGGGCCAGCACGCCGGCCAGCCGCATGGCGAGCCGCCGGGGCGAGGCGAAGGGTTCGGCCGCGGCCGTGCCCTGCACCAGGCCCTCCGCGCGCAGCGCCTGCTCCAGGCCCGCGGCGAAGGCCTCCCCCAGCGCGCGCAGGGCCTTGGGCGGAAGCTCCTCGCAGAAGAGTTCGACCAGCAGCGATTCGGCGGGCGCGCCGCCGGTGCGGCCATCGGCTTGCATCGTCATCTCAGGCCGCCTTGCGCTCGAGGGCCGCTTGCGCCGCCTGCGCCCATTCGGGCGGGGCCATCGGGAAGCCCAGCCGCGCCCGGCTGTCCAGGTAGCTCTGCGCGACGCTGCGGGCCAGGTTGCGGATGCGGCCGATGTAGGCCGCCCGCTCGGTCACGCTGATCGCGCCGCGCGCATCGAGCAGGTTGAAGGTGTGGGCCGACTTGAGCACCTGCTCATAGGCCGGCAGCGCGAGCTGCTGCTCCATCAGGTGGCGGGAGTGGCGCTCGTGCGCGCCGAAGGCCTCGAGCAGGAAGGCCACGTCGCTGTGCTGGAAGTTGTAGGCGCTTTGCTCCTGCTCGTTCTGCAGGTAGACGTCGCCGTAGCTCAGGCCGTCGGTCCAGCGCAGGTCGTAGACCTTGTCCACGCCCTGCAGGTACATCGCCAGGCGCTCCAGTCCGTAGGTGATCTCGCCGGTGATGGGCCGGCAGTTGATGCCGCCCACCTGCTGGAAGTAGGTGAACTGGGTGACCTCCATGCCGTTGAGCCAGACCTCCCAGCCCAGGCCCCAGGCACCCAGCGTGGGGTTCTCCCAGTCGTCCTCGACGAAGCGCACGTCGTTGGCCTTGAGGTCAAAGCCCAGGGCCTCGAGCGAGCCGAGGTAGAGCTCCAGGATGTCGGCCGGCGCCGGCTTGAGCACCACCTGGTACTGGTAGTAGTGCTGCAGCCGGTTGGGGTTCTGGCCGTAGCGGCCGTCCTTGGGGCGGCGGCTGGGCTGCACATAGGCCGCTTTCCAGGGCTCGGGGCCGAGCGCGCGCAGGAAGGTGGCGGTGTGGCTGGTGCCCGCGCCCACTTCCATGTCGTAGGGCTGCAGCAGCGCACAGCCGCGGTCGGCCCAGTAGGCCTGCAGCGTGAGGATGATCTGTTGGAAGGTCAGCATGGGCAGAGGCCCCAGGGGCACTCGGTATCTCGGGATGGCGACGGCGGCCGGGCGGAGTTTATCGGTCGGGTCTCGGGCGGCCCGGGGCGGCATCGGGCCTGCGCGGCGACCGGACCCAGGCCGCCGCGGCGACCAGCACCACCAGCAGCCACAGCGGCGCATGGCCCCACCGGCCCAGCCACACCGCATAGGGCGTGCGGCCGGTGCGGCCCTCAACCTGCACGTCCAGCCGACCTTCGATGCCCGCGCTCAGGCGGGCGGTGACCTGCCCCCGGTGGTCGATGGCGGTGGTGGCGCCGGTGTTGGTCGCGCGCAGGAAGGGCCGCTGGAACTCCATCGCACGCATGCGCGAGAACTGCAGGTGCTGGTCCTGCACCAGCCGCAGGCCGAACCAGGCGAGGTTGCTCGCATTGACGAACACCGTGGCCGCCTGCGGGCCGCTCAGGCTGTCCACCAGTTCCTCGGCGAAGAGGTCCTCGTAGCAGATCAGCGGCCGAAGCCGCTGGCCCTGGGTTTCGAAGGGCGCGATGCTGCGGCCCCGGGCCTGGTCGCCCAGCGGAATGTCCAACAGGGCGACGAACCAGCCGAAGCCCGGCGGAATGAACTCGCCGAAGGGCAGCAGGTGCCGCTTGCCATACGAATAGAAGCGCTCGGGATGCGGCGAGGCCTCGCTCGACAGCCCCACCATCGAGTTCACATAGCCCGCGGACTCATCGCCGAGGAAGATGCCCACCAGCGCGGCCCGATCGCCCTGCACGAAAGGCTCGCGCAGGCGCTGCCACAGCGCCGGGTCGAGCACGCGCTGCGGCAGGGGCACCACCGACTCCGGCGTCACCACCAGCGGGCCGGGTGCGGCATGGGCCTGCTCGATCAGGCGTTCCAGGTTGCGCCCCATGCGCTGGGCATCGAACTTCAGGCTCTGGTCGATGTTGGGCTGCAGCAGCGAGGCGCGCAGCTCGCCGGCCGGCTCGGTGAATTGCGAGGGGCCGAGGTTGGCGGATGCGACCAGCAGGGCGAGCGCCGCCGCGCAAGCCCAGGCGCCCGAGCACCCCCCGGCACGACGCGGCAGGGCCCAGGGGCCGCCGCCGCCTGCGTCGCCCCCGCCGCCTTCACCGCCTTCACCGGCTGCGCGTGCAGGCAGCGCCAGCGCCACCAGCGCCGAGGCCCAGGCCGACACCGCGGCGATGCCGTACACGCCCACCCACGGCGCCAGCGCCGCCAGCGGGCCGCCGGTGTGCGCGTAGCCCGAGGCGCTCCAGGGAAAGCCGGTGAAGAACTGCCCGCGGGCGAGTTCGGCCGCCAGCCAGGC
>JAIYCR010000014.1 GCA_027487905.1 Rubrivivax sp. | reverse complement strand
GCTGCCGCGCGGCACCTCAGCAGCGTGCAAAGACAACCAGAGCGGATCAAAAGCTACTTCCAGCATGAGCCGGTGCGATATGCGGCTTGAGTTCAATAGTTCAATGCCGGGTCAATAGAATTTCGGCAGCGACCCCCGTTCCTCTTCCTGCCCTTGCCATGAACATCGACCAAGCGCGTTTCAACATGATCGAGCAGCAGATCCGTCCCTGGGACGTGCTCGATCCGGCGGTGCTCGACCTCCTCGCCCGGGTGCGGCGCGAGGACTTCGTGCCCGAGGCCCACCGCTCGCTGGCCTTCGTGGACACCGAGGTGCCGCTGCCGGCCGGCCAGAGCATGCTGGCCCCGCGCCTGGAGGCGCGGCTGCTGCAGGAACTGTCCATCCGCAAGCACGAGCGGGCGCTGGAGATCGGCACCGGTTCGGGCTTCATGGCCACGCTGATGGCCGGCATGGCCCGTGAGGTGCACACCGTCGAACGCGTGCCCGAACTGGTCGAATTCGCCCGGGGCAACCTGCGTCGCTCCTCCGTGGCGCATGTCACCGTGCATGCGGGTGACGGCTCGAGCGGGCTGCTGTCCGAAGGCCCCTTCGATGCCATCGCGCTGTCCGGCTCGGTGGCCGAAGTGCCCCGCACGCTGCTCGATCAGCTGCGCGTGGGGGGCCGCCTGGTGGCCGTCGTCGGACAGCAGCCGGTGATGCGCGCGCTGCTGTTCACGCGGGTCAGCGAGAACGGCTTCCAGCGGCGCGAACTGTTCGACACCATCGCACCGCGCCTGGTGGGCTTCCCCGAGCCCGACGGCTTCCAGTTCTGACGCGGCACGCCCCTTCTCCTTCCAGCCAGGCCCACCATGCAGCAGATTCCCGTCGACCAGCTCCAGGCCGCGCGGCCGCAACTGGGCGAAGCGCCCGTGCTGCTCGACGTGCGAGAAGACTGGGAGGTGCAGCTCGCGCCCCTGGCCGTCGAAGGCTTCACCACGGTGCACATCCCGATGGGCCGCATCACCGCGCGCGCCGAGGAACTGCCCGAGGACAGCAGCATCGTCTGCGTGTGCCACCACGGCGTGCGCAGCCTGCAGGTGGCCCATTACCTGGAACGGCTGGGCCGGGTGTCCGTCTTCAACCTGCAAGGCGGCATCGACGCCTGGTCGGTGCGGGTGGACCCCGCCGTGCCGCGCTACTGAACGCCCCCGTCCCGCCCCGCAGAACCCATCCCCGTCTCGACGAAAGCGCCCATGTTCCAGCCCGCGTTCCGACCCCATTCGTCTGTGGTGCCGTCCGGCCGCCCTGAGCCCCGCCGCCGCGGCCGAGCCCGGGTTGCCGCTTCGTTCGGGCGCACCGCAGGCGCCGTGCTGCTGGCCGTGTCGGCGCTGGCGGCCGCCTCGCCGGTGCGCTCGCAAAGCCTGGTGGAGCTGTACGAGTCGGCCCGGGCCTATGACGCCGCTTACCTGGCAGCGCGGGCACTGGCCGATTCGGCTCGCTTCCGCGCCGCGCAGAGCGAGGCGCTGCTGCGCCCGAACGTCGGCCTGACCGGTGCCGCCACGCGCCAGGAGATCGACCCACCGGTGCTGCCGCAGGGTTCGCTGAACACGCTGCAGGGCAACCTGCAGGCGCGACAGCCCCTGTTCAATGCCGCCAATGCCGCCACCGTCGATCAGGCCCGCCGCTCGCTGGACGCGGCGGCCGCCGAACTCGAGGCCGCCGAGCAGGACCTGATCGTGCGCGTGTCGCAGGCCTACTTCGACGTGCTCGCGGCCCAGGATTCGCTCGAGACGGTGCGCACCAGCAAGCGCGCAGCCAGCGAGCAGCTCGCCTCGGCGCGTCGCAACTTCGAAGTGGGCAACGCCACCATCACCGACAGCCGCGAAGCCCAGGCCCGCTTCGACCTCATCTCCGCCCAGGAAATCGCGGCCACCAACGAGCTGCGCATCCGGCAGATCGCGCTGGACCAGCTGGTCAACCGGCCCAATGCCCAGCCGCGCCGGCTGGTGCTGCCGGTGCGGCTGCCGCCGGTGGCCCCGGCGGCGGTGGACGACTGGGTGGGCAACTCGCAGGCCACCCACCCGGCGGTGCGCCGCAGCACCGTGGCACTGGACATCGCACAGATCGAGACCACCAAGGCCCGCGCGGGCCGGCTGCCCACGGTGGATCTGGTGGGCTCGCTGGGCGCCACCCGCAATTCGGGCACGTCCTACCTCATCAGCGGCGGACGGCCCGGCACCAGCACCGCGGGCGCCCTGGGCGTGCAGCTGAACCTGCCGCTGTACACCGGCGGCCTGGTGCAGAACCGCATCCAGGAAACCCTGCGCCTGGAGGACAAGGCGCGCAACGACCTGGAAGCCGCCCGGCGTGGCGTTGCCCAGGGAACTCGGCAGGCCTTCTTCAGCCTGCAGTCGGGGCTGGCGCAGGTCACGGCGCTGGAAGCCGCCGAGGCTTCGAGCCAGCTGGCGCTGGAGGCCACGCAGACCGGCTACCGGGTGGGCGTGCGGGTGAACCTGGACGTGCTGAACGCCCAGACCCAGCTGTTCCAGACCCAGCGCGACCTCGCCCTGGCGCGCTACCAGGTGCTGCTCGGCGGGCTGCGGCTGCGCCAGGCCTCGGGCACGCTCGGGCCTTCGGACGTCGCGGCCCTGAACGGCCTGCTGGCGCCCAACTGAGCGCGCCGACCGCCCGGGCGGCCGCCCGGACGGCTCAGCCCGCAGGCGAGCCGGGTGCCAGGAAGGCGTCGATGGCTTCGGCCATGCGCAGCGCCGCGCCCCGGTGCCGGGCCGCGAAGGCCAGGCCCGCCGCCCGCCGCCCGTCCAGCGCCGGCCCGTCCAGCGCCGGTCCGCTGAGCCCGCCCACCCAGCCCAGCGCCTGATCCACCGCAGCGGGCAGATCGGCCACCCGGGCCGCAGCCCCGGCGGCCTCGGCCCCCTGCGAGGCCTCGGCGAAATTGAAGGTGTGCGGCCCCATCAGCACCGGGCATCCACAGGCCGCCGCCTCGATGAGGTTCTGCCCGCCCAAGGGCTGGAAGCTGCCGCCCAGCAGCGCCACATCGGCCATCGCGTAGTACGCCGGCATCTCGCCCAGGCTGTCGCCCAGCCAGACGTCGGCCAGCAGGTCAGCACGGGCCGGTCGGGACTCTCCGAAGGCGCTGCGGCGCACGCCCTTCAGGCCGCAGGCGCCCACCAGCGAGGCCACGGCGTCGAAGCGCTGGGGGTGGCGCGGCACGATCAGCAGCAGCGGGCGTGGTGAGGCCGTCCCGCCTGCCCCATCGGGCCAGGTGGCCACAGGGGGAGCCTCGTCGGCGGCGGTTGCCTGAGCCCCGGCAGCCGGGCGCTCCATTCGCTCCATTCGCTCCAGGCACTGCGACCACGCCTTCAGAAGCTCGGCTTCCTCGCCTTCGCGGGAGCTCGCCATCAGCACCACCGGCCGCTGCAGCGACCGCTTCCAGGTCTGCCCCAGGGCGAGCTGCTGCGGCGCCGGCGTCATGTCGAACTTCAGGTTGCCGGTGACCTGCACCCGCTGAGCATCCGCGCCGGCCGCGACCAGGCGAGCGGCATCGTCCTCGGTCTGGGCCAGCACCGCCGAGAGGCCCCCAAAGGCGGGCCGCAGCAGGGCGGCGAAGCGGCGCCCCCGCGACAGGCTGCGTTCGCTCAGGCGCGCATTGGCCAGGATGAGCGGCAGGCCGCGCTGCCGCGCCTGCAGCGCCAGGCCGGGCCAGACCTCGGTCTCCATCAGCACGCCGGCCGTGGGCTCGAAGACCTCGAAGAAGCGCCGCACCGCGCCGGGCGAATCGAAGGGCTGCCAGACCTGCAGGTCGCCCGGGCCGAGCATCTCGGCGCCCGCTGCACGGCCGGTGGCAGTGCCATGCGTCCACAGCACCCGCAGACCCGGCTGCCGCGTGCGCAGCGCCGCCACCAGCGCCGCAGCGGCGCGCGTCTCGCCCAGCGAGACCGCATGCAGCCACAGCCGCGCGCCCGGACGCGCGCGCCATTGGGCGAACTCCTCCAGCGCCGCCGCGTCGTAGCGGCCAAAGCGTTCGGCCACGCGCTCGCCATAGAGCGGCTCCCGGCGTGCCCGCCAGGCCAGGCGTGCACGCAGCAGCGGGCCGGCCAGCGTCAGCGCGGCGCCATAGACGGCGTCGATCACGTCGGACGCCGCGGCACCGAAGGCGCCCAGGGGTCCAGTGCGCGGGGCCGGTAGCCGATGGCCGAATCGGTCACCGCCGAGGCCACCGGAACCACGTCCTGCCAGGCCCGCCACACCGCATCCAGCGTCGGCGTGGGCGTGCCCTCGACGGCGCGCTGGTGGCGATGGCCGTGGCTCTCCAGCGGCCCGGTCCGCCAGGCGGTGGGCCGGTTGTAGAGCTGCACATGCGGCAGCCCGAGCGCCACGGCCAGGTGCGACAGCCCGCTGTCCACGCCGATCACGCCGCGCGCGCCCGCCATGCGGTCGAGCACCCGGTCCAGCGGCATCGAGGGCCAGACCTCCACCAGCGGTGCCCGCTCGAACTGCAGGGCCGCGGCAATCATCTCGGCACGGGTCTGCTCGTCCTCGCCCGCCTGGGGCATGGCAATGCGCCAGCCCGCCGCGAGGATGCGCTTGCCCAGCGCCACCCAGTGGTCATGAGGCCAGCGCTTGTCGTCCCGAGAGGCCCCGTGCACGAAGACCACCAGCGGTGCCTCGTCGCTCGGCGAGGGCGGCGGGCGCACGCCCAGCGGGGCCCGCGGCGGCGCCGACACGACGGTCGCGGGCAGCTGCAGCGCGCGGGCCACCAGCTGGCGCGAACGGTCCAGCGCATGGATGCGCCGGGGCTCGATCGCCACCGCATGGTCGACCAGCCAGCGCGCGGGCCACTCGTGGCTGGAGCCCTCGGTGGCCGTCGCAAGCCCCCACCGCGGCCCGCGCGCCAGGCGCGCGACCACGGCCGACTTGGTCAGGCCCTGCAGGTCGATGATGGCGTCATAGGGCAGTGCGCCCAGCTGGCCGCGCAGCGCCGTCACCTCGCCCCAGGTGCGCCGCGCCCACCAGGCCTTGCGCCATCGACGCAGCGGGCATTCGATGACCCGGCCGATGCCGTTCAGCCGGCGCACCAGCGGCGCGAAGGCGGGCTCGACCACCCAGTCGATGACCGCCTGGGGATGCACGCGCCGGATGTCGTGTACGACCGGCATCGCATGCACCACGTCGCCCAGCGAGGACAGCTTGACGATCAGCACGCGCAGCGGAGGGGCCTGGGCGACCTCGGCGGAGGACCCCGAGGGCAGCGGCGGGGCGGCGCCGGCCGCAGCCGGCGCAGGCGAGGCGTTCAGTGGGCGCCCGCGCCGACCTGCGCGTCCGGCTTGACCGCGCGCAGCGCCGCCATGAACTGCGACTCGATGCGGTGCAGTGCCTCGGGCGTGTGGCCCTCGAAGCGCAGCACCAGCACCGGCGTGGTGTTGGACGATCGCACCAGCCCGAAGCCGTCGGCGAAGTCCGCCCGCAGGCCGTCGATGGTGGTGAGCTCGTGCGGCTCGCTGAACTGGGCGGTGGCCTTCAGCCGCTCGACCACCAGCGGCGGCTCGCCCTCGGCGCAGGCCACGTTCAGCTCAGGCGTCGAATGGCTGGTGGGCAGCGCCTCGAGCAGGGCCGACGGATCGTCGACCTTGCTGACGATCTCCAGCAGCCGCGCGGCGGTGTAGGTCGCGTCGTCGAAGCCGTACCAGCGCTCGCCGAAGAAGATGTGGCCGCTCATCTCGCCGGCCATCGCCGAGCCGATCTCCTTCATCTTGGCCTTGATCAGCGAATGGCCGGTGCGCCACATCAGCGGCACGCCACCGGCTTCGCGGATCCACGGCGCCAGGCGCTGCGAGCACTTGACGTCGAAGATGATGGTGGCCCCGGGCTGGCGCGACAGCACGTCGGAGGCGAACAGCATCAGCTGGCGGTCCGGATAGATGGTGTTGCCGTGCCGGGTGACGACGCCCAGCCGGTCGCCGTCTCCGTCGAAGGCCAGGCCCAGGTCGGCGCCGTGGGCCTTCACCGCGGCGATCAGGTCGACCAGGTTCTCCGGCTTGCTCGGGTCCGGGTGGTGGTTGGGGAAGTCGCCATCGACCTCGGAGAAGAGCTCGACGACCTCGCAGCCGAGGTCTCGCAGGATGCCCGGGGCCGAGGCGCCGGGAATGCCGTTGCCGCTGTCCACGACGATCTTCAGCGGACGCGCCAGGCGGGCGTCGCTGACGATGCGGGCAGCGTATTCCTCGAGCAGGTCGTGCGGCACCACCGAGCCGATGCCGGTGGCGTATTCCTCGAGCAGGATGCGCTGGCGCAGGCGCTGGATGTCTTCGCCGTAGATGGCACGGCCGGCCAGCACCATCTTGAAGCCGTTGTAGTCCTTGGGGTTGTGGCTGCCGGTGATCTGGATGCCGCTGGAGCAGCCGAGCTTCTCGCGGGTGGCCGCGAAGTAATAGAGCATGGGGGTGGTGACAGCGCCCAGCTCGAACACCGTCAGGCCGGTGGACGCCAGCCCGCGCACCAGGGCGGCCGACAGGCCCGGCCCGGACAGGCGACCGTCGCGTCCGACGGCCACCGCGCGCTCGCCGGCGGCCAGCGCCTCGGTGCCGAAGGCGCGCCCGAGGTGCTCGGCGAAGGCCTCGTCGATGGTCTGGCCGACGATTCCGCGGATGTCGTAGGCCTTGAAGATGGACGCGGCAGTCTGCATGGGAGCTCCGGTGGAGGGGGCAGCACAGGGCATCGCCCCGATGGGGCCAGCAGGAAGCGGGCCAGGATCAACCCGGGATTGTAGGAAGGCACGGTGACAGCGCTGACGGGGCCGCCCACCCGGTGATGGACCCGGGCCTCCAAGCGGCAACTCCCCGTGCGGGCCGTCACGGTCCGGGCCGCCGGCAACGCAGGGCCACAGGTCCGAAAACGGCTGAATCGGCCCGGGTCGGTCCTGATAATCCGTCGATGAACCGCCTTGCAGCCGCCACCGGGCTGGCTCCGCAGGAGTCTGCCGCCGCCTA
The DNA here is from genome assembly GCA_027487905.1 of Rubrivivax sp. Classification (GTDB taxonomy): domain Bacteria; phylum Pseudomonadota; class Gammaproteobacteria; order Burkholderiales; family Burkholderiaceae_C; genus JAIYCR01. The sequence continues at coordinate 23,754 of JAIYCR010000014.1, read as the reverse complement.
CCGGGCGCTGTGCGCGCACGACGCCCGCTTCGACGGCCACTGGTTCGTCGGCGTCACCAGCACCCGCATCTACTGCCGGCCGGTGTGCCGGGTGAAGACGCCCGTGCGGGCGAACTGCCGCTTCTTCCGCAATGCCGCGCTGGCCGAGGCGGAGGGCTTTCGGCCCTGCCTGCGCTGTCGGCCTGAGCTGGCACCCGGGCTCGCCTTGGTGGATTCCGCCGAAGTCCTCGCGCTGCACGCCGCGCGACGCCTGACGCGCGCCGCGCGCGAAGGCGAGTGCCTGTCGATGCCGGCGCTGGCCGCGGAACTCGGCGTGACCGATCGCCACCTGCGCCGCATCTTCCGCAGCGCGCACGGCGTCTCGCCGCTCGACTATCTCGGCACGCAGCGGCTGCTGCAGGCCAAGCAGCTGCTCACCGACACCGACTGGCCCATCGCCGAGGTGGCCACGGCCAGCGGCTTTTCCAGCCTGCGGCGTTTCCATGCGGCCTTCGCGGCGCGCTACCGGCTGCAACCCACCCGCTGGCGCGAAGGCGCGCGCCCGACCGGGTCGCCTGCGCGGTCCGCGAGCGGCGAGCTGCGGCTTCGCCTGGCCTTCCGGCCACCTTACGACCGCGCTGGCGTGCTGCACTTCCTGCAGCGACGCGCGGTGCCCGGGCTGGAGGACATGCACTCACTGGACGGGGGAGGCCTTCGGTGGTGCCGCAGCCTGGCCGTGCAGCACGAGGGGCGGACACTGGCCGGCTGGATCGGCGTGGAATTGCCGGCCGACCAGGCCTGGCTGATGGCCACGCTCAGCGACGGGCTGGCACCTGCCCTGGGCAAGGTGGCGCAGCGCCTGCGAGAGGCCTTCGACCTGGACGCCGACCCCGCGGCCATCGATGCGGCGCTGGCTGGCCTTCCGGTGCAGCCACCGGCCGGGCTGCGGATGGTCGGCTCGGTTGACGGCTTCGAAGCCGCAGTCCGGGTGGTGCTGGGCCAGCAGGTCAGCACGGCGGCGGCCCGCACGCTGACGGCGCGGCTGGTGCGGGCGATGGGAGAACCGCTCACGCCGTCCTGCGGCGGCGTTCAGTGGCTGTTTCCCACGCCCCGTGCACTGCACGAGGCGTCGGTGGATCGCTTCCTCGCGGTGGGGCTGGTTCGGCAGCGTGCGCTGGCCATCCAGGCGCTCGCCCGCCTGGTGCTGGACGATGAGCAGGCGCTGCGTCCGGGGGCGCCGGTGGAAGCGGTGCGCCGCCGCCTGCTGGACCTGCCGGGCATCGGCCCCTGGACGGTGGAGCTCATCGTGCAGCGGGCGCTGGGCTGGCCCGACGCCTTCCCGGCCCACGATCTGGGCGTGCTGCAGGCCCTGGGCCCGCCCGAAGGCCGCTGCAGCCCCGCGACGGCGCTGGCCCGGGCCGAAGCCTGGCGGCCCTGGCGCTCCTATGCAATGGCCGGCCTGTGGCGAGGCCTGGACCCACCCGCCGAACCCGCCCGGCCCCGTCCAATAGTCCCGCCGCCCACCCCAACCGACGCTGCTGCCCATGCCCAGACCGCCCCTGACCGCTCCCCCGCTGCACACGCTTCGCCTGGACACGCCGCTCGGCCCGATGCTGCTGGCCGCCACGGCACAGGGCCTGGCCGGCGCCTGGTTCGACGCGCAGCGCCACCACCCCGGTGACGCCGTGACCGCCGCAGCCTGCGCAGGTGAGGCACCCGGGGTGCTGGGCGCCGCGGCCGAGCAGCTGGCCGACTTCTTCGCCGGGAGACGCCGGGTGTTCGATCTGCCGCTGGACCCCTGGGGCGGAACGCCCTTCCAGCGCTCGGTCTGGCGCTCGCTGCAGGGCATTGCCTTCGGCCAGACGCGCCGCTACGCGGACATCGCCATGGCCTGCGGCCGGCCAGCGGCGGTGCGGGCGGTGGGCGCGGCCATCGGCCGCAACCCGATCTCCATCGTCCTGCCCTGCCACCGGGTGCTGGGCAGCACGGGCGCCCTGACCGGCTATGCCGGGGGGCTGGACCGAAAGGCGGCTCTGCTGCGGCTCGAAGGCACCGCATGAGGGCCGCCGTCGCCTGGGAAGGGGTGGGGCTGGCTGCGCTCTGGGGCGGCTCCTTCCTCTTCATGAAGCTCGGGGCCGGGGCCTTCGGCCCGGTGGCGCTGGCCTTCGTGCGCGTGGCCGTCGCCGCGCTGACGCTGCTGCCGCTGCTCGCCTGGAGCGGACAGGCCGCGGCGCTTCGGCAGCACTGGAAGCCCATCGCGGTGATCGGCCTGATCAACTCCGCCCTGCCCTTCCTGGCCTACAGCTACGCGGCGCTGTCGGTCACCGCCGGGCTGGCGTCGGTCTTCAATGCGACATCCCCGCTGTGGGGCGCGCTGATCGCCTGGTGGTGGCTGGGCGAGCGGCCCACCGGCTGGCGCGTGATGGGGCTGGCCATCGGCTTTGCGGGCGTTGCGTGGCTGGCCTGGAGCAAGGTCGGGCAACCCGCGGCCTTCAAGGCCGGCGGCAGTGGCTGGGCGGTCGTCGCCTGCCTGGGGGCCACGCTGCTGTACGGCGTGTCGGCCAGCGCCACCCGCCGCTGGCTCACCGGCGTGCCGCCGCTTGCCGTGGCCACTGGGAGCCAGCTCAGCGCCAGCGCGGTGCTGGCCTTGCCGGCGCTGTGGTTCTGGCCAACGGTGATGCCCGGCGCCACCGCCTGGGTCAGCGCCGCGCTGCTGGGCGCGGCCTGCACGGGCGTGGCCTACATCCTCTTCTTCCGGCTGCTGGCGGCGCTGGGGCCTCGGGCCATCACCGTGACCTTCCTGATCCCGGTCTTCGCGGTCGCCTGGGGTTTCCTGTTCCTGGGCGAGACGGTCACGCTGACGATGGCCGCGGGCTGTGCGGTGATCGTCGCCGGCACGCTGCTGGCCACCGGGCTGGTCAAGCCGGGTGGGCCCCCGGCCGATCGGCGCTGACCGTGCCGCCGGGCAGCAGGCGCACCGCGCAGTACTTGAACTCGGGGATCTTGGCCACCGGGTCGAGCGCGGCATGGGTCAGGCGGTTGATCGCGGCCTCGGCCCAGCAGAAGGCCACGAAGACCGCGCCCTGGGGCGTGGCGTCGTCGGCGCGGGCCCACAGGCTCACCTCGCCGCGCCGGGTCTGGAGCGTCAGCGCATCGCCCGGCTGCAGACCCAGGGCCTGCAGGTCCAGCGGGTGCAGCAGGGCCACCGGGTCGGGCTCGAGGGCATCGAGCACGCTCGAGCGGCGGGTCATGCTGCCGGTGTGCCAGTGCTCGAGCTGCCGCCCGGTGATGAGCACCATCGGGAACTGGGCATCGGGCTGCTCATCGGCGGGGATGAGGTCGGCCGGAACGAAGCGCGCGCGGCCGGTCTCGGTGGGGAATCGCTCGGTGAAGACCACCGGCTCGCCCGGGTCGCCTTCGGCCAGGCAGGGGTAGGTCACCGCACCGTCGCGCTGCAGACGATCCCAGGTGATGCCGGCGATGCTGGGCATCAGCCGCCGCATCTCGTCGAAGACGCGGCCTGCGGCGGCATCGCAGTCGGTGGACGTGGCGCCGTAGCCGCTCCAGTCGAGGTCGAAGGCCCGGGCGAGCTCGGTGATGCACCACAGGTCCTGCCGGGCCTGGCCGGGCAGCGACAGCGCGCGCCGGCCCATCTGGACCAGCCGGTCGGTGTTGGTGAAGCTGCCGGTCTTCTCCGGGAAGGCGCTCGCGGGCAGCACCACATCGGCCAGCGCCGCGGTCTCGGTGAGGAAGATGTCCTGCACCACCAGGATGTCCAGCGCGGCCAGCGAAGCCCGGGCATGGTTGACGTCCGGGTCGCTCATCGCGGGGTTCTCGCCCATCACGTACAGGCCCTTGAGACGGCCCGCGTCGATGGCGTTCATCACCTCGACCACGGTCAGGCCGGGCGTCGCATCCAGCGAGTGCGCCTCCACGCCCCAGGCCCGCGCGAAGCGGCTGCGCACCTCGGGCTCGGCCACCCGCTGGTAGTCGGGCAGCATCATCGGGATGAGGCCGGCGTCGCTTGCACCCTGCACATTGTTCTGGCCCCGCAGCGGGTGCAGCCCGGTGCCGGGACGCCCGATCTGGCCGGTCATCAGCGCCAGGGCGATCAGGCAGCGGGCGTTGTCGGTGCCGTGCACATGCTGGCTCACGCCCATGCCCCAGAGGATCATCGACGCACGGCTCGTGGCATAGGCCCGCGCGACCTCGCGCACGGTGGCCGCAGCGATGCCGGTCACCGACTCCATGGCCTCGGGGCTGAAGCGCTGAACGTTCGCGGCCAGCGCCTCGTAGCCGAGGGTTCGGTCGGCGATGAAGGCCGGGTCGACCAGCCCCTCCTGGACGATGACGTGCATCATCGAATTGAGCAGGGCCACGTCGGTGTCGGGCTTGAAGCCCAGCACATGGCGGGCATGGCGGGCGAGCTCGCTGCGGCGGGGGTCCAGCAGGGCCAGCACGGTGCCGCCCTTGACCGCGTTCTTGATCCAGCTGGCGGCCACCGGATGGTTCACCGGCGGGTTGGCGCCGATGACGATGACGAACTCGGCCAGCGCCACGTCGGCCACCGGGTTGCTCACCGCCCCCGAGCCGATGCCCTCGAGCAGCGCGGCCACGCTGGACGCATGGCACAGCCGGGTGCAGTGGTCCACGTTGTTGCTGCCGAACCCCAGGCGCACCAGCTTCTGGAACAGGTAGGCCTCCTCGTTGCTGCCCTTGGCCGAGCCGAAACCGGCCAGCGCGCGTGCGCCGTGGGCATCGCGCACCGCGCGCAGGCGGCCACCGGCCACGGCCATCGCCTCGTCCCAGCTCGCCTCGCGGAAGGCGGCGCGCACCGCGGCGGGGTTGCCGATGGCCGATGGGTCCTTGGGCACGCCCTCGCGCCGCACCAGCGGCACGGTCAGGCGGTCGGCGTGGCGGGCGTAGTCGAAGCCGTAGCGGCCCTTCACGCACAGCCGGCCGTGGTTGGCTGGCCCGTCCCGGCCCTTCACCTGGACGATGTGCTCGCCCTGCGGGCCGTCGCGCACCTGCAGGCTGACCTGGCAGCCCACGCCGCAGAAGGGGCACAGGGTGTCGACCTGGCGGTCGGGTGCGGGTGCGGGTGCGGGTGCGGGTGCGGGTGCGGCCGCGTCCTTGGCCGGGCGCGCGGCGCCGGCCGCGGGCCCCAGCCTGAGCAGGCTGCGCGGGGCCAGCGCCCCGGTGGGGCAGGCCTGAACGCACTCGCCGCAGCCCACGCAGGTGCTGGCCCCCAGCGGGTCTTCCAGGTCGAAGACGATGCGGGCGTGGTGGCCGCGGCCGGCCAGGCCGATGACGTCGTTGACCTGCTCGTCCCGGCAGGCGCGCACGCAGCGCGTGCACTGGATGCACGCACTGGCGTCGAAGGCGATGGCCGGGTGGCTGGTGTCGGGGTGGCTGGTGTCGGGGTGGCTGGTGTCGGGGTGGCTCGGGAGGGGCGGCTCGCCCGCGTGCGACGCAGCGGCCGGGCCCGCTCCATAGCGCACCGGCCCCACGCCCAGGCGGGCGGCCCAGTCGTGCACCGCATGCCGGTCGGTGGCGGGTGCCTCGGGCATGCGCGACAGCAGCAGCTCGATCACGCCGCGCTGCGAGCGCCGGGCGCGTTCGCTGTCGGTGCGCACCACCATGCCGGCCACCGGGCGCCGGCAGCAGGACGCGGCCAGCACCCGTTCGCCCTGCACCTCCACGACGCAGGCCCGGCAGTTGCCCGCCGGCTCCAGCGCCGATGACCAGCACAGGTGCGGAATGTCGATGCCCTGGCGGGCGGCCACCTCGATGAGGGTTTCGCCGTCGACGGCCTGAACGCTGAGCCCGTCCAGCGTGAACGCCACGGTGTGGGCGCCGTCGGCTCCGGCAGCCGCCAGGGAGCGGCGTTCGCGGCGGGTGATGGCGTTCATCGAGCACCCTCGCCAGGCTGGGACGCGCCGAGCACGTCAGCCGGGACGCCCGGCGGGGGCAGCAGTTCGTGGGCGAAGTAACGCATCACATGCTCGAAGGGGTTGGACGCGGCCTGGCCCAGGCCGCAGATCGACGCGTCGCGCATCACCTCGGCCAGGTCCGACAGCAGCGCGCGGTTCCAGTGGTCGTCGGCGATGAGCTCGCGGGCGCGGGTGGTGCCGTCCCGACACGGCGTGCACTGCCCGCAGCTCTCATGCTCGAAGAAGCGCATCAGGTTGCGCGCCACGTCGACCGCGCGGTCGGTGTGGGTGGCGCTGGTGGTGAGCACGACCACCGCGGCCGAGCCGATGAAGGCGCCGTGCGGCTGGAGGGTGTCGAAATCGAGCGGAAGGTCGGCCAGCGAAGCCGGCAGGATGCCGCCGCTGGCCCCGCCGGGCAGGTAGCCGTAGAGCGTGTGGCCTTCGGGCAGGCCGCCGCAGTGCTCTTCGATGAGCTCGCGCAGGGTGATGCCGGCCGGCGCCAGCTTGACGCCGGGCTCGCGCACCCGGCCGCTGACCGAATAGCGTCGGAGGCCTTTGCGGCCGTGCCGCCCCGAGGCCACGAAGGCCTGTGCACCGCCCTGCACCAGTTCACGCACCCACAGCAGCGTCTCGGCGTTGTGCACGAGGGTGGGCCGACCGAAGAGCCCGACCTCGGCCACATAGGGCGGGCGCAGCCGGGGCAGGCCGCGCCGCCCTTCGATGGATTCGATCATCGCGGACTCCTCGCCGCAGATGTAGGCCCCGGCCCCGCGACGCAGGTCGAGCACCGGCAAGCCGGGCAGCAACGCGGCGGCCTTCAGCTCGGCGATCGCCCGCTGCAGCACCGCCCGGCCGCCCGCGTATTCATCGCGCAGGTAGAGGTAGACGGCGTCGGCCTGCACCGCCCAGGCCGCGATCAGCAGGCCTTCGAGGAAGCGGTGCGGGTCGGTCTCCAGCAGCTGCCGGTCCTTGAAGGTGCCCGGTTCGCCCTCGTCGAGGTTGACCGCCACCAGCCGGGGCGCCGGCTGGGCCCGCACGATGCGCCACTTGCGGCCGGCCGGAAAGCCCGCGCCGCCCAGGCCGCGCAGGTGCGAGGCCTCCAGCGCCTCGATGACCGCCTCGACGCTGCGCTGCCCGCCGTGGCATTCCTGCAGCAGTGCATAGCCGCCACCGGCCCGGTAGACCGCCAGGTCGATGGCGCAGTGGCCAGGGTCTTCGCCGGCCGCCGGGTCGGCCAATGCGGCTTGCACGGCCTGCACCAGTTCCGCCGGCGTCGCGCGGGGCACCGGCCGGCGGTTCACCACCGCAGCGGGCGCCTGCTCGCAGCGGCCGATGCAGGGCGCGGCGATCACCCGCACGCCAGCGGACGCGCCGCATCCTGCGGCCTCCAGCGTTGCGGCCAACTGCTCGCGCAGGGCCTCGCCGCCCGCCAGCGCACAGCTCAGGCCATCGCACACCCGCACCGTCAGCCGAGGCGCCTCGGGCAGTGCGCCGTCCGGCCCTTCCCGGGCGATGTCGAAGTGGTGATAGAAGCTCGCGACCTCGTAGACCTCGGCCATCGGCAGCTTCATCCAGTCGGCCAGGGCCACCAGATGCGGAGCCGGCAGGTGGCCCAGCCGGTCGTTGATCCCATGCAGTGCCTCGATCAGGCGATCGCGGGCGGGCACCGCGGGCCCCAGGTGCGACACCACCCACTGGCGGGCGGCGGCATCCACGCGGCGCCCCTTGGGCGCCTCGCGGCGCCGCTGGCGGGTGGGCGCGTCGCGGGCTTCAAGGGGGGCACCGGTCTCGGCGGCGCGAACGGGGATGGGAAAGGGGGCAGACGGCATCGGCGTGGAGGGGGGCAGCTCGGGGCAAAAGCGCTAGTGTCGCGCTGCGGCGGCCGCCCGCACCCTCAGGCCTTGCCCGGGAGGGCCGGCGGGTCCACGCCATTGGTGTCCGGTAGGTCCGGCGTGTCGAGGGTGTCGATGCTGTCGGCCGGCTCGATGTAGGGGGACAAGTCCCGAATCCGGGTTCCAGGTTTGGCCGCGTAGGGGTGCGCGGGCTCAGCCGGACGGCGCGCGTCCAGCCGCTCGGCATGCGCGGCCGCCGCCTGCCACATGGCCGGGCTTGCATCCCGGTTGGCAAAGCCGCGCACGCCCTCCACCGTCCAGCGCGTGCCGTCGTTGCACAGCAGCACCGTGGCCAGGCGACGATCGGGCTCGCCCGCGGGCCGCAGCGACAGCACGTGGTGCTTGCCGAGCCTGCAGCTGCTCAGGCGGTCGGCGATGCAATGCCGCATGGCCTGCCCCTCGAGCCAGAGGTCCAGCGCCGTGGTGACCGGCTGCAGCAGGAAGGACGACCGGACTGGAGGCCCCACGTCCGCCCGCTCGTCGGGCGCCTGCCAGACCATGCCCTGCGACGTGCGCAGTCGGGCCGCCTCGCACTGCTCCCACTCGTGCGCCCGCTGCAGCAGCCAGGACCATCCGGCGTCGCGCTGGCGCTGGTCGAACACCGGCAGGGCGCGGAACATCCAGCGCAGCACGCAGGCCACGTCGTCCCGGTTGCGCTGCGCTTCGGGCACCCGGTTGTGGTGCCGAAGCGCCAGGGCCCACTGGGGGCGGCAGGGAATGTCCAGGCGGTTTCGGTTGAAGCGGTAACCCGGGTTGGCCACGGCGGACAGGGCCATCCACAGGAACCAGGGCGACGGCGCTTCGCGGGTGTCGAGGTCCTGCAGGAAAAGCAGGAAGTCGAGCAGGGCGCTGACGGGGTAACCGCTGTAGAAATGCCGCAGGGGCATCAGCAGCCGGGGACCGGACCTGAGCACCAGCCGCCAGGTCCGCGGCAACAAACCATTGGCAGTGAACCACCGGCGCAGGAAATGGGCGGGCTCGTCGCCGGGCCGGTACGGGGTGTCGGGGTCGTCGGCCGCCAGGGCGAAGACCGGCAGCAGTTGCGGCTGTTCGCGCTCCAGCCGGTCCAGGGCCAGCCGCAGGCGCACCGCGGTGAGGTAATCGGCCAGGGAGGGATGCACCTCGCCGTCGACGCGGATGAATCGACGCGCCCGGTTCAAGGCCTGGCCATCCAGCTGCAGGCCTTCGAGCACCCGGGCGACCAGGCCGACGAGCCGGCGCTCCCGGCCCAGGCGGCGACGCAGGTGCGCGAAGAGCTGATCGAGGTATGCGTGGAGCTCGGCGGTCTCGAACGGCCGGTCCAGGCGGATGAGCCTCTGCGTCAGCTCGAACTCGCAGGCCCGGCGAACGGCGACCAGCCAGCCCTCGTCGTTCATCGAGGGGCCCAGCACCAGGCGTTCGGCCGACAGGTGCTGCCACGCCATCAGAGACGGATGCGCGTCAGGGCCGTCCTGCTCTTGCCGAAAGGCTGCTGCGCCCGCCGCATCCACCTCGAGTGCCCGCATCAGTTCGTACTCGTACTGCCGGTTTTCGGCGGCCTCCCGGAGGGATCGCCCGGCGACCGGCGCCCAGACCTTGAGCCGCACGCCCTCTTCGGGCGGCTGCTCCAGGCCTTGCAGCCGCATCACGCCCAGCACCTGCACGCACCGGCGACGGCCATGCCCGCTGACCCGGACCGGATCGGCGGCCGTCCGGCACAGGCGCTGCCAGAGCCCGGACACCCACACGGCGTCGTGCAGGTGCCGCAGCGCTCCCGCAGGCTGCCAGCCCACCGGGCAGCGGGCCGCGCGGCGTTCGGACCGGGCCTGCAAGGCGTGGCCGCTGGGCAAGCCGAAGGGCGAGCGGGGCAGGCGGCTGAGGGTCAGGCCGCGACGCGCCGCAGCGCCGCGGGTTGCGATGCGGGCTGCGGCAGTGCCCGCCGGCGATGACGCCAAGGCGGGTGCCACCACCGCGACGGGAAGGCTGGATGAAGAGACGCCGGGGAGCGAAGAGGACATCGGGGGCCTGTGTCGAGCGGACAAGACCCATCTTCGCTGCCCCGAGGCTCACCACTTGAGCCTGCCATCCGAGGCCGGCGCGCCCACCGGACGCACCATGCAAAAAGCCGCCCGGAGGCGGCTTTTCTCAACCCTTTTCAGGGGAAAACGGTGGCGGAGCGGACGGGGCTCGAACCCGCGACCCCCGGCGTGACAGGCCGGTATTCTAACCAACTGAACTACCGCTCCGCAGCGGTGGAATGTTCCGGCTGAGCCGCGAGCCTTGCCATGCTCGGCCACTTCGAAACCCGCTGAAGTGGCGTCCCCTAGGGGATTCGAACCCCTGTTACAACCGTGAAAGGGTCGTGTCCTAGGCCTCTAGACGAAGGGGATCGGATTCGCTTCCTGTCTTGACCGACGCCGCCGCCTCCCGAAGGATTTGGTGGAGGTAAGCGGGATCGAACCGCTGACCTCTTGCATGCCATGCAAGCGCTCTCCCAGCTGAGCTATACCCCCGTGGCCGGCTTGGGGAAATCCGCCTGAGGGTTGTGAGGCCCTTCTTGCCGCGATTTCCTTGCACCGGCTGGGTGCCGTTCAAGCAAGACCGCGAGTATAGAACGCTTTTCAAAGGTGTTGCAATCTCTCCAGCACGGTGTGGCGCGCGAAGAGTGTCAGCAGCGCGTCGATGGACGGCGTCTGGGCGCGCCCGGTGAGCAGCAGCCGCAACGGTATGGCCACTTGCGGCATCTTCAGGCCGTGGGTGGTCGTCACCGCCTTGATGGCCGCGGAGAGCGTGGGCTTGTCCCAGTCCACCGCAGCCAGCCGGTCCCGAAGATCGCGCAGGGCGTCGACGGCGGCCGGCGTGAGGTGCAGTGCCAGCTCGTCGGCCGGCGGCTCGGCCCGCACCGACAGCACCGACACCCAGTCGGCCAGCTCGACCACCGTGCTGCAGCGATCCTTGAAGAGGGCCGCCGCGGCCTGCAGCGTGGGGTCTGACGGCACCGGCGCCGGGCGCCGGGCGAGCTGGGCGGCCACCAGCGCGGCCAGCCGCTCGTCGCTCGCCTGCTTCAGGTATTGGGCATTCACCCAGGCGAGCTTGGCCGGGTCCCACTGCGCGGGGCTTTTCGCCAGGTGCGAGCCGTCGAACCAGGCCACCATCTGCTCGCGGCTGAAGAGCTCGTCGTCGCCGTGGCTCCAGCCCAGGCGGGCCAGGTAGTTGAGCATCGCCTCGGGCAGGTAGCCGGCCTCCTCGTAGGCGGTGACGCTCACCGCGCCGCGGCGCTTGGACAGCTTCTGGCCATCGTCGCCCAGGATGACCGGCACATGCCCGAACTGCGGCAGCGGCGCACCCAGCGCCTGGAAGATGTTGATCTGCCAGGGCGTGTTGTTCACATGCTCGTCGCCGCGGAAGACATGGGTGATGCCCATGTCGTGGTCATCCACCACCACCGCGAAGTTGTAGGTGGGAATGCCCAGGGCCTGAGGGTCGTCGCCTTCGGCCGGACGCAGCAGGATGAGGTCGTCGATCTCGCGGTTGGAGATGCTGATCGGGCCCTTGACGAGGTCGTCCCAGCGCACGTCGCCGTCCAGCGGGTTGCGCAGGCGCACCACCGGCTGCACGCCGGCGGGCACCGGTGGCAGCGTCTTGCCGGGCTCGGGCCGCCAGGTGCCGTCGTAGCGGGTTTTCTCGCCCCGCTCGCGCTGCGCTTCGCGCATCGCGTCCAGCTCGGCCGGCGTGGCGTAGCACCGGTAGGCGCTGCCCTCCTGCAGCATTCGCCGCACCACTGCGTGGTAGCGGTCCAGGCGCTGCATCTGGTAGATCGGGCCTTCGTCGTAGTCCAGCCCCAGCCAGGCCATGCTGGCGAGGATCTGCTCGACCGAATCCTGGGTGGATCGGGCGACGTCGGTGTCTTCGATGCGCAGCACGAACTGCCCGCCGTGGTGGCGCGCGAAGGCCCAGGAATAGAGCGCCGTGCGGGCCGTGCCCAGGTGCAGGAAGCCGGTGGGCGACGGGGCGATGCGGGTGCGGACCGGGCGTTGGGGGGAAGGAGCGCTCATCTCAGTGGGGCAGGGTCGAAAGGCCGCGGTCGAGGTCGGCCATCACGTCGCGAACGTCGTCCAGGCCGACGGACACCCGGACCAGCCCCTGCACGATGCCGGCCGCCTGGCGCTGGTCCTCGGTGAGCCGGCCATGCGAGGTGCTGGCCGGGTGGGTGATGGTGGTCTTGGTGTCGCCCAGGTTGGCGGTGATGGACAGCACCCGCGTGCTGTCGATGACGTGGAAGGCCGCCGCACGGGCCGCTGCAACGCCACCGGCCTGCAGCGAACGGACCTCGAAGGACAGCACCGCGCCGCCGTGGCCGGCCTGCTGGGCCATGGCCAGCGCGTGCTGCGGATGCGAGGGCAGGCCGGGGTGGTGCACCCGCAGCACCTGCGGGTGTTGCTGCAGCCAGTGGGCCAGTTCGAGCGCCCGCTGGCTCTGCGCCAGCACCCGGATGGACAGGGTCTCCAGGCCCTTGAGCACGACCCAGGCGTTGAAGGCGGACAGCGTCAGGCCCGCGCTTCGCATCACCGGCATGAACTGCGTGTCCAGCAGCTGGCGCGGGCCGCACACCGCGCCGGCCACCACGCGGCCCTGCCCATCGAGGAACTTGGTGGCCGAATGGATGATGAGGTCGGCCCCGAACTCGACCGGGCGCTGCAACGCGGGCGAGCAGAAGCAGTTGTCCACCGCCAGCAGGGCGCCGCCCTCGTGGGCGATGTCGGCCAGCGCCCGCAGGTCGCACACCTCGGTCAAGGGGTTGGAGGGCGATTCGGTGAAGAGCAGCCGGGTGGTGGGCCGCATCGCCGCGCGCCAGGCGGGGAGGTCGCAAGGCGGCACGAAGGTGGTCTGCACGCCGAACTTGGCCAGGTCGCGGCCGAGCAGCATCAGCGTGGCGCCGAACACCGACTGCGAGCACACCACGTGGTCGCCCGCCTTGAGCAGGGCCATGGCCGTGAGCAGGATGGCGCCCATGCCGCTGCCGGTGCCGATGCAGGCTTCGGTGCCTTCCAGCGCAGCCAGGCGCCGCTCGAACATGGCCACCGTCGGGTTGGCGAAGCGCGAGTAGATGAAGGCCTCTTCCTCGTTGCCGAAGCGGGCGGCGGCCGACGCCGCATCGGGCTGGACGAAGCTGCTGGTGAGGAAGAGCGCCTCGGAGTTCTCGCCCCAGCGGCTGCGCGGCAGGCCCTCGCGCACGGCGCGGGTGTCCAGACGCACGTCATCGGGCAGGTCCACCGGGGGAATGCCCTCGTGGGGGGGCCGAGCCGGCCGGGAGGAGGGGGTGTCGCTCATGCGGCGTTCTCCGTCGCGTTGCCCTGCAGGGCCAGGCGCTGGCGGTCCGCGCCCTCCTCGTCCTGGGGCTGGCCACGCCGCTGCGCGGCCATGGCGTCGAAATCGGCGGCGCTGACGTCGCCGGTGATGTACTGGCCGTCGAAGCAGGACGCCTCGAAGCCTGCCACCGCAGGGTTCAACGCGCCGACGGCCCGCTTCATCGCCGCGACGTCCTGGTAGACCAGCGCATCGGCGCCGATGAAGGCGCGGATCTCCTCGATGCTGCGCTCATGCGCGATGAGCTCGCCCTTGGTCGGCATGTCGATGCCGTAGACGTTGGGATAGCGCACCGGCGGCGCCGCCGAAGCCAGGAAGACCTTGCGTGCACCGGCCTCCCGGGCCATCTGCACGATCTCCTTGCTGGTGGTGCCCCGCACGATGGAATCGTCCACCAGCAGCACGTTGCGGCCCCGGAACTCCGAGGCGATGGCATTGAGCTTCTGGCGCACCGACTTCTGCCGCAGCCCCTGGCCCGGCATGATGAAGGTGCGGCCCACGTAGCGGTTCTTCACGAAGCCCTCGCGGTAGGGCTTGCCGATCTTCTGCGCGAGCTGCATGGCGCTGGGCCGGCTCGACTCGGGGATCGGGATGACCACGTCGATCTCGCTGGGCGGCATGGTGGAGATCAGCCGCTGCGCGAGCGTCTCGCCCAGGTTGAGCCGCGCCTGGTAGACGGAGATGCCGTCGAGCACCGAATCGGGCCGCGCCAGGTAGACGAACTCGAACATGCAGGGGTGCAGCGCCGCCGCCGGCGCGCAGGCGCGCGCGTGCAGCGTGCCGTCCAGGTCGATGAACACCGCCTCGCCCGGGGCGACGTCGCGCAGGAAGCGGTGGGAAGTGCCCTCGATGGCCACCGATTCGCTGGCCACCATCACCTCGCGGTGACCGTCGACCACCGACTCGCCGATGCTCAGCGGCCGGATGCCGTTGGGGTCTCGGAAGGCCAGCAGCCCGTGGCCTGCGATGAGTGCGACCACCGCATAGCTGCCCTTGAGGCGACGGTGCACCGCGCTGACCGCCTGGAAGATGGCGTCCGGCGTCAGCGGCAGGTCGCGCACCGCGCGCTCGAGTTCGTGCGCGAGGATGTTGATCAGCACCTCGGTGTCGCTCTCGGTGTTGATGTGCCGGCGGTCGATGTCGAAGAGTTCGGCCTTGAGCTGCGGGGCGTTGGTGAGGTTGCCGTTGTGCACCAGCACGATGCCGAAGGGCGCGTTCACGTAGAAGGGCTGCGCCTCCTCCTCGCTGTAGGCATTGCCGGCGGTGGGGTAGCGCACCTGCCCCAGGCCCACCGTGCCCAGCAGGCCGCGCATGTTGCGGGTGCGGAAGACGTCGCGAACCATGCCGCGGGCCTTGTGCATGTAGCACTTGGTGCCCTGCATGGTGACGATGCCCGCGGCATCCTGGCCGCGGTGCTGCAGCAGCAGCAGCGCGTCGTAGATCAGCTGGTTGACCGGCGTTCGGGAGATGACGCCGACGATTCCGCACATGGTTGTTTCCTCAGCGCCGCGAGCGCCGGCTGGGCGGCGCGAGCGGCAGAACGGTTGGAGGCTTGGCCGGGATGATCACACAGGCACCGCCACCGGCACCGGCGCGAGCGCCTGCCGGGGAAGACGCGTTGACCAGGCCGGCGGCAGCAGCGGGCGCAGCGCATCCAGCCCCGCCACGACGACAAGCGCCAGGCGCGACTCGCGCCAGGGCTGCGATGAGGACAGCGGGGTGAAGCCCACGACCGTGGCCAGCGCCAGCAACAGCACGCCGCCCCGCAGCAAGCCGAAGGCGGCGCCGAGCAGGCGGTCGGGCAGGCTCAGCGGCGTGGCGTGCAGCAGCAGCCGCACCAGGCGCGCGGCCAGGCTCCAGGCCAGCAGGCAGGCGATGAAGGCGATGACGAAGGCCGCGCCCTGGCGCAGCGCCGCGCCGGGTTCACCCAGCGGCAGATGCGGCGCCAGCAGCGGCGCCACCCAGGCCGCCCCGAGCCAGGCGGCCACCCAGCCGGCCAGCGACAGCACTTCGAACACCAGGCCGCGCACCAGGCCCACCAGCACCGAGGCCAGCAGCACGAAGCCCAGCACCGCGTCCACCCCGTTCAGGCCGCTGGATGCGAGGCCCTCGGCCACCCGCTGCAGCCCGGCGGATACGCCTTCGGAGGCGCTGCTCGCGGCCGATGCGGCCAGCCCGCCCAGCGCGCTGGTCGCCGCTGCGGTCGCGGTCGCGGTCGCGGTCGCGGCCGCGCTCACTGCGGCATCACGACCGACTTCAGGCCCGCCGCCTCGGCACGGGCCTGTGCGGCGAGCGCCTCCTCGCGCGTGGCGAAGGGGCCCACCCGCACCCGGGTTCGCACGCCCGCATCGGTCGTGACCGGCTGGGTGAAGGTCTTCAGACCCGCCTTCTCGGCCCGCTCGCGCGCCTCTTTCACCGCACTGGCTTCGGCGAAGGCGCCGACCTGGAGCACGAACTTCGGGCCAGCCGATCCACCGGCGGGCACGGGTGCAGGCGCTGGGGTTGGAGCCGGGGATGGCGCCGGGGATGGAAGGGACGCTGGGGCCGGTTTCGGGGCTGGTTTCGGGGCTGCTGCCGGGGCCGGGGCCGGTGCCGGTACCGGGGACTGCGGCTGCGCCGCTGCAGGCGCCGGCTTGGGAGTGGGGGCCGGCGCCTGGGCCTGGGCCTGGGCCGGTGCCGCGACGGCGCTGGCCTGCCGCGCCGCCGGGGCTGCAGCCGATGCGCCCGCCGCCGCTGCAGGCGGCTCGGACGGGCCCGGGGCGGCGGACGGCTCCGGTGCCGTGGCGCGCAAGGCGGCCGCCGAGGCCGGGGCCGGGGCCGGCGGCACCACCAGCGGCGGCAGGCCCTCGCGGCGGGGAATCTCGATGGCCACGTCCACCGGGATGGGGCGGGGCGCGGTTTCGAACACCAGCGGAAAGGCGATCACGCCTATGGCCACCAGCACGATGGCGCCGATCAGGCGGCGACGGGCCCGGCGGCGAGCCTGGGCGACGGCTTCCTCGCTGCGAACGGCGCCCGCTCGCCAGGCATCGGCTGCCGGTGCGGACGATCGACGGAAGAAGGACGGCAACTTCATGGCGGTGCGGGACGGACCGGGCGGGCCAGCCGTCGGGCTGGGCTGCAGCCTTCAGGCTGCACGGGGGGGAGAGGAGGAGTCGGTCCCCGGCAGGGCGGGTGACGGTGACGGTGACGGTGGTGTTGAACCAGACCCGGGCGCATGAGGCGCCTGCAGGCGAGGCAGTCCGTCCTGCAGCACCGCGCCCACCGTGTAGAAGGAACCGAAGACAAGGATTCTATCGGCCGGGTCTGCGGAGGCCACCGCCGCGGCCAGGGCCAGCGCTGGCGTGGCATGGGCCTCGGCGGTCGCCCCCGGCGCACCGGCCGCAGCACCGGCCGGTCGAGGCGCCCGCCACAGGTTCAGCAGGGTCTCGGCCGTGGCCGCGCGGGCAGTGGGCAGGTCGCAGAAGTGCCAGTGGTCCACCAGCGGGCGCATCCGCTCGAGCATCACCGGAAGGTCCTTGTCGCGCATGGCGCCGAACACCGCGTGGGTGCGCGGGTAGAAGCCCATCTGGTCCAGGTTCTGCGCCAGCGTGGCCACCGCGTGCGGGTTGTGCGCCACGTCCAGCACCAGCGTGGGCTGGCCGGGAACGATCTGGAAACGACCGGGCAGCTCCACCAGCGCCAGGCCGCTGCGCACCGCCTGCGCGCTCACGGGCAGCCGCTCGCGCAGCGCTTCCAGCACGGCCAGCACGCCCGAGGCGTTGAGCAACTGGTTCGCACCGCGCAAGGCCGGATAGGCCAGGCCGTTGTAGCGGGTGCTTCGCCCCGCCCAGGACCACTGCTGCCAGGCGCCACCGGCACCTTGCTGCCCGGCGTAGTTGAAGTCGCGGCCGAAGCGCAGCAACTGGGCACCGAGCGCCGCGGCGCGGTCGAGCACCGATTGCGGGGGCATCGGGTCGCTGACCACCACCGGCCGCCCCGCGCGCATCACACCGGCCTTCTCGAAACCGATGGACTCGCGGTCCGGGCCGAGGAATTCCATGTGGTCCAGGTCGATGCTGGTGATCACCGCGCAGTCGCTGTCGATCGTGTTCACCGCGTCCAGGCGCCCGCCCAGGCCGATCTCCAGGATGGCCAGGTCCAGCCCCTGCTCGGCCAGCAGCCGCAGGATGGCCAGCGTCGTGAATTCGAAATAGGTCAGCGCCGCACCCTGCCGCGCGGCCTCGACCGCTTGGAAATGCGGCACCAGCGCCTGGGCGGCCACCGGCTCGCCCGCCACGCGGCAACGCTCCTCGAAGTGCACCAGATGGGGCGAGGTGTAGAGGCCGGTGCGGTAGCCCGCCTGCAGCGCGATGGCTTCCAGCATGGCGCAGGTCGAGCCCTTGCCATTGGTGCCGGCCACCACCACCACCGGACAGCTGAAGGCAATGCCCAGGCGTGCACGCACCGCTTCGACCCGCTCCAGCGTGAGGTCGATGGTCTTGGGGTGCAGCCGCTCGCAGTGGGCGAGCCAGTCGGCCAGCGTGGACTGTGCGTCGGGCAAGGGGGAGGCGCCGCTCTCCAGGGCAGGGTCTTGCATCGTGCGGGGCGGGCTCGGCGCTCAGGACACCGCGTCGGCGCTCTGTCGCAGCAGCATGGCCAGCTGCGCGGCGATGCGCGCGCGCAGGTCGCGGCGGTCGACGATCATGTCCACCGCGCCTTTTTCCACCAGGAACTCGGCCCGCTGGAAGCCCTCGGGCAGCTTCTCGCGCACGGTGTTCTCGATGACACGCGGCCCGGCGAAGCCGATCAGGGCCTTGGGCTCGGCCACCACCACGTCGCCCATGAAGGCGAAGCTCGCCGACACGCCGCCCATGGTCGGGTCGGTCAGCACGCTGATGTAGGGCAGGCGGGCCTTGGCCAGGTGGGTGAGCGCCGCGTTCGTCTTGGCCATCTGCAGCAGGCTGAGCAGGCCTTCCTGCATGCGTGCACCGCCCGTGGCGGTGAAGCTCACGAAGGGGGTCTTCTGCTCGATGGCGGTTTCAACACCCCGCACGAAACGCTCGCCCACCACCGAGCCCATCGAGCCGCCCATGAAGTCGAACTCGAAGCAGGCCGCCACCACCGGCAGGCTGAGCACCGCGCCGCCCATCACCACCAGGGCGTCGGTCTCGCCGGTGGATTCGAGGGCCTCCTTCAATCGCTGAGGGTACTTCTTGCTGTCGCGGAACTTCAGCGCATCCACCGGCAGCACCTCCTGGCCGATCTCGTAGCGGCCCTCGGCGTCGAGGAAGGCGTCCAGCCGCGCGCGCGCGCCGATGCGGTGGTGGTGGCTGCACTTGGGGCAGACGTTCAGGTTCTGCTCGAGGTCAGTCTTGTATAGCACCGTCTCGCAGGACGGGCACTTGATCCACAGGCCCTCGGGCACCGTGCGGCGCTCGCTCGGGTCGGTGTGCTGGATCTTCGGGGGCAGCAGTTTCTCGAGCCAGCTCATGGGGTGTCCTTCGAAGGGGTCGGCTGTGGTGGGGCGGCGGCCAGGCGGGTGCAGACGGCCTCAAGCCGCCGGGCGGTCCAGCGCCTGGCGGATGTCGGCGATGAAGGCGGCGGCGGTGGCAGCCACCCGCTCGCGGGGTTCGTTCTCCAGCGCCTGCACCAGCGCGCTGCCGATCACCACCGCATCGGAAACGTCGGCCACCGCGCGCGCCGTGGCGCCGTCGCGGATGCCGAAGCCCACGCCCACCGGCAGTGCCACATGGCGGCGGATGCGGGGAATCATCTGCGCCACCGCAGCGGTGTCCAGGTGGCCGGCGCCGGTGACGCCCTTGAGCGACACGTAATACACATAGCCCGCAGCCACCCGGCCGGCCTGCGCGATGCGCTCGTCGCTGGAGGTGGGCGCCAGCAGGAAGATGGGGGCCAGGCCGTGGGCCTTCAGCCGGGCCGCGAACACCTCGCATTCCTCGGGCGGGTAGTCCACCACCAGCACGCCGTCGACACCAGCGGCTGCGGCGTCGCGGGAGAACGCGCCCTCGCCGTGGGCGAGTTCATAGCGCTCCACCGGGTTGGCGTAGCCCATCAGCACCACCGGCGTGCGGCGGTCGTCCTGGCGGAAGCGGCGCACCATGTCCAGCACCTGCACCAGGCCGATGCCGCGGGAGAGCGAGCGTTCGCCGGCCTTCTGGATGACCGGGCCGTCGGCCATCGGGTCGGAGAAGGGCACGCCGATCTCGATGACGTCAGCCCCGGCACCGGCCATGGCATGGAGGATGTCCACGGTGGCATCGGCGAAGGGGTCGCCGGCGGTGACGTAGGGGATCAGGGCCTTGCGGCCTTCGGCGGCCAGGCGGGCGAAGCGCTCGGCGATGCGGTCGGTGGCCGGGCTGGTGCTCGCCGATGCCGCGGGGGCGAGCGTGGACGGCACGGCGTTCATCTCGGCCCCTTCACGATGGCCTCGCCACCCTTGACGCTCTGCCCGCGGCAGGACGGGCGGCAGTAGAAATCGGCGCCGGTGAGGTCGGCCACGGTGCCGATGTCCTTGTCGCCCCGGCCGGACAGGTTCACCAGCAGGTGCTGGTCGGTGCGCATCGTGGGCGCCATCTTCATCGCCTGGGCCACCGCATGGCTGGACTCCAGCGCCGGGATGATGCCCTCGGTGCGGCACAGGCGGTGGAAGGCGGCCATGGCCTCGTCGTCGGTGACGCCCACGTACTCGGCGCGGCCGATGTCCTTCAGATAGGCGTGCTCGGGGCCGACGCCCGGGTAGTCCAGGCCCGCGGACACCGAGTGCGTCTCGGTGATCTGGCCGTTCGCGTCCTGCAGCAGGTAGGTGCGGTTGCCGTGCAGCACGCCCGGGGAGCCGGCCGACAGCGAGGCCGCGTGCCGCCCGGTGGCGATGCCCTCGCCCGCCGCCTCCACGCCGATCAGGCGGGTGCCGGTGTGCTCGATGTAGGGATAGAAGATGCCCATCGCGTTGCTGCCGCCGCCCACGCAGGCGAGCACCGCGTCGGGCTGGCGGCCGATCTGCTGCGGCATCTGCACCAGGCACTCGTCGCCGATCACGCGCTGGAAGTCGCGCACCATCATTGGATAGGGGTGGGGGCCGGCCACCGTGCCGATGATGTAGAAGGTGTGCTCGACGTTGGTCACCCAGTCGCGCAGGGCCTCGTTCAGCGCGTCCTTCAGCGTGCGGCTGCCGCTGTCCACCGGCACCACCTTGGCGCCCAGCAGGTGCATGCGGTAGACGTTGGGCGACTGGCGCTTGACGTCCTCGCTGCCCATGTAGACCACGCACTCCAGGCCGTAGCGGGCGCAGATGGTGGCGGTGGCCACGCCGTGCTGGCCGGCGCCGGTCTCGGCGATCACCCGCGGCTTGCCCATGCGCCGGGCCAGCAGCGCCTGGCCGATGGTGTTGTTCACCTTGTGCGCGCCGGTGTGGTTCAAGTCCTCGCGCTTGAGGTGGATCTGCGCGCCGCCGAGCTCGCGGCTCAGGCGAGCGGCGTGGTAGATCGGGCTCGGGCGGCCGACGAAGTGGGCGAGCTCGTGCCGGTACTCGGCCATGAAGGCCGGATCCTGCTGCGCTTCGGCGTAGGCGGCCTTCAGCTCGTCCAGCGCGTGGATGAGCGTCTCGGCGACGAAGGTGCCGCCATAGGGGCCGAAATGGCCCCGGGCGTCGGGTTGCTGATAGGTCTGCATGCTCAGTTCGATTCGGGAGGGGGGTGGGCGGCCGCCGCGTCGGCGAGCTGGTCGTCGGCCTCGCGCACGGCCGCGCAGAAGCGGCGCATCAGGCCGGCTTCCTTCACGCCCTTGGACACCTCGACGCCACTGCTGACGTCAACCGCCCACGGGCGCACCTGGGCGATGCCCTGGGCCACATTTGCAGCATGCAATCCACCAGACAAAACGAGCCGAGCGGGCACGCCGGGGGCGACGAGCGACCAATCGAAGACCTTTCCCGCGCCGCCGTAGGCATCGACGTGCGCATCGAGCAGCAGCGCCTGCGCGGCGCTGAATTCCTGGGCGAAGTCTACCAATCGGAAGCCTGGCGCCATGCGGGCGGCGCGAATCCAGCGGGTTCCCGCGGGAACGGAGGCGGCGCAGTCCCGGGCGCTTTCGTCGCCGTGGAACTGCGCGGCCGCACCGGGCAGGGCGTCCAGCGCCTGCCGGACGGTCTCGCCAGCCGCGTTGACGAACAGCAGCACCGGCGTCACGAAGGGCGGCAGGCGTTCGGCCAGCGCGCACGCGCGCTCGAGCGGCACGAACCGGGGGCTGGGCGGATAAAGGACGAAGCCGATCGCATCGGCCCCGGCATCCACCGCGTCGTCGAGGTCGCGTTCGCGGGTCAGGCCGCAGATCTTGATCCGGGTGCGGGGCATGGGCGGCGGGGGCGGTGGGCCATCAGGGAAACCAGTCGGCGGCTGCACTGGTCTGCGGCACGCCCAGCGCCACATCGTAGTACGGGCCTTCGAAATAAAGGCCGTCCGCCGCGAAGGTGGGCGCCGCAGCCTCCCGCCGGCGCGAGGCGATCACCTCGTCGATCCACGACGGTGGCCGCGCACCCGCGCCCACTTCCAGCAGGCAGCCCATCAGGTTGCGCACCATGTGGTGCAGGAAGGCGTTGGCGTCGAAATCGAATCGCCAGTAGGCGCCGTGGCGGCGGATGCTCAAGGACCGCAGCGTCTTCACCGGGTCCCGCGCCTGGCACTCGGACGACCGGAAGGCGCTGAAGTCATGGGTGCCCAGCAGGCGCTCGGCGGCGGCCTGCATCGCTTGCAGGTCCAGCCGACGGAAGGTCCAGCCGCACGAGCCCGCCTCCAGCGCCGGCCGCACGGGCGACTCGCGCAGCAGGTAGCGGTAGCGCCGGCCGTGCGCCGAGAAGCGCGCATGGAAGGCGTCGTCCATCGGCTGACACCACTGCACCGCGATGTCCGGCGGCAGGTAGCGGTTGGTGCCCCTCACCCAGGAGAAGGGCTCGCGCTGCAGTTCGGTGTCCAGGTGCACGACCTGGTTGATCGCGTGCACCCCGGCATCGGTGCGGCCTGCACAGACGGTGCGCACCGGCCGCGCGGCGAATGTGGAAAGCGCTGCCTCCAGCGCGTCCTGGACGGTGGCAAGCCCGGGCTGGGGCTGGGATTGCCAGCCGTGGTAGCGGCTTCCGCGGTAGGCGACACCCAGGATCCAGCGCATGTCAGTGGCAATGCTTCAAGCGCGGGGAACGGAGCGCGCGGCCGCCCGGGCCTGCGCCGTCAGGCGCCGGCGGGGCTCAGGCCAAGGCGGACGGGCTCAGTCCAGCGCGTCCAGCAGCGCGCGGGCCCGGGCCTGGGTCGGACCGGTGGCGTTGGCCACCACCTCTTCAAGCAGTTCGCGTGCGCCCTCGGAGTCGCCGATCTGGCGGAACTCCTCCGCCAATTCGAGCTTGCGCACATGCGGGTCGGACGCGTCGAGGTCGAGGTCGCCGAAGGCGCTGATCTCCGCATCGTCCGCCGCTTGCTGCTCGGCCGGCGTGGGCAGGGGCTCGTCCAGGTCGAGGTTGACCGCGGACAGGTCCAGGTCCATCGCGAAGTTGCTGTCCGCACCGGCCGGCGGCGCGGCAGCGGCCGGCGAGGACAGGTCGGGCAGGTCCAGGTCGAGGTCGGCGAAGCCGGACAGGGCAGGCGGCGGGGGTGCCAGCGTCTGCGTCGCCTCCAGCGGCATCGGCGCCGAGGGTGCGTCCAGGTCGAGGTCGAGGTCGAGGGACATCGGCTGCGAGACGCTGCCGGCATCGCTTGCCACTGCCGCTGCGGCCGCGGCTGCAGCCGCAGCACCGCCCGCTGCAGCGCCGAACTGCGACGACGACGGCAGCACCGAATGCGGCATCGTGCTGGCGCCGAGCAGTTCGGTGCCGCGGTCGCTGCCCTCCGGACCGGCGTCCGCCGGTCGGCCGCCTTCGCGGTACAGGGGGTTCTCGGGGTCGATCTGCTGGCCGAGCTCCTGGGCGCGGGCCCAGTCCTCGCCTTGCCCGCCACCGGTCAGGCCGTACAGCTGCGTGGCCAACAGTTCGAAGCCCTTGGTGTCTCGCCGCTTGGCATAGACCTCGAGCAGCTTGGTGCGGATGGCCAGGCGCTCCGGCGTCGTGCGCATGGCCTCCTTGAGGATCTCCTCGGCCTGCAGGTCGCGGCCGTAGGCGAGATAGACATCGGCTTCGGCCACCGGGTCCACATCGCCGATGGCGTCGAGCTGGCTGAGCGAGTAGCTCATCGACGACGACGCGCCGCCGGCGTCCCGGGTGTCCACCCGCTGCCCGCCACTGGCGCCGAAGAAGGAATCGGGCTGCAGGCGGCTTTCGAGGAAGGAGGTCTCGCCGGTCGACTTGGGGTTGCGGCGCGTGAAACGCCAGGCAGCCCAGCCGAGCAGCAACGCGATCAGGCCCCCGCCCGCTGCGAGCAGCGTGGGGTTGTCGCGCATCAGCGAGCCGAGGAAGCCGGTGGATTCCGCGGCGGGTTCGGCGGCGACGGAAGCAGCGGGAGCCGGGGCCGGGGCGGGTGCAGGGGCCGCTGCCTGCGGCGCGGGCGCGGGCGCAGGCTCGGGTGCGGGTGCCGGGGCGGGCGGCGCGGCGGCCACCACGACCGGCGCCGGCGGGGGCGGGGGCG
>JAIYCR010000020.1 GCA_027487905.1 Rubrivivax sp. | reverse complement strand
CCAGGCCCTCGGCAGCGGTGAGGCGGTCGAGGATGTGGACCTTGCCCTCGGCGCCGAAGCCCGGCTTGCTGCGGATGCTTTCCAGCCGCTCCTGCCACCAGCGCTTCTCGGTGGGGTCGGTGATGTGCATGAACTCGGCGCCCACCGTGCCGCAGTAGGTCTCGCGCAGCGCCTGGACGATCTGGCGCAGTGTCATGTTCTCCGCGGTGGAGAAGTAGGTGTTCGTGGCACTGAACGAGATGTCCATGTCGGACTCGCTCAGGTCGTAGAACGCCGGCTCGAGCTCGGGAATCTTCGGGCGCTCCTGGCGCTTGAGCGGGTCGAGGTCGGCCCAGCGCGAGCCGAGGAAGCGGTAGGCGGCGATCAGGGACTGGACGTGCACCTGCTTGCGGGCCACCGCGAGGTCCGCGCCGCTGGCCTTGGCGCCGAAGGCGTTGGCCTTGGCCCGCTGGGCGAAGGACTCGACGACCGGCGCATGCGCCACGTCACGGGCGTTGCTGCCATCCACCGCCGGCACGTTCTGCAGGGCATCGAAGTAGGCGCGCCAGTTCTCGGGAACGGAACCGGGGTTGTCCAGATAGGCCTCGTACATCTCCTCGACGTAGGGCGCGTTGCCCCCGAACAGGTACGAATTGGCCTGGTTTTCCTGCATCATCTCGCTCATCTCCTCCACCGGTTTCCGGCGTTCGAGTGGTTTCATCAACCTTCCGCTTCCCGGCTTCACCGATGTGCGGATCGCGACCCCTGCTGGCCCACGAGGGGGACGGAAGGTCCTTGTGCAAACGGTTCAATGTAGCACCGGCACCTTTCGCGGGCATTTCAATTCATTGCGCACCGCGAAGGCCTGCACAGTCCCGGCATCGGTGCATTCGATGCCACCGGCCCCCTCATGGACCACCGATTCGTCATCCGCATCCAGGCCGAGGCCGCGAGCAAGCCCGCGGTCGGCGCGCCGTGCAACGGCTGCGGCGTGTGCTGCCTGTCGGAGCCCTGCCCTGTGGGCATGCTGCTGTCGGGGCGGCGTCGCGGGCCCTGTCGCGCCCTGCAGTGGGATGCGCAGGACAGCCGCTATCGCTGCGGCGTGATGGCCGCCGCCGCACAGGGCCGCCTGGCCGGCTGGAAGACGCGGCTGGCCGGGCGGTGGATCGGCGCCGGACAGGGCTGCGACTGTGAACTGGAGGTCGAGCCTGCAGGCCGGGGCTGACAAGCCCGGGGGCAACCCAACCCCGGGGGCCCACCCCTCTACCCTCTACCCCCTACCCTCTCGGCAGCGCGGCCGCAGGACGCTCAGGCAGACAGGCCCAGGCGCCGACGTGCGTCCTGATACTCGCGCTGCAGTTGGGCCACGCGCTCGGCCGCCGGCACGATGGCCTTGACCGCACCGATACCCTGGCCGCAGCCCCAGATGTCCTTCCAGGCCTTCTTGCTGCCTTCGCCACCGCCGAAGTCCATCTTGCTGGGGTCGCTCTCGGGCAGATTGGCCGGGTCCAGGCCGGCGCGGCGGATGGACGGCGCCAGATAGTTGCCGTGCACGCCGGTGAAAAGGTTCGAATAGACGATGTCGTCGGACGTGCAGTCGACGACCGCCTGCTTGTACTCGGCCACGGCGCGCGCCTCCTCGGTGGCGATGAAGGCCGAGCCGATGTAGGCGAGGTCCGCCCCCATGGCCTGCGCCGCCAGCACCGCGCCGCCCGTGGCGATGGAGCCGCTCAGTGCGAGCGGGCCGTCGAACCACTCGCGGATTTCCTGGGTCAGCGCGAAGGGGCTCTTCACCCCGGCGTGGCCGCCGGCACCGGTGGCCACGGCGATCAGCCCATCGGCACCCTTGTCGACGGCCTTGCGGGCGAAGGTGTCGTTGATGATGTCGTGCATCACCAGGCCGCCCCACGCATGCACCGCGTCGTTGACGTCGGCCCGGGCACCCAGCGAGGTGATCACCAGCGGCACCTTGTAGCGCGCGCAGACCTGCATGTCATGGTCCAGCCGGTCGTTGCTCTTGTGCACGATCTGGTTGATCGCGAAAGGCGCGGCGGGGGACTCGGGGTGTGCGCGGTCATGCGCAGCAAGCGCCTCGGTGATCTCGGCCAGCCACTCGTCCACCTGGGATGCCGGGCGTGCATTGAGCGCCGGCATCGAGCCGACGATGCCGGCCTTGCACTGGGCGATGACCAGCGCCGGGTTGCTGATGATGAACAGCGGCGCCGCAATGACCGGCAGGCGCAGGCGTGAGAAAAGCGCGGGCAGTGCCATCAGAAGGCCTCCACGGCCATGTGGGACACCGCCGCATGGCCGTCGACGATGCTGTCGCGCACCCCCGGCGCGCGACTGAGGATGTGGTCACCGTAGAAGCGCGCGGTGGCGATCTTGCTGCGCATGAACTCGGGCTCGATGCCGTCGGAAAGCCGGTCTTCGGCCACCAGCAACGCACGGCCCATCTGCCAGCCGGCGATCAGGTTGCCCGCCAGCATCAGGTAGGGCACCGACCCGGCGAAGACCGCGTTCGGCCGGCTGCGGGTGTGCTCGGCCACGAAGCGGACCACATCCTCGAAGGCCCTGCGGGCAGCGCCGAGTCGCAGGCCCAGCGCGCGCGAGGCTTCGCTGCCACGGCGGGCGAGGTCAGCCTCGGTGGCCTCGATCTGGCGGGCGATGGCCAGCGCGGTGGCGCCGCCGTCGCGGGATGTCTTGCGGCCCACGAGATCGTTCGCCTGGATGGCGGTGGTGCCCTCGTAGATGGTGAGGATCTTGGCATCGCGGTAGTACTGCGCAGCGCCGGTCTCCTCGATGAAGCCCATGCCGCCGTGCACCTGGACGCCGATGCTGGTGACCTCCAGGCTCATTTCGGTGGAGTAGCCCTTGATCAGGGGAACGAGGAACTCGTAGAAGGCCTGGTTCTGTCGACGGGTGGCTTCGTCCGGATGCGCGTGGGCGGCGTCGTAGGCGGCGGCGCCGACCAAGGCCATCGCACGACAGCCTTCGGTGAAGGCGCGCATGGTCATCAGCATGCGCTTGACGTCCGGGTGGTGGATGATGGCCACCGCCTGCGCCGCCGACCCGTCCACCGGGCGAGATTGAACCCGGTCGCGCGCGTACTGCACCGCCTGCTGGTAAGCCCGTTCGGCCACCGCGATGCCCTGCACGCCCACCGCGTAGCGCGCCGCGTTCATCATGATGAACATGTACTCAAGCCCGCGGTTCTCCTGACCGACCAGGGTGGCCACCGCGCCGCCGTGGTCGCCGTACTGCAGCACGGCCGTCGGGCTGGCCTTGATGCCCAGCTTGTGCTCGATGCTCACGCAGTGGACGTCGTTGCGCTCACCGAGCGATCCGTCCTCGTTCACCAGGAATTTCGGACACAGGAAGAGCGAGATGCCCTTGACGCCCTCGGGCGCGCCGACCACCCGCGCGAGCACCAGGTGGACGATGTTCTCGGCCATGTCGTGCTCGCCGAAGGTGATGTAGATCTTGGTGCCGAAGAGCTTGTAGGTGCCGTCGGGTTGCGGCTCGGCGCGGGTGCGCACGGCAGCGAGGTCGGAGCCCGCCTGCGGCTCGGTGAGGTTCATCGTGCCCGTCCAGCGGCCTTCGATCATCGGCGGCAGGTAAAGCGCCTTCTGTGCATCGCTGCCCGCAGTGAGCAGAGCCTCGATCGCACCGTCGGTGAGCAGCGGGCACAGCGCGAAGCTGAGGTTGGCGCTGTTGATCATCTCGATGCAGGCCGCACCGATGGTCTTGGGCAGGCCCTGGCCACCGAATTCCACCGGATGCTGCAGACCCTGCCAGCCGCCCTCGCCGAACTGCCGGAAGGCATCGACGAAGCCCGGGCTGGTGGTGACCTGACCCTGGCTGATGGTCGAGGGCCGCTGGTCCCCGGTCCAGTTCAGCGGCGCCACCACCTCCTCGTTGAAGCGGGCGCATTCCTCGAACACCGCCTGCGCGGTGTCGGCGCCGGCGTCTTCATGGCCGGGGAGCCGGGCCACGGCCTCCAGGCCGGCCAGCTCGGTGGCAGCGAACAACAGATCCTTGACCGGGGCGCGGTAGCTCATCGGGTTTCTCCAGGAACGGGGCGGTGGGGGAGCGGGCGGCCGCGGCGGGCGTCCGCGGGCGCGATCAGAGGGTTCGGATGAGTTCGGGCACGGCTTCGAAGAGATCGGCTTCCAGCCCGTAGTCGGCCACGCTGAAGATCGGTGCCTCGGCATCCTTGTTGATGGCCACGATGACCTTGGAGTCCTTCATGCCCGCCAGGTGCTGGATGGCGCCGCTGATGCCGGCGGCCACATACAGCTGGGGCGCGACGATCTTGCCGGTCTGGCCGACCTGCCAGTCGTTGGGCGCATAGCCGGCATCCACTGCGGCCCGGCTGGCCCCGAGTGCGGCGCCGAGCTTGTCGGCCAGCGGCGTGAGCACCTCGGTGAACTTGTCGGCGCTGCCCAGCGCGCGGCCGCCGGAGACGATGATCTTGGCCGCGGTGAGTTCCGGGCGGTCGCTGCGGGCGATCTCGCTGCCCACGAAGCGGCTGATCGAAGACGCGTCCACCGCCGGGACCGACTCCACCGCGACCGGGCCTGCGCCCTTGGACGCCGCATCGAAGCCGGTGGCGCGCACGGTGATGACCTTGACCGAATCGGCGCTGCGCACCGTGGCGATGGCATTGCCGGCATAGATGGGACGCTCGAAGGTGTCGGCGTCGATCACCTTGCTGATCTCGCTGACCTGCGCCACGTCCAGGCGGGCGGCGACCCGGGGCGCCGCGTTCTTGCCGGTGGTGGTGGCCGCGAAGAGGATGTGGGTGCAGCCGGCCGCGACGGCCAGCACCTGCTCGGCCAGCGGCTCGGCCAGCGCATGCTCGAGCGCCGCGCCATCGGCGTGCAGCACCTTGGCCACGCCACCGATGGTTGCAGCTTCGGCGGCGGCCGCGGCGCAGCCCGACCCGGCCACGAGGATGTGGACCGCCCCACCGCTGGCTGCGGCGATGGCTTGGGCCGCCGCGACGGTGTTCAAGGTGGCGCCCTTGAGCGAGTGCTGATCGTGCTCGGCAACGACGAGGATGGTCATGGTGTCTCCGGTTTCTCGAATGGAAGGTGAAGCTCGGGCGCTCGGGTCAGATGACCTTGGCCTCGTTCCTGAGCTTGTCCACCAGGCTGGCCACGTCGGGCACCTTGATGCCGGCGCCGCGCTTGGGCGGCTCGGACACCTTCACCGTCGTGAGCCGGGGGCGGGCGTCCACGCCCAGCGCGTCGGGCGTCACCACCTCGAGCGGCTTCTTCTTGGCCTTCATGATGTTGGGCAGCGTCACATAGCGCGGCTCGTTCAGGCGCAGGTCGGTCGTGACCACGCAGGGCAGCTGCAGGGCCAGCGTCTCCAGGCCGCCGTCGATCTCGCGGGTGACCTGGGCGCCGTCGGCCGTCAGCTCGACCTTGCTCGCGAAGGTGGCCTGAGGCCAGCCGAGCAACGCAGCCAGCATCTGGCCGGTCTGGTTGCAGTCGTCGTCGATGGCCTGCTTGCCCAGGATGACGATCTGGGGCGTTTCCTTGCGGACCACCGCGGCGAGCAGCTTGGCCACGGCCAGGGGCTGCAGTTCCTCGGCGGACTCGACGAGGACGGCGCGATCGGCGCCGATGGCCATCGCCGTGCGCAGCGTCTCCTGGCAGGCGGTGACACCGCAGGAAACGGCCACGACTTCGGTGACGACGCCCTTTTCCTTGAGACGGACCGCCTCCTCGATGGCGATCTCGTCGAAGGGGTTCATGCTCATCTTGACGTTGGC
The DNA here is from genome assembly GCA_027487905.1 of Rubrivivax sp. GTDB lineage: Bacteria > Pseudomonadota > Gammaproteobacteria > Burkholderiales > Burkholderiaceae_C > JAIYCR01. The sequence goes on along the minus strand of JAIYCR010000020.1, from coordinate 132,824 downwards.
GATGTCCACGCCGGTACCGTCGGACTTGACGCGCACCTTGACGTTGTAGTCGACGACGCGCTTGACCGGGACGAGTGCTCTCATGAGGACCTCAGGGCAGGTTGGAAACGGTGAAGGGGCGGCCGGCGGCAGGCCGGGTCCGACGGGCTGTATTCGGTGTACGGGCGATCTTAGTCAGGGCTTGCCGGGTCGCTGCCGGACCCGGCCAATAAAAGCACGATCGTTCGATTTTGCCATGGCGCGCGGGGCAGCGCGCGCTCAAGCGGTCGAGGCCCCGTGCTGCCGGGCAAGCGATTGCCCGGCCGGCACCGGTACCGGCACCTTCAGCTGCTTTTTCAGCTGCTCCTTCAGCTGCATCAGGCAGCACGACGATCCGGGCCGCCTGCCGCCAGCGCAGCGCGCTCCCCGCGCAGCACATCGACACGGCGAAGCAGCACCAGCCCACCGATGAAGAAGAGCCCGGTGACGGCAATCGCCACGCGGTGGTTGCCCGCCGTGACCAGCGTGACCAGGCCGTAGGTCAGCGGACCGACGATGGCCGCCGCACGGGTGGCCAAGGTCCATAACCCCAGGAACTCGGCCGCCTGGTGGCGCGGCGTGAGCAAGGCAGCCAGCGCCCGCCCGCCCGACTGGCTGGACCCCATGCACAGGCCTGCGATCACGGCGGCCACCCAGAACAGCGCAGGCCCCTGGGCCAGAACCGCCAGCACGATCATCACCAGCCAGCCCAGCAGCGTCAGGGCCAGCATGCGGCGGTGACCGATGCGGTCCTGCAGGTGGCCGAAGGCAAAAGCCCCCAGCGCCGCTGCGATATTCACCAGGAATATCAGCAGCATGGTGTCCGAGGTCTTGAAGCCCAGTACCTGTTCGGCATAAATGGCGGCCAGTGCGATCACCACCGATATGCCGGCCTGATAACTGACGCAGCAGGCCAGCAAAGCCGCGAAATCCTGGAATTGGCGCGCCTGCTGCCAGGTGCGCCGCAGCTGGGCGAAGGCGTCGGCCACGGGCGTGGCGGAGACGGACGCGCGCGGGCCGTCGGACGGTTCACGCAGGAGAACGAAGGTGATGGAGGCCGCCGCCGCGTAGACCAGCGCCGTCAGCAGCATGGTGACCGGCACGAACTCGGTGGCCGGAACACCCCGGGCCTGGGCCGACAGCACATAGGCCAGACTCAGACCGAGCGTGGTCATGCCGCCCAGGTAGCCGAGTGCCCAGCCCCATCCGGACACCCGGCCGAGCGCCTCGGGCCGCGCGATGCGGGGCAGGAAGGCTGCGATCAGCGACTCCCCCCAGGAGTAGGCCAGGTTGCTGATCAGGATGCAGACGCCTGCCAGCACCAGATCGCCCCGGCCGACGCCGGCAAGACCGGCCGTGCTGGCCACGCAGGCCACGGTGGCGAGCAGCAGCAGTGGCTTCTTCCACTGCCGGGCGTCGGCCAGCGCACCGAGCACCGGCGCGCTGAGCATGACCAGCAGGTTGGACAGCGCGAGCACCAGTGTCCAGGCGAAGGTGGCCCACGACGCATCGTTGGCAGCGACGCCGACGAAATAGGCGTTGAAGACGGCGGTGAGAACCACCGTCGTGTAGCCGGAGTTGGCGAAGTCGTACATCGCCCAGCCGAAAGCTTCCCGTCGGCGCACGCCGGGTTGCAGCACGCCGCTGATGGCTGAAGTCATCGCTGGGGGATTCCGCTCAAGTGAGAGATTTCTGGTGCCCGAGACGGGAATCGAACCCGTACGACCGATGAAGGTCGGCGGATTTTAAGTCCGCTGTGTCTGCCGTTTCACCACTCGGGCCAGAGTGCCGGATATCGAGTATCGAATCCGTGCTGCAGAAATGAAAAAACCCCGCCAAGGCGGGGTTTTTCGGATCGCGGGAGATCAGCGACGGGTGCGGGTGCCCACGACTTCGATCTCGACGCGACGGTTCTTCGCGCGGCCTTCGCCGGTCTTGTTGTCGGCGACAGGCTGCTTCTCGCCCTTGCCTTCGGTGTAGACGCGGTTCTTCTCGATGCCCTTGCTCACCAGGTAGGCCTTGACGGCCTCGGCGCGGGAAACCGACAGCTTCTGGTTGAAGGCGTCGCTGCCCACGTTGTCGGTGTGGCCGACAGCGATGATGACTTCGAGGTTGATGCCGGCGGTCTTGCTGACCAGATCATCCAGCTTGGCCTTGGCTTCGGGCTTGAGCACCGACTTGCCGAAGTCGAAGAAGGCGTCGGACGCGAAGGTCACCTTCTCGCTGGTCGGCGCGGCCGGAGCGGGGGCCGGGGCCGGGGCCGGGGCGGCACGCGGAGCCGGGGCCGGCGCGGCGGCGGCAGGCGCCGGTGCCGGGGCGGGCGCGGCACGCGGGGCCGGGGGCGGCAGCGCGCCGTCGCAGGTCGGGTGCGCCGTGGCCGGCGTCCAGTTGGCATCGCGCCAGCACTCCGTGCCGGAGCCATTGCGCCAGGGCAGGCCGTTGGAGCTGGTCCACTGGTCGGCGCCGTTCGACGGGCTGACAGGTGCCGCGGCTTGGGCAAAGGCGCCCGAGGCCGAAGCGGCAAGCGCCGCCGCTGCGAACAGCGAGGCCACCGAGTTCAGTTTCTTCATTGATTCTCCTCTCAAGGGATTGCGCAGCGACCTGCGTACTGTCGTAACTCGAATCGGGAAGACTAGCGATACCAACCCCGCCGTTGGCGGGCGCTACCGACCAAATCATTGTGCCATGCTGCCCGAAGCCGGCCCCGATTTGACTCCGAGGTGCAGCGCCATCGCTTCGGTTGTTGCATGGCTGCTACAGAACGGCGCTCCTACAATGCGCGGTTGCACACCTCTGTCGTAATCGGCGGGCCCGAGAGCCCGTCAGCGGCCGAGCCCTTCCCTGTCACCGCGAGAACGGTCGATGAGTTCGTTCGCCAAGGAAACGCTTCCGATCAGTCTCGAAGAGGAGATGCGCCGCTCCTACCTCGATTACGCCATGAGCGTGATCGTGGGGCGCGCACTTCCGGATGCCCGCGACGGCCTCAAGCCCGTGCATCGGCGTGTGCTGTTCGCCATGCACGAGCTGAACAACGACTGGAATCGCCCTTACAAGAAGAGCGCCCGCATCGTGGGCGACGTCATCGGCAAGTACCACCCGCACGGCGACACGGCGGTGTACGACACCATCGTGCGCATGGCCCAGGATTTCTCCCTGCGCCACATGCTGGTGGACGGCCAGGGCAACTTCGGCTCGGTGGACGGCGACAACGCCGCCGCCATGCGCTACACCGAAATCCGGCTGTCGAAGATCGCCCACGAGATGCTGGCCGACATCGACAAGGAAACCGTCGACTTCGGCCCCAACTACGACGGCTCCGAGCGCGAACCGCTGGTGCTGCCCACCCGGCTGCCCAACCTGCTGGTCAACGGCTCGGCCGGCATCGCCGTGGGCATGGCCACCAACATCCCGCCCCACAACCTCAACGAGGTGGTGGACGCCTGCCTGCACCTGCTGCGCCAGCCCGATGCCACGGTCGAGCAGCTGATGGAGATCATCCCGGCGCCCGACTTCCCCACTGCCGGCATCATCTACGGGCTCTCGGGGGTGCGCGAGGGCTACCGCACCGGCCGCGGCAAGGTGGTGATGCGCGCGAAGGTCCACTTCGAGGACATCGACCGCGGCCAGCGCCAGGCCATCGTCGTCGACGAGATCCCCTACCAGGTCAACAAGAAGACGCTGCAGGAGCGGATGGCCGAGCTCGTGCACGAGAAGAAGATCGAGGGCATCAGCCACATCCAGGACGAGTCGGACAAGTCCGGCATGCGCCTGGTGATCGAGCTTCGCCGGGGCGAGGTGCCCGAGGTGGTGCTGAACAACCTGTACAAGCAGACCCAGCTGCAGGACACCTTCGGCATCAACATGGTGGCGCTGATCGACGGTCAGCCCCGCCTGTGCAACCTCAAGCAGCTGCTGGACATCTTCCTCGAGCACCGACGCGAGGTCGTCACCCGCCGCACCGTGTTCGAGCTGCGCAAGGCGCGCGAGCGAGGGCATGTGCTCGAAGGCCTGGCGGTGGCACTGGCCAACATCGACGCCTTCATCGAGATCATCCGCAACTCGCCGACACCGCCCGTGGCGCGAACCGCGCTGATGGACCGGGGCTGGGACAGTTCGCTGGTGCGCGAGATGCTGCAGCGCGCCACAGGCGACACACCGGGCGGACGCGAGGCCTACCGGCCCGATGGCCTGGCGCCCCATTACGGGCTTCAGGAAGACGGCCTGTACCGGCTGTCCGAGGACCAGGCCCAGGAGATCCTGCAGATGCGCCTGCAGCGGCTCACCGGCCTGGAGCAGGACAAGATCATCGGCGAGTACAAGGAGGTCATGGCCCACATCGGCGACCTGCTGGACATCCTGGCAAGGCCCGACCGGGTGACCTCCATCATCGCCGGCGAGCTCGAGACCCTGAAGGCGGAGTTCGGCACGTCCAAGCTCGCCGCCCGCCGCAGCCAGATCGAGCACAACGCGCAGGATCTGGGCACCGAGGACCTGATCGCCCCCACCGACATGGTGGTCACGCTCAGCCACCAGGGCTACATCAAGAGCCAGCCGGTGGCCGAGTACCGCGCGCAGCGCCGCGGGGGCCGCGGCAAGCTGGCCACCCAGACCAAGGAAGACGACTGGATCGAGCAGCTGTTCATCGCGAACACGCACGACTACATGCTGTGCTTCACCACGCTCGGCCGGGTGTACTGGCTCAAGGTGTGGGAGGTGCCGTCGTCGGGCTCGCGCAACTCGCGCGGTCGGCCCATCGTCAACATGTTCCCGCTGCAGCCCAACGAGAAGGTCAACGTGGTCCTGCCGCTGACCGGCGGCTTCCGCAGCTTCCCGCCCGACCACTTCGTCTTCATGGGCACCGCCCAGGGCACTGTGAAGAAGACGCGGCTGGAGGAATTCAGCAACCCGCGCAAGGCCGGGATCATCGCCATCGACCTCGACGAAGGCGATTACCTCATCGGTGCCGCGCTGACCGACGGCGAGCATGACGTGATGCTCTTCAGCGATGGCGGCAAGGCGGTGCGCTTCGACGAGAACGACGTGAGGCCGCTGGGCCGTACCGCGCGGGGCGTGCGCGGCATGACGCTCGAGCCGGGACAGAGCGTGATCGCCATGCTGGTGGCCGGGCAGTTCGACGAGACGGCCATCGGCGCCGAGCCGGACAGCCAGCCCAGCGTGCTCACCGCCACCGAGCGCGGCTTCGGCAAGCGCACGGCGATCAGCGAATACACCCGGCATGGTCGGGGCACCAAGGGAATGATCGCCATCCAGCAGACCGAGCGCAACGGCCGGGTCGTGGCGGCCACCATCGTGCGGCCCGAAGACGAGATCCTGCTCATCACCGACAAGGGCGTGCTGGTGCGCACGCGCGTGAGCGAGATCAGCCTGCGCGGCCGCGCCACCCAGGGCGTGACGCTGATTTCCCTGGACGCCGGCTCCACCCTGAGCGGGCTGCAGCGCATCGTGGAGAACGACGATGCGGCGGCCACGAACGTCGGCGAGGTCGGCGAGGTCGGCGAGGTCGGCGATGGCGGCGAAGGCGGCGAAGGCCCCGCCGACGAGGACGGACAGACCGGCACCGCGGGGGAAGGCAAGACGCCGTGAACACCACCCGCCGCGCGCGACCCTGGAACTTCTCGGCCGGACCGGCCGCCCTTCCCGAGGCGGTGCTGCACGAGGCCGCCGCGGACATGCTCGACTGGCACGGCAGCGGGCTGGGCGTGATGGAGATGAGCCACCGGGGACGCGAGTTCGGATCGATCCGCGACGCCGCCGAAGCGGACCTGCGAGAGCTGATGTCGCTGCCGCCCGAGTTCAAGCTGCTCTTCATGCAGGGCGGCGGGCTGGCCGAGAACGCCATCGTGCCGATGAACCTGATGGCGCGTTCGGACACGCGCACCGCGGACTTCGTCGTGACGGGCACCTGGTCGGAGAAGTCCTGCCACGAAGCCGCACGCTACGGCCGCGCGAACCTGGCCGCCAGCAGCCAGGACCGGGGTTTCCGGGGCCTGGTGCCGCCGGTGCAGTGGCGGCTTTCGGACCGTCCGAGCTATGTGCACGTGTGCACCAACGAGACCATCCACGGCGTCGAGTACGGCGAGCTGCCCGACCTGCGCGGCCTGGGCTGCGATGCACCGCTGGTGGCCGACATTTCCTCGCACATCGCCTCACGCGCCCTGGACTGGTCCCGCATCGGCCTGGCCTTCGCCGGCGCGCAGAAGAACATCGGCCCTGCGGGCCTGACGCTCGTGATCGTGCGCGAAGACCTGCTCGGCCATGCACTGCCGGTGTGCCCGAGCGCCTTCGACTACCGCACGGTCGCCGAGTCCGGCTCGATGTACAACACCCCTCCGACCTGGGGCATCTACGTCGCGGGCCTGGTGTTCCGCTGGCTGCTGCAGCAGACGCACGGCGGTCTGCGCGGCCTGGCGGCCGTCGAGGCGCGCAACATCGAGAAGGCCGCCCTGCTCTACGACGCCATCGACCGGTCGTCCTATTACTCCAACCCGGTCGACGCCGGCGCCCGGTCGCGGATGAACGTCCCCTTCTTCCTGGCCGACCCCGCCCGCGAGGGCGACTTCCTCGAGGCCGCGCGCGCGAACGGACTGCTGCAGCTGAAGGGCCACAAGGCACTGGGCGGGCTGAGGGCCTCGATCTACAACGCCATGCCGCTGGACGGGGTCAAGGCCCTGGTCGATTTCATGCACGACTTCGAGACCCGACATGCCTGAGACACCTGCCGCACCGAACGATCCGGCGCTGGCGGGCCTGCGCGAGCGCATCGATGCGCTCGACCGGGACCTGCTCGGGCTGCTCAACCGCCGGGCAGCGCTGGCCCTCGAGGTGGGGGAGATCAAGAAGCGCGAGGGCAGCGTCGTCTTCCGCCCCGAGCGCGAGGCGCAGGTCATCGCCAACCTGAAGGGCGCGAACGGCGGGCCGCTGCGCAGCGACAGCATCGCGCCCATCTGGCGGGAGATCATGTCGGCCTGCCGCTCGCTGGAGTCGGCCAGCCGCGTGGCCTACCTGGGCCCTGCCGGCACCTTCAGCGAAGGCGCGGCACTGGGCTACTTCGGCTCGTCCATCGAGCGCAGGCCCTGCGCCAGCATCGACGAGGTGTTCCGCAGCACCGCCGCCGGCGCCGCGGATTTCGGCGTGGTGCCGGTGGAGAACTCCACCGAGGGCGTGGTGGCCCGTTCGCTCGACCTCTTCCTGACCACGCCGCTGATCATCATCGGCGAGACCAGCCTCCAGGTGCGGCACAACCTGCTGCGCGCGCGCAGCGACCGCGCGGGCATCGAGGCCGTCGTTGCCCATCCCCAGGCACTGGCCCAGTGCCACGGCTGGTTGTCCGAGCACCTGAGCGCGGTGGAGCGCCGGCCGGTGGCCAGCAATGCCGAAGGCGCGCGGCTCGCCTCGCTGGACCCTCGCCTGGCTGCGGTGGCCAGCGAACGGGCGGCCGGCGAATACGGCCTGCACGTCGTCGAGCCCTCGATCCAGGACGACGCACACAACCGCACCCGCTTCGCCATCGTCACCGATCCGCAGCGCCACCCGAGCCCGCGGGCCAGCGGACACGACTGCACGAGCCTGGTGGTGTCGGTGGCCAATCGGCCCGGCGCGGTGCACGACATGCTGGTGCCCCTGAAGCAGCATGGCGTGTCGCTCACGCGATTCGAGTCGCGCCCGGCGCGCTCCGGCCAGTGGGAGTACTACTTCTACATGGATCTGCAGGGCCACCCGGACGAACCCGCCGTGTCGCGGGCGCTGTCGGAGTTGCGGGAGGTCTGCGCCTTCTTCAAGCTCCTGGGGACCTACCCCCTCGACCCGCACTGAGGGGCCGGCACGATGGCCCCCTTCACCCAGCTTGGCGTCATCGGCTGCGGCCTGATGGGCGGGTCCTTCGCCCTGGCCTTGCGCCAGGCAGGGCTCGTCCGGCGGGTGGTCGGCTACAGCAAGTCGCCGTCGACCACCGAGCGCGCGCGTCGCCTGGGCGTCATCGACATCGCGGCGGAGTCGGCCCTGCTGGCCGTGTCCGGTTCGGACATCGTGCTGATCGCCGTGCCGGTGGCCGCCAGCGAGGCCACCTTCAAGGCGATCCGTCACCTGGTGGAACCTTCGGTGCTGCTGATGGACGTGGGTTCCACCAAGCGCGACGTGGTCGATGCGGCTAGGCGGGTGCTGCGCGAGCGGGTGTCCTCCTTCGTGCCGGCCCACCCGATCGCCGGCAAGGAATCGGCCGGCGTCGAGCATGCCGACGCCGGGCTGTATGCCGGGCGCAAGGTCATCCTCACGCCGATGCAGCAGACCTCGCCGGACCTCGTTCGCCGCGCCACCGAGGTGTGGACGGCCATCGGCTCGCAGGTGCTGTGCATGACGCCGGAGAACCACGACGCCGCCTTCGCAGCGGTGAGCCATCTCCCCCACCTGCTCGCCTTCGCCTATTTCAACGCGGTGGCCCAGCAGCCGGCCGGGCACGAGTTCCTCTCGCTGGCCGGACCGGGCTTCCGCGACTTCACCCGCATCGCCGCCAGCGACCCGGCGGTCTGGCGCGACATCCTCAGTTCCAACCGCGAGGAGGTGCTGCGCCAGCTGGACCGCCTGCGGGCCTCGCTGGACGGCTTCGACGCCGTGATCCGCAGCGGCGAGGCGGCCGCGCTCGAACAGCTCATCCGCCTGGCATCGGAGGCGCGCAGCGGCTGGCAGATGTCGCAGGGCAAGCCACCGGCGCGCTGAGCGACCCTTCCTCCCCTTCATGCACGACATTCCTTTTCTCGACCTGCCGCCGCTGCTGCAAGCCGCCGGGCGGGTCCGCCTGCCCGGCTCGAAGAGCATTTCCAACCGCGCCTTGCTGCTGGCCGGCCTGAGCGAGGGGCGCACGCGGCTGCTGGACCTCCTCGATTCCGACGACACGCGGGTGATGATCGACGCGCTCCAGCAGCTGGGCTGCGTCGTCGAGCGCATCGGGCCGACGACGGTGGAGGTGGTGGGTCTCGGCGACCAGCCAGCGCGGCCTACGGCCGACCTCTTCCTCGGCAACGCCGGCACCGCGATGCGCCCGCTGGCCGCTGCGCTGGCCGTGCGCAGCCTGGGCGTGCCGGGGGCTGAGTACACGCTGCGGGGCGTGCCGCGGATGCACGAGCGCCCGATCGGCGACCTCGTCGAAGCCCTGCTGCCACTCGGGTGTTCGGTGGCCTGCACCGGGCAGGGCGGCTACCCGCCGCTGGCCATCCGCGGCACCGCCGGCCCGCGTCGCGCGCCCGAGGCGCCCCTGCGGGTGCGCGGCGACGTGTCGAGCCAGTTCCTCACCGCCTTGCTGCTGGCCCTGCCCCTGCTCACCGAGGATGGACCGGCGCGGGTGGAGGTGCAGGGCGAGCTGATCTCGCGCCCCTATGTGGAGATCACGCTGGCGCTGCTCGAGCGCTTCGGTGTGGCCGTGCAGCGCGACGGCTGGCGGGCCTTCACCGTGCCGCAGGGCAGCCGTTATCGCTCGCCGGGCGAATTCCGGGTCGAGGGCGACGCGTCCTCGGCCTCCTACTTCATCGCGCTGGGTGCGATGGCCGCGACGACGGAAGCGCTGGTCATCGAGGGCGTGGGCGAAGGCTCCATCCAGGGCGACCTGCGCTTCGTCGATGCCGCCCGCGCCATGGGCGCCGACCTGAAGCTGCTGCCGGGCCGCATCGAGGCACGCCGGGGGCGCTGGCCGCTGGCCGGCATCGAGCACGACTGCATCGACATCCCCGACGCGGCGATGACGCTGGCGGTGATGGCGCTGTATGCCGACACGCCGACCACCTTGACGGGCATCGCCAGCTGGCGGGTCAAGGAGACCGACCGCATCGCCGCGATGGCGGCCGAGCTCGAGCGCCTGGGCGCCCGCGTGCAGACGGGGCCGGACCGCATCCGCATCGAGCCCCACCCGGCCTGGCGGGCTGCGGCCATCCGCACCTATGACGACCACCGCATCGCGATGTGCTTCTCGCTGGCGGCCTACAACCCGCTGGTCACCGCGCAGCCGGTGCCCGTGCGCATCCTCGACCCGCGCTGCGTGGGCAAGACCTTCCCCGACTATTTCGAAGCCTTCCTCGGGTGCGCCGGCACCCGCGCCGATTGGGTGCCCGTCATCACCGTGGACGGCCCGTCCGCCTCGGGCAAGGGCACGCTGGCCGCGGCGGTGGCCGCGCGCCTGGGCTTTCACCACCTGGATTCCGGCGCGCTCTACCGCTGCGTGGCGCTCGCCTCGCTGCGCAGCGGCGTGGCGGCCGATGACGAAGCCGCGCTGAGCCGGCTGGCCCAGGGGCTGGACATCCGCTTCAGCCAGGGCGAGCCGGTGCTGGACGGCCAGCCGGTGGCCGAGGCCCTGCGGGCCGAGACCGTCGGCGTTCGGGCCTCGCAGGTGTCGGCATGGCCCGAGGTCCGGCGTGTGCTGCTGCAGCGCCAGCTCGACAGCCGCCGCCCGCCGGGCCTGGTCTGCGACGGCCGCGACATGGGCACCGTGGTGTTTCCCGATGCGGGCTTAAAGATCTTCCTGACGGCCAGCGTCGCCACGCGTGCCGAAAGACGGCATAAGCAACTGATTTCGAACGGAATTCCAGCTAAACTCGACGCCCTCCTCGCAGACTTGCAGGCGCGCGACGACCGGGACCGTTCCCGCAGCGCCTCGCCCCTGGAAGCTGCGGAAGACGCCCTGCTGCTCGACAACTCCACGCTCTCGATCGAGGAATCGATCCAGCGCGTGCTGTCGTGGTGGCACGAGCGAAACCCCCTCGGCTGAGCCATCGGTCGAGGGCCAACAGGCCCGTGGCCCTCCCGCCGTGCGATTCCTCCGCGCACACCGGGGCCCCGGATCACAACCCAGCCGCGGCGCGAGCCGCACCGGAACCTCCAACCCATGTCCCAACCCCAAACCGCCACCAGCATGGGCGGCGAATCCTTTGCCGCCCTCTTCGAAGAATCGCTGCAGCGCTCCGAGATGCGCAGCGGCGAGGTCATCAGCGCGGAAGTCGTCCGCGTCGACTACAACTTCGTGGTGGTCAATGCCGGTCTCAAGTCCGAGGCCTACATCCCGCTCGACGAGTTCAAGAACGACCAGGGCGAGATCGAAGTCCAGGTCGGCGACTTCGTCTCGGTGGCCATCGACGCGCTGGAGAACGGCTACGGCGACACCATCCTGTCGCGTGACAAGGCCAAGCGCCTGGCCTCCTGGCTCGCGCTCGAGACCTCGCTGGACAGCGGCGACTTCGTCACCGGCACCGTCAGCGGCAAGGTCAAGGGCGGCCTGACCGTCCTGGTCAACGGCATCCGTGCCTTCCTGCCCGGCTCGCTGCTGGACACCCGGCCGGTGAAGGACATGTCGCCCTTCGAGGGCAAGACGATGGAGTTCAAGGTCATCAAGCTCGACCGCAAGCGCAACAACGTGGTGTTGTCGCGTCGCGCGGTGGTCGAGGCTTCGATGGGCGAGGAACGCGCCAAGCTGCTGGAGACGCTGTCCGAAGGCGCGATCGTCAACGGCGTGGTCAAGAACATCACCGAGTACGGTGCCTTCGTCGACCTCGGCGGCATCGACGGCCTGCTGCACATCACCGACATGGCCTGGCGCCGCGTGCGCCATCCGAGCGAAGTCGTCACCGTGGGCCAGGAGCTCACCGCCAAGGTGCTCAAGTTCGACGCCGAGAAGAACCGCGTCTCGCTGGGCCTGAAGCAGCTGGGCGACGACCCGTGGCACGGCGTGTCGCGCCGCTACCCGAACTCCACGCGCCTGTTCGGCAAGGTCACCAACATCGCCGACTACGGCGCCTTCGTCGAGATCGAGCCGGGCATCGAAGGCCTGGTGCACGTCTCCGAGATGGACTGGACCAACAAGAACGTCGCCCCGGCCAAGATCGTCAGCCTGGGCGAAGAGGTCGAGGTCATGGTGCTGGAGATCGACGAAGACAAGCGTCGCATCTCGCTGGGCATGAAGCAGTGCAAGGCCAACCCGTGGGAGGAGTTCGCGGGCACGGTCAAGCGCGGCGACCGCGTCAAGGGCCCGGTCAAGTCGATCACCGATTTCGGCGTGTTCGTCGGCCTGGCCGCCGGCATCGACGGCCTGGTGCACCTGTCCGACCTGTCGTGGAACGAGCCCGGCGAAGCCGCGGTGCGCAACTACAAGAAGGGCCAGGAAGTCGAGGCGCTGGTGCTGGCCGTCGACGTCGACCGCGAGCGCATCAGCCTGGGCATCAAGCAGCTCGACAGCGACCCCTTCACCAGCTACACCTCGGTCAACGACCGGGGTGCCGTGGTGTCGGGCAAGGTCAAGACCGTCGACCCGCGCGGCGCCGAGATCCAGCTGACCGAGGACGTCACCGGCTACCTGCGCGCCAGCGAGATCTCCCGCGACCGCGTCGAGGACGCCCGCAACGTGCTGAAGGAAGGCGACGAGGTCAGCGCGCTGATCGTCAACGTCGACCGCAAGACCCGCAACATCCAGCTGTCCATCAAGGCCAAGGACAGCGTGGACCAGCAGGAAGCCATGCAGCGTCTGGCCCAGTCGAACGAGCGCGAGACCGCCGGCACGACGAGCCTGGGTGCGCTGCTGCGCGCCAAGCTGGACAACCAGAACAGCGGCAACAGCTGATCGGGCGTCTCGGCCTTCGGGCAGGGCCATCCTCACGGGTGGCCCTGCCCGTTCCACCAGGATTCCAGCCTTGACCCGTTCCGACCTCGTGGCCCTGCTGGCTGAACGCTTCGGCCAGCTCACCCAACGCGACACCGAGTTCGCGGTGAAGACCATCCTCGACGGCATGTCCGAGGCGCTGGCCCGTTCGCACCGCATCGAGATCCGCGGCTTCGGCAGCTTTTCGGTCAGCCGCAGGCCACCGCGCGTCGGGCGCAACCCGCGCTCGGGCGAGCAGGTGGTCATCCCGGAAAAACTCGTTCCCCATTTCAAGCCCGGCAAGGCCCTGCGCGAAGCGGTCGACCGCAACGTGCCGGTGGGGCCTGCCGAGCTCCCCGAGTCGTCGGCAGCGGCCGCGCCGATCGCCTCCGCTGCCTCCGTGCCTGCCACGCCCCGCTGAAGCGCCATGCGGCTCGTCGGCTGGGTTCTGCGCGGCGTCCTCTTTCTCCTGCTGTTCGGCCTGGCCCTGAACAACCAGCAGGAGGTGGTGGTCAACGGGCTGTTCGGCACGCGCTGGTCGGCGCCGATGATCGTCGTCATCCTCGTGAGCTTCGTTGCCGGCGTGGTGCTGGCCCTGCTGGCGGTGGGCATCCGCCGCTGGCCCGGCATGGCCATCGCGCGCCGCCCGGAGCTGGCGCCGGTCGATGCGACGCGACCGGCGCAGCCTTCGGCGAAGCTGGCCTCCGGCCCCCTTCCCCGCACACCCGCGAATGAGCGCCCCTGCGCCGCTGTCGCCCGGCGCGGCGCGCGCGCGGACGGACCCGACCCCCTGGACAGCGTGGGACTGGGCGCTGCCGACGGCCCGCCACCCGATGGACGCTGAACTGCAGGGCCTGCTCGTGTGGGTGCCGGTCGCGTTCGCGGTCGGCTTCGCCCTGGGCTGGCTGGGCTCGCGGCTGGACCTGCGCCAGCAGCGGCGCGACCCGGCCTTCGCGTCCCGGGCCTATCTGCGCGGGCTGAATCTGCTGCTCAACGAGCAGCACGACAGGGCCATCGACGCCTTCATCGAAGCCATCCAGAAAGACCCGGAAACCGCCGATCTGCACTTCGCGCTGGGCAATCTCTTCCGCCGCCGGGGCGAAGTCGAACGGGCGGTGCGGGTGCACGAGCACCTGCTGCAGCGCGCCGACCTCCCGCGCGCCGAACGGGACCGCGCGCAGCACGCGCTGGCCGAGGACTTCATGCAGGCCGGGCTCTTCGATCGGGCCGAGAAGGCCTGGCTGGCGCTGGACGGAACGGCCTTCACCACCGACGCGCAACTGGCCCTGCTGGCGCTTTACGAACGCTCGCGGCAGTGGACCGAAGCCACCGACACGGCGCGCCGGTTGGAGCAGATCGGGCTGGGCTCCTTCGCGGTGCGCAGGGCCCATCACCGCTGCGAAGTGGCCATCGAGGCGGATGCCCGGGGCGATGCCGCTGCGGCCGAAGCGGCGCTTGCCGAGGCGCGCCGGCTGGCCCCGCAGGCGCCGCGCCCGCTGGTGGCCGTCGGGCAGCGGGCGGCCCGACGCGGCGAGGCGCCAGAGGCGCTGACCGCCTGGAACGAACTGCTGGCCCTGAACCCGTCGGCCTTCAGCCTGGTGGCCACCGACTACGCCCGCGAGGCGGTCGAAGCGGGACAGGCGGAAGAGGCCTTCGCGCGATTGCTGCAGGCCTTCAGGCGTGAGCCGGGCCTGGACCTGCTGGCCGCGCTGGAAGCCCTGGACACCGACCCGCAGCGCCGTGCCGAACGGGTGCAGCAGCAACTGCGCGAGCACCCCACGCTCGGCGCGGCCCTGATGCGCCTGCGTGCTGCCGCCACCGCCCCGCCGCCCCTGGACGCAGCGGCGCTCCAGGGCCTGGCCGATGCCATCGACCGCGCCGGCCGGCCGCTGCGGCGCTACCGCTGTGCGGCCTGCGGCTTCGAGGCGCAGCAGCACTTCTGGCAGTGCCCGGGTTGCCTGGGCTGGGACACCCTGCCGCCCCGCAGAATGGAGGAAACCTGATCGTGCCCCTGATCCCCTTTGCCCCGCAGCCAGACCGCGTGGCGGCCGCCCGCGTGCTCATCGTCGGCGATGCGATGCTCGACCGCTACTGGTTCGGCGCCGTCGAGCGCATCTCGCCCGAAGCGCCGGTGCCAGTGGTCAAGGTCAGCCGCGAGGAGGAACGCCTGGGCGGCGCGGCCAACGTGGCGATGAACGTCAAGGCGCTGGGCGCACAGGCCACGCTGCTCACGGTGGTGGGCGAGGACGAGCCCGCACGCCACCTGCGCACCCTGCTCGAGCGCGAAGGCATCCGCACCCTGCTGGGAAGCGACCCCAAGCTCTTCACCATCGTGAAGCTGCGGGTGATCGGCCGTGCCCAGCAGCTCATCCGCATCGACTTCGAGAACCAGCCCGACCACGAGGTGCTGGCGGCGATGCTCAGCGACTACGAGCGGGTGCTGCCCGAGCACGATGCGGTGCTCTTCTCCGACTACGGCAAGGGGGGCCTGGAGCACATCCCGCGGATGATCGAACTGGCCCGGGCGGCGGGCAAGCCGGTGCTGGTCGACCCCAAGGGCAGCGACTACAGCCGCTATGCCGGCAGCACGGTGATCACCCCCAACCGGGCCGAGCTGGCCCAGGTCATCGGCAGCTGGCATCGCGAGGACGAACTGCAGCGCAAGGCCGAGGCCCTGCGCCAGACCCACCAGCTGCAGGGGCTGCTGCTCACGCGCAGCGAGGAGGGCATGACGCTCTTCGACGCCGCGGGCCACTCGAGCGTGCCCGCGCAGGCCCGGGAGGTGTTCGACGTCACCGGCGCCGGCGACACCGTGATCGCGACGATGGCCGTGATGCTCGCCTGCGGGTTGGACCTGCGCCAGGCAATGCCGGTGGCCAACCGTGCCGGCGGCCTGGTGGTGGGCAAGTTCGGTACCGCCACTGTCGGCTTCGACGAACTCTTCGCCCCCGTGGGCGACTGAAAGGAGGTCCGCGATGCGCGTGATCGTCACCGGCGCGGCCGGCTTCATCGGCAGCAACCTGCTGCGCGGCCTGAACGGCCTGGGCATCGACGACGTCATTGCGGTGGACGACCTGACCGACGGCGCCAAGTACCGCAATCTGCTGGGCGCCCGGCTGAGCGACTACCTCGACCACCGCGACTTCTATCCCCGCTTCACCCGCGGCGAGTTCGGCCGGGTGGACGCGGTGCTGCACCAGGGCGCCTGCAGCGACACCATGGAGCACGATGGCCGCTTCATGCTGGACACCAACTACCGCTGCTCCAAGGACCTGCTCGATGCCTGCATGGCCCAGGGCACCCGGCTGCTGTATGCGTCGTCGGCGGCAACCTACGGCGGCTCGGACACCTTCCGCGAAGAGCCGAGCTTCGAGCAGCCGCTGAACGTCTACGGCTACTCCAAGCTGCTCTTCGACAACGTCGTCCGACGCATGATCGACGCCGCCCCGCAGCAGGTGGCGGGCTTTCGCTACTTCAACGTCTACGGCCCGCGCGAGCAGCACAAGGGGCGGATGGCATCGGTCGCCTTCCACCACTTCCACCAGTTCCGGGAGCACGGCACCGTCAAGCTCTTCGGCGCCTATGGGGGCTACGGCCCCGGCGAGCAGAACCGCGACTTCGTCTTCGTCGACGATGTGGTGGCGGTGAACCTGTGGTTCCTGCAGAACCCGCAGCAACGCGGCATCTTCAACCTGGGCAGTGGCCGGGCGCAGCCCTTCAACGACGTGGCGGTGGCCACGGTGAACGCCGCGCGCGCCCGCAAGGGCCACGCGCCCCTCGACCTGCAGGCCCTGCTCGACCAGGGCCTGGTGCAGTACATCGCCTTCCCCGATGCACTGGTGGGCAAGTACCAGTGCCACACCCAGGCGGACCTCACGCGGCTGCGTGCCGCAGGCTGCGACCATGCCTTCGCCGATGTGGCCACGGGTGTGGCCCGCTACGTGGACTGGCTGGCCGACACCGCGGCCTGATCAAGCGCCTGGCACGGAGGGCCTCAACCGGCCATCCCTCGACGGAGGGCGCCCCCAGCGGGTGGGCCCCGCTTCGCCCTGCAGGGCGATGCCGGCGGGAGTCTGGATCCGAAGAATCCATTGCGTCGCGGCCTGATCCGGTGACACCGGTTCAGGACTGCGGCTCGGTGTTCTTCCTTTCATCCAAACCCCTTTCGCTGGAGTTCCCCATGCTGATGAAGTCCCTCTCCGCCCTCGTGCTGGCGCTGTGCACCTCCCTGGCCCTGGCCGCCGTCGACGTCAACAAGGCCGACCAGGCGGCCCTCGAATCGGTCAAGGGCATCGGGCCGGCCCTGTCGTCGAAGATCCTGGCCGAGCGCAAGGTCGGCGCCTTCAAGGACTGGCCCGACCTGATGCAGCGCATCGTGGGCGTCGGCCCGAAGAACGCGGTCCGCCTGTCCGACGGGGGCCTCACGGTGAATGGCAGCACCTTCGGCAGCAAGCCCGACCCGCGGGCTGCCGCGGCGACGCGGCCCGTCGTCGCCCAGGCCGGCGCGAACGCCAGCGGCAACGCCAACGCGAACGCCAACGCCGGGGCCAACCGCTCGGCGGGCGCCGACGTGCGCCGCTGAAAACCGTGCGTCCTGGCCGCTCAGGCGTAGACGATGACCGGCAGGTCCTCGGCGGCCACGCCCGGACCGGCGAGCGAGCGCCAGCGGGCCAGCGCCTCGTCGCTCGGGAAGAATCGGGCGGCATCGCCCAGGTCGAGCTCGGCCCGGGCCTGTGGCCTTTGCAGCAGCAGTCGAACCGCCAGGCCCTGGGTCAGCTCGCCATGCTCGGTCTGCACGCTGCGGCAGGGGTGCTCGCGCAGCAGCTGGGCCACCGGCGGCGCCGTGGACGCGACCGGCACCCGCAGGAACTTTCCGTAGCGGCACCGGGCCGTGGGCAGGTCCATCAGCTGCGTCACGTTCAGGCGCACCCCGCCGTTGAATCGGTCGAGCTGCACCTTGGCCTGCACGATCACCAGCGCATCGTCGCGCAACAGGTCGCGGGCGCTGTCGATCACATCCTCGCCGGCCACCGCGTCCATGGCCTCGCTGCCGTCGTCCAGCCGGAACAGGGCCACCCGGCCTCGCGGGTTGGTCGTCAGCCGAAGGTCGCACACGATGCCGGCGAGCAGCTGCGGCTCGCGGGCGTCGCCCACGTCCTGCAGCGTGCGTCGGGCGAAGCGGCGCACCTCCTGGGCGTGCTCGTCGAAGAGGTGGCCTGACCAGGTCAGGCCCAGCGCGGCCTTCTCGTGCGAGAGCCGCTCGCGCACGCCCCAGGGAGCAGCATCCACCAGCGGCGGCAGTTCGTCGGAGGCACCGGTGCTCGCGCCGTCCGGTTCGCCGTCACCGAAGTCGAAGAGCCCGCCCTGCTGCGCATGGGCTTCCTGCAGGTCGGCGTAGTCGAAGGCGAGGGAGATGCTGGCCAGCCACCGGGGGCGCAGTGCGGCGCCGGCCGCATCCAGCGGGTCGAAGGCGCCTGCCTTGATCAGCGCCTCGACGGTGCGCTTGTTCACCCGGCTGCGGTCCACCCGGCGGCAGAAGTCGAAGAGCGAGGTGAAGGGCCCGCCCTGGCTGCGCGCGGCGACGACCGCCTCGATGGCAGCCTGGCCGGTGCCCTTGACCGCCCCCAGGCCATAGCGCACCGCCGTGCTGGACACCGGCTCGAAGCGGTAGGTGCCGGTGTTGATGTTCGGCGGCTCGAATCGAAGGCCGGCGGCCAGTGCATCGTCGCGGAAGACCTTGAGCTTGTCGGTGTCGTCGATGGACACGCTCATGTTGGCCGCGGTGAACTCCGCCAGGTAGTGCGCCTTCAGGTAGGCCGTGTGGTAGGCCAGCAGCGCATAGGCGGCGGCGTGCGACTTGTTGAAGCCGTAGCCGGCGAACTTCTCCATCAGGTCGAAGATCTCGTTCGCCTGGCCGGCTTCGATGCCGTTGCGCGCCGCGCCTTCCGCGAAGGTGACCCGGTGCTGGGCCATCTCCTCGGCCTTCTTCTTGCCCATCGCCCGGCGCAGCAGGTCCGCACCGCCGAGCGAATAGCCGCCCAGGCGCTGCGCCACCTGCATCACCTGCTCCTGGTAGACCATGATCCCGTAGGTCTCCTCCAGCACCTCTCGCATCAGCGGGTGCGGGTACTCGACCTCCTCCTTGCCGTGCTTGCGCGCGCAGAAGCTGGGGATGAGGTCCATGGGGCCGGGCCGGTACAGCGCGACCAGCGCGATGACGTCCTCGAACACGCTGGGGCGGGCCTCGCGCAGCATGCGCTGCATGCCCGGCGACTCCAGCTGGAACACCGCGACGGTGCGGCCTTCGCTCATCAGCTCGTAGGTGGCGCGGTCATCCAGCGGCAGCGCTTCGTAGCGGAAGTCGGCCTGGCCGGGGCGGCGGCTGCGGATGAATTCCCGCGCCAGCTCCATGATGGTCAGCGTGGCAAGACCGAGGAAGTCGAACTTCACCAGCCCGATGGCTTCGACGTCATCCTTGTCGAACTGGCTGACCGCCGAATCGCTGCCCGGCTGCAGGTAGAGGGGGCAGAAGTCGGTGATGCGGCCCGGCGCGATGAGAACGCCACCGGCGTGCATGCCGATGTTGCGGACCAGGCCCTCGCAGCGTTCGGCCAGGGCCAGCAATTCGGCGACCTCTTCCTCCTTGCGCTCGCGCTCCTCGATCTCGGGCGCCTCGCGCCGCGCGTAGATGAGGCCGGGGTCGGGGTCGTCGCCCGGGCGGGCCAGGGTGACCGTCTTGCCGGGTGGGGCGGGCACCAGCTTGGCGACGCTGTCCACATGCCCGTAGCCCATGCCCAGAACCCGGCCCACGTCACGCAGCGCGGCCTTGGCCGCCATGGTGCCGAAGGTGGCGATCTGGCTCACCGCATCGCGCCCGTACTTGAGCTTGACGTAGTCGATCACCCGGTCGCGGTTGCCCTGGCAGAAGTCGATGTCGAAGTCAGGCATCGACACGCGGTCGGGGTTGAGGAAGCGCTCGAACAGCAGGTTGTAGCGCAGCGGGTCGAGGTCGGTGATGCTCAGCGCATAGGCCACCAGCGAGCCGGCGCCGGAGCCGCGGCCCGGGCCGACCGGACAGCCGTTGGCCCGCGCCCACTGGATGAAGTCGGCCACGATGAGGAAGTAGCCGGGAAAGCCCATCTTGAGGATGGTGGCGATCTCGAACTCCAGGCGCTGCTGATAGCGGGGGCGTTCCGCCTCGCGCCTGGCCGCATCGGGATAGAGCGCGGCCAGTCGCAGCTCCAGCCCCGCCTGCGAGGCCTGCCGGAAGTAGGCCTCGATGGTCATCGGCACGCCGTCGACCGCCGGCGTGGGGAATGCCGGCAGCTGCGGACGCCCCAGGGTGAGCGTGAGGTTGCAGCGCTGCGCGATGGCCAGCGTGTTCTCCAGCGCGCTGGGCAGGTCGGCGAAGCGTTCGCGCATCTCCGCCTGGGACTGGAAGTACTGCTCGCGGCTGAATCGCTTGACCCGCTTGGGGTTGCCCAGCGTCTCGCCATCGGCCACGCAGACGCGGGCTTCGTGCGCTTCGAAGTCGTCCGGGGTCTCGAACTGAACCGGGTGGGTGGCCACCAGCGGCAGGCCGGTGGCTGCGGCCAGCGCCGCCGTCCGGCGCACCAGGGCTTCCTGGCCCGGCAGGCCGGCGCGCTGCACCTCCAGGTGGAAGCGTCCGGGAAAGAGTGCACCCAGCCGGTTGGCCAGCGACATCGCACGGGACGAATCGCCGGTGCTCAGCGCCTGGCCGATGGCGCCGTGCTCGGCACCGGACAAGGCCAGCAGGCCCTCGGAGCGGGCGAGCAGCGCAGCCCAGGGCACGACGGCCGGCAGGCGCCCCTCGGCCTGGAGCCAGGCCTGCGAGAGCAGCTCGCACAGGTTGAGGTAGCCGGTTGAGTCCTGTACCAGCAGCAGCAGCCGCGACGGGGCGGCCTCGCCCTCCAGGGCCACCCAGCAATCGGCGCCCAGGATGGGCTTGACCCCCGCCTTGCGAGCCGCGGTGTAGAACTTCACCGCGGCGAAGAGGTTGCACAGGTCGGTGAGCGCCAGCGCGCCCTGGCCGTCCCGGCGCGCCGCCTTGACGGCGGCGTCGACCCTCAAGGTGCCGTCGACGACGGAGTATTCGCTGTGCAGACGCAGATGGACAAAGGACATCCCGGCATTCTAGGAAGCCCGGGCTTGGGGCCCAGTCCCCAAGCGCCCGCCACGCGGGCGGTGCAATGCCGCCCTGCCCCGGTGCCCAGGCTCAAGGCGCCAGATCGAACACCAGGACCTCGGCCGCACGCCCGTCGCGCAGCTGCAGGCTGTCCTCGCCGCTGATGCGCAGCGCATCGCCCGCGCTGAGCGCCTGGCCGTTCACCGTGAGCTCACCGCGGACGAGGTGCACATAGGCCTTGCGGGAGCGATCCAGCGCGCGCTCGGCCGATTCGGCGCCGTCGAAGAGACCGGCATGGATGCGGGCATCCGCATGCAGGCGCACCGAGCCCTCGGCGCCATCGGGGCTGGCCACCAGACGCAGCCGGCCACGCTTGTCCGCTTCGTCGAAGTGCTTCTGTTCATAGCCGGGCGCGACGCCGCGCACGGAAGGTTCGATCCAGATCTGCAGGAAGTGGGTGGCGCGGTCCTTCGCGTGGTTGAACTCGCTGTGGCGCACGCCGGTGCCCGCGCTCATGCGCTGCACGTCGCCCGGGCGGATCACGCCGCTGTGCGCCGCACCGGGTTCGCCGTTGCCCAGGCTGTCGCGGTGGGCCAGCTCGCCGTCGAGCACGTAGCTGACGATCTCCATGTCGCGGTGCCCGTGGGTGCCGAAGCCGGTGCCGGGGGCGATGCGGTCCTCGTTGATGACGCGCAGGTTGCCGAAGCCCATGTGCGCCGGGTCGTGGTAATCGGCGAAGGAGAAGCTGTGCCAGCTGTCCAGCCAGCCGTGGTCGGCGTGGCCGCGATCGGCGGCCTTGCGAAGGGTGATCATGCGGAGCTCCCGGAAGGGGCGTGCGGCCGGCACGGGCGGCGCGGCCGTCAGCGGCCGCGGGCGAGGAAGCCGCACTGTAGGCAGCGGCAGGCGGGTCGTGGTCCGAGGGGAATGACGGCGCCCTTCAAATAGACTGAAGGGCATGACGACGAGCCGCAATGTGCTGACGCCCGAAGCCCTGTCGATGATGGACACCATCGCGCGGGCGGGCAGCTTCGCCGCAGCCGCCCGCGAGCTCGGCAAGGTGCCCTCCGCGCTCACCTACAACGTGCGCCAGCTCGAGGACGCGCTGGATGTGCTGCTCTTCGACCGCCGCAGCCGTCAGGCGCAGCTCACGCCGGCAGGCGCCGAGCTTCTGGCCGAAGGGCGCCGGCTGCTCGAACAGATCGACGCGGTGGCCAACCGGGTGCGGCGCGTGGGCAGCGGCTGGGAGACGCAGCTGACCATCGCCGTGGACGACGTGGTCTCGCGCTCGACGATCTTCGACCTGTGCGAGTCCTTCTATGCCTTGCGCCCCTGGGCCGGGGAGGACGCACCGGACAGGGAAGGGGCGCGGGCCCGTGCAGCGGCGGGCGACGCCACAGCGCGCACCTCGCTGCCATCCAGCACACCGCCCCATGCCCGCGACGCCGGACCGGGTACCCGCGTGCGTCTGCGCAACGAGGTGCTGGCCGGCACCTGGGAAGCGCTGATCAACGGCGAGGCCGACCTGGCCATCGGCGTGCCGGCCGAGTCCCCCACGCCGACGGGCATCGCGGTCCAGGCGCTGGCCGACATGCCCTTCGTCTTCGTGGTGGCCCCCCACCATCCGCTGGCGGCTCATGTCGGTCCGATCAGCGATGCCGAGCTGGTGCGGCACCGGGCCGTCGCGGTCGCCGATTCGGCGCAGCGCCTGGACCGCATCACGGTCAACCTGTTGCCGGGCCAGGAGGTGCTGACGGTCTCCACGCTCAGGGACAAGCTGGAAGCCCAGCGCCGCGGCCTGGGTTGCGGCTTCCTGCCCGAGCCCATGGTCAGGCCCCATGTCGAGGCGGGCCAGCTGGTCGTGCGAGAGCTGCAGCGGCAGCCGCAGACGCCACGGCTGGCCTACGCCTGGCGATGCCCCATCGGCCCCCGTGGACAGCCGGTGGCGCTGGGCAAGGCCCTCAGCTGGTGGCTCGAACAGCTGCAGTCGCCCGCCAGCCGACGCTCGCTCGTCGAACGACAGGCGTCGCCGCCGCTGGGCTGACGGGGTGGCCACGACTGCGCCGGGTTGAACCCGCTGCCGCGACCCTCCCCCGCTGCGATGTCCCTGCCCTCGCCCCCCGGCGGCTACCAAGGCCGCTTCGCGCCGTCTCCCACCGGCCTGCTCCACCGGGGTTCGCTCGTGGCCGCGCTGGCCAGCTGGCTGGACGCGCGTTCGCAGGGCGGGCAGTGGCGGGTGCGGATCGAGGATGTGGACCGGCCCCGATGCACGCCGGAGGCGGCACAGGGCATCGGGCTGCAGTTGCAGGCCCTGGGGCTGGTCAGCGACGCCGAGGTGGTGTGGCAATCCGCCCGCGACCGTCTCTACCAGGCGGCCGTCCAGCGCCTGGCGCGGCAGGGTCGGGTCTACCGCTGCCGCTGTTCGCGGCGCGACCGGCTGCAGGCAAGGAGCGCGGAGGCTGCGCTTCGTCCTGCCGACGGCTACGGCTGCCCGGGCGCTTGCTGGCTGCGGCATTGGCCGCTGGACGGACCGGGCGCCCTGCGCCTGAAGGTCGATCCGGACCTGGTCGTGTCCTGGGCCGACCGGCGCCTGGGTCCGCAGACGCAGGCGGTCGGACAGGCCGTGGGCGACTTCATCCTGCAGCGCTCGGACGGGCTGTGGGCCTACCCGCTGGCCGTGGTGGTGGACGACGCCGACCAGGGCATCACCGACGTGGTCCGGGGCGAGGACCTCGCCGACAGCACGGCGGGCCAGATCGCGCTGCAGCGTGCACTGGGCCTGCCGCAGCCCCGCTACCTGCACACGCCCTTGGTGGTCGCCGCCGACGGCAGGAAGCTCAGCAAGCAGAACGGCGCGGCGGCGCTCGACCTGCACGACCCGGTGGCGGCGCTGGCCGAGGCGGGGGCTTGCCTGGGCCTGCCGGCGCCGCTGAGCCAGGCCCGCGCGCAGACGCACAGCGTGCGCCGCTGGCTGGATGCGGCGGTGCAGGCCTGGCCCTGGGCCGACGTTTCGCGCCCCGCCAGCGGCCCGGCGGCCAGACCCGGCGACGCCGGCACCGGGCCCGGCCCTGTGGGCTAGCATCCCGTCCTTCCTTTGCACGCTGCACGCAGCAGCACCGAGCACGCCATGAATACCAATCCCTCTGGTCTCCAGTACGAAGACACCGTGCCCGGCACGGGCGCCGAAGCCGCCGCCGGACAGCACGTGACCGTGCACTACACCGGCTGGCTCTACGAGAACGGCGTCCAGGGACGCAAGTTCGACAGCAGCAAGGACCGCCGCAGCCCCTTCGACTTCGACCTGGGCGCCGGCATGGTCATCCGCGGCTGGGACGAGGGCGTGCAGGGCATGAAGGTGGGCGGCACGCGCGTGCTGATCATTCCGCCGGAACTCGGTTACGGCGCGCGCGGCGCGGGCGGGGTGATCCCGCCCAATGCCACCTTGAAGTTCGAAGTCGAACTGCTCGGCGTCTGACACCCCGTCCCCGACACTGCCGACCGGACCGCGGATGCCCATGACACCCGTGGTTCGGTACGACATCCGCCACGTCACCACCTATCGCTACAGGGAAGCGGTGCATTTCGGCGAGCACCGGGTGATGTTCCGCCCGCGGGACAGCCACGACCTGCGGGTGCTGGCGACCGACCTGCAGGTGAGCCCGGAAGCCGACATCCGGCTGATCCAGGACCCGCACTCCAACTCGGTGGCGCTGGTGCAGCCGCGCGGCCCGTCCGCCCGCCTGAGCTTCACCTGCACCTTCACCATCGAGCACGCCCGCACGAGCAACCTCGAGCTGCCGCTGCTGCCCAGGGCCCAGGTGTTTCCGGTGGCCTATTCGCTCGACGAAAGGCTCGACCTGGAGCCCTATCTGCGGCCCGCCCACGAAGACCCGGAGGGCCGGCTCACCGAATGGGTGCGCGGCTTCATGCAGGCGCCCGAGCGGGGCAACGGCAACCCGCGACAGGGTCTGCTGGCCATGAACCGGCACATCCGCGAGCGCTTCCAGTACGCCGCGCGGGACGCCGAAGGCACCCAGGCGCCGCTGGAGACGCTCGAGCGCCAGACCGGCTCCTGCCGTGACTTCGCGCTGCTGATGATCGAGGCCGCGCGCCGCGCGGGGGTGGCCAGCCGTTTCGTGTCGGGCTACCTCTACGACCCCCTGCTCGACACCGATGCCGCCGGGGCTGCCGGCGCCGAGGCGGACAGCGCGGCCACAGCGCCGACGACGGGCGCGGGCTCGACCCACGCGTGGATGCAGGCCTACCTGCCCGGGGCGGGCTGGGTGCCCTTCGACCCCACCAACAACCTCACGGGCGGCAACACGCTGATCCGCGTGGGCGTGGCACGCCACCCGGACCAGGCACCACCCATTGCGGGCAGCTGGTTCGGAGCGGCCGGAGCCTATGAGGGACTGGACGTGCAGGTGCACGTCCACCGGCATCCGGACTGAGCCGGGCGGCGTCGCGCCGCCCGGGCCGCCCGGGCCGCCCGGTGCGTTCGCTCAGCGCGGGCCGCGCTTGAACGCCGGGCCGCGGCGGTCGCCGAAGCCACCCCGCTCACCGGATGGGCCGTCGAAGCCGCGACGCGGACCGCCGGCCGGGGCACCGTAGCCGGAGGGGCGATCGGACATCGGGGCGCCGAAGCCGGGACGCCGAGCCGCGAAGGCGTCACCGCCGCCGAAACCGCCCATGCGCGGGGCCGCGTGGTCGCGCAGCTCGCGTCCTTCGAAGGGCGGACGTTCGGCGGCCACGCGCTCGAACGGAGCGCGGTCGAAACCGCCGCCCCGAGGCCCAGCCGAGCGGTCGAAGCCACCGGGACGCGGCCCGTCGCGCCAGGGTGCCGGACGCGCATCGCGGCGACCGAAGTTGCCCGGGCCGGAAGGACGCCCCGCTCCGGGGCCGCGGGCGAAGCCTTCGGGGCGGGCGCGGAAGATCTGGGGTTCCTGCATCCGCGGCTCCAGGCCTTCGATGCGCTGCACCGGAATGTCCTGGGTGGTGAAGTGCTGGATGCGGCGGATCATGCCGACGTCCATGCGTTCGGCCAGCGTGATGGCCAGCCCGTTGCGACCGGCGCGGCCGGTGCGGCCGATGCGGTGGACATAGTCCTCCGCCTTCATCGGCAGGCCGTAGTTGATGACGTGGCTGATGGTGGGCACGTCGATGCCGCGGGCGGCCACGTCGGTGGCCACCAGCACGCGCAGCTGCTTCTGGCGCAGGCCCTGCAGCACGCGGGTGCGGCGGCCCTGGGGCATGCCGCCGTGCAGCGCGGCCGCCGAGTGGCCCATGTCGGCGAGCCGGTCGGCCAGCCAGTCGGCATCACGCTGCGTGCTGGTGAAGACGACCGCCTGCTCGAGTTCCACGCCGGTGAGGATGTGATCGAGCAGCGCGTTCTTGTGCTCGTTGTTGTCCGCCCAGTGCAGACGCTGCTCGATGTTGGCGTGGGTGTCGGTGTGCGAGGTGATCTCCACCTTCAGCGCATCCTTCATCAGCTGCTGCGCCAGGCGACCCACATGGCCGAGGAAGGTGGCGCTGTACATCACCGTCTGGCGCTGCGCGGGCACGCGGTCGGCGATGGTCTGGATGTCCTCGATGAAGCCCATGTCGAGCATGCGGTCGGCCTCGTCGAGCACGAAGAGGTCGACGTGGTCGAGCACGGCCTTGCCGCTGTTGAGGTGGTCGAGCAGGCGCCCGGGCGTGGCGATCAGGATGTCCAGCGGGCCCTGCAGCGCGCGCAGCTGCGCCGCATAGGGCACGCCGCCCACCACGGTGGCCACCCGCAGGCCCTGCACATGGCGGCCATAGGTGGACGCGGCCTTGGCGACCTGCATGGCCAGCTCGCGGGTGGGCGCGAGCACCAGCACCCGGGGGCCGTAGTTGCGGCGACGGTCGCGCTTGGCGACTTCCGGGTCCTGGCGGGACGCCAGCACGCGCTGCAGCGCGGGAATCATGAAGGAAGCGGTCTTGCCGCTGCCCGTGCTGGACGCGACCATCAGGTCACGGCCGGCGATGGCCGGGGGAACGGCCTGCTGCTGCACCTCGGTGGCGGTCTCGTAGCTGGCATCGGCCAGGGCACGGAGGATCTCGGGCGCAAGGCCCATGTCGGCGAAGTTCATTCGGTGTTTCTCTCTCGGCCCGAAGGCCATGCGCCCGCCAGGCGGCCCGCCATTCGCGGAGCCACCCAAAGGGCAGCCGCGGCCCCTGTTGGGGACCGAAGCCGGACATGTCGCTGGTGGAGCGTTCAGGGAACGGTGGAAGCGACGGCATCGCCGCCGACCGAACCCGAGAGAGGGCTTCGAGAGCAAGACACGGGCCGCCGCAGGGCGGTCCGTCGTCGTCATTGCTCGAAATTGGCCAGAGGGGATGTGCGAATCTCGCCGCGGCAGGAGCCACCGATGACGCCCCGAGCAAGTCTCGGCGCTTCGGCGGTGGCGAGCCCCTCTCCAGGGTGGCTCGGCCTACTGCGGAAAACCCGCGATTGTAGACCGCCTGCGAATCCTTGTCATCACATCACCGCGGCGCTTGCCGCCGTGCCCGGCGGGGGCCAGGGGCTGGCAGCGGCCGATCACACCGCCAACAGGTGGGTGCGGTAGTGGATGAGTTCGTCGATGGACTCATGGATGTCGGCCAGCGCGGTGTGGGCCTGGGCCTTCTTGAAGCCCTCCAGCGCCTGCGGCTTCCATCGCCGGGCCAGCTCCTTGAGCGTGCTGACGTCCAGGTTGCGGTAGTGGAAGAAGGACTCCAGCTTGGGCATGGTGCGGGCCAGGAAGCGGCGGTCCTGGCAGATGCTGTTGCCGCACATCGGCGACTTCCCCTTGGGCACATAGGCGCGCAGGAACTCGAGGACCCGGGCCTCGGCGGCCGCCTCGTCGATGGCCGACTCGCGAACGCGCTGGGTCAGGCCGCTCTTGCCGTGGGTGGCGGTGTTCCAGGCGTCCATGCCGGCCAGCGTCGCATCGCTCTGGTGGATGGCGAACACCGGGCCCTCGACGCGGACCGACAGCATCGGGTCGGTGACGACGACGGCGATCTCGATGATGCGGTCGGTGTCGGGCAGCAGACCGGTCATCTCCAGGTCGATCCAGATGAGGTTGTGCTCGCTCGGGGCCAGCGCGGGCACGGCGAGGGGGGCGTCGGGTGTCGAGGTCAAGGCAGGCTCCAAGGGGTCAAGGCCCCGCGGGGCCGTTGCCGCATTGTTGCAGTCCTACACTCGCCACCCATGGAGCTGCACCCCTTCACGGCCTTGTTCGCCGCCCTGCTGCTGGCCTGGCTGCTGACCCACCTGTGGCTGCTGACGCGGCAGATGCGGCATGTCGCGCGCCACGCCGGTGAAGTGCCCGGCGACTTCGCCGCGACGGTGAACGCCGAGCAGCACCGCCGCGCGGCCCGCTACACGCTGGCCCGCGGCCGGCTCGAGCTGCTGTCGGCGGCCGCCACGGCCGTGACGCTGCTGGGCTGGACGCTCTTCGGCGGCCTGGACGCACTGAACGTGTGGATCCAGCAGTCGCTGCCCGACGGTCCGGCCGGCCGGTTCACCGCACTGGGCTACCAGCTCGGGCTGCTGGCGGCCTTCGCCGTGGTGGCCGGCCTGCTCGATGCCCCTTTCTCGCTCTATCGAACCTTCGTGCTCGAGCAGCGGTTCGGCTTCAACCGGACGACCCTGCGCGTCTACCTCGCCGACGCGCTCAAGGGCCTGCTCGTCGGCGCTGCCCTTTTCCTGCCGATCGCGGCGCTCGTGCTCACCTTGATGGCCGAGGCCGGCCGCTGGTGGTGGGCATGGGCCTGGGGCGCGTGGATGGCGTTCAACCTGCTGCTGATCGTCGTCTTCCCCACCTGGATCGCGCCGCTGTTCAACCAGTTCACCGCGCTGGAGGATGGCGAGCTGCGCACCCGGCTGGAGGCTCTGATGCGCCGCTGCGGCTTCGAGCCCCGCGGCCTCTTCGTGATGGACGGCTCCCGGCGCTCATCGCACGGCAATGCCTACTTCACCGGCCTGGGGCGTGCGCGGCGGGTGGTCTTCTTCGACACCCTGCTCGACAAGCTGACGCCCGACGAGGTGGTGGCCGTGCTGGCCCACGAGCTGGGCCACGGGCATCACCGGCATGTGTTCAAGCGGGTGGTGATGATGGGCCTGGTCAGCGCGGCGGGCTTCGCGCTGCTGGGCTGGCTGTCCGAGCGGCTGTGGTTCTACGCTGCGCTGGGTGTCCAGCCTTCGGTGGCGCTGCCCAACGACGCGCTCGCGCTGATCCTCTTCCTGCTCGTCGTGCCGCTGGCGGGCTATTTCCTGTCGCCCTGGAGCGCCCGGCTGTCACGCCGCCACGAGTTCCAGGCCGATGCCTTCGCGGCGGCGCAGTCGGAGCCCGGCGCGCTGGCCTCGGCGCTGGTCAAGCTGCACCAGGACAACGCCAGCACCCTCACCCCAGACCCGCTGTACGTGCGCTTCCACTACTCGCATCCGCCCGCTGCGCAGCGTCTCCAGGCCCTCAAGGCACTGGCCAGCCCCGCCATCGAGCCCCTCCATCCCCGCCCTGCCCACCCATGACCGACCTGCACCTCCAGCACTGCCAGCCCCTCGAGGGCAGCGCCCCGATGGCGCCGGCGGACATCGAATCCCATCTGCGACGGGTGTCCGGCTGGTTCCTGGAGGCCGGTGCCATCCAGAAGACCTTCGCCTTCGGCAACTACCACGAGACCCTGGCCTTCGTGAATGCGCTGGCCTGGATCTGCCACACCGAAGACCACCATCCGGAGCTGCGCGTCACCTACAACCGCTGCGTGGTGCGCTTCGACACCCATTCGGTGGGTGGCCTGTCGGTGAACGACTTCATCTGTGCCGCACGCGCCGATGCGCTGATGCCGCCCGCGAAGCCGTGAGGCTCGACACCGGTCGGGACGGCGCTTGAAGCGCGCGCAGGCAGCAGCGTCGGCAGCGGCGCTGGTGGTGGCCGGGCACGGCCGCCACTACCTGCTCGAGGACGAAGGCGGCCGGCGTTTCATCGGCCATCCGCGGGGCAAGAAGAGCGACTGCGTGGTCGGCGACCGCGTCGCCTGGCAGTCCGTGGGCGAGGCCAGCACCGACCATGAGGCGCAGGGCGTGATCACAGCGGTCCTGCCCCGGCGAAACCTGCTCTACCGGCAGGACGACTGGAAGACCAAGGCCTTCGCAGCCAACCTGGACCGCGTGCTCGTCATGGTGGCGGCCGAGCCGGTGTTCAGCGAATCGCAGCTGGCACGGGCCCTGATTGCCTGCGAGGACGCGGGCATCGCCGCCAGCATCCTGCTGAACAAGGCCGACCTGCCGGCGGTGGAACTGGCGCGGGAGCGGCTGGAGCCCTACCGCCGCATGGGCGTGCCGCTGATCGAGCTGGCCATCAAGGCCGACCCTGCCGCAGCGGTGCTGACGCTCGAGCCGCTGCTGGCCGGCCGTACCACGCTCGTGCTCGGGCCCAGCGGCGTGGGCAAGAGCACGCTGGTCAACCTGCTGGTGCCCGATGCGCAGGCCCAGGTGGGCGACATCTCGCAGGCGCTGAACTCCGGTCGCCACACCACCACCCACACGCGCTGGTACTGGCGCGGACCGGCCGGGTCGCCGGCGCGGGCGGGGCTGATCGATTCACCGGGCTTCCAGGAGTTCGGCCTGCGACAGGTCGACCCGGAGGGCCTGGTCGCGCGCATGCCCGATCTGGCGCAGCATGCCGGCCATTGCCGCTTCTACAACTGCACCCACCTGCACGAACCCGGATGCGGCATTCGGGATGCGGCGGCGCGGGGCGACATCGCACCGAACCGCATGCGCATCTACGAGGCCCTGCGCGCCGAACTGGCAAGACCGGTCGGGCGCTGAAGCGGTGCGGTATTTGGCAAACAGCAGCCGGCGGGTGAGCGCCTGCAGCGGCGTCAGCCGATCAGGTTGGCGATGGACAGCAGCGTGAGCAGCAGGATCCACAGGATGGTCGACCGCCAGACCAACCCGACCAGGCTCTGCAGATGGCCTGGCTGCGGCGGACTGCCGCCCGTCAGGCCGGCTGCCGCGGTCGCGTCCTCGTCGGGCCGGTCCGCCAGGCCATCGACGACGGCGTCGTTCGTGGCCGGTGCCACCGGACCGGTACGTCCCGGGGCCTGCCCCAGCTGCACGCCGATGGCGCCGGCCGCCGCGGCCAGCACGATGCCGTCGTTGGCATCGGCCCACACGCCGGTGTCGCGCCGCCACGCCGCCACCGCTTCCTCGAAGTTGCCGACGATGGCGAAACCGAAGGCCGTCAGGCGAACCGGCAGGTAGTCGACCGCGCGCCACAGGCTGCGGGCGCAGTCCAGCACACGGGGGTGCATGGGCTCGGCGTCGATCGGGTGCTGCTGCCCCCAGTGCTGCAGGGCCAGCTGCGCGAGCCGGTAGAGCACGGCCCCGGCAGGCCCGAGCCCCAGCGCCGCAAGCAGCACGTACCAGAACATCACGCCGAAGACGAGGCGGTGCGACGCCAGCACGGCATATTCGATGACCTGGCGCAGCAGCTCGGTGCGCGGCAGCTCGCTGGCGTCCACGCCCTGCCACTGCGCCAGCAGCGCGCGGGCACGCGTCTCGTCGCCCTGGTCGAGCGCGTCGCGGATGCCGGTGAAGTGGTGGCTGAACTGTCGGAAGCCCAGCGTGAGGTAGAGCACGCCCACGTGCAACGCGAAGGCCAGCAGCAGGCTGAAACGCGCGGTGACCATGGCCAGTGCCGCCACCGCCACCACTGGCAGCAGCACGCCCAGGACCCAGACCACCGAGGCATGGCGGGTCGAGCCTGCATCGAAGTTGCGCGACACCCCGTCGAGCCACTGCGCATAGACCAGCCGAAGCCGGGTGATCGGCAGCGACGGCCGTGCCTGCTCGAGCAGCAGCGCCAGCAGAACCGCGAGCACGCTCATGCGGTCACCGGCGCCGCGAGGAAGCGGTAGAGGTTGCGCAGCATGCCGGCGGTGGCGCCCCAGATGTAGCGCGTGCCGGCAGGCACTTCGTCGCCGGCGTCCACGCCCGGCCAGGGCATGGACAGGAAGCGGCGCCGTTCCTCGCCCTCGCCCACCACATGGTGCCGGTGGTGTCGCGGCGTCATCAGGAAGTCCAGCGGAACCTGGAAGACGTCGGCCACCTCACGAGGGTCGGGCCTCAAGGCGGGAAGGCTGTGGATGACGCCGACGACGGGGGTGACGTGAAAGCCGGTTCCGGTGACATACAGCGGCAGGCAGCCCAGCACCTCGACGGCATCGGACGGCAGGCCGATTTCTTCCTCGGCCTCGCGCAGTGCGGTGTGGACCGCATCGGCATCGGTGGCCTCGGCCCGGCCGCCCGGGAAGGCCACCTGACCCGGGTGATCGCTCAGGTGTTCGGTGCGCTGGGTGAACAGCACCGACAAGGGGCGCTGGGCAGCCCCGACGAGCTCCGAATGGGCCACCACCAGAGGCACCAGCACCGAGGCATCGGCGGGCGGACGGTCGACGAAGCGCCGTTCGACCAGCGCCTCGGGGGACCAGCGGGGTGGTTGCCGGAAGCGCTGACGCAGCGCTTCGATGGTCATGGCCTGGGGCCCGACGGCCGGCAGGTGGCCATCCACCCGCTCGACCGGCAGGCGCTGCGGGTCGAAGCGGAGGACGTTGCGGGGTCTGACCGTCATGCGGGGACCCGGCAGGACGCTCAGGCCAGCTTTTCCTTGATGCGTGCGGACTTGCCCGAACGCTGACGCAGGTAGTACAGCTTGGCGCGGCGAACGTCGCCGCGGCGCTTGACCTCGATCGAGGCGATCAGCGGGCTGTAGAGCTGGAAGGTGCGCTCGACGCCCTCGCCGTTGGAGATCTTGCGGACGATGAAGCTGCTGTTCAGGCCACGGTTGCGCTTGGCGATGACCACGCCTTCGTAGGCCTGGGTGCGCTTGCGGGTGCCTTCGACGACGTTGACGCCGACGATCACGGTGTCGCCAGGCGCGAAGACCGGGATCTTCTTGTTCAGGCGGGCGATTTCCTCTTGCTCGAGGGTCTGGATGAGGTTCATGGGGGCTCCGCTCGATCGTGCCGGTGGGTTGATGGAATGGGTGACGCCGTCAGGGACCGGGCGCCCGCAGGCAGGGCGTGCGGGGCCGGAGCCGGGTGCTGCGGGCCTGCACCGTGGCTTCAGCGAAGCCGCGGTGGCAAGGACCTGGGGACTGCAGCAGACAGACGGTGTCGATCCGGCAGAGGATCAAACAACCCGGGATTGTAGCCCGGCCAGGATGCGTTCGTCCTCGGCGGTGAGAAGCCCGGCGCTGCGGGCCGCCTGGATCAGGTCGGGCCGGCGCTCGGCGGTGAGCCTCAGCGACTCGCGCCGACGCCAGGCGGCGATGGCCGCGTGGTTGCCGCCGGTGAGCACCGCGGGCACGGCGGCGGGCGGGTCGCCCGGCAGCAGTTCGGGACGGGTGTAGTGCGGACAGTCGAGCAGGCCGTCGGAGAAGCTGTCCTGCTGGTGGCTGCGCGCATCGTGCAGCACGCCCGGCAACAGGCGGCACACCGCATCGAGCAGCACCAGGGCTGCAATCTCGCCGCCGGACAGCACGAAGTCGCCGATGCTGAGCTCTTCGTCCACGTGGCGGTCGATGAATCGCTGGTCGATGCCCTCGTAGCGGCCGCACACCAGCACCGCGCCCTCGCCCTGCGCCAGTTGCCGAACCCGGGCCTGATCCAGCGGTCGGCCCGTCGGCGAGAAGAGCAGCACCGGACGGTGCCGGTCGCCGCGCCCGGCCGCTCGCACCGCGGCCAGCGCACGTTCCAGGGGCGGGGCCATCATCACCATGCCCGGGCCGCCCCCGAAGGGACGGTCGTCCACCCGCCGGTAGCCACCCTCGGCATGCTCGCGAAGCTGGGTCAGATGCAGTTCGGCCAGGCCAAGGTCGAAGGCGCGGCGGACCACGCCCTGGGCGGTCAGCGGGCCGAAGAATTCGGGGAAGAGCGTCAGGACGTCGAAGCGCAGCACGGCAGGACCGTCAGTCGCCGCGCTCCCAGTCGACGGAGATCCGTCGTCCGGGCAGGTCGACGGCATCGACATAGGCGGCGACGAAGGGGATGAGGACGTCGGCGTTCGCCGGTGCGCCCGGCTGCTGCGACGCTTGATCGTCGAGCACGCGCATCACGCTGTTCGGACCGGTGGCGAAGAGCTCGCTCACCTGGCCGAGGCGCTCGCCCTGGCGGTTGACCACCTCGCAGCCGATGAGGTCGACCCAGTAGTACTCGTCGGCCTCGGGGGTGGGAAAGGAACTGCGGCCGACGATGACCAGCCGGCCACGCAAGGCCTCGGCCGCCGCGCGGTCGTCCACTTCGTGGAAATGGGCCACGATGCCGTCGCCGTGCTCGCGCACGTCGCGGATCTTGAAGCGCTGCAGCAGCGAGGAGCGCTGAGCGACCGGCAGCCCGGACGCGGAAGGCACCGCGGGGGCCAGCAGCCACTGGCGCGAGGAGAAGAGCGCCTGTGGGTCGGGCGAGAAGGCCTGGATGCGGACCCAGCCCTTGACGCCCCACGCCCCCAGCACCCGACCGACCTCGACCGCATCGTCCGGCCAGGGGGCGTCAGGTACCTCCATCTTCAGCAGGGCTGGAAGTGGCGGGGACGCAGCGCCGGGCGGCGCGTCAGGCTGCCGCGGCCACAGCCGCCGCCGGCGCCGCTGCCGACTTGGCCTGCACGACCAGGCGCTGCACGGTGGGCGACATCTGCGCGCCCTGCGAGGCCCAGTGGGTGACGCGGTCCAGGGCCAGGCGCAGCGGCTCCTCACCGCCCTTGGCGATGGGGTTGTAGAAACCCACGCGCTCGATGTAGCGGCCATCGCGGCGCGAACGGGAGTCGGCCACGACGATGTTGTAGAACGGGCGCTTCTTGGCGCCACCGCGGGAGAGTCGGATCACGACCATGTGAGAAATCCTCGAAATGATGGGACCGGACCACCGCGGGAGACACACCGGGGGTGCCAATCATGGAGCCCTGTGCCCGGCCGAAAGGGCCGAAGCGC
Source organism: Rubrivivax sp. (assembly GCA_027487905.1). Taxonomy (GTDB): domain Bacteria; phylum Pseudomonadota; class Gammaproteobacteria; order Burkholderiales; family Burkholderiaceae_C; genus JAIYCR01. The sequence goes on along the minus strand of JAIYCR010000020.1, from coordinate 98,032 downwards.
GTGACTCGCGTTGTGCTTTCGTCCTCGTAGATACGCAGGCCCGACCCCGGGTGCCGACGACGAAACCGCGAACTATAAACTGACTGGACGCCACCACCGCCCACAACACGCTTCGCATGATCATTCGACCCAGCACTCCCGCCGACATCCACGCCGTGACGGCCGTCTATGGATGGAACGTCACCCATGGCACCGGAACCTTCGAACTGGACCCGCCCGACGAGGCCGAGATGGCGCAGCGGCGAAGCGCGGTGCTCGCCAACGGCTGGCCCTGGCTGGTGGCCGAGGACCAGGGCCGGGTGGTCGGCTATGCCTATGCCAACCTCTTCCGGCCCCGACGCGCCTTCCGCTTCTGCGTGGAGGATTCGATCTACCTGAGCCCCGAGGCCACCGGCCGCGGTGTCGGGCGCCTGCTGCTGGCCGAGTTGATGGCGCGCTGCGAGGTGGCCGGCGCGCGGCAGATGGTGGCGGTGATCGGCGACAGCGCCAATCTCGCATCGGTGGCGCTGCACCGTGCGCTCGGGTTCGAGCCGGCGGGGCAGCTTCGATCGGCCGGGTGGAAGCTGGGGCGCTGGCTGGACGTGGTGATGATGCAGCGAGCGCTGGGCGCCGGCGACCAGGAGGTACCCGCCGATGGCCGATGAACGCCCGCGCGGTCCCTACCGCTCCAAGACGCTGGCCACCTGGATCGCGCTGATCGGCGGCTCGCTCGGCCTGCACCGCTTCTACCTGCATGGCCTGCGCGACCCCTGGGGCTGGCTGTTTCCGCTGCCCACGGTGGTGGGCGTGCTGGGCATCCAGCGGGTGCTCGACTTCGGCCAGGACGACCGGGCGGCCTGGATGATGATGCCCCTGCTGGGCCTGACGCTGAGCGCGTCGATGCTGGCCGCGCTGATCTGCGGGCTCACCCCCGACGAGAAGTGGCACGCCCGCTTCAACCCCGGTCGGGACGACCCACCCGCCAGCGGCTGGACCGCCATCCTGGGGGTCATCGCTGCGCTGCTGCTCGGCGCCGGCGTGCTGATGGCCACCATCGCCTTCAGCGCCCAGCGCTATTTCGAATTCGCGGCGGGCTGAATCGGCGGCGGAGGCAGCGACGCGATCCGCTGGAGCAGGCGGTCGAAATCCCTGGGTGCCGTGTCGGCGTCGATGGGGTCGAGGGCCGCGTCGACCGCCAGCACGGGCGCGGCGTCGTAGGACGCGAAGTGCCGCTCGTAGGCGCCTGACAAGGCCAGCAGGTAGGCATCGGCGATGCCTTGCTCCATCGGGATGCCGCGCCGGCGGATGCGGGCCTGCAGAGTGCCCACCGGGGCCCGCAGCCAGATCACCAGGTCGGGTGGGGGCAGCACGCGTGCCAGCGCCTCTGCGACCCGCCGGTGTTCGACCCGGTAGGCGGCCAGTTCATCGGGCGCGAGGGTGAGCTGCGCGAACAGGGCGTCCTTGTCGAAGAGGAAGTCGCTGACCCAGACCGGCCCGTCGCGCTCGCCGAGCACGCGCACCTGATCGGCCCGGTGGCGCAGGAAGGCCAGCTGCGTGTGCAGCGCGAAGCCCGGCGCATCGGCGTAGAAGCGCTCGAGGTAGGGGTTGGCCTCGGGTGCTTCCAGCAGCAGTCGTCCACCCAGGTGGTCGGCCAGGCGCCGCGCCAGGCTGGTCTTGCCCGCGCCGATCGGACCTTCGATGGCCACATGGTGCAGGCTTGCGAGGTCCAGCGTCGGCTCCGTTCAGCTGCGGAAGATGAAGTACACGGCACCCACCAGGCAAAGGCCCGCCCAGAGGTAGTCGAGCTTGAAAGGCTCGTGCATCACGAAGATGGCGAAGGGCACGAACACGCTGAGCGTGATCACCTCCTGCAGGATCTTCAGCTGCGCGAGCGACACGCCCGCCGCATGGCCGATGCGGTTGGCCGGCACCTGCAGCAGGTACTCGAACAGCGCGATGCCCCAGCTCACCAGCGCGGCCACCAGCCACGGCGTGGTGGCGGCATGCCGAAGGTGTCCGTACCAGGCGATGGTCATGAACACGTTGCTGGCCGTCAGCAGCAGCACGGTGGCCAGCGGGATGCCGAACACCGTCTGACCGAACCAGGCGCCGAGGATGGACATGCGGTTGTCGTCGAAGGGACGGAACGGTCGGGTGGAGGGCGCGACGCGAAGAGGCCGCAGCCTCAGGCTGGCAGGCGCTCCAGCGCCTGGCCCTCGACCGACGGCAGCAGCAGGGCCGCCCGGCCCAGGCCGGGGATGTGCGCGTGCGGCTCCAGGTCGAGCAGGGGCCTGAGCACGAAGGCCCGCTGGTGCAGGCGGGGGTGGGGGACGGTGAGCCCGGGCTCGTCCACCACCCGCTGCCCGAGCAGCAGCAGATCGAGGTCGAGCGTGCGCGGCGCGTTGCGGAAAGGCCGCTCTCGCCCATGCGAGCGTTCGATGTCCTGCAGGGCCGCGAGCAGCCAGGCCGGATCGGCGTCCGTGTCGAAGGCGGCCACCGCGTTGATGAAGTCAGGACCGCTCGCGTCCACCGGCGCGGTCCGGTAAAGCGGCGACAGCTCGAAGGCAGCCGCCCCGCGAAGGCCGGCCAGCGCGAGCGCCGCCTGGCGAACGGCCAGCACCGGCTGGCCGAGGTTGGCACCGATGCCGACGAAGGCGCGTTCAGTCCCCATGGCCGGGCTGGGACCGCGCTGCGCTCGGCGCGTCGGAGGCGGGCGCTGCGTCGGTGGCGCCACCGCCCTCCCCGGCCGGCTTGCGGCGGCGCCGGCGGCGCTTGCGGGCGGGCGCCTCGCTGCCAGGGGGGAAGTCGGCCTCGTCGCCTTCATCCGAGGCGGCTGGATCGCCGCCGGGCGCGGGCGCTGCCGGGGTGGACCCGGCGCCACCGGCCTGGGCATCGAAATCGAGTTCCAGATCGACGCGGCGGGCCGGGCGTCGGCCGCGCCGGGCGGGTGTGGACAGCGGCTCGGCGGATTCGGAGTTGCCGGGGACTTCGTCGCGGTGCGCCTCCGGCTCGTCCAGCGGCAAGCGGGCCTGCCGGGGGGCCGCAGCGGTGTCCGGTGCATCGCCCGATCGGCCCGCTTCGTCGGCGTTGGCCGCCGCGGCGACACGGCGCCGACCGCCGCCGGCCTTGCGCTGCACGCCCGAGGGCCTGAGCGCCTCGACCAGCGCCTCGCGCTGCGCGAGGTCAGCCAGCGAGAAACGCTCCCACCAGGTGGCCAGCTCCGGGTCGAGCTCGCCGGCATCGGCACGCAGCCGCAGGAAGTCGAAACCGGCGCGGAAGCGGGGCTGCTCGACGAGCGTGAAGGGTGCGCTGCCCGAGCGGCGCTCGAAGCGCGGCTGCATCAGCCAGATCTCGCGCATGTCCGCCGCCAGCTTGCCGCGTCCGGAGATGTCGCCGATGCGCGCATCGAAGACCTCGTCCACCGCCTGCTGCAGCGCATTGAACGGCGCCTCGCCCCCGGCCTTGAGCTGCTCCCAGCGGCGGGTGACCTCGTGCCACAGCATCGCGGCGAGCAGATAGCTCGGCGCCACCGGCTTGCCCTCGGAAACCCGGCGGTCGGTGTCGGACAGCGCGAGCTTGACGAACTTCTCCCGGCCGTCGTGGCGGTGGGCTTCGCTGAGCACCACGTCCAGGATGGGGAAGACCCCCTGGTGCAGGCCCTGCTTGTGCAGCTCCTCGATGCTGGCCAGCGCGTGGCCGGTCTGAAGCAGCTTGATCATCTCGTCGAACAGGCGGCTCTGCGGAATGTTGTCCAGCAGCGGGGCCATCGAGCGCATCGGCGCCCGCGTGGCCGGGTCGATCTCGAAGCCGAGCTTGGCCGCGAATCGCACCACTCGGATGATGCGGACCGGGTCCTCGCGGTAGCGGGTGGCCGGGTCGCCGATCATGCGCAGCACCCGGGCCCGGGCATCGCGCAGACCGCCGTGGTAGTCGACCACCACCTGGCGGCGGGGGTCGTAGTACATCGCGTTGACGGTGAAGTCGCGCCGGGCGGCGTCCTGGTCCTGCGGGCCCCAGACGTTGTCGCGCAGCACCCGACCCTCGGCATCCACCGCGTGGGTGCGATCGGCCAGCTGTCCCTTGGCGGTGCGTTCGTTGCCCGTCACCTGCGCGCTGTCGGCGGAATCGACCTGCGCGCGGAAGGTGGACACCTCGATGACCTCGTGCTCGCGGCCGCGGCCGAACACGACGTGCACGATGCGGAAGCGCCGGCCGATGATGAAGGCCCGGCGGAACAGCGCCTTGACCTGCTCGGGCGTGGCGTCCGTGGCGACGTCGAAATCCTTGGGCTTCAGGCCCACGGCGAGGTCGCGCACCGCACCGCCGACGATGTAGGCCTCGAAGCCCGCATCGGCCAGCGTGTTGACCACCTTGACCGCCCGCTCGTCGACCAGGCGCGGGTCGATCCGGTGCTCGTCGGCGCCGATCTCCAGCCGCTGGCCGTGCACCACCGCCGGTGGCGCGGCCGTGGCCGCCTCACCGGCGGCGACGGAGGGGGCGCTCTTCTTGCCCAGCAGGCGGTCGATGAACTTCTTGATCATGCAAACAGTCGGAGGATGCGCCAGCCGCGCTCAGTGGCGATGCGTTCCAGGGCGGGCGACGGGTTGGTCGCCACCGCATCGGTGGCCTGCTCGAGCAGGGGCAGATCGTTGGCCGAATCGCTGTAGACGCTGACGCGGTCGAAGTCCTGCCAGCGGTGTCCGAGGCTGGCCAGCCACTCGGTGCAGCGCGTCACCTTGCCGCCCTGGTAGCTGGGCACGCCGTCGATCCGGCCGCTGATGGTATCGCCCGGGCCGCGCTGCAGCCGCACGGCGATCAGGTGGTCCACGCCGAAGGCCCGCGCGATCGGCCCGGTGACGAACTCGTTGGTGGCGGTGACGATGGCGATCAGGTCGCCCGCGTTGCGGTGCCGCTCGACGAGTTCGCGCGCCTCGGGACGGATCGCCGGCTCGACCACCTGCTGCATGTAGCGCGCATGCGCCGCGTCGCGCTCGGCGGGGGCGCGAACCTGCAGCGGCCCGGTGGAGAAGGCCACGTAGGCGTGGATGTCCAGTTCGCCGCGCTGGTAGTCGGCGTAGAAGGCGTCGTTGCGCGCCTTGAAGGTGTCGGCGTCGACCCAGCCGAGGGACACCATGAAGTCGCCCCAGGCGTGGTCGGAGTCGATGGGCACCAGGGTGTGGTCGAGGTCGAAGAGGCAGAGGTTCATCGGCAACGGACGGTGGGCCACGGGGGCGGGAACGAGCGGGTTCGGACGGAGGTCAAGGCAGGCGCCCTTCTTCCTCGAGCATGCGCCGCAGCAGCGGCAGCGTCACCGCCCGCTGGTGGGTGAGCGCGTAGGCATCCAGGCGGTCGAGCAGCGCCATCAGCGAGCGCAGGTCGCGCTGGTAGCGGGTGAGCAGCCAGGCCATGACCTCGTCGCCCAGGAAGATGCCGCGGCGGTCGGCCTCCTGCCGCAGCGCCGCGCGGGTCTCGGCTTCCGACAGCGGCCGCACCGGGTGGATCTCGCCCCAGCCCAGGCGCGTGCGAAGGTCTTCCCGCACGGGCAGGTCCACCGGCGGCGAACGGCCGGCCGCGACGATGGCGAAACCCGCGTCCGCCGCCTCGACGAAGGCGGCGAAGGCGCGCTGCTGGCCTGCGGCGTCCAGCGCATGGCTGTCGTCGATGAGCAGCAGGTCCAGGCTTCGGTCGAGCAGCCCAGGGGACGGGTCGGCGTCGGCCGGTTCGGCAGCACCCGGCAGGTCGTGCAGCCAGGCCGCCCGGCCGCCGGCGGCCTGCACTGCAGCCACCAGGGCGGTCAGCAGGTGGGTCTTGCCGCTGCCCGAGGGACCCCAGAGGTACAGCGGCGGGGCGCCGCGCGATGGCGCGTGGTCGAGGTCGCGGGTGCGGGCCCAGCGGTCGAGCCAGGCCTGCAACGCGGCCAGAAGCGCCCGGTTGTCGCCCGGCTCGAAGGTGTCGAAGGTGGCCAGGCCGCGGTGGCCGATCGCCAGGGGAAGCTGCCGCATCGCCGGTCCTGCCTCAGCCGCCGTACAGGCGGCTGGCCAGGTACACCGCCTTCAGGCGGCGCACGGCCACCACCAGCACCGCGCTCACCGGCAGCGCGATCAGCACGCCGACGAAGCCGAAGAGCTGCCCGAAGGCGAGCAGCGCGAAGATGACCATCAGCGGGTTCATTCCGATGCGCTCGCCCACGAGGCGCGGCGTCAGGTAGAGGCTTTCCACCACCTGCCCCACCCCGTAGACGACCGCCACCGCGAACAGCCCGTAGAGGCTCGAGAACTGCAGCACGCCGGCCAGCAGCGCGAGCACCAGCCCCAGGCCGTAGCCGAGGTAGGGCACGAAGATGGCCAGGCCGGTGAACACGCCCACCGGCACGGCCAGGTCGAAGCCGAAGAGCGCCAGGCCGACGCTGTAGAACACCGCGAGGATGCCCATGACCAGCAGCTGGCCGCGCAGGTACTGTCCGAGCACGCCGTCGCACTCGTCGGTGAAACCGATGAAGCGCGCCAGCAGGCGCGGCGGCACCAGCGAACGCGCGCGCTGCACCAGGCGCGGCCAGTCCATCAGCAGATAGAACAGCACCACGGGCACCAGCACCGCATTGCCGACGATGGACAGCACGATGCTGCCGCCGATGCGCGCCGAGCTGAGCGCGGCGGCCAGCCATTCCTCGAAGTTCGCGTCGAGGTAGGTCAGCACGAAACGCTTGATGCTGTCGGTGTCCAGCGCGACGGCGATGCCGTACTGCGCCAGCCACGGCGAGACGGTGTCGTTCAGCCGCGCCGCCAGGGTGGGGATCTGCTCGCGCAGCAGGGGCAGCTCGCGGGTCATGATGGGCACGATCAGCAGCAGCACCGCCAGCAGGGCGACGATGAAGACGATCTCCACGCCCAGCACCGCCAGCAGCCGCGGCATGCCGCGCGCGGCCAGGCGCTCGACCGCCGGGTGAAGCGCATAGGCCAGCACCGCACCCACGATGAAGGGCGTGAGCACCGGGCCGAGCAGCCACAGCAGCCAGAAGCCGGCCGCAGCCATGCCCAGCCAGGTGAGGGTCTGGCGCTGGGCGGGTGTCAGCGCCGTCATCGGCCGCTTCCCGTCTCAGTGGCGCGGACGCTGCGCACGCGCCCGCATCCGGGGCGGACCGGCCAGCGTCGCAGCGGGCGTGAGCGCGGCCGGGCCGGCCGGGCCCGCCGCGCCACCGGCAGCGCCGGCGGACAACGAAGCCGCGCAACGCTCGACCTCGGCCCGGTCAGCGGCTTCGGGCTCGGCCAGCAGGTAGTGACCGAGATCCTGCAGCGCCTGCGACTGCAGGCCCAGCGCCATGGCCGCCAGGCCGCGGTCGCGGCGCTCCGCCGGCACATCGGGCATCAGGCGGACCAGCCGTTCGCACACACCGTGCAGGCGCGCCGCGGAGCCGGCGCTGCGGTGCACCTCCTTGAGATTGCGCAGCATCCGTGCCAGCACCGAGCGGGACGTGGCCGCCTGCAGGAAAAGACCCAGCGGCACCTCCTCGTCGCCCACCAGCCCTTGCTGCTGCCGGTAGGGTCGGAGCCAGTCGTCCAGCTCGCTGCGGTCGAGCGAGCGGCCGGTGAAGGGGTCGATGACCACCTCGCCCGGCTGGTCGCCGTTGGGGATGCGCATCTTCACCAGGAAGTGGCCCGGGAAGGAGATGCCACGGGCCTGCAGGCCGATCTGGTTGGCCAGTTCGATGTAGAGCACCGCCAGCGAGATCGGGATGCCCCGCCGCGTCTCGAGCACCCGGTGCAGGTAGCTGTTGTCCGGGTCGTAGTAATCGTTGACGTTGCCGGCGAAGCCCATCTCGTGGAAGAAGAAGCGGTTCAGCCAGCGAAGGCGCTGCAGCGGGACGCTGTCGGCCGGGATGCGGCCTTTGAGCGTGCAGGCCAGTGCGTCGATGCGGGCCAGCACGGACTGCACGTCCAGGCCCGGGTGGTCGTCCATGGCAATGGCCACGGCGGCCTCGGTGAGGGGCAGGCCGGCATCTTCCGCGACAAGCGACTCGAAGTAGTCGAGCGAGGTCGGGGCGGTCCAGGCATCGCCCGGACCCTGCGGGCCGGAGGCGCCCGGCGACCCGGGCCAATTCGACAGCGGCATCCTCAAAGTGTAGGTCAGGCCCGCCGGGCGAACTGCCGCAGCTCCAGGCCGCACAGCCGCAGCATGCCGAAGTAGAGCAAGGCCGCGGCACCCAGCACACCGGCGAGCCACAGCACCCGCAGCGCCGGCTGGGCGCGCAGGGCGATCCAGTCGATGTGGTGGGACGCAGCCCACAGCACGACGCCGAGCACCGCCGTGGCCGATCCCACCTGGAGGCAGAAGCGGCCCCATCCCGGGGAAGGTCGGTACAGGCCGCCACGGCGCAGCCCGATGAAGAGCCAGGCCGCGTTGACCAGCGCCCCCAGCCCGATGGACAGCGCAAGCCCCGCATGGCCGAGCCAGGGCACGAAGACGAGGTTCATCGCCTGCGTGAGCGCCAGCACCACCACGGCGATGCGCACCGGGGTGCGGATGTCCTGCCGGGCATAGAAGCCCGGGGCGAGGATCTTCACGCCCACCAGCCCCATCAGCCCGACGCCATAGCCCATGAGCGCGGCGACCGTCTGACGCACGTCGACGTCGGTGAAGCGTCCGTAGTGGAAGAGCACCGAGACGAGCGCCGTGGGGAACACCAGCAGGGCCACCGCGCAGGGCAGCGCCAGCAGCAGCGCCAGGCGCAGGCCCCAGTCGAGCGTGGCCGAGTAGGCGCCGCCCTCGTCCCGCGCCTGCAGCGCCGACAGGCGGGGAATGAGCACCACGCTGAGCGCCACGCCCAGCAGGCCCACCGGGAACTCCATCAACCTGTCGGCGTAGCTGAGCCAGGACACTGCCCCCACCCCCACGCGGGAGGCGATGTGGGTGTTGACGATGAGCGACAGCTGCGCGACCGACACCCCCAGCAGCGCGGGCGCCATCTGGCGCAGCAGGCGCACCACGCCCGGGTGGTTCCAGGCCTCGCGGATGCCGGACGGCCGCCAGCGGATGCGGGGGAACTGCCCGATGCGGGCCAGCGCGGGCAACTGCACGGCCAGCTGCGCCACCCCGCCGGCCATCACCCCCACCGCCAGTGCATAGACCGGCTCGATGCCCGCACGCGCGAACAGCGGCGCGACGCCCAGCGCGCAGACGATGATCGACAGGTTCAGCAGCACCGGCGTGGCCGCCGGGACGGCAAAGCGGCGCCAGGTGTTCAACACGCCGGCCGACAGCGCCACCAGCGACATGAACACGATGTACGGGAACATCCAGCGCGTCATCCGGACGGCGTCGTCGAAGCGCTCCAGCCCCGAGGCCATCGCCAGCACCACCCAGGGCGCGGCGACCACGCCCACGACGGTGGTGGCCATCAGGGTCCAGAACAGCACCGTGGCCACCGCATCGATCAACTGGTGGGTGGCGGCATCGCCCTCGTTCGCCCGCGCCGAGGCCAGCAGCGGAACGAAGGCCTGGGTGAAGGCCCCCTCGGCGAAGAGGCGGCGCAGCAGGTTCGGGATGCGGAAGGCGACGTTGAAGGCGTCGGTCCAGGCGCTGGCGCCGAACTGGGTGGCGATCAGCAGGTCGCGGCCGAGGCCCGTGACCTTGGAGGCCAAGGTGAACAGGGAGACGGTGGACGCAGCGCGGAGCAGATTCATTCGAGGAGCGGCGGGTCTTCCCGCAGGCCGGGAGTTTAGGGGGCACCCTGCATCGCGCCTGCTATACTCGTCGGCTTTTCTTCCCGCCAATTCCTTTTTCAAACCCGTCATCCAGAGCGTCCATGGCCACATCCTCCAAAGCCAAGAAGAGAACCGTCCGCATCGCATCGGGCCGCAAGCGCGCCCGTCAGGACGTGAAGCTCAACGCGGCCAACTCGGCCATGCGTTCGCGTTTCCGCACGGCCATCAAGGGCGTGCTGAAGGCGGTTGCCACCGGTGACAAGGCCGTCGCGGCCGCCACCTTCAAGTCGGCCCAGGTCGTCATCGACTCCATCGCCGCCAAGGGCATCTTCCACCGCAACAAGGCCGCTCGCTACAAGAGCCGCCTGTCCGCCAAGGTCAAGGCGCTGGGCGCCTGAGCATCGGCCGAGCCGCTTGCCGGCTCGCTGGAAGAAAGACGAAGCCCGCCGCGTGCGGGCTTCTTGCATTGCAGAGCGCCGCTGGAGCGAAGCCTGCGCGCCCGGGCAGCCCTCGATCCGCCCTGAACCCGCCCTCAACCCGCCCTCGAGGGCGGCGGCGGCGGATCGGGCAGCAGGCAGGCCTCGGCGACCTGCAGGCGGTTGTCGCGGGCGAAGTTCATGACGAAGTCCCAGGCCATGGGCTCGAGCTCGCGCAGCGCCTCGTTGACGATCACGCACTTCACGCCCCCGATGACGTTGGGCACGCAATAGGGCGAATAGCCGATGAAGGCGCCGATGCCGCCACCCACCGGCCGGTCGGGGCGGAAGGCGGACATCGCACCGGCCAGTCGCTCGGCCCAGTCGCTGGGCCGGAAGGTCTTGCCGTCCACGGTGACGCCCTGGATGAACACTTCTCGGGGCTTGGGCGCGGAGGTCACGAGCGGGAAGGCGGGGTGCTAAGTGGGAGGAAGCCGGCGCAGGCGCTGCCGGATCGACCCGGATTGTGCCGTGGAAATGCTGCGCCGCAGCACGCAGAGGGTGGTGCATGACCGGCTTCTAGAATCGCAGGCTGCATTGACAGGAGCACCGCTCGATGACCGTGTCCCACGCCCCCGCCACCCCCGCCCCGTCCGCCGTGATGAACACCTACGGGCGCCTGCCCGTGGCGCTGTCGCACGGCCGAGGCTGCAGGGTGTGGGACACCGAAGGCCGCGAGTACCTCGATGCCCTGGGCGGCATCGCGGTGAACACGCTCGGGCACGCCCACCCGCGCCTCGTGCCCGCGCTGCAGGAGCAGATCGGCCGCCTGATCCACACCTCCAATTACTACCACGTGCCGCTGCAGGAGCAGCTCGCCGCCCGGCTGGTGGAGATCTCCGGCCTCACCAACGTCTTCTTCTGCAACAGCGGCCTGGAGGCCAACGAGGCGGCGCTGAAGATCGCCCGCAAGTTCGGCCATGACCGGGGCATCGAGCGGCCGCAGGTCGTCGTCTACGAGCGGGCCTTCCACGGCCGCTCCATCGCCACCTTGTCGGCCACGGGCAACCCCAAGGTCCAGGCCGGCTTCGGGCCCCTGGTCGAAGGTTTCATCCGCGTGCCGCTGAACGACATCGCCGCGCTCGAGCGGGCCACCGAGGGCAACCCGGACGTGACCGCCGTCTTCCTGGAGGTGATCCAGGGCGAAGGCGGCGTGAACCCGGCCCAGGTCGCCTACCTGCAGGCCCTGCGCCACCTGTGCGACGAGCGCGGCTGGCTGCTGATGCTCGACGAGGTGCAGTGCGGCATCGGGCGCACCGGCAAGTGGTTCGCGCACCAGTGGGCCGGCATACAGCCCGACGTGATGCCCCTGGCCAAGGGCCTGGGCTCGGGCGTGCCGATCGGCGCCGTGGTCTGCGGACCGCGGGCCGCCACGGTGCTGCAGCCGGGCAATCACGGCACCACCTTCGGCGGCAATCCGCTGGCCATGCGGGCGGGCGTGGAGACGCTTCGCATCATGGAGGAGGACGGCCTGCTCGAGCATGCCGCGCGCACAGGCGAGGTGCTTCGCCAGGCACTGGCGGACGGCCTGGCCGGGGTGCAGGGCGTGGTGGAGATCCGCGGCCAGGGCCTGATGCTGGGGGTCGAGCTGGCCCGCCCCTGCGGGGACCTGCTGCTGCGCGCCTTGCGCGCGGGGCTGTTGATCAGCGTCACCGCGGATCGGGTCGTGCGTCTGGTGCCGCCGCTGATCATCAGCGCGGACGAGGCGCGCGAGGTGGCCGGCATCCTGTGCCCGCTGATCCGCGACTTCCTGGCGGAGACGCCGGCATGAAGCCCGGGGCCCGGCTGATGAAGCATTTCCTGCAGTTCCGCGACCTGCGTGCCGAGGAGTACGCCTACCTCTTCGCCCGCACGGCGGCGATCAAGCAGCGCTTCAAGAACTACGAGAAGTACACGCCGCTGACCGACCGCACGCTGGCCATGATCTTCGAGAAGGCCAGCACCCGCACCCGGGTGAGCTTCGAGGCCGGCATGTACCAGATGGGCGGCTCGGTGGTGCACCTGACCACCGGCGACAGCCAGCTCGGCCGCGCCGAGCCGGTGGAGGACAGCGCCCGGGTCATCAGCCGCATGGTCGACCTGGTGATGATCCGAACCTTCGAGCAGACCAAGATCGAACGCTTCGCGGCGCACTCGCGGGTGCCGGTGATCAACGGGCTGACCAACGAGTACCACCCGTGCCAGATCCTGGCCGACATCTTCACCTTCATCGAGCACCGGGGCTCCATCGAAGGCAGGACGGTGGCCTGGGTGGGCGACGGCAACAACATGGCCAACACCTGGGTGCAGGCGGCCGACATCCTGGGCTTCACGCTGCACGTGAGCACGCCGCGCGGCTACGGCATCGATGCGGCGGTGGCCGGTGCCCACCGGCCCGACTGCGTGAAGACCTTCTCCGACCCGCTGGAGGCCTGCCGGGGCGCCCATCTGGTGACCACCGACGTGTGGACCAGCATGGGCTTCGAGGCGGAGAACGAAGCCCGGCTGGAGGCCTTCGCCCAGTGGTGCGTCGACGCCCGCCTGATGGCCGCGGCCCAGCCGGATGCCCTGTTCATGCACTGCCTGCCGGCGCACCGCGGCCAGGAGGTGGCCGCCGAGGTCATCGACGGGCCGCAGTCGGTGGTCTGGGACGAGGCCGAGAACCGGCTGCACGTGCAGAAGGCCCTGATGGAGTACCTGGTGCTCGGCCGCATCGGCTGAGGCTGCCGCTGGCGGGGTGCGCCCGGGCGGCCCCCGGCGCCGCCCCCTGTCGGTGGCGACGCCTTCGATGCACCCCCTGCCTGGCTCCTGCACCCCCGAGGCCCGAATGAACGCCCCTGCCCTGTGGGACATCTCGCCAGCCCTCGATGCGGACACGCCAGCCTTTCCTGGCGACCAGGCCTACGAGCAGGTGTGGACCGCCCGCATCGGTCCGGGGTGTCCGGTCAACCTGTCCGCACTTCGACTGTCGCCCCACCTGGGCGCGCACGCCGATGCACCCTTGCACTACCAGGACGGCGCGCCGGCCGTGGGTGCGCTGGCGCTCGAGCCCTACCTCGGCGCCTGCCGGGTGATCCATGCGCTGTCGGCCGGGCCGCTGGTGGCCGTCGAGCATCTGGCCCACGCGCTGCCGCCGAATGGCGGGCCACTGCCGCCCCGGGTGCTGGTGCGCACCTGCCTGCGCGCACCCACCCGCTGGAGCGAGGACTTCAGCGCCTTCGCGCCGCAGACGCTGGATCACCTGGCCGACCTGGGCGTGCGGCTGGTGGGCATCGACAGCCAGTCGGTCGACCCGGCGAGCAGCAAGACCCTGCCCAGCCACCAGCGCCTGCTGCAACGCGACCTGCGGGTGCTCGAGAACCTGGTGCTCGACGCGGTGCCCGAGGGCGACTACGAGCTCATCGCGCTGCCGCTGCGCCTGTCGCAGGCCTGTGCGTCGCCTGTGCGGGCGGTGCTGCGGGCGCTTGCGGCCACGGCTCTGGCGGCGGCCGGCGAGCCGACGGTTTCGCAGCCCCTGGCCCCAGCGTCCGACCCTGCCGCTCCGCCCGCCGGTTTCGACCCCGGCTTCGACCGCTGAGGCCACCGCCATGACCCGGTCCCATCCTTCTGCCGCCCCTGCCAGCGCTGCCACCGACCCGACCAGCCTTCACCCATCGCGGCAAGCTGCTGTCGAAGCGGACGCCTGCGATCCATTGGCCTCGCTGCGCGAGGCCTTCGACCTGACTGCCGGCCTGATCTACCTCGATGGCAACTCGCTGGGCGTGCTGCCCCGGGCGACGGCCGGGCGGATCGAGCAGGTGGTGCGCGAGGAATGGGGCCGCGGGCTCATCACCAGCTGGAACGCGGCCGGCTGGATGGACCTGTCCCGCCGCATCGGCGACGGCATCGGCCGCCTGATCGGCGCGGGGCCCGGCGAGGTGCGGGTGGCCGACTCCACCTCGGTGAATCTCTTCAAGGTGCTGGCCGCGGCGCTGGCCATGGTCAAGGCCGAGGCCGGCCCCGAACGGCGGCGCATCGTGTCCGAGCGCAGCAACTTTCCGACCGACCTCTACATCGCCGACACGCTGGCGCGCACGGCCGGTTTCGAGCTGGTGCTGGTGGACTCGGCCGACGCGCTGAGCGCGGCGCTGGACGAGCGTCTGGCGGTGTTGATGCTCACGCAGGTGAACTACCGGACCGGCGCGCTGCACGACATGGCGGCGCTGACGGCCGCCGCCCACGCCGCCGGCGGGCTTGCCATCTGGGATCTGGCGCACAGCGCCGGTGCCCTGCCGGTGGATCTGAACGGCGCAGACGCCGACTTCGCGGTGGGCTGCGGCTACAAATACCTGAACGGCGGGCCGGGCGCGCCGGCCTTCGTCTGGGCCCATGCGCGCAGCCTCGACCGCATGGACGCGCGCGACATCCGGCAGCCACTTGCGGGATGGATAGGCCATGCCGCCCCCTTCCGCTTCACGCCCGACTACCAGCCGGCCCGGGGCATGGACCGCTTCCAGTGCGGCACCCCGCCCGTGCTCTCGATGGCGGCGCTCGAGTGCGGCGTGGACACCCTGAGCGCCGCCGAGCCCCTGGGCGGCATGCCGGCGCTGCGGCGCAAGTCGCTCGCCCTGACCGAGGCCTTCATCGCCGGGGTCGATGCCCGGCTCTCGGCCCATGGCGTGCAGGTGGCCACCCCGCGCGCGCACGACGCCCGCGGCAGCCAGGTGAGCCTCACCGTGCCCGAGGGGGGCTACGCCATCGTGCAGGCGCTGATCGCGCGCGGCGTGATCGGCGACTTCCGCGCCGGCGACCCGGCCCGCGGCGAGCCCGACCTGATGCGCTTCGGCTTCACGCCGCTCTACCTGCGGCAGGGCGACGTGTGGGATGCGGTGGACCGACTGGTGCACGTGATGGACAGCGGTGAATGGCGCTCCGAGCGCTTCCAGCGCCAGTCTGCGGTGACCTGAGGGAGCGACCCATGCGCGGAACGGACAAAACTGACGAAGCGGACCCAGCGCCCGACGCACCCGCGCCGCCCGGCGCTCATCCCCACGGCGCCCAGCTCGACTTCAGCGCCGACATGAGCTACGGCGACTACCTGCACCTGGACGCGGTGCTCGGTGCGCAGCATCCGCTGTCGCCCGACCCGAACGAGATGCTGTTCATCATCCAGCACCAGACGAGCGAGCTCTGGATGAAGCTGATGCTGCACGAGCTGGAACAGGCCATCGCCGCCGTGGCCGCCGACGACCTGCCGCCCGCCTTCAAGATGCTGGCCCGGGTGAGCCGCATCCTCGAGCAGCTGGTGCACGCCTGGGACGTGCTGGCCACCATGACGCCGCCCGAATACACCGCCATCCGCCCCTACCTGGCGCGCAGCAGCGGCTTCCAGAGCTGGCAGTACCGCTGCATCGAGTTCCGGTTGGGCAACAAGAACGCGGCCCTGCTCAAGCCGCATGAGCACCGGGCAGAGCGTCTGGCCGTGGTGCAGCAGGCCTTCGAGGCGCCGTCGCTCTACGACGAGGTGTTGAGGCTGATGGCCCGGCGCGGGCTTGCCGTGCCAGCATCGCACACCGAGCGGGACTGGACCCGGCCCTATGCCGCCGACCCCGCGGTTCAGGACGCCTGGCTCGTCGTCTACCGCGCCCCGCGCGAGCACTGGGAGCTCTACCAGCTCGGCGAGGAGCTGACCGATCTGGAAGACGCCTTCCGGCTCTGGCGCTTCCGCCACGTCACCACCGTGGAGCGGGTGATCGGCTTCAAGCGCGGCACCGGCGGCACCGGCGGCGTCAGCTACCTCAGGCGCATGCTGGAAGTGGTGCTCTTCCCGGAGATCTGGAGCCTGCGCACCGAGCTGTGAAGCCGCCCCTCAGCGGCCGATCGTCACCCACTGCCACTCGAACCAGTTGTCCGCGCGGTGCACCACATTGAGGTTGGCGCGGGTGGCCCAGGGAATCATCTGCCGGTGCAGCGGCAGCGTGTGCACCTGGTTCTTCCATTCGGTCAGCGCCTCCTTGATCAGGGCTTCGCGACGCGCCGGGTCGGGCTCCACGCTGCTGCGGGCGGCCAGGGCATCGAACTTGTCGTTGCGCACCGCACCGAAGTTCCAGTAGCCCACGCCCTTGTCGCCGCGGGTGCGCATCACCGGGGTGAGCGTGGTCTCGGCGTCGGTGATCGAGCCGCCCCAGCCCAGCATGTACAGGCTCGTGTCCTGCTTCTCGAGCTTGGGGAAGTAGGTGGCGCGTGGCATGGCGTTGACCCGCACCTTGACGTTCAGCCGCGCCCACATCGCGGCCAGCGCGATGCAGATTTCCTCGTCGTTGACATGCCCGTTCATCGAGTTGGTCAGCAGCTCGTTCTGCGAGTGCGGGTCCATCGTCTGGGCATCGCCCTGGCTGGTCCAGCGCAGGGTCTGCGCCGCCGCAGGCCAGGCCAGCGCGCAGCCGAGCAGGGCCATCCCCAGGCCGGCAGCGAGCCGCTGCCAGCCAGCCGCAGGCCGGTGTCGCGGTGCGGAGGCGGCCGGGACCGAGGGTCGGGAAAGGCAGGCGTTCATGCGCGGCTCCGTGAGGGGAATCGCGCGAGTGTAGGCAGGGCGCAGCCGCCAGGGCAGCGCACAAGCCCTGCCCTGCCCAGCCCTGCGGCGCCGGGCAGCAGCGGCGCAGGGGCGGCTCAGGGCGTGCTCAGGCGGGCGTGTAGCCCTGCTCGACGAGTGCGGCGCGCAGCCGCTCGGGCGCGGCCGTCGACTCGATGCGCACCCGGTGCGCGTTGAGGTCCACCGACACCTCGGCCTGGTCGTCGACGGCCTTCACCGCCTGGGTGACGGCCTTCACGCAGTGGCCGCAGGTCATGTCCGGAAGGGTGAGTTCGATCATGGGCGCCTTTCAGTCCGCACGACTCCGGCGGGCAAGCGTCGAGCCTAACGGCGGGCAAGACGCCCGGCCTTGAGCCAGCGCAGGCCCGCAGGCGGGCAGTCAGGCAGGCATGACGCCGGCTGGCCACCCGGGCGCAAGCGATTCAATGCCCCAGCTTGCGCAGCACGTCCCGGCCCGCCCACAGGTCGTCCAGGTTGTTGAAGTTCCAGTTCTTCAGCGATTCACGCCCGGCGATGCGGTCGCTGCAGCCCGGGGCGGCCAGGTCGACGAGCTCGGGTGTGACATGCAGGTTCGAGCGGGTGGAGAAGAACACCCGCACGGTGGGCGACATCAGCGCGCTGCTGTTCTGCTCGACCACCACCGCCAGCCGGCCCGACTGCAGGCGCACCAGCGAGCCGATGGGGTAGATGCCCAGGGCCTTGACGAAGGCCTGGAACACCGGAGGGTCGAAGTGCGCCGGGGTCCAGGCGGCCATGCGCGACAGGGCCTCGGAAGGATCCCAGGGCGCCTTGTAGGGGCGGGCCGACGTCACCGCGTCGTAGACGTCGCACACCGCACCCATGCGGGCGAGCAGGCTGATGTCCTCGCCGGCCAGACCGTGGGGATAGCCCTTGCCGTCCATGCGCTCATGGTGGTGCAGCACCACGTCCATGGTCGCCTCGGTGGCCGTGCCCGCGGCGCGCAGCAACTCGTAGCCCTGTTCGGGGTGCCGGCGCATCTCGCGGAACTCCACGTCGTCGAGCTTGCCGGGCTTGTTCAGCACCGCGTTGGGCATCAAGGCCTTGCCGATGTCGTGCAGCAGCCCGGCCAGGCCCGCAGTGCGGATGGCGTCCTCGTCATGGCCCATCTGGCGAGCCAGAGCGATCATCAGGCCGCACGCCGCGATGGAGTGCATGAAGCTGTAGTCGTCGTGCGTCTTCAGTCGGGCCAGGCTGATCACCGCGCCGGGGTTGCGGGCCACCGAGTCGCCGATCTCGTTGACCACCGGCAGGCAGGCCTGCGCATCGATGGCGCGGCCCATCCGGGCCTCCTGGAACATCGACAGCACCGCCTTGCGCGACTTCATGACGACGCCGGTGGCCTTCTGCATCTCGGCTTCCAGCGGCACGCTGGACACGGTCGTCCAGCCGCGCTGCGGGGATCGGATGACGGGGGGGGCGGCGGTGATCGACGCGCCGGGCGAACCCGCCACATCCGAGGCATCCGAGGCATCCGAGGCATCCGACGCTTCGGCCGCACCGGCCACAGCGGGCTGCGGGCTTGACGCGGCAGGCGTGTCGGTCTCCGGCGGGGCCAGGCCCCGGTCGGTGTCGATCCACACCTCCACGACGCCGCTTTGCTGCAGCTTGCGCAGCATGTCCTCGTTCTTCACGAGGAAGCGGCTCCGCCAGAACGGATGCTCGGTCCAGGGCCCGCACAGGCCCTGGACGAACATGCCGACGGTGAGGTCGCGGGTGAGGATCTTCTTCTGCATCAGGGGTGCGCGGGTCGGGGAGTGCACCGGCTTCTGGCCAGTTATCGGCAACGCGGGCGGGAATCTGAGCCCACCGTAAACGAAGATGGGCGCTCCAGGGCGCCCATCGCATTCATTTGCCGCGGTGCAAGGCCCACGGCTGCCGACTGCAGGCCCGGCTCAGCGGAACCGGCTTTGCGGCACGGTGCGCAGTTCGCCCGGCAGCGAGGCCAGGTAGTTCGCCATGGCCTTCAGCTCGGCGTGGGTGTACTGGCGGGCCATGCCGGCCATGATGGCGTTGTTGCGGCCCAGCACCGGGTTGCCGTCGATCTGGTAGGCCTTCAGCGCCACGTAGAGGTAGTCGGCGTGCTGGCCGGCGAGCTTGGGGTAGCTCGGGTCGATGGCCTTGTTGTAGTTCTCGCCATGGCAGCTGGCGCAGTTGGCCTTCTTCAGCAGCTCGGCCACCCGGGCCGGCGGCGCGGGCGGGGCGGCGGTGACGGGTGCGACGCCGGCCTGCTGTTCGTAGAAGGCAGCCAGGTCGGCCATCTCGGTGTCGGTGAGGCCCTGGGCGATGGCGCGCATCGTCGGGTGGCGACGGTCGCCCTTCTTGTAGGCCTGCAGCGCCGCAACGATGTACTTGGCGTTCTGGCCGGCGATCATCGGAACCTTGTGAACCTCCGGGAAGCTCGACTGGTAGGCGGGGATGCCGTGACAGCCGATGCACATGGCGGCATTGCGTTCGCCGGCCTTGATGTCCTGCGCCACGCAAGCTGCGGAGAAGGAAAGCGCGGCCAGGGCCGCAAGGAGGATTCGGGGAAGGGTTTTCATGGACGCGGGGTCGAAACTGCAGGGGCCCTGAGGGCGGCGAAGTATACGCATGGCCCCCTATACTGAACGAGGACATCCAAGCAAATGAAATTCAACGGCTCTGATCAATACGTCGCCACCGACGACCTCATGCTGGCGGTGAATGCCGCCGCCCGACTGCAACGCCCCCTGCTCGTCAAGGGGGAGCCCGGCACCGGCAAGACGATGCTGGCCGAGGAAGTGGCCCGCGCGCTCGGCCTGCCGCTGCTGCAGTGGCACATCAAGAGCACCACCAAGGCGCAGCAGGGCCTCTACGAATACGACGCGGTGAGCCGCCTGCGCGACAGCCAGCTGGCCGACCCGGACAGCGCCGCGCGGGTGCGCGACATCCGCAACTACATCGTCCAGGGCGTGCTGTGGCAGGCCTTCACCGCCGAGCAGCCGGTGGCCCTGCTGATCGACGAGATCGACAAGGCGGACATCGAGTTTCCCAACGACCTGCTGCGCGAGCTCGACCGCATGGAGTTCCATGTCTACGAGACGCGCGAGCTGGTTCGGGCGCGGCACCGGCCGCTGGTGTTCATCACCTCCAACAACGAGAAGGAGCTGCCCGACGCCTTCCTGCGTCGCTGCTTCTTCCACTACATCCAGTTCCCCGACGCCGCGACCATGCAGGCCATCGTCGGCGTGCACTTCCCCAACCTGAAGAAGGAGCTGCTGTCGGCGGCGCTCAAGCGCTTCTACGACATCCGCAACCTGCCGGGCCTGAAGAAGAAGCCCAGCACCTCCGAGCTGCTCGACTGGCTCAAGCTGCTGGTGGCCGAGGACATCCCGCTCGAAGTGCTGCAGAGCAAGGACGACAAGGTCAGCGTGCCGCCACTGGTGGGCGCGCTGCTGAAGAACGAGCAGGACGTGTCGCTCTTCGAGAAGCTCGTCTTCATGCAGCGCCAGGGCCGCTGAGCGGCGCACCGCCTTCGGCCTGCGCTGCTGCCGGTCAGGCGCCGTCCCACCGCCGCGCCCCTTCCACCCCACGCCGGTCGCACCGCGCGGCCCTCCTCCGCATGAGCTGGCCCGACCCCATCACGCTCGAAGGCCGCCACGCGCGGCTGGTTCCATTGCAGCCCGATCACCACGACGGCCTGTGCGACGCGGTGCGCG
Organism: Rubrivivax sp.; assembly: GCA_027487905.1. Taxonomy (GTDB): domain Bacteria; phylum Pseudomonadota; class Gammaproteobacteria; order Burkholderiales; family Burkholderiaceae_C; genus JAIYCR01. The sequence continues at coordinate 77,628 of JAIYCR010000020.1, read as the reverse complement.
ATGGCGAGCTCCATCGGCTCTGGTACACCGCCGTTCCGTCGCCCGAGGGCATGGCCGCGGAGATCGCCCGGCGCCTGGCGCTGCGCGCGGCCGGCAGCATGCTGCCCTTCACTGCGCTGGACGCCCAGGGGCGCCCGGCCGGCATGACGAGCTTCATGCACATCGACGCCACGCACCGCCGCGTGGAGATCGGCAGCACCTGGACGGCCCGGCGACTGCAGCGCAGCGCCTTCAACACCGAATGCAAGCGGCTGCTGCTGGGCCACGCCTTCGATGGCCTTGGCTGCATTGCGGTGGAGTTCCGCACCCACCGGCTGAACACCCAGAGCCGCAGGGCCATCGAACGGCTGGGTGCGCAGCTCGACGGCATCCTGCGCCACCACCAGGTCACCGCGGACGGCTCCTTGCGCGACACCGCGGTCTACAGCATCACCGCGCCCGAGTGGCCCGCCGTCCGCCAGCACCTGGACTGGCAGCTCACACGCCCCCGCTGACCCCTCCCCCACAGGATCGCCATGGCCGCTGCCCGAAAGATCGCCCCGACCGACGCCGCCTCGCTGGATGCGGACCGGCTGTGGAAGCTGGAGCGGCTGGGTGCGCCCAGCCTGTCGCCGGACGGTGCCCAGGCGGTGGTGGCCGTCACCCGGCACGACATGGAGGCCAACACCGGCTCGACGCGGCTGTGGCTGCTGTCCACGCTCGGAGGTGAGCCGCGGGCGCTGACCGCCGGTTCCGCATCGGAATCGTCACCCCGCTGGAGCCCGCGGGGCGATCGCATCGCCTTCCTCGGCCGCCGCGAGGGCGCCGCCGGCCGGGACGAGACCCCTCAGCTGTACCTGATCGCGCCGGACGGGGGCGAAGCCGAGCGGGCGGTGGAGATCCCCGGCGGCATCGAGGCCTTTCGATGGATGCCCGATGGTCGCCGCATCGTGTTCGTCGCCTGGGTCGACCCGACGGTCAAGGGCGCGGCGGCCCAGGCCCGCTCGCATGCGGCCCACAAGGCGCGCAAGGAAACCGGCCAGGCCACCAGCGAGGCGATGTACCGCCACTGGGACCACACCCTGCCCCAGGGCCGGGTGCCGCACCTGCACCTGCTCGACCTGGACAGCGGCCGCTGGCGCGATCTCTTCGAGGGCACGGCCTATGAACTGAGCCGGCGCGAGCCGGGGGTCCACAGCTTCGACCTTTCACCCGACTCGCGCCGGCTGGTGTTCGCCCACGACCCGGCCGACAGGAAGCTGGCCGACGGGCGCTTCGGCATCGTGGAGCTGGACCTGCGCAGCGGCCGCTTCGACACCCTGGCCGCCGATGCCGAATGGGATTTCGGCGCGCCGGCCTACAGCCCCGATGGCCGTGCGGTGGCCTTCTGTGCCAGCCACCAGGGGCGCAAGCACACCATGCCGCAGCAACTGGCCGTGTGGTGGCGCGACAGCGCACGGCACGAGGTGCTCAGCGCCCCGTGGGACCACGAGGTGCAGGCGCCGCTGCACTGGGAGGAGGACGCCTTGGCGCTGCTCTTCACCGCCGAGGAGCACGGGCGCCAGCACCTGTGGCGCTTCGACCTGGCCGACCGCCGCGCCGAGGCCGTGGTCCGCGGCGGCTGGGTCAGTGCCTTCGACAAGGCCGCCGGGGTGCTGGTGACGCTGGCCGACGCGCTGGACCATCCTTCCCGCGTGACGGCCCACCTGCCGGGAGAGGCGCCGCGCCGCATCGAGGGCTTCAACGACGCCTTGCTGGCCGACCTTCCCGCCCTGCGGCACGAGGAGTTCTGGTACGAGGGTGCGGCGGCTTCGCCGGATGCGCCGCGCGACCGGGTTCAGATGTGGCTGCTGTACCCACCCGGGTTCGACGGGCGGCGCAAGACGCCGCTGCTGCACGTCATCCACGGCGGGCCCCACACCGCGATGGGCGACAGCTGGCACTGGCGCTGGAACGCGCCGCTCTTCGCCCATGCGGGCTATGTGGTGGCGCTGGTGAACTACCACGGGTCGTCCGGCTTCGGCCTGGCCTTCAAGGACAGCATCACCCACCGCTGGGGCGAACTGGAGCTCGACGACATCGAGCGCGCCACCGAGGCGCTGCTCGAGCGGCCCTGGGCCGACCCGCGGCGCGTGTTCGCCACCGGCGGCAGCTATGGCGGCTATCTGGTGGCCTGGATGAACGGCAAGCTGCCGGCGGGGCGGTATGCGGCCTATGTGTGCCACGCCGGCTGTTTCGACTGGCGCTCGATGTTCGCCGACGACGCCTGGGCCTGGCACAGCCGGGAGCTCGGCGGCTGGTACTGGGACGTGCCGCAGCGCGTGGATGCGCAAAGCCCCGTGAGCCTGGCCGCCGGCTTCAGCACGCCCACGCTGGTGACGCACGGGGCACTGGACTACCGTGTGCCCGACGCCCAGGGCCTGGCCTACTACAACACGCTGAAGGCCCAGGGCGTGCCCGCCAGGCTGCTGTGGTTTCCCGACGAGAACCACTGGATCCTCAAGCCGCGCAACTCGCGCCAGTGGTACCGCGAGTTCCTCGACTGGCTGGCCGCGCACGACCGCAAGGGCGGTCGGCGGCGGGCCGCACCACAATAGGCGCGATTCCTGCCCCGCGGTGGCCCTGCCATGCTCATCGACTTCTTCTACACGCTGCGTGCCGCCAAGCTCAAGGTCTCGGTGAAGGAATACCTCACCCTGCTCGAGGGCCTCCAGCAAGGCGTCATCGAACCCACCGTCGACCAGTTCTATGTGCTGGCGCGCATGAGCCTGGTGAAGGACGAGACCCAGTTCGACAAGTTCGACCGCGCCTTCGCCGCCTACTTCAAGGGCGTGGAGCTGCTGACCGACTTCACCCAGGACATTCCGCTGGAATGGCTGCGCAAGAAGTTCGAGCTGGAGCTCTCGCCCGAGGAGAAGGCGGCCATCGAGAAGATGGGCTGGGACGAGCTGATGCAGACGCTGAAGAAGCGCTTCGAGGAACAGAAGGAGCGCCACGAGGGCGGCAACCGGATGATCGGCACCGGCGGCACCAGCCCCTTCGGTGCCTATGGCCAGAACCCGCAGGGCATCCGCATGGGCCAGGACCGCAGCCGCAACCGCAGCGCGGTGAAGGTGTGGGACCAGCGGCAGTTCAAGGACTACGACGACAACCTCGAGCTGGGCACGCGCAACATCAAGGTGGCCCTGCGGCGCCTGCGCCGCTTCGCCCGCGAAGGCGCCGACGAAGAACTGGACCTGGACGACACCATCCACAGCACCGCGGCGAACGCGGGCTTTCTCGACATCAAGCTGCGGCCGGAGCGGCACAACAAGGTGAAGGTGCTGCTGCTGATGGACGTGGGCGGCACGATGGACGAGCACGTGCACCGGGTGGAGGAACTCTTCAGCGCGGCCAAGACCGAGTTCAAACACCTGGAGTTCTTCTACTTCCACAACTGCCTGTACGACTTCGTGTGGAAGAACAACCGGCGCCGACACGCCGAGCGCACGTCGACGATGGACCTGATCCGCACCTACAACCGGGACTACAAGCTGATCTTCGTGGGCGACGCGACCATGAGCCCCTACGAGATCCTGCAGCCCGGCGGCAGCGTGGAATACAACAACGAGGAAGCCGGCACGGTGTGGCTGCAGCGCATGACGCAGGCCTTCCCGAAATTCGCGTGGATCAACCCCGAGCCGCAGGGCCTGTGGGGCTACCGGCAGAGCATCTCGATCATGCAGCAGCTGATGAGCCAGCGCATGTTCCCGCTGACCCTTCCGGGCCTCGAAGGGGCGATGCGGCTGCTGGTGAAATGAAGCGGCGGCCCGCAGTGCCGCCACCGGCGGTGGCCCTGTGCTGCGGGCTGTGGCTGCTTGCAGCGGCCGGTCCGGCGCGGGCGCAGGCAGAAGGCCGGTGGCCCGCGGAGCCCGCTTCGGCGAGCGCCGCGCCCGCAGGCGACGCCGATGCCGCGGTGGCGGGCGTGGCGGGCGTGCCGGCCGCCTTCGAGCTGGACATCGAAGCGCCCGCCCCGCTGGCGCGGCTGCTGCGCAACCAGCTCGACCTCTCGCGCTTTCGCCTGGCCGCGGGGCCGGATGGCATCACGTCGTCCGAGCTGGACCGGCTGGTGGCCGCGGCGCCCGGCCAGGCCCGGTCGCTGCTGCGCACGGCCGGCTACTTCTCCGCGGCGGTGACGGTGACGCGGCAGGTTCAGGAGCCGGCCGCCGGCGGCGCAGCGCCGCTGCCCCGCGTGCGCCTGCGGGTGGAGGCCGGGCCGCTGACCCGGGTGGCGCTGTGGAGCCTTTCAACCGAGGGCGAGTTCAAGGACCGGCTCGAGGGCGGTGACGAGGAATCGGTGGACACCTGGGTCAGCCTGCTGCGCGACTGGCCGCTGCGGCCCGGCGACCCCTTCACCCAGGACGCCTGGAGCGCCACCAAGTCGGGTGTGCTGGCCACGCTGCGCAGCCGCGGCTATCCGCAGGCGGCGCTGGAAGCCTCGCGGGCGGACATCTCCACCGACGAGGCCAGCGCCGGCCTGAGAGTGCGCGCTGCCAGCGGGCCGCTCTACCGGCTGGGAGCGGTGCGGGTGGAGGGTCTGTCCCGCTACCGCGAGAGCGCGGTGCTCAACCTGGTGGACTTCGGCCCGGGCACGCCCTACACCGACAAGCGGCTGCTCGACCTGCAGGAGCGGCTGGGGCGCTCGGGCCTCTTCGACGGCGCCAGCGTCACCCTCGGCCCGGACGACGACGGTGACCGGGTGGCCGACGTGCTGGTGCGGGTGCGCGAGGCCCCGCTGCAGCAGGCCACGCTGGGCGTGGGCATCAGCGCGAACACCGGGCCGCGCCTGACCTGGGAACACACCCACCGCCGAATCGCGGGCCTGGCCTGGACGCTGCGCAACAAGGGCCAGCTCGGCCGCGACGAGCGCAACTGGGAGACCGAGGCCACCTCGCACCCGCTGCGCGGTGGCTACCGCGCCCTGGTCAGCGGCAAGGTCGAGTGGCTCGATGCCGGCGACTCGCTCACCCAGGCCTGGCAGCTGCGCGCGGGCGCATCGCTCGACAGCGAGCGCATCGAGCGTCGGGTGTTCGCCGAGGCGCTGCAGGACGAGGTTCGCACCGCCTCCGGGGCGCGGCTGGCCACCGCGGTCTCGGGCAACTACCACCTGGTCTGGCGTTCGCTGGACAGCGTGCTGCTGCCCACGCTGGGCGAGGCGGCGAACATGCAGGTGGGACTGGGCTACGCGCTGTCCACGACGACGCCCAACGGGGCCTTCGGCCGCGCCTATGGGCGCTTCAGTGCCTACCGGCCGGTGGGCGAGCGCTGGTACTTCACCGGTCGGCTCGAGCTCGGGCACCTGCAGGCCGCCCGGGAGGTGAGCATTCCGGAGACGCTGCGCTTTCGCGCGGGTGGCGACGAATCGGTGCGCGGCTATGCCTTCCGGTCACTGGGGCCGCGCGACGCGGCGGGCGTCGTGTCCAGCGGGCGCATGCTGGCCACGGCCAGCGTGGAGATGGCGCGCCCGCTGCTGGCGTCGATGCCCTCGGTCTGGGGTGCCGCCTTCGTGGATGCCGGCCAGGCCGCCGACCGGTGGGCCGACCTGAGGCCGGTGTTCGGCCTGGGCGTGGGTGTCCGCTGGCGCAGCCCGATCGGCCCCCTGCGGGTGGACGTGGCCTATGGCGAGGCGGTGCGCAGGCTGCGCCTGCACGTCAGCGTGGGCATCGCCTTCTGAAGCCCCCGAAACGGCCGATGAACGACCAGGACCCCTCCCAGCCCCTGCCGGCAAGCCAGCCCCCGACCGGTCGTCCCCGGCGTGGCCTGGCCCGCCGGCTGATGGCACGGGCGCTGCCGCCGCTGCTGGGGCTGGCGCTGATCGCGGGCGGCGGCCTGTGGACGCTCACCACCTCGAACGGCGCACGGTGGACCTTGGGCTGGGTTCCAGGGCTCCAAGTGCAGGGGCTGCAGGGGTCCTGGGCGGATGGCCTGCGCATCGATCGCCTCGAGTGGTCGGCGCAGCCGGCGGCGGCACCTTCGGGCACCCGTGTCGTGGCGGAGGCGGTCGAATGGGCTGCACCCTCGCTCGACTGGACGCCCAGCCCGGCGACCTGGGCGGTGCTGCGGGTGTCGCGCCTGAGCGCCGCCGTGGTCGAACTGAAAGCCGCGGACGGCCCCACGGGTCGGCCAGCGGGCCTGCCGGACCGGCTGGAGCTTCCCTTGGAGGTGACGATCGACTCGATCAAGGTCGACTCGTTGCGGCTGCCCGGGCAGACCGAGCCGGTGCGCCAACTGCGGGCCGGGCTGCTGCTCGGGGCGGACGGCGGCCGCAGCCACCGAGTGCACGGGTTCGAAGCCCAATGGCAGGGCATTCAAGCGAGCGGCGACGCCCGCATCGGCGCTGAGGCGCCGCTGGCGCTTCAGGCCGATGTCCGGCTGCAATCGCCGGGCGGCCCGGTGCCACCGTGGACGCTCGCGTTGCAGGCCCGCGGCCCGCTGCAAGGCTTCGAACTGAGCGGGCAGCTGGATGCGGTGGGCCAGACGCTGCGGCTGGACGCCCAGGTGACGCCGGCGGCGGCCTGGCCCCTGCCGCGCCTGGACCTCCAGGCCGACCGGCTGGACCTTTCGGCGCTGGGCGGGCAGTGGCCGGCGACGGCCTTGACCGGTCGCCTGCGCGTCAGACCGGACGACGCGGCGAGCAGCCCCGGAGCAGCGCCCCTTGTCCGCGACGCTGCGCCGCGCCCGCTCCTCCTGCTCGAAGCGCAGCTTCGCAACCTCAGGCCCGGCCTTGCGGCGCAGGCCGCGCTGCCCCTGTCCCGTCTGGACCTTCAGGCGCGCCTGGATGCAGCCGACCCGCGCGCCGGGGTCGAGGTGTCCGCGCTGCGGGCCGAGCTGGCGGACGGCCGGGCCGCGGCCGGAACGCTGAGTGGCCAGGGCCGTTGGACGCCGCAGGACACTGCACTGGAGCTGCGCCTGGACGGCGTTCGCCTGCCAGTGCTGGACGCGCGCCTGCCCGCGATGCGGCTGAGCGGCCCGCTGAAGGCCCAGGCCAGCGGCTCGAGTGGGGCGGCGGACGATGCAAGGCTGCGGGCCGAGGCGGACCTGGCCGGCGAGCGGCTGGATGCACCGGCTGCGCTTTCCGCCGTGGCCTTGAAGGGTCGGCTGGACGCGGGGTGGCAGGCGGTGGAGGTCCGTTCGCTGAGCCTGCAGGTCGGCGCATCGGTGGCCACCGGGGGCTTCGTCGTGCGGCGCCCGCCCGGCGCCGCCGCATCCCGGCCCGCTTCAGCCCCGGCCGCTTCAGCACAGCCCCCTTCCTCCCCGACCTTCCAGGAGCGCTGGCAGGCCGTGCTGGCCGATGCCGGCAGCACCGAGGGCCGCCTTCAGCTCACGGGATTCGACCCCGGCCTGTGGTGGCTGGCCGACGCGGGCTCGGCCTGGCGCCAGCGCAGCAGCCGATTGACCGGCGACGCGCGCTGGGCAGTGCAGTGGCCTGCCGTCGCCCAAGGCAGCACGGACGGCGTTGTTGAACGGCTGGCCGGCATGCTGGGCGACCTGACGCTGCAGCTGGACCCCGGCTCGACCCTGCTGGCCGTGCCGCTGCGCGCCGAGGTCCGCCTGCAGCGTGCCGAGCTGGCCACGCCCCTGCAGGTGCAGGGGCGGGTCGAGGCGGGCGGCAACCGCCTGGCGCTGGACGCCAGCCGTCTCGCGCTGACCGGGAAGACGGCGCCGACGGGCCAGGCAGTTGCCGGTGCCGAACCCAGGGACCGGCTGACCCTGGCGCTGGAAGCCCCGGCGCTCGGCACGCTGAGGCCCTGGTGGCGCGCGGCGATGGCGGGCCAGTCGGCCTCCGGCACCGGGCCGGAGCTGGCCGGCGCCCTGCAGGCCAGGTTGAAGGCAGAGGGCCAGTGGCCCTGGATGCGCACCGAGGGCAGCTTCCAGGCGCGCGCCCTGCGCGCGGGAGCCGCCAGCGTGGCCCAGGCCGAGGGCCTGCTGGCGGCGAGCCCCTGGGCGGGCGAGGCCCTGCGGCTGCAGCTGGCCTTCCAGTCGGCACGCCAGGGTGGTCAGGTGCTGGACCAGGGGCTGCTGCGGGTGGACGGCACGCTGGAACAGCACACGGTGGGCGCCAGCGTCCAGGCCCGCGCGATTCCCCCGACGCTGCTGCGGCTGCTGGGCGCTGCCCCCGGCGAGGCCCGTGCCGACGAGCGCAGCCGCTGGACCCTTCAGACCCAGGGGCGCTGGCAGGTGGCCTCCGGACCGGCCTCCGAGCCGGCTGCGGCTCGCGCGGTGTCGCCGCCCCTGCCTGCGGGCCTGGAGCCCGCGCTGCGCGCCTGGCTCGAAAGCCGTGCCACGCAGTGGACGATGCAGCAGGTTCAGGCGCGCATCGAGCCCGCTCGGGCCGGCGCGCCGATCGCGCTATCGCCCGTGGTCGCAGCGCCCGTGGTCGCAGCGCCCCTTGTCGCAGCGCCCGTCGTCGCAGCGCCTGGCGCCGCCGTCGCCCCGGGCCTTCCCGCCGAATGGCTGGCCGCCCAGCTTTCGTCGCTGGTGGTGGACGTGCCCGGACGCCCGCTGCCGCCCCCCGCCGTCGGGGCTCCGACCGGGACGGACACGGCCCGCCCAGGGGTGGCCCGCTCAAGGGTGGCCCGCGCGGACCCCCTGCCCCCGATCGGGCCTTCGCCACTGGAGCTGCCCTCGCCGTGGCAGGTGCGAAGCGGCGGAGGTCAGCTTCGATCGGCAGCCGTGACGCTGCAGTGGGAGCGCCTGCGATGGCAGCAGAGCGTGGCCGGACAGGCGGGCGCCTTCGAGGCCGATGCGCGGCTGGAACCGGTGGCCGTGGGTCCCTTGCTGCAGCGCCTGCAGCCTGGCTTCGGCTGGGGCGGCGATCTCCTGGTCGGCGGCCGTCTGCAAGCGCGCAGCGGGGCGGACCCGGCCCGTGACCTTCAACTCGACCTGCGGGTGGAGCGGCAATCGGGCGATCTCTTCGTGGACGAAGGGGGCCTGCGCCAGGCGCTCGGCCTGAGCGAGCTCGCGGTGGCGCTGTCGGCACGCGACGGCCGCTGGACGCTGGACCTGGGCACGGTGGGCCGCCGTCTGGGCCGTCTGAGCGGCCGCATCGAGACCCCGGCTGCGCCCGGCAGCGCCTGGCCGGCTGCTGCGTCGCCGGTGCAGGGTCGGCTCCTCACGCAGGTCGACGACCTCGGGGTCTGGGGCGCCTGGGTGCCGGCGGGCTGGAGGCTGGGCGGGCAGGTCCGAAGCGAGATCGACATCGGCGGCACGCTGGGCGACAGACGCCTGACGGGCGAGTTGCGCGGCGACGCGCTGACGGTGCGCAATCCGCTGCTGGGCGTCTCGATCACCGACGGGCAGCTGCTGCTGCGCCTGCAAGGCGACCGCGCCCAGCTCGAGGTGGCCCGCGCGCGCGCGGGCGCCGGCACGCTGGTCGTGACTGGCGGCATGGCCGCCGAGGCGGGAAAGCCGGTCACCGAGCTGCAGGTGGTGGCCGAGCAGTTCCAGCTGCTCGGCCGCGTGGACCGGCGCATCGTGACCAGCGGACGCGCCCGGTTGCGGCTGGAGCCCGGCCGTTTCGCGGTGGATGGGCGCTTCGGCGTGGACGAAGGACTGATCGACTTCTCCCGACGCGATGCGCCCGAGCTGTCCGAGGATGTGGTGATCGACGGCAAGCCCGCACCGGACGAGGCCGGGGAAGTGCCCGTGTCCCGCACCGAGCCCACGGCCATCCAGATCGCTGTCGACCTGCAGCTTGACCTCGGGGAGCGCCTGCGGGTGCGTGGCCGCGGCCTGGATGCGGGGCTTCGCGGCCAGTTGCGCGTGAGTTCGCCGGCCAACCGGCTGGCGCTGAACGGGACGATCCGCGCGGTGGACGGCACCTATGCCGCCTATGGGCAGCGGCTGGTGCTGTCCCGCGGCAACGTCGTCTTCGCGGGGCCCTTGGACAACCCCCGGCTGGACATCCAGGCCACCCGGCCCAACCTGGACGTGGTGGTCGGGGTGAGCATCGTCGGGCCGGCCGCCGCACCCCGGGTGAGGCTGTTCTCCGAGCCGGAGATGAGCGAGACCGAGAAGCTGTCCTGGCTGGTGCTCGGACGGGGATCGGACGGGCTGGGACGCAGCGATGCCGCGCTGCTGCAGCAGGCGGCCATCGCGCTGCTGGCCGGCGAGGACGGCGGCTCCAAGGACCCCATCAGCGCGCTGCTGGGCCTGGACACCCTGTCGCTCAGCCAGAGCGAGGGCGAGAACACCCGGGACACCGTGCTCACGCTGGGCAAGCAGCTCAACCGTCGCTGGTACGTGGGCTACGAGCGCAGCCTGAATGCGGCCACCGGCAGCTTCCAGCTGATCTACCGGCTGGCCCGCCGCTTCACCCTGCGGGCGCAGTCCGGCGAGGACAACTCGCTGGACCTGATCTGGACCTGGCGCTGGCAATAGCCTGGCGCTGCGCGCCAGGGGCCCGGCGACGCCCGTCAGCGCCATGCCAGCCCGTCGCCCCTATGATCAGCACGTTGGTGCTCGCGCCGCCCCTCCAGGCGACGCAGTTAAACGGGAATCAGGACGGCGGCGCTGCATCGCGGCCCGCCCTGCCTGAGCTGCCCCCGCAACGGTCAGCGGACGGAGTTCATGCCCCTTCGGGGAGTGACTCCCGCTCGTGTCGAGACTCCACTGGGCTTTGCCGCCTGGGAAGGACACACGGGTCGTTCCGCCAGCCCGGATACCGGCCAACAGGGTGGGTCGGCGTGTGAGCGCCAGCCCGTGAAGTGCGCGGCTGCGGGGAAGCGGCGGCGCACAGGTCTTTCCGGTTTCCCATTCCATGAAGTCATCCCTGTATGGCCGTCCGCCGCTGCGCGGACCGGTTTCCCTGCGTCCGTCCTGCGCCGGTCCCTCCTCGTCCAGACCTCGCCGATTCGGCCCGCCGGCGCCGCTCGCCCAGCTGGCCCTGCTCGTGACCGCGACCTTGCCCCTTTTGTCCGAAGCCCAGGCCCAGGCCCAGGTCCAGGGGCTGGCGCCCGCCGGCGCCCCGATGGCCTTGTCGCCAGTGGTGGTGACGGCGGCCCGCACCCCCACGCGCATCGACCAGACCCTGGCGGAAACCACGGTGATCGACCGGCGCGAGATCGAGGCTTCCACCGGCCGCACGCTGTCCGAGCTGCTGGCCCGCCAACCGGGCCTGCAGAGCTGGGGCAACGGCGGCCTGGGCAAGGTGTCTTCGGTGTCCATCCGCGGGCTGGAGGCCCGGCACGTGCTGCTGCTGGTCGACGGCGTGCGGCTGGGCTCGGCCACGCTGGGCACGCCCAGCTGGGACAACCTGCCGCTGGAGGCCATCGACCGCATCGAGATCGTCCGCGGCCCGCTGGCGGCGCTGTATGGCAGCGACGCGGTGGGCGGCGTGGTGCAGGTCTTCACCCGCCGCGGCCAGGACGGCCTGCGACCCGACGCGTCGGTCACCCTGGGCTCGCATGAGGACCGTCGGTTGTCGGCCGGCCTGCGCGGCCGCCAGGGGGCGCTGGACGGTGCGCTCCAGGTGGCATCCATCCGCCGCGAAGGGGTGTCGGTGTCCAACCCGCGCGCGCCCTTCGGCAACTTCAACGGCGATGTCGACCCCTTCGACCAGGACACCTTCAGCGCCAGCGCGGGCCTGGCCCTGCCGGGCGCCTGGCGGGCCCAGGCGCAGTGGCTGAACTCGCGCGGCACCAGCGCCTATGACGACGGGCTCGGGGCCGACGCGCGGGCGGGGCTGCTCAACCGCAGCGGCTCGCTGCAGCTGGCCGGCCCGGTGCTGGGATCGTGGAGCACCCGGGTGATGCTGGCCCGCAGCGAGGACAGCTTCGACACCCTGGCCAGCGCCTCGCGCTTCGCCACGCTGGGCGCCACCCGCACCGAGCAGACGCAGTGGACCTGGGAGAACACGGTGGGCACGCCGGCCGGCCAGCTGCTGCTGGTGGCCGAACGGCTGGAGCAGGACGTCAGCCGGCCCGGCAGCCCCTACACCGTGTCCGATCGACGCGTGGACGCGCTGGCCGCCGGCCTCAACGGGCAACGCGGTGCGCACCACTGGCAGGGCGCGCTGCGTCGCGACCGCAACTCGCAGTTCGGCAGCCCCTCCACCGGGTCGCTGGCCTATGGCTACGACGTCACCCCGGCGGTGCGCATCGGCGCTTCGGCGGCCACCAGCTTCGTGGCCCCGAGCTTCAACCAGCTCTATTTCCCCGGCTTCGGCAGCCCCACGCTGCAGCCCGAGGAGGGCCGGCACCGCGAGGCCAGCATCCGCTGGGCCGAGGCGGGGCAGCAGGTGCGGGCCAGCGCCTTCCAGAACCGCATCCGCGGCTACATCCCCAGCGGCCCGCTGCCGGTGAACGTGCCCCGGGCCCGGATGGACGGGCTCAGCCTGTCCTGGGACGGCCGCATCGGCCCCTGGGTCCTGGCGGCTTCGGCCGAGAAGCTCGAGCCCTTCAACGACACGGCCGGCTCGGCCAACTTCGGCAAGTGGCTGCCGCGTCGGGCCACCGAAAGCGCGCGCCTGTCCGCCGACCGGGAGGCCTCGGGCGGCTGGCGCTATGGCGCGGCGGTGCAGAAGGTGGGGCAGCGCTTCGAGGACGCGGCCAACACCACGCCGCTGGCCGGCTTCACCCGGCTGGACCTGCGGGTGGACCGCTCGCTGAGCAGCGGCTGGAGCCTGGGCCTGGCGTTGAACAACGCCACCGATCGCCGTTACGAGACCTCCCTGGGCTATGACCAGCCCGGGCGGGAGGCCTTCGTGACGCTGCGCTGGCAGGGCCGGTGATCCAGCGGCGCGGCGTCGCGGCGATGGCGGGCCTGCTGGCGGGTCTGGGCGCGGGCCTGGCCTGCGGGCTGGGCCCGACCGCCCGTGCCGCCGCCTCCACGCCCGCCCCGGACTCGCCAGCGCGCGCCCGGGAGGCGGAGATCGTCGTGCGCGACGACCGGGGCCGTGAACATCGACTGGCCGGCCCCGCCCGACGCATCGTCTCGATGCTGCCCTCGCTGACCGAGGTCGTCGCCGCGCTGGACGGGGTGTCGCGCCTGGTCGGTGTGGACCGGCATTCGAACTGGCCGCCCGCGGTGAACCGCCTGCCCCGCACGGGCGACATGGACGCGGTGGCGGTGGAGACGGTGGTGACGCTGCGGCCGGACCTGGTGCTGGCCTCCACGTCCTCGCGCGGCCTGGACCGGCTGGAAGCCCTGGGCCTGCGGGTGGTGAGGCTGCAGTCGGACCGGCACGCGGACGTGCAGCGCGCCTTGATCACCGTGGGGCGCCTGCTGGGCGATGCCGCCGCCGGGCCCCGCGCGTGGGCAGCGATCGAAGGCCAGCTGCAGGCCGCCGCAGCCCGGTTGCCGGCCGCCTGGCGCGGGCGCAGCGTCTACCTGGAGATCGGTGCGGGGCCCTATGCCGCCGGCGCCGATTCCTTCATCGGCGAGACCCTGGCGCGGCTGGGCCTGGTGAACATCGCCGGACCGTCGCTCGGGCCCTTTCCCCGGCTGAACCCCGAGTTCGTGCTGCAGGCCGCACCCGATCTGATCATCGGCCCGCGCCGGGATGTCGACGCCATGGCCACGCGACCGGGCTGGCATGCGCTGCGCGCCCTGCGCGAAGGCCGACGCTGTGCGCTGGGCGGCGAGGACTACGAGCGCCTGATCCGCCCGGGACCGCGCCTGGGCGAAACCGCCGCCGGGCTGGCGGACTGCATCGCGGCCTTGCCCCCGCCCCTTCGATGAACCCCGGCACCGCACCCCGTTCACTGCCGTCGGCCCCGACCGCTGCGCCGGACCTGGACCTCGGGCGACGCCGATGGCTGGCGCTGGCGATGGCCGGGCTGCTGGCGGGCGGCCTGCTGGCCGGCCTGGTCACCGGGCCGCAGGGCTTCGCGCCGGGCCGGCTGGCCGAGGAACTGGCCGGCGAGCAAGCCGCGCTCATCCTCGGCGAGATCCGCGCGCCGCGGGGCCTGGGCGCGGCGCTGGTCGGCGCGCTGCTGGGGCTGGCCGGGGCGCTGGCCCAGGGCCTGTTCCGCAACCCGCTGGCCGACCCCTACCTGCTGGGCTCGGCCGCTGGGGCCGGCCTGGGGGTGGTGGCCGTGCTCGCGGCTGCCGGCGCCTCTGGCATGGCCTTCGAGATCGGCGCGATGGCGGGCCTCGCCCAGCTCGGGCTGGTGGCGGCGGCCTTCTTCGGGGCGCTGGGCGGCGTGGCGCTGACGCTGGCGCTGGCCCGGGGTGCGGTGGACACGCTGCGCCTGCTGCTGGCCGGCGTGGTGGTGGCGGTGCTGCTGGCCGCCGTGGGTGACCTCATCACCCAGTTCTCGCCGCAGGCGCTGCGGGCGCGTCAGGCCTTCCTGCTGGGCAACACCGGCGTGCTCGGCTGGGACGCGGTGGTCTGGCTGGCCGCCGGCCTGGCGCTGGCCGCCGGCACAGCCCTGCGCCATGCACGCGCGCTGGACGCGCTGACGCTGGGCGACGACACCGCGGCCAGCCTGGGCCTTTCGCTCGGCCGCATCCGACTTCGGCTGGTGGTGGTGCTGGCTGCGGCAACGGCGCTGGCGGTTTCCCAGGCCGGGCTGGTGGCCTTCGTCGGGCTGGTGGCCCCTCACCTGGTGCGGCGGCATGCACCCGGTGCCCACCGCTGGCTGCTGGGCGCCAGTGCGCTGGTGGGCGCGGTGCTGCTGCTGTGGGCCGACCTGCTGGCCCGCGCGTTGCTGGCACCGCAGGAGCTTCCGGTGGGCGTGATCACGGCTGTGGTGGGCGGTGTCTACCTCTACGCGCTGCTGCGCCGCCAGTCGTCCAGCCTTCAGCGGGAGGACCGGTGAACCCGCAGGCGGCGCCCCGTGGCGACGCGCCACCCACGACGGGCCTCTGCGCGCGCGGGCTGTCGGTGCGGCGGGGCGGACGGGAGGTGCTTCAGCGGGTGGACGTGACGCTGGAACACGGCTGGACGGCCATCGTCGGCCCCAATGGCGCGGGCAAGTCCACCCTGCTGCGCGCGCTGGCGGGGCTGCTCGAACCCAGTGCCGGAGAGGTCTGGCTGCGTGGGCGACCGCTCCACCACTGGACCTCGGCGCAGCAGGCCCGCGAACGGGCCTGGTTGCCCCAGGGCGGCGAGCCCACGGGCGAGCTGACGGTGCGCGAGACGGTGGCGCTGGGCCGTATCGCCC
This sequence comes from Rubrivivax sp., assembly GCA_027487905.1. Classification (GTDB taxonomy): domain Bacteria; phylum Pseudomonadota; class Gammaproteobacteria; order Burkholderiales; family Burkholderiaceae_C; genus JAIYCR01. The sequence goes on along the minus strand of JAIYCR010000020.1, from coordinate 62,503 downwards.
ACCTGGGCCTGGGCGGCACGCCGCAGGCTGTGGACCACGCCGCGGTGGATGCGGCGCTGCAGGCCACGGACAGCCTCGCCTGGGAGCATCGGCGGCTGCTGTCGCTGTCCGGTGGCGAGCGGCAACGGGTGCTGCTCGCGCGGGCGCTGGCCACCGGCGCCCCGGTGCTGATGCTGGACGAGCCCACCACCCACCTCGACCCGCCGCATCAGATCGCGCTGGCGCGGCTGCTGCGCCGCTTCAGTGCCGGGCCGGCCGCGGACGGAACCCCACCGCGGCAGGTGCTCACCGTGCTGCACGACCTGCCGATCGCGCTGCAGGCCGACCACCTCTGGGTGATGGACAGCGGTCGGGTGGTCGCGGCCGGCCCCGCCAGCCAAGCGCGGCAGCACCGTGCCGTCGAAGCGGTGTTCGGCGGCGCGGTCCGCATCGCCGCCACCGCGGATGGCGCGCCCCGGGTCGACCTGGCACTGGACGATCCGCTTCGGCCATCGTCCTGACCGCCATCCCCCTTCCCCTTCACACCACCCGCGATGAACCCTTCAACGCCCACCCCGGACCCGCTCGCGCCCCGGCGCGGCTTCCTCCCCTCGCTCGCCACCGAGGAGCACGCGCAGCGCCGGCTGCGCGTGCAGGCCCGGCTGGACCGCAAGACCAAGCCCACCGGTTCGCTCGGCCGCCTGGAGGCGCTGGCGGTGCAGCTCGCCGTGGTGCTGCGCAGCGACACGCCGCGCCTGCACGACCCGCAGCTGCTGGTGTGCGCCGCCGACCACGGGCTGGCCGCACGCGGCGTGTCGGCCTACCCCGCCGAAGTCACACGGCAGATGCTGGCCAACATGGTGGCTGGCGGCGCCGCGGTGTCGGTGCTGGCGCGCCAGCACGGCCTGGCGCTCACCGTGGTGGACTGCGGCATCGCAGGCCCTGCGCCGGTCACCCGTTTCGCGATCGCCGAGCCCGCGGCCAGCGGCCAGCCCGCGCGGGTGGGCCGCGCGACCGCCTGGCTGGGCAGCGGCACGGCCGACGCCAGCCGATCACCGGCGATGACGGCGGCCGTGGCCGCTCAAGCACTGGACAACGGCGCAGCGCTCGTGCGGGCCCTGCCGGGCAAGGTGCTGCTGCTGGGCGAGATGGGCATCGGCAACACCTCGTCGGCCAGCCTGCTGATGGCGCGGCTCACCGGCGAGCCGCTCGAGCGTTGCGTGGGCCGGGGCACGGGGCTGGACGATGCCGGGCTGGCACGCAAGCTGGAGGTGCTGGGCGAGGCCCTGGCGCTGCACGGGCAGGCCTCGTCGGCCGAGGCGGCGCTGGCGGCGCTGGGCGGCTTCGAGATCGCCACGCTGGCCGGCGCCGCGCTGCAGGCGGCGGCCGAGGATCGCCTGGTGGTGGTGGATGGCTTCATCACCACCGCCGCGGTGGCCGTGGCGGCTGCGATGGCGCCGGGCCTGCTGGAGCGCTGCGTCTTCGCGCATGCGTCGGCCGAGAGCGGCCATGCGCTGTGGCTGCGGCACCTGGGCGTGCGGCCCCTGCTGGACCTGGACCTGCGGCTGGGCGAAGGATCGGGCGCGGCGCTGGCCTGGCCGCTCATCGATTCGGCCTGTCGGCTGCTTGACGAGATGGCGAGCTTCGAATCGGCCGGCGTCAGCGACCGCAGCGCCGCGCCCGGTCCGTCCGAGCCGGGCCGGGACGGCGTCGATGTCTGAACCGGTGCGGGGGCGACTGCACGCCGAGCTGCGCCTGGTGGGCGTGGCGCTGCAGTTCCTCACGCGAATCCCGGTGCCTGCCTTCAGCCACTGGGACGAGCGATGGCTGAACGACTGCGTGCGCCATTTCCCGCTGGTGGGCGCCGCCGTGGGCGCGATCGGCGGCGCCGTGCTGTGGGTCGCGGCGCAGTTCTGGTCGCCCACCGTGGCGGCGCTGCTGGCGGTGGCCGCGACCGCGCTCGTCACCGGCGCCTTCCACGAGGACGGGCTGGCCGACAGCTTCGACGCCCTGGGCGGCGCGGTGGGCCGCGAGCGGGCGCTGGAGATCATGAAGGACTCGCGCATCGGCAGCTATGGGGCGGTGGCGCTGGTGCTGGTGACCGCCCTGCGGGTGATGGGCCTTGCTTCGCTGGCGGCCAGCAGCCCGGTGCTCGGCGCGGTGGCCTGCACGCTCGGCCATGCGATGGCGCGGCTGGCCCCCATCGCCCTGATGGCCGCCCTGCCCTATGGCGGCGATGTCGAGCATGCCAAGGCCAAGCCGCTGGCCACCCGGGTGGCCTGGAGCCAGCTGGGCCTGGCCGGCACCTGGGTGGCCGCGCTGTCCATCGGCGCGACGCTGCTGCCGCAGGGCCTGGGCGCCTGGGGGGTGCTCGCCGCGCTGCTGTCCACCGCCGGCGTCGCGCTGGGCCTGCGACGCTGGCTGGCCCGCCGGCTGGGCGGCTACACCGGCGACACGCTGGGGGCCAGCGAGCAGCTGGCCGAGGCGGCGATCTGGCTGGCGCTGGCCGCGGTGCTGGTGGGTCCGGCATGAGGGCCCGTCCTGCTGCCGCTGGTGCTGATGCTGGTGCTGCCGTCGGACCGGAAGCGGCCGTCGTCTTCTTCCGACATCCGATGGCGCAAGGCGCGGGCGGCCGCTGCATCGGCCGCACCGACCTGCCGGTGGACCCGCGCCGCTCGCGCCGACTGGCCCACCGCATCCGCCGGCTCGCGCGCCGGGCCGCCTTGCCACGGATCGTGCTGACCTCGCCCTTGCGGCGCTGCGCCGACGTGGGGCGGTGGCTGCGGCGCTGGGGCTTCGAGCACCGCCTCGACCCGGCGCTGCTCGAGGCCGACTTCGGCGACTGGGACGGGAAGCCGTGGAGCGCCATCGGCGCAGACGCCGTGGACGCCTGGTGCCGCGACTTCGCCGCGCACGCGCCGGGCGGGGGCGAGACCCTGGTTCAGCTGGCCAGCCGGGTGGCTGCCTGGCAGAGCGGCGACGCGCGCCTGGTGGTGGGCCACGCCGGCTGGATCACCATGCGGCGGTGGCAGGCCGAGCACGGCTGCGCGCTGCCGACGGCGACGCAGTGGCCCGCGCCGCTCGCCTGCGCAGGCCACTGGGTGGAGACGCTCAACCCACCCGGTCGAAGGCTGGCAGCCGCAGCGGCCGTTCTTCGAACTCGGTGTTGAGCACCACCGTGCTGGTGGTGCGGGCCACGCCCGGAATGGCCTTGATCTGGTAGAGCACGTCTTCCAGGGCCCGGGCGTGCGTCGTGCGCACCTTGGCCAGGAAGTCGTGTTCGCCGGCCACGCTGTGCAGCTCGAGCACCTCGGGCAATTCGCGCAGGCGGGGGGCGATGTCGCGGCAGTGCGCGCCACCGTCGTTGCGGATGGCCACGAAGGCGGTGAAGCGCAGACCCACCCGCTCCGGGTCCACCCGCAGCGCGAAGCGCTCGATCACGCCGCGCTCGATCATCTTGCGCACCCGCTCGTGCACCGCCGCCGTCGACAGGCCCACCTCGCCGGCCACTTCGGCGTAAGAACGACGGCTGTCAACGCTCAAGGCCGTCAGGATTCCGGCGTCGATCGCATCCAGCTGAATATTTGCTTGCATGGCGCAAGGCCTCCGATGAAAATCCGGCTGAACCGGGATCGCCCGGAAAACTTCCGACCCGAGCCCGCACATGCCGAGCATTTTCAACCCATCGCGCACAGCGCCGTCGACAGCCCGGCTGACGCTGGCGCTGCTGACCGTCTACATCGTCTGGGGCACCACCTACTACGCGCTCGGCGTGGCCATGCAGACGCTGCCGCCGGTGCTGATGAACGGCGCGCGCTTCGTGCTGGCCGGTGCGGTGATGCTGGCGCTCGCCCGCTGGCAGGGCGCCGCCTGGCCGACGCGGCGGCAGTGGGCCGGCAGCGCCCTCATCGGCGCCCTGATGGCCTTCGCGGCCATGGCGCTGGTGGTCATCGCCCAGCGCCTGGGCATCGGCTCGGGCCTGATGGCCACGGTGGTGACGACCATGCCGATGTGGCTGGCGCTGTGGACCCGCTGGGGCGGCGAACGCGTGCCCGTGACGAGCTGGCTCGGCCTGGTGCTGGGGGCCGCGGGCGCGGGCCTCCTGGCAATGGAGGGCGACTTTTCCACCACTCTGGCGGGCACGCTGTGCGCCTTCGGCGCGCCGCTGTGCTGGAGCCTCGGGTCCTATGCGTCGCGCCGGCTGGACCTGCCCGCGCCGGCCATGGCGTCCGCCGCCCAGTGGCTGCTCGGCGGCGCGCTCGGCGTGGCGGTGGCGCTGGCCGTGGAGCCGGGTGCCCGCAGCGTGACGCTGTCGCAGGTTTCGGCCGCGTCGGCCGTGGCCTGGATCTACCTTGTGGTGATGGGCACGCTTGTCACGCTGAACGCCTACCTCTGGCTGCTGCAGAACACGAGCGCGGCCCTGGCCGGCAGCTACTCCTTCGTCAACCCGGTGGTGGCGCTGGCCGTGGGCGTGGGGCTGGGCGGCGAGCGGCTGACGGGCTCTGTGTTCCTGGCGCTGCCCCTGATCGGCGGGGCGCTCGCGCTCATCCTCTACGGACGGGACGCGACGGCCTGGGCGGCCCGGGTCTGGCCCCGACGGCGGATGTCGGCCTGAGCACCCCGGGGAAGCCCCGCTGGCCGGCCGGTGCCGCGCGGCGGAAGCTCCAGGGTCGATTCACAGGAGTGGCCCCATGACCCTTTCCCGACGCCAGGCCCTGCAGGGCCTTGCCGCCACCGCCGCGGGTGCCTCGCTCGCCGGCGTGCTGCCCGCGGGCCTGAACAGCGCCCAGGCCCAGGCCGCCGCCTGGCCCAGCCAGCCGGTGCGCCTGCTGATCGCCTTTCCGGCCGGCGGCCCGACCGACATCACCATGCGGGTGCTGGCCGACAACGCCAGCAAGCTGATCGGCCAGCCGGTGGTGGTGGAGAACCGGCCCGGCGCCGGCGGCACGCTGCCCGCCCAGGCGCTGCAGCAGGCCCGCCCCGACGGGCAGGTGCTGGCGCAGATCCCCCTGGGGGTGTTCCGCCTGCCCTACACCACCCGCATCACCTGGGACCCGCTGAAGGACATCAGCTACATCCTGGGCATCACCGGCTATGCCTTCGGCGTGGTGGTGCCGTCGGACGGCCCCATCCGCAGCTGGGCCGACTTCGTCGCCTATGCGAAGGCCAACCCCGGCAAGCTGGCCTACGGCAGCACCGGTGCGCTGACGAGCCCGCACCTGACGATGGAGGACATCGCCCAGCGCCTGGGCGTCGAGCTGAACCACATCCCCTACAAGGGCAGCGCCGACCTGATGCAGGCGCTGCTGGGGGGCCAGCTGATGGCCGCGGCCGACTCCACCGGCTTCGCGCCGCATGTGGCCTCGGGCAAGCTGCGCCTGCTCAACACCTGGGGCGAGCAGCGCCTGCCCAAGTTCCCCGACGCGCCCACGCTGCGCGAGCTGGGCATCCCGCTGGTGCAGGCTTCGCCTTTCGGGCTGGGCGGCCCCGGCGGCATGGACCCGGCCCTGGTGCAGCGCATCCACGACGCCTTCCGGCAGGCGATGGAAATGCCCAACCACGTCGAGGCACTGGCGAAGTTCGACCAGCAGCTCATTCCGATGAACCCGGCCCAGTACCGCCGCTTCGCCGAGGACACCTTCACCCGGGAGAAAGCCCTGGTGGACAAGCTGGGGCTCGCCCGGCCGAGCTGAGGCCGATCGGCCAGGCGCCCCGGGCGGGCAAGCGCCGATCCGGCGCCCAGCCCCAGGCATCGGCACCCCAGCCCGTGCTCGGTGGCCGGCGCGCGGCCAGGCGCTGGCTGTGGCGGGCCACCTCCTCGAACCAGTCGACCGGCAGGCCGCCGTCGCCTTCGGCATGGGCGTGCAGCCCTGGGGTGGCGTCCAGGGCAGCGTGGCGGCCGGCTCCCCGCGCGCGCAGGTCGTGCCAGGCGATCTCGCAGGCCTGGACCAGCTGGTCACCGCCGCCACGGTCCAGCCAGGTGGAGGCCAGCGCGGCCAGCGGTGCGTCGTGCAGGCTGCCCAGCGCCAGCGGCGGCGCGATCTCGTGGGTGAGCGGCAATACCTGGCCATCGGCCTGCACGATGAGCAAGGGCGCCACGGCGGACAGCAGGCGCACCGGTCGCCGCGGCACCAGCCGGTCGCGCCAGGGCTCGAGCTGATCGAAGCCCAGCGCATCCAGATGCACGGGAGTCCGGTACAGGGCGGTCAGGCGACGCGCCTCGACCCAGGCGGCCATCAGCTCGTGGCCGTCCGGTCGAGCGTCGCACAGGTCCCGTGCCGCACGGCCCTGCAGACCCAAGGGGTGCAGCTGCACGCTGACCGCGCCCTGCTCCACCGCCAGCTGCACCACGGACTCCATCCCGTCCAGGTTGTGCTGGGTGAGCGTGCTGATGAAGCCGAACGCACTGCCCGCGCGGCGCAGCACCGACAGCCGGGCCACCGTGGCCGCGTGGGCGCCGGCCCGGCCCCGCAGGGCGTCGTGGGCCTCGGGGCTGCCGTCGATGGACACCGCCACGAGATCGACCTGCGGCGCGAGCACCTGCCACCGGCGGTCGTCCAGCAGCAAGCCGTTGGTGGTGAGGGTGGTGTGCCAGCCCAGCGCGCGGGCCTGGGCCAGCAAGCCGCCGAGGCCTGGCCACAGCAGCGGCTCGCCGCCCGACACCGCCAGCTGCCGGTAGCCCAGTGCGTGGGCGTCCTCCAAGCAGCCCGCCAGGCGCCGGGGCGACAAGGCCAGGCTCGCCTGCGGGCCGGAGTCGGTGTAGCAGTGGGCGCAGGCGAGGTTGCACCGGGTCAAGGGGTGCACCTGCAGCACCGGCACCAGCCCCGTGGGCGTGGCGGGCGCCGGTCGGGCGGCGGGGGCCGTGGAAGCCGCGTCAGCCATCTCAGCCCTCTCAGCCACGGATGGCTCCGCCGTCGCGCACCAGGTCCGCCGCGGCCAGGCCGGGCTGATCGGCCAGCGGCTCGAAGCGTCCGAACTCGAGTTCCATGCGGACCAGATCCGGGAAGGGCGTGCCGCGGATGATGACCTTGGGCGGTCGGGGCTGGCCACCGAAGCGCCGGTGCCACTGCAGCCAGAAGAGGATGTCGTTGCCGCAGCGCGGCGTGTCCTCGCCCTCGTAGCGCAGCTGCACGCGCAGGCCGGTGGCCGCGGCGCCGCCGCCGCTGACGAGGGCACCCTCGACGATGGCACCGCTCTGGTCCAGCGCGTCGGCGATGTCCTTGACGGCGGCGTCGCTCAGGGCGCGGGCCTTCCAGGCCTGCATCAGCTTGTCCGAACCGCGGGTCTTGTCCTGGGACATGGTCTTGCTCCTGATGGGTGGGGTGACGAAGGCGCCAGCCCGGGGGCTTGCACGGTGGCCGCGGCCCGCTGGGTGCGGTGCCGTGGCGATACCCTAGGGCCGCTGACGCCGGGGCCCATCCCCCCGGCGGATGAGTGCGTTTTCACCCTCGGCCATCGCCCTCGGAACGACCCCCGCGGCCACTATTCACCGGAGCCCCTGCCCATGCCGACGCCCCCCGCCTCCTCCCCCTTCACCGTGCTCACCGGCGCCTCGCGCGGCATGGGCCTGGGCATCGCCCGGGGGCTCATCGACGCCGGGCACCAGCTGCTGACGCTTCAGCGCACGCCCAACCCCGAGCTGCAGGCCCGCGCCCAGGCCCGGGGTCTGGCCATCGAGCAGTGGTCAGTGGACCTCAGCGAGCCGCTGGCGGTGGCCGAGCGTCTGCGCTCGCACCTCTCGGCGCACCTCTCGGCGCAGCGCGAGGCGCTGCAGGACGCGGCGCTGAACCTCATCAACAACGCCGCGCTGCTGGCCGAGCCCGGCCCGCTGCGCGACGCCGACCTGGCCGACCTCTCCCGGGCCACCCGGGCGTCGCTCGAAGCGCCGCTGCTGCTCACCGCCGCCTTCCTGGGAGCCACCCAGGGTGCGCGCGGCCCGCGCCGGGTGCTGAACGTGTCGTCGGGGCTGGGCCGCTTCGCGCTGGCCGGCACGGCCAGCTACTGCGCGGCCAAGGCCGGTGTCGATCACCTGAGCCGGGCCGTCGCGCTCGAGGAAGGCGAGGTCGAGGGGGGCGCTCGCATCGTCTCGCTCGCGCCGGGGGTGATCGACACGGACATGCAGGTCCAGCTGCGCAGCGGGAATGCCGAGCGCTTCGCCCATTGCAGCCGCTTCGAGCAGATGAAGACCAGCGGCGCCCTGGACAGCATCGACGCCGCCGCCGCCAAGGTGCTGGCCTGGCTGCAGCGCGAGGACTTCGGGCGTGACCCGATCGGGGACGTGCGCCAGCCCTGAGCGGCGCTGCGGCTGCGGACGGCCGGCGTTCAGCGGCCCGCGCTCAGCCGCCGCGTTCGACGACGCGCCCGTCGATCACCTGGATGGTCCGGTCGCAGCGCGCCGCCAGTTCGGGGTTGTGGGTGACGAAAAGCACGCTCGTGCCTTCCTGTCGATTCACCTGACGCAGCAGGTCGAACACCGCGTCCGCGCTGCGGGTGTCCAGGTTGCCGGTGGGCTCGTCGGCCAGCAGCAAGGCGGGCGCCATCGCCAGCGCCCGCGCCACGGCCACTCGCTGCTGCTGGCCGCCGCTCAGCCGGTTGGCAGGCCGGTCACGGAACTCGCCCAGGCCGACGGCGGCGATCAGCTCGGCCGCCCGGCGGGCCATCGCCGCGTCGGGGAAGCCGCGGTCGCCCAGCATCGGCATCATCACGTTCTCCATCGCGCTGAAGGCGCCCAGGAGGTGGTGGTACTGGAAGACGAAACCGATGCGGCGCCCCCGCAGCCGGGTGAGCTCGGCGTCGTCGAGCTCGCCGGTCTCGCGCCCCTCGACGAGCACGCGGCCGCTGGTGGGCCTGTCCAGCAGGCCCACGATGTTCAGCAGGGTGCTCTTGCCTGAGCCCGACGGACCCACCACCGCGCAGAAGGCGCCCCGCGGAAGGCTCAGGTCGATGCCGTGCAGCACCTCGGTCTCGATGGGCGTGCCGCGATTGAAGGCCTTGCGCACGCCATGCAGCTCGAGCACCGGCGCTGCCGGCGTGTGTTCGACGCTCATCGCAAGCGGGGCGCGCGGCCTTGTCCACAGCCTGCCCACCGGCCTTGCGCCTGTGCATCCCCGGCTTGTCCACACCCGCTGCCCTGCGTTGTGCGGTCGATGTCCACCTTCGCTGCACAACTTGTGTACCGGCTTGTCACCAGCCTTGTCCACAGGAGCACGACGGGCCGCCGCACCGAGGCACGGCCTGGCCAGCCACGGGGGAGGCGCACCGGGTTCATGCGGACCTCACCCCCGGATGGCCACGACCGGGTCCAGCCGCGCAGCCCGCAAGGCCGGCGCCACCGCGGCCAGCAGCCCAGTGGCCGTGGCCAGCGCGAGCGCCGCCACGAAGAGCCGCGGCTGCCACTGCAGCGGAAACATCGGCAGGCCGTCCGCGGTGCGGACCGTCTGCAACCACACCACCAGGGCGATCGCGCCCACGGCCGAGCCCGCAGCCGAGCCCAGCAGCCCGAGCAGGCCGCCTTGCAACAGGAAGATGCGCAGGATCTGCCCCTGGCGGATGCCCATGGCCCGCAGGATGCCGATCTCGCGGCTGCGCTGGACGACCGACACCACCAGCACGCTGGCGATGCCGAAGGCCACCGACAGTCCGACGAAGAAGCGGATGGCGGTGTTGGCCGTGGTCTGCGCGCTGACGGCGCTGAAGAACTGCTGGTTGGTCCGGATCCAGCTGTCGGCCTGCACGCCGGTCAGGGCCGAAAGGGTCTGGGCGATGGTCTCCGCCTCGTAGACGTCATCGACGGTGACGTCCAGCACCGTCACCCCGCCAGGCAGTCCGAGCAGGCTCTGCGCGGTGCGCAGCGCCACATAGGTGGTCCGGGCGTTCGCGCCCTTGTTGCCCAGGTCGAAGACGCCCGCCACCGTCAGCGTGGCCGGCGAGTCCGCCACGGCGGTGCTCACCCGCAGCTTGTCGCCCAGCCCCACCGACAGGTCGGCCGCGAGCTCGATGCCAATGAGGATCTCGCCGGTGCCGACCTCGGCACGGCCGGCCACCAGCTGGTCGCGCAGGGCGACGATCCTCAGATACCGGTCGGGCTCGATGCCCACCAGGCTGATGCCGCGGTTGGCATCGCCCCGCTGGGCGAAGGCCGCACCGCTGACGCCGGGCGACACGGTCTGCACGCCCGGCGTGCCTTCGACCCGGGCCATCACCGCCGGCCACTGGTCGATCGAGCGCAGGCGTTGCAGGGGGGCCTGAACCCGCTCGCCGCCCCCCTCGCGCAGCACCTCGACCGCCTCCTTGGCCGGCAGCATCTGGATGTGCGGCTGTCCGGTCAGCGCCCGCCGCACGAAATTGCCCTGCAGGCCGCTGAGCAGCGCGGACATGAAGACGATCACCGCCACGCCGATGGCCACGCCCACCACGATGAACAGCGTCTGCAGACGGCCCTCGCGCAGGAATCGCAGCGCGACGATCCATTCGAAGGGCCACCAGCCGGGCAGGGCCGGTGCGTCGGGAGGTGGCGGCGCGCCCGCGCTCAAGGCGCCCTCCGCTGGGGCGCGGCCGCCAACGGGCGGGCACGCTGCCCGGGCTCGAGCCCCTGGGCCGCCTGCACGGCGACGCTGACCAGCCCTTCACCCTCGCGCAAGCCGTCCAGCACCTCGAACCAGCCGTCGCTGCGCAAGCCCAGCCGCAGCGGCTGTCGCGCAAGCCGGCCATCACGCAGCACCAGGGCCCAGGGCTGCGCACGGTCGGCGTCGCGCACCGCGCTGGCAGGGGCCAGCAGCGCCAGGGGGCGACGGGCGACCTCGATGTCCACCGAGACGGTCATGTCCTGTCGCAACTCGGACGGTGGCGCGTCCACGGCGAGCCGGAGTTCGACGGCGCCCCGCTGCGCGTCCACCGCAGGCAGTAGGCGATCGACCCGTGCCTCGAAGACCTGGCCGGGGTAGGCGTCGGCCTGCGCGCGGGCGTCCTGCCCAGGCCGCAGCAGGCGCAGGTTCTTCTCGTCGATCTGCACGACCAGCTCCAGGCGCCCCTGAGGCGACAGGACCATCAAGAGACGGCCGGGCTGCACCACGTCACCGGGCTCGACCAGGCGCGCCAGCACGGTGGCCGGCGCGGGTGACCGCAGCGTCATCGCCGCCAGGCGCGAGCGCGCGACGTCCACCCCGGCGGCGGCCTGTTCGGCCGCGGCCTGGGCGAGCTGGAGGTCAGCACCCCCCGGGCCCAGGCCGGCCTGCTGGCGCTGGGCCGAAGACCCCTGCGCGAGGGACACCTGATGCGCCCGGCGCGCTTCGTCCACCGCGGCCTCGCCGACGAAGCCCTGCGCTCGCAGCGCCTCGGCCCGGGCGAGCGCGGCCGCCGTGGCCTGCCCATTGGCCTGGGCCGACTGCACCGCGGCTTCGGCCACGGGCCGCTGCACCTCGTCGATCTGGCGCAGCCGGGCCCGCGCCTGGCGCTCGGCGCGCTCGGCCTGGACCAGGGCCGCGCGCGGTTCGTCGGCCAGCAGTTCCACCAGGCTCGCACCGGCCTGCACCCGGTCGCCCTCGTTCGCATGGACGCGAACCACGGTGGCGGTGATCGTCGAGCCGATGGACACCCGGTGGGGCGTCTGCACACGCCCGCTGGCGACGACGGACTGCACGAAATCACGCCGCTGCACCGGCTCGACCGGCACCTGAGGGCCGTGCAGCAGCCGTGGCGCGGCCAGGGCCACAGCCACCAGCGCGGCGAGCGAGGCCATCACCCAGGCCGGGTGTCGCAGGGGCCAGGGACGGCGGTCGGAGGGCGCGGAAAGGGCGTCGTTCACAGGCCTGCAGCATCGCCCGGCCGGGAGGCCTGCGCGCCGCGGGGCGGCGTCATCGCTTGCGGTGAATCAAGACATCGCTCATCCACCGGCGGCACAGGGGCCGTTCAGCCGGCGGAACACCCAGGGCGCCACCGGGCGGGGGTCGGCGAAGAGGCCCCGCCCGGCAGACTGGGCGGCGCGCTGCTCGCGCACATAGCGCCCGCCGGGTCGCTCGGGGCTGCTGTTGCGCGCGTAGCTCCACGCATGGCCCTCGGACACCATCCAGGCGCCGAGGTCCTGGCCGTCCAGCCACACCCGGGCCAGGCTGCGGTCGTAGGCGTCCTGGCCCGACCGGTCCAGCATCACCGCCTGTCCCAGCGCCCGGTCGCGCAGCGCCTGGCCGGCCTGGGCGCCATGGCGCTGGCAGCGTTCGGGCGCATCGATGCCCTGCACCCGCACCTTCAGCACCACGGCGTCGCCGTCGGGGCTGCGGGCCTCACCCGCGGCGGCGGACACCCTCACCCACAGCGAATCCCCGTCGGTCACCCGCTCCACCCTCCCCTCCAGGCGGTCGGCCCGGGCGACGGGTGGCAGCACCAGCATCAGCACTGGCACCCCTGCCAGAAGGAGCAAGGCCCGCAGCAGCCCTGCGGTCACACGAGGACGGGCAATGGAAGACATCCCCCATTGGAAACGTTTCGAAGGGCCTGCAAGCGCTCGAAGAGGCACACGCCCGCCCGCCAAAGCCCTGCGCCCCCACTTGTGGGGAGGCGCCGGCCCGCCCGGTTCAAGTTCACCGACCGCCGTGCCGATACCAGCCCATCACCCCCACAGGACCGGGCTGCTCCCTGCAGCCTGGGCGGACGGAGCAGAGCACCACCATGGCCATCGTCACCCCCTACTCCCACCTGCACGCGCTGGTCATCGACGACCAGCCGACGCAGCAGGCCACGCTGCGCGGCCATCTGAACCTGCTGGGCATCGGGAAGGTGGACGGTGCGACCAACCCCGATGCGGCGCTCAAGCACATCCGCCGCAGCGACTACCAGCTCATCCTGTGCGACTACAACCTGGAAACCCGGACCGACGGCCAGCAGTTGCTCGAGCACCTGCGCGAGTCGGGCGAGCTGCCGGTGGATTGCCTGTTCTTCATGATCACCGCGGAGGCCGGCTACGCATCGGTGGCCGCGGCCAGCGAGCACAACCCGGACGCCTACCTGCTCAAGCCGGCCACCGCGTCGGACATCGCCGAACGCCTGAAGACCGCGCTGGACCGGCGTGCCGCCGTGGTGCCGGTGATGCAGGCGCTCAAGGAGCGCGACCTCGACCGGGCCGTCCTGGAATGCGACGAGGCCATCGCCCGGGGCGGGCGCTTCGTGCTCTATGCAATGCAGCTCAAGGCGCAGACCCTGTTGCGCCTGGCGCGCCCCGAGGACGCCCGCTGGGTCTACGAGGAAGCGCTCGGCCTGCGTCCAGGCCTGGTCTGGGCGCGACTCGGGCTGGCCAGGGTCGAACAGGCGCAGGGCCGCCACGACGAGGCGCTGGTGCGCGCCCGCGATGTGGTGGAAAGCCGCGAAGGCTCGCGCGCACTCGCCGCCTATGACGTCATCGCCGGCAGCCTGGAGGCCCGCGGCGACGGCCGCGGCGCGCTGGACGTGCTGCGCCAGGCGGCCGACCAGGTGCCCTCGCCGCGTCGCCACCGCGCGCTTGGCGAGGCCGCCTTCCGCCAGGGCGACCTGAAGACGGCCCATGCGAGCTTTTCCAAGGTGGTGGCCGCCACCAAGTTCTCGGTGACGGCCCAGGCGCAGGACGTGCTGACGATGGCCCAGACCCTGATCGACCTGGGCCAGCCCGGGCAGGCGCAGCAGCTCCTGGCCGACCGGGCCCACCCGGACCTGCACAGCCAGCACCACCCGGCCTGCGGCGTGGCCAGTGCGCTGGAGGCCCAGGCGCTGGCGGCACGCGGTCAGCTCACCGAGGCGAGCGCCGCCGCCGAGCGGGCCGCCGCCACGCTGATGGATTCGGGCGCCGATTTCGCCACCGTCGCGCTGGCCCGTGCGGAGATCTCCACCGGAAAAGCCGAAGCCGGCCTGGCCCGCCTGCAGCGCGCGATGTCGGCCGACCACGAGAACGACCGCTTCATGCAGATGGCCAGCAAGGCGCTGGAACGCACGGGTCATGCGGACAAGATCGAAACCCTGGTGGCCGAGGCCACCCAGGCGATGAAGCAGCACATCGACAGCGCCCGCCAGCTGCTGCGCTCGGGCAACGCCGCCGGGGCGCTGGCCAACATCGAGGCCACGCTCGCGCGCACCCCCAACAACACCGCGGTGCTGCTGGAGGCCACGCAGATCGCCTGCATGTCGCTGCGCCTGAACAAGCGCATGGACGACTCGGTGGTGGTGCGCGCCCGCAGCTACCTGGCCAAGCTCGAGCAGCTGATGCCGGGCTCCGACCGGGTGGCCCGCATGCAGCGCTACCTGCGCGACACCCTGGGTGCGCTGCTGGCCGCGCCCGAGCCGGTCCAGCGCGTGGCCAGCGCCCCCACCCCGGCCTTCGACGCCGACGCCCTGGACCGCGACGGCGACTTCGACCTGCCCGGCGAGCCGCTGGCCCCTCAGGCCAGCGCTCAGGCCGCGTGAGCGCGCAGAGCAGCGCCATGCGCACGGCTCTGGCGGGTGCGGGAACCTGGCAGGCCCTGGTGGCGCATGACCTGAAGAACGCGCTCGGAACGCTGGAGGAGCGGCTGGCGGGCCTGGCCCTCGCACCCACGGTGGAAGCCGCCGAGCAGGCGCACCGTCAATGCCGCGATCTGCGCCGCAAGCTGGTGGGCATGCTGCTGGTGCAACGCGGCGAGGCCGAGGGTGGCCTGCCCGCCTGGACCACCGACGAGTCCCCCGCAGACCTGATCGCAGTGCTCGCCGAGTCGCCGCCGTGGTCCCGCGCCGACCTGCGGGTGGACTGCCAGGTCGAGCCCGGCACGCCGGCCTGCTGGACCTTCGACCGCCACCTGGTTCGCCTGGCCCTGGACGCCGCGCTGCACAACGCCGGTCGGTTCGCGGCCTCGCGGGTCGTGCTTGGCGTTTCGGCCGAGCGTGGAGGCCTTCGCTTCGAGGTGCTCGACGACGGACCTGGCCCCGACCCGGTCGCCCTGCACGAGCGCGGCACCGGCCTGGGCACGGCGCTGTGCCGCGCGGTGGCCGACGCGCATCGGATGGCCGGGCGATGCGGCGAGGTGCAGCTCGACGGCCTGGGCCTGGCCCGGGGCTCCCAGGGCGGCCGCGGCGCGCGCTTCAGCCTCTGGCTGCCCTGAGCGACCGGACGCGGGACGCCCGCGCCGGCGCCGACGCGCCCGGGCTGCGGTCCAGCACCGTCTGCGCGTCTGCGACGATGCGCGCCAGCCGGTCGGCCAGCTTTTCCGTGCTCAGCTTCTCGCGCAGGCGCTCCACCAGCAAAGGCAGGCTGAAGGGGCTGGGCGCGGGCAGGGCCACGCAGCGTACCGGCTCGCGGTTCAGCCGCTCGAGCGTAGCCGACAGGCGCTCGAGGTCCAGTTCCTGGGCCAGCACCTCGGACTCGGCCTGGCCGAGCAGCAGGTTGCCGGCGTCGTAGCGCCGGAAGACCTCGAAGAACAGGCTGCTGGAGGCCTGGAGCTGCCGGGTGCTGCGGGGCGCGCCGGGGTAGCCGGTGAAGACCAGGCCGGCCACACGGGCGATCTCGCGGAAGCGCCTCTGCGCGAGCTCGCCGCTGTTCAGGCTGGCCATCACGTCGGCCAGCAGCGAAGCCGCGCTGCCGGGTTCGAAGACCTCGCCATTGAGCACCGTCTGCAGGTCCACTGCTTCGGCACTGAGCAGCTCCAGCCCGTAGTCGTTCACCGAGATGGAGAAGGTGTTGGGGGCCTGCCGGGCCAGTCGCCAGGCGAGGAGGCTTCCCAGCCCCAGGTGCACCAGCCGGCCGGCGAAGGGGTAGAGGTAGAGGTGCCTGCCCTCGCGGGACTCCCATTGCTCCACCAGCAGCGAGCCCGGCCGTGGGATCTGCGACAGGCTCGCCTGGGCCTGCAGCATCGGGCGGGCGCCCTGCAGTTCGGGGCTGTCGAAATGCCCGTCGGCGGCACGGGCCAGCTCGGCCTGCACGGCGTCCGCGAGCTCGCTCGACAGGGGCATGCGACCGCCCTGCCAGGTGGGCACCGCGCCCTTGCCCTTGCTGGCCTTGCGCACGTAGGCCGTCATGTCGCGGGTGCGGACGTACTCGAGCACGCGGCCGGCGAAGACGAAGCAATCGCCCTCGCGCAGCCGCGAGATGAAGCCCTCTTCGATGCTGCCCAGGCTGCCGCCCTGGCCGCCGCCGCTGAGCCATTTCACCTGCAGGCTCGCGTCGCTCACGATGGTGCCGATGCCCATGCGGTGGCGCTGCGCGACGAGCTTGCTCGGCACCCGGAAGAGCGGGCCATCGGCGTGGTCCTCGCTGCCCGCCTCGGCCTGCACCCGGTGGTATTCGGGGTAGGCGGTGAGGCTGTCGCCACCCCGCTCGACGAAGCGATGGGCCCAGTCGAAATGCTCGCGGCTCAGGTGACGGAAGGCACCGGCCATGCGCACCTCGCGCCACATCGCCGCGGGCCGATAGCCGCCGCCCAGCGCCACGGTGACCAGATGCTGCACCAGCACGTCCAGCGGCTCGCGGGGCGCCGTGCGGGGCTCGATGCGGCCGGCCTCGGCAGCCGCCCGCGCGGCAGCGGCCTCGACCAGCTCCAGGGTGTGGGTGGGCACCAGCGTCACCCGGCTGGGCCGCCCCGGCGCGTGGCCGCTGCGGCCTGCACGCTGCAGCAGGCGGGCCACGCCCTTGGCGCTGCCGATCTGCAGCACCCGCTCCACCGGCAGGAAATCCACGCCGAGGTCCAGGCTGCTGGTGGCCACCACCGCCTTGAGCGAGCCGGCCTTGAGCCCCGCCTCCACCCAGGACCGAACCGACTTGTCCAGCGAACCGTGGTGCAGCGCGACGATGCCGGCCCAGTCGGGCCGCTCGGCCAGCAGCATCTGGTACCAGATCTCGGCCTGCGAGCGGGTGTTGGTGAAGACGAGGGTGGTGCCGGCGCCGTCGATCTCCTTCACCACGGCCCCGAGCATCGACGCGCCCAGATGCCCTGCCCAGCCAAAGCGCGCCGGCTCGGCGGGCAGCAGGGTGTCGATGACCAGGGTCTTGTCGATGCGACCACGCACCGCCGTGCCGGGCAGCGGCTGGCCATTGGCATCCTGCCCCAGCAGCAGCGCCATGGCCTCGTCGAGGTTGCCCAAGGTGGCGCTCAACCCCCACACCTTGAGCGCCGGGTTCCACTGCCTCAGCCGGGCCAGCGCCAGCTGCACCTGAACGCCACGCTTGTTGCCCAGCAGCTCGTGCCACTCGTCGACGATGACGGTGTGCACCGAGCCCAGCGCCTGCGCGGCCGCCTCGCGGCTGAGCAGCACGCTCAGCGACTCGGGCGTGGTGACCAGGCCCGTGGGCAGGCGCCGGTCCTGGCGCGAGCGTTCCGCGGCCGGCGTGTCGCCGGTGCGCACCCCGAGCGTCCAGCGCGGCGCGAGCGCATCGAGCGGCTCGGCCAGGGCCTTCAAGGTGTCGGCCGACAGCGCGCGCATCGGGGTCAGCCACAGCACCTGAAGCGGTGGCGCGCCGCGGCCATCGGGCGGGGCGGGTGCGGCCATCAGCGCGCCCAGCCACACCGCGAAGGTCTTGCCCGAACCGGTGTTCGCGTGCAGCAGCCCCGATCGGCCTGCCGCCATAGCCGCCCACACCTCGCGCTGGAAGTCGAAGGGGGTGTAGCCTCGGCCGGCGAACCAGGCGGTGGCCGCGTCCGAAGCCCCGTCAGGCCGGGCCCGCCGGCGGCGGGCCGGATCAGGCATCCGCGTCGTCCACCCGGGCCAGGATCAGGCCCACGCTGGTGATGCGCGCACCGTCCATGGCCCGCACGCCGAAGTGCGCACCGCCCCAGTCGATGCCGTCGCCCACGACGGGCGGACGCGCCAGCTCCGCCTCGATCCAGCCCGCCACCGAAGACGCGCTGTCGGGCACCTGCAGCCCGTAGAACGCGCAGACATCGGCCACTGCCGCGGACGGGTCGAGCGCGAAATCGCCGAAGACCACCCGCCGCGCCTGCTCATCGGCCTCGTCCGGCAGGTTCACGCCGAACCAGCGTGCCGCCGGCACCAGGGTGGCCCCCTGCAGCAGCAGCGAAGCCAGCACCACCATGAAGGCGACGTCGAACATCGCCCGGGCCTGCGGCACGCCGGCCATCAGCGGGAAGACCGCCAGCACGATGGGCACCGCCCCCCGCAGCCCCACCCAGGACACGAAGCCGATCTCCCCGCGCCCGAAGCCCAGCGGCTTCAGGCACAGCCACACCGCGAGCGGGCGTGCGACGAACATGAGCACCGCGGCCACGCCCAGCGCCGGCAGCGCCACCTGCGGCAGCAGGCTGGGCGTGACCAGCAGGCCCAGCAGCAGGAAGAGGCCCGCCTGGGCCAGCCAGGCGAACCCGTCCATCGCCGACATCGCGGTGGCCACCGCGCCGGATGCCCTGTGGGCCACCACCAGGCCGAAGAGATAGACCGCCAGGAAGCCCGAGCCGCCCACCCAGCCGATGCCGCCGAACACGGCCAGCCCGCAGGCCATCAGCAGCAGGGCCACCAGGCCGCCCTGGTTGTCCGACAGGGGCAGGCGGTGCAGCAGCGCGGCCAGCGCGAAACCCGCCACCAAGCCCCCGATGCCGCCGATCAGCGCCTGCTCGGCGAACAGGCGGGCAAAGCCGCCCAGGCTGGCTGCCGCCGGCTCGGTGATGGCGCTGACGAGCGCCAGCACCAGGAAGATGGCCATCGGATCGTTCATGCCGGACTCGATCTCCAGCGTGGCGGCGAGTCGCTCGTTGA
The DNA here is from genome assembly GCA_027487905.1 of Rubrivivax sp. Taxonomy (GTDB): domain Bacteria; phylum Pseudomonadota; class Gammaproteobacteria; order Burkholderiales; family Burkholderiaceae_C; genus JAIYCR01. The sequence continues at coordinate 43,828 of JAIYCR010000020.1, read as the reverse complement.
TGCGCAGGCCCGAGGACTTCATCAGCGCGAACACCGCCGCGGCATCGGTGGAGCCGACGATGGCGCCCACCAGCAGACCGAGCTTCCAGTCCAGCTCGAGCAGCCACATGGCCGCGCCGCCGGTGATCCCGGCGGTGAGGACCACGCCCGCAGTGGCCAGCCAGGCCGCAGGTTTCAGGCCGGTGCGGAAGGTGGTCAGCGGCGTGCGCAGGCCGCCATCGAGCAGGATGACCGCCAGCGCGGCGCTGCCCACCCACATCGCCAGCTGGAAATCGTCGAAGGCGATGCCGCCCGGGCCGTCCTCGCCGGCGAGCATGCCCATCACCAGGAAGACGACCAGGAAGGACAGGCCGGCGCGGGCGGAGTAGAGCCCCGCCAGCACGCTGGCGAAGACCAGCGAGCCGATGGCGAGGAGGGCGAGGTTCAGCGGGTCCAAGGTCGGGCGGATGGGGCAGGCGGATGGGGCAGGCGGATGGGGCGGGCGGACGGAGCGGGCGGATGGGATGGACAGCGCGCGTCCAGGAAGGTCCGCACCGGACATCAGTGTAGGGAGCCAGGCCATGGGGCCATGGACAATCACCCCATGCTGCCCGACCGACATTGCCGCGCCTGCCGAAGTGCATCCCTGCAGTCGCTCGGGCGCTTGCCCACCGCGTCGGTGTTCGCCGGCCAGCCCCTGGTCCCGCCCTGGCCTGGCGGCAGCCTGCTGCGCTGCCGGGCCTGCAGGCTCGGGCAGCGGCACCCGCTGCAGGACGAGGGTGACTATGCACGGCTCTACGCCACGGCTGCGGCCGACGTCTGGGTGAGCACCGGGCTGAGGGCCGACCAGACACGGGTGCTGCAGGCCATCCTCGATGCCCGCGGTGGCGCTCAGGTGCTCGACGTGGGCTGCTACGACGGCGCGCTGCTCGACGCGCTGCCGCCCGGCTACGAGCGCTACGGCATCGAACCTTCGGCCGCCGCCGCGCAGCGTGCCCGCGGCCGGGGCGTGAACGTGCTGGGCGCAAGCCTGGACGCACTCGCGGCGGGCTCGGCCGCCCTGCCGGGCGACGGTTTCGACCTCATCACCGCCGTGGACGTGATCGAGCATGTGGCCGACCCCGCCGACACCCTGGCCCGCATGGCCGCCCTGCTCGCCCCTGGCGGCTTGCTGCTGGTGTCCACCGGCAACCTCGATGCCGCCGCCTGGCGCTGGGCGGGCGCTCGCTACTGGTACTGCAGCTTCCCCGAACACATCAGCTTCGCCAGCGAGCCCTGGGCGCGGCAGGTCGCGCCCCGCTGCGGGCTCGAACTCACGGCCTTCCAGCCCTTCCGCTACGACGGCGACGGGTCCGGGCGTCCGGCCTGGAAGTCCCGCTTCCGCTTTGGCCGCGAGTGGCTTCGAACGCGGGCGGCCGAGGCCTTCAGCCGGGTGCTGTCACGCCCGGCCGGGCCCCGCACGGCCGAACGCGTGCTCGGTTCGCAGGGCGTGTTCGAAGACCACGTGCTGATGCACTTCAGGCGACTGCCCTGAGGCCTGGAGCCGGCCTGGGCCAAGCGCTCAGGTCGGCGCCAGCCCGATGATCCATCCTTCCACCGGGTCCACGTCGCGGCCCTCCCCGGGCAGTCCGTAGCCGCTCAGGCGCTGCGCATGCGCCGTCTGCACCAGGCACAGCAGCGCGTCGAGCCGGTCGCCGCTGGCGTCGGCGACAAGGTCGTCGCGCTGCGCATGGCTGAGTCGGACCCGAAGCCCCAGGCGGGTTCGCCCCTGTTCGAGCGCGTCGATCAGGTCCTTGCGGGCGATCAGGCGCTCGGGCGTCTGGCGGGCGCGGTCGTCGCTCTTGTAGGAACGGCTGCCGATGAGTTCGCGGGCGAGCACGCCGGGGTAGGCCTCCAGCGCGACGCGCTGCGGGTCGCCTGCGTGAAGACCGGGCAGATGAACGCCCGCTTGCAGCAGTCGCGGCGCGCCGGCATGCAGCATGAAGGCCACCGGCGGGTTGACCCACTTCATCGACGGGCTCGAGCCGGCCGGCGCGTCGGTGGCCCGGTGGGCGAACTTGCCGCCAGCCGGGCGGGCGTCGCAGAAGGCGGCGAAGCGGTCGCGGATGTCCGCTCGGCTGAGGCCGGCGTAATGGCGGATCAGCGCCGGCCATTCGGTGGGCCAGCCCAGCGCCAGCACCAGTTCGCGCGGCAGGCCGAAGGGCAGGTCGAAGCCCGCCACCCAGGGTTGCGTCCAACCGCCCGGGGCGATGGCCGCCTCGAAGCGCTCGAAGTCGGCCAGTGTCGACAGCTCCAGCAGCCGAAGCGCGCCCTGCTGCAGTTCACCGCGGGCCACGGTGATGGGCTTGCGCCGGCTGGGTGCGCTGGTGAAGTCGACGCCGTACAGCATGGGGGACGCCGCAGGCGCTGCGGCGGGTGGCGCGGGCGGGCGGTGCGCGGGCTTCAAGGCAGGGGAATCGGGCATCCCCGCATCATCCCCGAGCCGGCGCCGCGGGGCGCGGGTCGCGGCGGCGCAGGAAGGTGGCCTCGATGTCCAGGCTGGAACGCCGCCCCAGATCGGACCGGTGTTCGGCGAGCCAACGCTGCGCGGCCTGCTCACCCATCGCGTGCAGGGCCTGCAGGAAGTCCCAGCGGGTGTCCAGCTTGCTGTGCACACCGAGCGTGGCCAGGGCCTGCTCGTCGTGCACCATGTGCAGCCTCAGGTCCTTGTAGCGACCGGGTTCGAGGCGCTGCTCGCGCAGCAGCCGCTGCACGAAGGCGATGGCCCTGAGCTCGGCGGTGAGCCCGGCGTTGAAACTGATCTCGCCCACCCGGTCGGCGATGGCCAGCGCCGTCTGCGGCGTGTGCAGGCGCTCCAGCGGGTTGATCTTCACCAGCACCACGTCCTGCGATCGGGTGCCGTAGATCAGCGGCCACAGCGCCGGGTTGCCGGTGTAGCCGCCGTCCCAGTAAGGCACGCCGTCGATCTCCACCGCCTGGAAGAGGTGGGGCAGGCAGGCCGACGCGAGGAAGGCGTCCACGCTCAGCCGCTCGCCCTGGAAGACCTCCGCCTGCCCGGTGTGCACCGACGTGGCGGTGACGAAGACCTGCACCGAGCCCTGGGCAATGGCCCGCAGGTCCACGTGCCGCTCGACCACCGCGCGCAGCGGATTCAGGCCCAAGGGGTTGAACTGGTAGGGGCTGGTGAACTGCTGCAGCGCGCGGCTTAACTGCCGGCCCCAGTCGGCAAAGGGCTTCATCCAAGGCAGGTCCTCCGCCGGCGCCGAGGGCCATCCCGGCAGCGGCCAGGGCGTTGCAGACCAGAACGGTGCCGCAGCGGCGGTCGCGGCGCTGGCGGTCGGAAGGGGGGCGGCGGTGCCCGCATCGGGCGCCCCGAAGCAGCCTTTGTGGCCCGCCACATCGCGCCAGAAGGCGTCCAGCGCACGGCGGGCGCCGTCCCGGCCCCCGTGGGCCAGCCCGGTGGCCAGCACCCCGGCGTTCAAGGCCCCCGCGCTCGTGCCGGACACGCCGTCGAAGGCGATGTCCGGTTCCTGCAGCAAGCGGTCGAGCACGCCCCAGGTGAAGGCGCCGTGGGAGCCACCGCCCTGGAGGGCAAGGTCGATGGAATCGGTGGACGCGCGGCCACGGGGAGGTCGTCGGGGAGCCCTGGAGGGGGCCGGGGAGCGTGGCATCGGGCGTTGCGGCAGCTGAGGTCGAGCCGATGCTAGCGCCTGCCCCTGGCCCTCCCCTTGCCCGGGCGATCGACGCCGGCAGCCCCTCAGCCGATCAATCGCAGCAGGTTGTCCAGCACATCCGCCTCATGCAGTGGCTTGTCCTCGCGGATGCGCAGCATCCGCGGAAAGCGCAGCGCCACGCCGCTGCGGTGGCGCGGGCTGTGGTTGATGCCCTCGAAGCCCAGTTCGAACATCAGGGTGGGCTGCACGCTGCGCACCGGGCCGAACTTCTCCCGGGTGGTTCGGCGGATGACCGCATCCACCCGGGCGATCTCCGCGTCGGTCAGACCCGAATAGGCCTTGGCCACGGGAACCAGCGTCAGCGGCGTTTCGCCCGTGGCGGCACCCGCGGGTGGGGTTGCGGCCGCCGCGGGCGCCTGCAGCGCGCGCTGCGCCTCGGCCGCGTCGTGTGGCGGACGGTTCCACACCGCGAAGGTGTAGTCGGTGTAGAGGCTCGCGCGCCGGCCATGCCCGGCCTGGGCGTAGATCAGCACGGCGTCCACCGTCATGGGTGCGAGCTTCCACTTGAGCCATCCCCCGGAACCCGGGTCGCGGCGACGGCCCATGCCATAGACGGACTCGCGGTGCTTGAGCATGAAGCCTTCGACGCGGCGTTCGCGGGCCTGCTGGCGCAGCAGGTCCAGCGTCGCCCAGTCCTCTGCGCTCACCCGCTCGGACACCCGCACGAGCGCCTCGCCCGCCAGCCGCTCGAGGGCGTCGCGCCGCTCGTGCAGCGGCAGCGAGCGCAGGTCGCGGCCCCCGAGCTCGAGCAGGTCGTAGGCGATGAAGTCCACCGGCACCTCGGCGAGGATGCGCTTGCCCAGCAGCTTGCGTCCGATGCGCCGCTGCAGCTGCGCGAAGGGCGCCGGGCGCAGCGTCGGGCCGGGCTCGAGCACCAGCAGCTCGCCGTCGAGCACCGTGCCATCCGGCAGCCGGCCCGCCAGTGCACGAACCTCGGGGAAGCGCTCGGTGACGAGCTCCTCGCCGCGCGACCAGATCCACGCGTCCGCACCCCGCCGCACCACCTGTGCACGGATGCCGTCGAACTTCCATTCCACCTGCCAGCTGCCGCAGGGCCCCAGCCGCTCGGTCATCGCCGCCAGTGGAAGGTCCATCGGATGGGCGAGGAAGAAGGGATAGGGCTGGCCGTCCAGCCGGGGCAGGACCGCGGCGTCGGGGTCGCGGCTGTCCAGCGGCAGGCCGTCCGGGCCGAGCGGCGGGACGGCGGCGGTGCTGGCCGGCCTCACCAGTGAGCGCCAGGCCTCGGCGGTGGGCGAGCGGCGCGCATCGGTATAGCCCATCATCCGCTCGGCGACCACGGCGGCGGCCAGCCCCGCCCCCTCGGCCAGCGCACGCTGCACCAGCAGCTTGGACACCCCGACGCGAAAGCCCCCGCCGATGAGCTTGGTGAGCAGGAAGCGCCCCGGCGCATCCAGTTCCGCCCACCACCGCGCGATCAGCGTCGCCTGCTCGTCGGGCGTCTTCTGGCGAAGCGGCAGCAGGCGGTCCTCCACCCACCGCGCCAGCGGCAGGTCGTGCCCCACCTCGCCAGGGGGCAGCACCTGCGCGATGGTTTCGGCCAGGTCACCCGCCGCCTGGTAGCAGGCCTCGAAGAGCCAGTCCTCGATGCCCGCGAGCCGGCAGGCGAGCTTGCGCAGCACCGCCGTGGGCACCACCTGCCGGGGCTTGCCGCCGCACAGGTAGTACGTGGCCCAGGCTGCATCGGCCGCCTCGGCGCGGGCGAAGTAGGCCTTCAGCGCGGCGAGCTTGTCGCCCGTCGCGGTGCTGGCATCCAGTGCCGTGAAGAGGGCCGCGAAATCGCGCACGTCGCGTCGCCCGGGGCGCTCAGTCGTCCGGCGTCTGCGTGGGCGCGAAGGGCGGCTGAGCGTCGCGGCCACCGGCGCCTTCGGGCTGGAATCGGCGGCGGATCTGCTCGAAGCGCTTGTGCCGTTCGCGCCGCATCACCGCCTGCAGCAGGCGCAATCGGTCCGGCGTGGGCTCGGGCTCGCTGGCCATGGCGATCTCGGCGATCAGTCCCCAGTCCACGTCCATCTCGGGCACGAACAGGCGCGCATCCGACGGCAGCAGCTTGAGCAGCACGCGCAGCACCGGTTCGCCGTCGCCATCGGCGCTGGCCAGACGCGCCACCGCCGGGTAGCGGCGCAGCGCGAACTGTCCAGCCGCCAGCGGCTTCCAGGCTGCCACCAGGTAGCACGGCGAGACGTGCTCGAGCTCGTCGCCCAGCGCGGACTCCACCACCTCGGCGTCGGCGCCCATCACCCGACGCCAGGCCGCCACCCACAGCCCGGGTGCGGGGGCATCGGCCACCCGGCTCACCGGCCTGGAGCGAAGCAGCAGCTTGAGTTTCATGGCGCAGCATTGTCCGCTGTGGCGTCGCCCCCGCCTTCCGGCGCGGCCGGTGCTTCCGACGCACCGCCCTCCCCCTCGTACTCGGTGCGGAAGGCCCCGGCCTCCAGCCCCTGCTCGCGCAGCCAGCGCACCATCACCGCCTCGTAGCCGTGGGTGACGATGACCCGCTGCGCGCCGGTGGCGGCGATGGCCCGCTGCAGGCCGGGCCAGTCGGCGTGGTCGCTGAGCACGAAGCCGCGGTCCACGCCCCGGCGGCGGCGCGCACCGCGCAGCTGCATCCAGCCGCTGGCGAAGGCGTCGCCGGGCTGGCCGAAACGCCGCACCCAGGGCGAGGACGCCACCGAAGGCGGCGCCACCACCAGCGCACGCGACAGGCTCGCCTTGTCGCCGACCTCGGTGACGAGCAAGGTGGGCGGCAGCTGGACACCGGCCGCCCGGTAGGCACGGTTGAGCCCCTGCACCGCGCCATGCACGACGATGGGTCCGATGGACGCGTCCACGCCAGCCAGAAGCCGCTGGGCCTTGCCGAAGCTGTAGGCCATCAGAAGGCTGGCACGGCCGGCCGCGGCATTGGCGGCCCACCAGGCATTGATGTCGTCGAAGACCTGCTGCTGAGCGGGCCAGCGGTAGAGCGGCAGCGCGAAGGTGGACTCGGTGATGAAGCAGTCGCAGCGCACCGGCTCAAAGGGTTCGCAGGTGGGGTTGGCATCGCCCGTGCCGCTGACGAAGTAGTCGCCCGAGACCACCCACACCCGGCCGCGGTGCTCCAGCCGCACCTGTGCCGAACCCAGCACATGGCCGGCCGGGTGCAAGGACACCCGCACGCCGTGGTGGTCGACCGCCTCGGCATAGGCCAGCGTGTCCAGCCGGATGTCCCCCAGCCGCTCGCGCAGCACGCCCTCGGCCCGCGCCGCCGCCAGGTAGGCGCCATGGCCGCGGCGCGCATGGTCGGCGTGGGCGTGGGTGATGACAGCCCGCGGCACCGGCCGCCAGGGGTCGATGTAGAAATCGCCCGGGGGGCAATAGAGCCCCTCGGGCCTTTCAACCACCAGGTCGTCGTTGCTGGAAGCGGCCATCTTGTCGCGGTTCCTGCAGGCGGCGGGTCAGTAGCGCTTGCGCGTGACGAGCAGCGCCAGCCGCATCATCGCGTAGGCCACCCAGTCCAGCGCGCGGCGGCTCCAGGGGCGGCTGCCGTGGGCCTGCGCGTCCACGCCACGGCCATGCTGCTCGATGGTGCGGGCCAGCGCCTGGCGCAGGCTGTCGGCGAAGGCGTCGTCGCGCACGAACACATTGGCCTCGCGAGCGAGCAGCAGGCTCAGCGGGTCGAGGTTGGACGACCCCACGGTGGCCACGTCGCCGCGGGGGCCGTCCATCACCGCCACCTTGGCGTGCAGGAAGCTCGCGTCGTACTCGACGATTCGGATGCCTGCGGCCAGCAGCCGGTCGTAGACGGCCCGGCTGGCGTGGAAGGCCATGAAGTACTCGTAGCGTCCCTGCAGCAGCAGCGTGACCTTCACGCCGCGGCGGGCAGCCGCCACCAGGGCGCGCTGCAGCGTCACCCCTGGAATGAAGTAGGCGTTGGCGATCAGCACCTCGCTCCGCGCCTGGTTGATGGCCAGCCGGTAGGTCGACTCGATGCGGCGCCGCCAGCGGACGTTGTCGCGCAGCACCAGGGCGGCCACCGCCGACGCTGCGCCCGTGGTGCCGCCGGCCTCGCGGGCGACCCCAGCGGCGTGGCCGCCCGCGGCGTCCAGCCCCGCACGCGCCGCCTGCCGCAGCGCCCGCACCGTGCCCTCCACATCGAGCCGCACGCTGCGGCGCCGCACCTGCAGCCTCAGCCACAGCCGCGTCATCGTGTCGTGGATGTCCTCCACCAGCGGCCCGCTCACCCGCACCGCGAAGTCCAGGCGCGGCGCGGCCAGGCGCCCGTGGTTCAGACCCTCCAGGTCGTCGATGAGGTTGATGCCGCCGCAGAAGGCCAGCTGCGCATCGATGACCGCGAGCTTCCTGTGGAGGCGGCGCCAGCCCGAGGGCAGCAGCACGCTCCAGCGGTTCACCGGGTTGAACACCGCCACCCGCACGCCGGCGGCCTCCCAGCGCGCGCGCCAATCGGACGGCAGCGCGCCGGTGCCCACGCCGTCGACCACCACCTGCACGCGAACGCCCCGCTGCGCCGCCCGTTCGAGGGCCTCGCACACCGCCACCACGCCGCCGCCGATCCACAGGATGTAGGTCTCCAGCAGCACCTCGCGCTGTGCGGCGTCCACCGCGTCGATCAGGGCCGCGAAGAAGGCGGTGCCGCCCTCGAGCAGGTCCAGCGCGTGATCGCCCCGCATCACGCTGGCGGCGGGCTCCGCGGGGGGCCTGCGGCGAGCAGCGGGTGGCGCCATCGGCATCAGCCGTCGAAGGCGATGTCTGCCACCAGCGGCAGGTGGTCGGACATCCGTGCCCACATCGTGCCGCGGGGCACATGGGTGTCCAGGCAGTGCAGCCCGCGCAGGTAGATGCGGTCCAGCGCGAAGACCGGCACCAGCGAGGGGAAGGTCAACGGTGGCCGGGGGCCCGAGCCCGGCGGCGAGGCGCGGCGCAGGCCCAGCGACCGGCAAGGCGCATCCAGCCGTTCGCCCCAGTCGTTGAAGTCGCCGGCGACGATCATCGGCTCGCCCGACGGAACCTCGCGCTCGATGAAGTCGGCCAGGCGCTGCAGCTGGCGCACGCGGCTGGCATGGATGAGCCCGAGGTGGGCGACGATGGCATGCACCCTGCGGCCGCCCACGTCCACCGGGACGTGCAGCAGCCCGCGCTGCTCGAAGCGGTGGTCGGAGACATCGTGGTGGCCCACATCGCCCAGAGGCCAGCGCGACAGCAGCGCATTGCCATGCTCGCCATGGCGGGTCACCGCATTGGTGCGGTAGGCCGCCTCGTAGCCGCTGGGCGCGAGGAACTCGGCCTGGCCCTGGTGCGGCCAGCCGAAATGGGTGCGCTGGAAGCGCCGCGCCTCCTGGTGGTGGAAGCTGCGCACTTCCTGCAGGAAGACGAGGTCGGCGTCCAGCGCCTCGATGCCCATGCCCAGGTTGTGGATCTCCAGCCGCTTGCGCGGGCCGATGCCGCGCACGCCCTTGTGGATGTTGTAGGTGGCCACCCGCAGCCGACCCGCCTCGGCGGGCACCTGGGGCGCGGGGTCGCGGCTGCCCAGGGCCGCATGCAGCGCCCCGAAGCGCGAAGCCGTCGGGCGCGTCACGGCGGCGATCCGCCCTGCACCCACCGGGGCAGCAGCAGCACGGCTTCGGCGTTGGAGGGCGAGAAGCAGCGGTCGGCGGCTTCCCGCCACGGCAGCCACTCGTGGTGCAGGTGTTCCCGCGGGGACAGCCGCACCTCCACCTCGCGGGGCACCTGCAGGCCGAAGACGTGCTCGGTGTTGTGGGTCACCCCCGGCGCATAGCGGTGTCGCCACACCGGGTAGATGGCATAGACGTTGCGCAGCTGCCAGTCCCGCAGCGCCCAGGCCGGCACCTGCGGCGTGCCGACGACGATGCCGGTCTCCTCCTGCACCTCCCGGACGGCGGTGTGCCGCAGGTCCTCGTCGGGCGCATCCTGCGACCCGGTCACGCCCTGCCAGGAGCCGGGGTGATCGGCCCGTTCGAGCATCAGCACCTGCAGATCCGGCGTGTGGATCACCACCAGCACGGACACCGGGATCTTGAACGGGCGGGCCGCTTCGCTCATCTGCCCTGCCCTGTTCCCGAGGTCGTCGTGCCCGGTTCGACGCGCGTCAGGCCGCCGCCGAGGCGTTGCGCAGACGGATGTGCAGCTCGCGCAGCTGGCGCTCGTCGACCGCGCTGGGGGCGCCGGTCAGCAGGCACTGGGCGCGCTGCGTCTTGGGGAAGGCGATCACGTCGCGGATGGATTCGGCGCGGGTCATGAGCGTGGCGATGCGGTCCAGGCCGAAGGCCAGGCCGCCGTGCGGGGGCGCGCCGTACTGCAGCGCGTCGAGCAGGAAGCCGAACTTCAGCCGGGCGTCTTCCGGCGAGATCTTCAGCGCGTCGAACACCTTGCTCTGCACGTCCGCGCGGTGGATGCGCACCGAGCCGCCACCGATCTCCCAGCCATTGAGCACCATGTCATAGGCCTTGGCAATGCACTTGCCCGGGTCGGTGTCCATCAGGTTCTCGTGGCCGTCCTTCGGGGCGGTGAAGGGGTGGTGCACCGCGTTCCAGCGCTGGCCTTCGTCGTCGTACTCGAACATGGGGAAGTCCACCACCCACAGCGGCGCCCAGCGATCCTCGAAGAGGCCATGGGACTTGCCGAACTCGCTGTGGCCGATCTTGATGCGCAGACCGCCGATCGCATCGTTGACGATGCGCGCCTTGTCGGCACCGAAGAAGATGAGGTCGCCGTTGCAGGCGCCGGTGCGGGCGAGCGTCTCGGCCAGCGCCGCGTCGTGCAGGTTCTTCACGATGGGGCTCTGCAGGCCGTCGCGACCCCGTCCGGCGTCGTTCACCTTGATCCACGCCAGGCCCTTGGCGCCGTAGATCTTCACGAAGTCGGTGTAGGCGTCGATCTCGCTGCGCGTGATCTCCGCGCCACCGGGCACCCGCAGCGCCACCACGCGGCCGTCCTTGGCCTGGGCGGGGCCGGAGAAGACCTTGAAGTCCACGTCCTTCATCACGTCGGTGAGGTCGGCGAACTCCATCTTCACCCGCAGGTCGGGCTTGTCCGAGCCAAAGCGGCGCATGGCCTCCGCATAGGTCATCACCGGGTAGCCCGGCAGGTCCACGCCGATGGTGTTGCGGAAGATCGTGCGGATCATGCCCTCGAAGAGGCCTCGGATCTCCTCCTCCTCGAGGAAGCTGGTCTCGATGTCGATCTGCGTGAACTCGGGCTGCCGGTCGGCGCGCAGGTCCTCGTCGCGGAAGCACTTGGTGATCTGGTAGTAGCGGTCGAAGCCGGCCACCATCAGCAGCTGCTTGAACAGCTGCGGCGACTGCGGCAGCGCGAAGAACTGGCCGTCGTTGACCCGACTGGGCACGAGGTAGTCGCGAGCGCCCTCGGGCGTGCTCTTGGTGAGCATGGGCGTCTCGATGTCGATGAAGCCGTTGCCGTCCAGGAACTTGCGCGTCTCCATGGCCACGCGGTAGCGCAGCATCATGTTCTTCTGCATCTGCGGGCGGCGCAGGTCGAGCACGCGGTGGGTCAGGCGCGTGGTCTCCGACAAGTTGTCGTCGTCGATGTGGAAGGGCGGCGTGACGCTCGGGTTGAGCACCTCCAGCGTCAGGCACAGCACCTCGACGCGTCCGCTGGTCAGCGCCGCGTTCTCGGTGCCGGCCGGCCGGGCGCGCACGCGGCCGGTGACCTTCAGGCAGAACTCGTTGCGCACATCCTCGGCCACCGCGAACATCTCGGCACGGTCGGGGTCGCAGACCACCTGCACCAGCCCTTCCCGGTCGCGCAGGTCGATGAAGATCACGCCGCCGTGGTCGCGCCGGCGGTGGGCCCAGCCCATCAGCGTGACGGTCTGGTCCATCAGGGTCTCGCTCACGAGGCCGCAGTAGGTGGTGCGCATCGGTTCTCTCCGGGTGCTGCCGGCCCTGCTGAGCGGGCCGGGAATTCAATCAGGGGTGGGAAGGGGCCTGGGTGCGGGCGGGGTGGCGAGCCCCGGGGCCGCAAGCGACCCGTCACGGCGCGGCATCCGCCCGCGGATGCCGCGCCGCTTCAATTTCGCGGCACCGCCGCGGTGGGCGGCGCCGGCGGCACCAGGCTCACCGGCGACACGGGCGGCGCCACCACGCCCATGGAGATCACGTACTTCAGCGCCTCGTCCACGCTCATCGACAGGTGGGTGACCTCCGAGCGCGGCATCATCAGGAAGAAGCCCGAGGTCGGGTTGGGCGTGGTGGGCACGTAGACGCTGACGAAGTCGCCGTTCAGGTGCTGCTGCACCTCGCCGCCGGGCCGGCCGGTGACGAAGGCGATGGTCCAGGACCCGGCCCTCGGATATTGCACGAGCACCGCCTCGCGGAAGGCCTGGCCGCTGCTGGAAAACAGCGTGTCCGAGACCTGCTTGACCGAGCTGTAGATCGACTTGACGATGGGGATGCGGTGCAGCACGCGGCTGCCCTGACGCAGCCACCACTGCCCCACGATGTTGGTGGCGAACACCCCCGTGAGCAGCAGCAGCACGCCCATCACCAGCAGGCCGATGCCCGGAATGCGGCGCAGGCTCTGCAAGGGCTCGAAGGCCGCCACGGGCAGCACCGCCTGCGAGGTGGCCACCAGCCAGCCAAACAGGCCATCGACCAGGCCGAACACCGTGTGCAGCACCCAGATCGTGACCGCCAGCGGCAGCCACACCAGCAGGCCGGCGAGAACGAAGCGCTTCACGGGACGGACGCTCGCGGGCCGTTCAGGCGGCGCTGGCCGGTGCGGACCCGGCGGAGCCACCGGCCGTCGGGGCGGAAGCCGCAGCAGGGGCTGGTGCCGGGGCTGCGGCCGGCGTGGCTGCAGTGGCCGGGGCTGCATCCGCCGGCTTGGCCGCCGGGTCCGCGGGCTTGTCGCCCGTCTTGTCGCCCGCTTTGTCGGCGGACTTGTCGGCGGACTTGTCGGCAGGCTTGTCGCGGAAATCGGTGACGTACCAGCCGGAACCCTTCAGCTGGAAACCGGCCGCTGTGAGCTGCTTGCGCAGCGTGGCCGCGCCGCAGGCCGGGCAGACGGTGAGCGGGTCGTCGGACATCTTCTGCAGCACGTCCTTGGCATGGCCGCAGGTCTCGCAACGGTAGGCGTAGATCGGCATGGTTCAGGTGGAGGCGTCGATGGAGCGGACAACGAAGTGGACGGAAGCGCGCACCGCAAAGCCCGGTGGCGCAAAACCCATGATTGTAGGTGGCGGGGTGCTCAGACGCCGCTGTGCAGTCGAATCAGCACCGCCATCACGACCATGCCCAGGAGGAAGCCCAGGGCCATCCAGCCCAGCCGCTGCAGGCGGCGGTTGGACCGGCGCTGCTCGACCAGCAGCGCCTCCAGCAGGGGCGCGCTGCGGTCCACCCGCGGCTGCAGCGCCTGGTGCACCAGCCGGGGCAGTTCGGGCAGCAGCCGGCTGTATCGGGGGGCCTCGCGCTTGAACTCGTCGAGGAAACCGCGCCAGCCCACCTGCTCGTTCATCCAGCGCTCGAGAAAGGGCTTGGCCGTGGCCCACAGGTCGAGGTCGGGGTCGAGTTCGCGCCCCAGGCCCTCCACGTTGAGCAGCGTCTTCTGCAGCAGCACGAGCTGCGGCTGGATCTCCACGTTGAAGCGGCGCGAGGTCTGGAACAGGCGCAGCAGCACCACGCCGAGCGAAATGTCCTTCAGCGGTCGGTCGAAGTGCGGCTCGCACACCGCCCGGATGGCGCCTTCCAGCGAATCGATGCGGGTGTTGGCCGGCACCCAGCCGGACTCCACGTGCAGCTCGGCCACGCGCTTGTAGTCGCGGCGGAAGAAGGCGATGAAGTTCTGCGCCAGGTAGTCCTTGTCGACCTCGGTGAGCGTGCCGATGATGCCGAAGTCCAGCGCGATGTAGCGCCCGAAGGTGGCCGGTGCCAGGCTCACCTGGATGTTCCCCGGGTGCATGTCGGCGTGGAAGAAGCCGTCGCGGAACACCTGGGTGAAGAAGATGGTCACGCCGTCGCGGGCCAGCTTCTTGATGTCCACGCCCTCGGCGCGCAGCCGCTGCAGCTGGCTGATGGGAACGCCCTTCATGCGCTCCATGACGATCACGCCGGTGGTGCAGAAATCCCAGACCATCTCCGGGATGAGCACCAGGTCCAGGCCCTGCATGTTGCGGCGCAGCTGGGCGGCGTTGGCCGCCTCGCGGACGAGGTCGAGCTCGTCGTGCAGGTAGGCGTCGAACTCGGCCACCACCTCGCGCGGCTTGAGGCGCTTGCCGTCCGCGGAGAAGCGGTCCACCCAGGTGGCGATGGTGCGCAGCAGCCGCATGTCGTCGTCGATGACCGGCAGCATGCCCGGGCGAAGCACCTTCACCGCCACCTCGCGGCCGTCGTGCAGCACCGCGAAATGCACCTGGGCGATCGAGGCGCTGGCCACCGGTTCGGCATCGAAGGACTTGAACAGCACCTCGATCGGGCGTCCGAAGGCCGTCTCGATGAGGCGGCGCGACTGCTCGGCCGGAAAGGGCGGCACGTCGTCCTGGAGCCGGGCGAGTTCGTCGGCGATGTCCGCGGCGATCAGGTCGCGGCGGGTGGACAGCACCTGGCCGAACTTCACGAAGATCGGCCCCAGACGTTCGAGCGCCATGCGCAGCCGCACGCCCCGCGGCGCGTCCAGCCGGCGCCCCAGCGTGAGCACCCTCACCAGCGCGCGCACCCAGCGCTGGCGGAAGCCCGACAGCGCGAGTTCGTCCAGCCCGAAGCGAAGAACCGTGAGAACGATGAACGCGAGCCGCCCGAGGTGGCTCATCGTGCGGCGGGCCCCGCTCCCGCCGATGCCCCGGGCGCACCCCGGCGGGCTGCGGCCAAGGTGTCGGCCGCCCGAGCCACGCCACCGGCCAGCGTGCGAAGCGCGGCCCGAAGCCCCGCTGCAACCCGACCGAGTTCGTGGGCCGCCGCCGGGCCGACGCGCTGGGCCAGGTCGTCCTCGACGTCCCAGCGCAGGTTCTCGAAGAGCCAGTGGATGTCGCCGGCGAAGGCCGCATCGCCCTCCACGCGCACGTCCGGGCGCTCGCCGCCCAGCGCACGCACGGCGCTCAGCAACGGGTTGGAGGCGTCCACCACGACCCGCAGCGTGCCGATGCCGGGCGCCTGGGCGAGCGCCGCGGCGTCGATGAGCTCGAAGAGCCCGGCCGGCGTGACCTGCAGGGCAACCGGCGCCTGAGGCGGGCTCAGGAAGGCCAGCGGCGCGGGCAGCGAGCCGAGCTCGAACACCACCACCTGACCCGCCCGGGGGGCCAGCCGTGCGGCGGCCGCCGGCTCGCTGGACACGACGTGGTTCAGGAGCAGGACGGCGCGCGGCAGCGTCGCCGCCCGCAGCAGGGAAGTCGCGGATTCGAGCATCGGAAGATTGTAGGCATTCCGCCACGGGGAACCCGGTCCAGGGGAGCCGGTGCGGCCTGTCCTGGCCGACACAATCGGCCATGCCCGCTTCCCGCCAACGGATCGGCTCGACCCCCTCCAGCCCGGTCGAAGGTCGACCGATGGCGGGCGGCTCGGATGTGCCTGCTGCCGCCCCCGCCCGCGAGCGGCTCTCCCCACCGCCCATGTACGACGATCGACCGTCCGCGAACCGGACCTTCTTCAGCGCTCCCCAGTCGGTCACCTCGCTGGTCGCGGCCTTCCTCGAGCCGACAATCACCGTGGCGACCTTCCTGGTCATCAACGCGCACCACGGCGAGCCGGTCACGCGGGCCTCGCTGGTGCTGTGCCTGCTCGCGTTCGCCCTCACCTTCCCGGGCCGCAACCGCTTCCGCGACGGCCGGCTCACCGCGGCGGTGGACATCGTCGTCTCCTGGGTCATGCTGCTGGCCATCCTGCTGCTGTGCGGCTACGCCACGCAGAGCCTGGCCTTCTTCAACCCCGATGCCCTGATCGGCTGGGCCGTGGCCACGCCGGTGCTTCAGTTCACCGCCACGGCCATCGGCCGCTCGGTCCTGCGCTCGCGCTCCAACCGGGTGGAGGTGCGGCGTTCGGCGGTGGTGGTGGGAGCGGGACCGCTGGGCGTGCGCGTGTCGCGGGCGCTGGAGGGCAGCCGCGACCAGGGCGTCACCTTCGCAGGCTACTTCGACGACCGCGACAACAACCGCCTGGCCGCCGAGGCGGTGGCCCGCCGCCTGGGGGGGCTGTCCGACGTCGCGCGGGTCGTCACCGAAGAGGGCATCCGCGAGGTCTACATCACGCTGCCGCTGGGCTCGCAGCCGCGCATCGTCGAGCTGCTCGAGCAGCTTCAAGGCACCACCGCCTCGCTCTATTTCGTGCCCGACGTGTTCGGCATCTCCATCATCCAGGGGCGGCTGCAGGACATGAACGGCGTGCCGGTGGTGGGCCTGCTGGACACCCCCTTCACCGGCACCAACGAGCTGGCCAAGCGCATCAGCGACATCGTCTTCGCCAGCATCATCCTGGTGCTGATCACGCCCATCCTGCTGCTGCTGGCCATCGGCGTGAAGCTCAGTTCGCCCGGGCCGGTCATCTTCAAGCAGAAGCGCAATGGCCTGGATGGCGAGGAGATCGAGGTCTACAAGTTCCGCTCGATGCGCGCCATGGACAACGGCCCGGTGGTCAAGCAGGCCACCAAGGGCGACCCGCGCATCACGCCCTTCGGCGCCTTCATCCGCCGCACCTCGCTGGACGAGCTGCCCCAGTTCATCAACGTGCTGCAGGGGCGGATGAGCATCGTCGGCCCGCGCCCGCATGCCGTCGCTCACAACGAGAGCTACCGCCGCCTGATCAAGGCCTACATGGTGAGGCACAAGGTCAAGCCGGGCATCACCGGCTGGGCCCAGGTGAACGGCCACCGCGGCGAGACCGACACCATCGAGAAGATGGAAGCGCGGGTGCAGTACGACCTCGAGTACCTGCGCAACTGGTCGATCGCGCTGGACCTTCAAATCATCCTGCGGACGGTGCGGGTGCTGTTCTTCGATCGCAACGCGTACTAGAGGCCCCCCCCCGGAGGCGATCGCAGATCGCCTCCCCCCCCGGAGGGGGGGGCGCCGCGGGTGGACCGGCGGGGCCGGATCCACCGCGGCCGCTTGGGGGGCGCGGCCCTGCGGGCGCGCTGATGCCGCTTGGGGGGTGGGGGGCGCGGCGCTTTGGGCGCGCTGATGCGGGTCGGGGTTGGGGAAGCGCGGCCCTGCGGGCGCGCTGATGCGGTTCGGGAGGGAGCGCGGGCTGGCGGGACAGAATGCGGGATGGGTCGGCGGTTCATCGCGCATCTGGACATGGACGCCTTCTATGCGTCGGTGGAGCTGCTGCGCTACCCGGAGCTCGCGGGGCAGCCGGTGGTGATCGGGGGGCGCACGCGGGTGCCGGAGCGGGACGATGCGGGCGGGTGGCGCTTTCCGCGCCTGCGTGACTACGTCGGCCGGGGGGTCATCACCACGGCCACCTACCCGGCGCGCTCGCTGGGCGTGCACTCGGGCATGGGGCTGATGAAGGCGGCTGCACTGGCGCCCGACGCGGTTCTGCTGCCGGTGGACTTCGATGCCTACCGCCAGATGTCGCGGCGCTTCAAGGAAGCGGTGCTCACGGTGGTGCCGGTCTTCGAGGACCGTGGCATCGACGAAATCTACCTCGACCTGGGCGCGGTGCCCGGCGTGGCCGACGATGGCGGCGAGGCCGCTGGCCGGCGGCTGAAGGCCGCGGTGCGCGAGGCCACCGGCCTGAGCTGCTCGGTCGCCGTTGCGCCCAACAAGCTGCTGGCCAAGATCGGGTCCGACCTGGACAAGCCCGACGGGCTCACGCTGCTGTCGATCGACGACATCCCCCGGCGCATCTGGCCCTTGCCGGCGCGCCGCATCAACGGCATCGGACCGAAGGCGGCCGAGCGGCTTCAGGCCCTGGGCATCCACACCATCGCCGAGCTCGCCGCGGTGCCCGCGGACCTGCTCGTCGAGCGCTTCGGCCGGTCCACGGGCCTGTGGATGCACGAGGCCGCCCACGGTCGCGACGAGCGGGCGCTGGTGACCTCGCGCGAGCCCAAGTCGATCAGCCGGGAAACCACCTTCAGCCGCGACCTGCACGCCGTGCACGACCGGGGCGAGCTGGGCGGCCTGCTGGACGGTCTGTGCCAGCGGCTGGCCGAGGACCTGCAGCGCAAGGACGTGGCCGCGCGCGGCGTGGGCATCAAGCTGCGCTTCGACGATTTCCGCATCGTCACCCGCGACCTCAGGCTGGACGCCGCCACGCAGGACGCGGCGGCCCTGCGCCGGGCCTGCGGCCAGTGCCTGAAGCGGG
Organism: Rubrivivax sp.; assembly: GCA_027487905.1. Classification (GTDB taxonomy): domain Bacteria; phylum Pseudomonadota; class Gammaproteobacteria; order Burkholderiales; family Burkholderiaceae_C; genus JAIYCR01. Next base: position 25,827 of record JAIYCR010000020.1, on the reverse strand, counting down.
TCGATCTGCGCCGGCGCCTGCGCCTGCTGGGGGTGCGGGCCTGCCCGCTGCAGCCGGTGACGGGCGACGGCCAGGACATCGCCGGCAGCGCGTCAGACCCGGCGCGCGGGGAGCCGTCTGCCGTGCGGGCCGCCCAGGGCGAAACCCTGCCACTGTTCGATCCGCCGACGGGCGTTTGAACGGCCACAATCGCGGGTTTATGTCCTGCGGGCCATCCCGGCCCTTCGGCCCTGCCGCTCACGATGCCTGACCTCCCTGCCCAAGACCCGGCGAGCCCTTCGCCCGATGCCCCTGCCGCCGCGGCCCCGGCACCCCTGACGAACGTGCAGGAGGCCCTGCCGCCGCCGGCGGACGACGAGCTCGGCGCACCGGCTGCAGCCGACGACGGCGCTGCGGGCAACGGCGCTGTACGCGATGCCGATGCCGATGCCGATGCCGATGCCGTCACCCGGGTTGAAGCCATGCCGGGCGAGGCCGGCGAGGCCGTGGCCGAAGCGGCGGGCGAAGCCGACCCCGCCGCGCCGACCACTGCAACTCTTGCGCAAGCCGCAGCCGCGGCAGCAGCCAGGCCGCCCGAGATGTCGCATGCGGAATGCGCCCGGCAGATGGCCGAACGCTTTCCCGCGCTGTTCGGCGCGGCGGTGTTCAAGCCGATCCAGCTGCGTGTCCAGGCCGCCATCCATGCGCGGGCGCCGGGGGTCTTCAGCAAGCGGGTGCTGTCGGTCTTCCTGCACCGCCACACGACCTCCACGCCCTACATCAAGGCCTTGATCGCCGCCACCGAGCGCTTCGACCTGGACGGCGCACCGGCCGGGCCGATCGCCGCCGAACACCACGAGGCCGCGCGCGCCGAACTCGATCGCCGCCGCGCACTGGTCAAGGAGCGACAGCGCGGCGCCCAGGCGCCCGGGCAGCGCCCCGCCCGCGAGGCGCGAACGGACGGCACCCACCGCACCGATCGCAGCCACCACCCCCACCGCACCGACGACCCCCGCCGCGCCGAGCGCCCAGGCCGCCCGGCGCAACCGGGCGTACCGGGCGTGCCGGGCGTGCCGGGCGTGCCTGACGCACCTGGCGCTGCCGGCGCCGCTGGCGCCCCTGGCGCCCCCGCCGCATCGGGCGCATCCAACAGCCCGGGCGCGAGCGCGAGCGCGAGCCCGGGCCGTCGCTCCGCGCCCCCCGGCGGACACCGGCAGGCCCCGGGCGCTGGCCGCGGCGGCCCTCGCGAAGCCCCGCCCCGTCCGCCCCGTCCGCCCCGGCCGGACCCTCGCGGCCCCGGCGCCCACCCGGCGGGCAAGCCGTCGGGCCATCACCCGGGCCATCACCCGGTGAAGCCTGACACCCCGGCCGGTGCTGCGGCCCGCCCGAGCGCCCCCACCGCCCCGGCCCGGGCCCCGACCCCCGAGGACGGCGAACGCCGCGCCCGCTCCATGCTGCTGCAGGCCTTCGAGGCCAGCCCCCTGTCACCGTCGAACTTCGCCGCCCTCAAGGGCTTGTCGCTGGCCACTCTGGAGGCGAGCCTCGCCCAGGCGCGCAGCGAGCGCGGCCCCGCCCCTGCCCGCCCGCCGCGCCCCGCGCCGCCCGGGCGTCGCCCCTGAGGGGAAGGTCCGCATGGCGCCGCCGGCGCCCGGCCCTTACCGTCGCGTTCTCGCCGCCGTACCCACCGCAAACCCATGACCGTCATCACCAACATAGAAGACCTGCGCCGCCTGGCCCAGAAACGCGTCCCGCGCATGTTCTACGACTACGCGGACAGCGGCTCCTGGACCGAAGGCACCTACCGGGCCAACGAAAGCGACTTCGCCCGCATCAAGCTGCGCCAGCGGGTGGCGGTGAACATGGAGAACCGCAGCACCGCCACCACCATGGTCGGGGTGCCGGTGAAGATGCCGGTGGCCATCGCGCCCACGGGCCTGACCGGCATGCAGCACGCCGACGGCGAGATCCTCGCGGCCCGCGCCGCAGAGGCCTTCGGCATCCCCTTCACCCTGTCCACGATGAGCATCTGCTCGATCGAGGACATCGCCGCCCACACCAAGGCGCCGTTCTGGTTCCAGCTCTACGTGATGAAGGATCGCGCCTTCATCGAGCGCCTCATCGACCGCGCCAAGGCCGCGAACTGCGGTGCGCTCGTGCTCACGCTGGACCTGCAGATCCTCGGCCAGCGCCACAAGGACCTGAAGAACGGCCTGTCCGCGCCGCCCAAGCTCACGGTGGCCAACCTGCTGAACATGGCCACCAAGCCGCGCTGGTGCCTGGGCATGCTCGGGACGAAGCGCCGCCAGTTCGGAAACATCGTCGGCCACGTGAGCGGTGTGGGCGACATGGGCAGCCTCGCCTCCTGGACGGCCGACCAGTTCGACCCGGGCCTGAACTGGGGCGACGTCGAATGGATCAAGAAGCGCTGGGGCGGCAAGCTCATCCTCAAGGGCATCCAGGACGTCGAGGATGCCCGCCTGGCGGTGCAGTCCGGCGCCGATGCGCTCATCGTCAGCAACCACGGCGGCCGCCAGTTGGACGGCGCGCAGAGCAGCATCGAGGCCCTGCCCGCCATCGTGGCCGAGGTGGGCTCGAAGATCGAGGTGCACATGGACGGCGGCGTGCGCAGCGGCCAGGACGTGCTCAAGGCCTGGGCGCTGGGCGCCCGCGGCACCTACATCGGCCGGGCCTTCCTCTACGGACTGGGCGCCATGGGCCAGCCCGGCGTGACCAAGGCGCTCGAGATCATCCACCGCGAACTCGACCTCACCATGGCCTTCTGCGGCCACACCAGGATCGGCACGGTCGACCGCGGCATCCTGCTGCCGGGAACCTTCCCCACGGCCCCGGCGGCCTGAAGGCCCTCAGCGCTCAGCCCGAGGCCGCCAGGGCTGGGCTCAACGGGCGAGCTCCAGGCGGAAGCTGAAGGCGTCGGCCCGGTAGACGCTCGACTCGAAGTGCAGCGGCTGTCCGTCGGTGGCGAACACCGCACGGTCCACCCGCAGCACCGGCGAACGGGCGCGCAGCCCGAGGGCGCGCGCCTGGTCCGGCGATGCCGCCTCGGCGCGGATGCCCACCACCGCCCGCTCCACCCGCAGGCCGAGCCGGGTTTCATACAGGGTGAGCAGGTCGTGGCGGGCCAGATCGTCGCGTCGGATGCGCCGGCCCACGGCGGGCACCAGCGCCGTGCGGTTGGTGGACAGCGGCCGCGCGTCGGCGCTGCGCAGCGTCTGCAGCAGCAGGCAGGGGCTGCCTTCGGGCAGCGCCAGCGCCCGTGCGGCGTCGGGTTCGAGCAGGTCGGCACCGAAGCCGAGGATCTCGGTGACGACCTCCCTGCCATCGCGTCCGAGCGCCTCGGCCAGCCCCTGCAGCCGCGCGAGTTCCTGGCGGACCGGCGCCGGCGCCACGAAGGAACCCTTGCCCTGCACCCGCACGATCAGCGACAGGGCCGCCAGATCGGCCAGCGCCTTGCGCACGGTGATGCGGCTGACGCCGAAGCTCGCGCCCAGCTCGGCCTCGGTGGGCAGCTGGTGCTGCACCGGCCATTCACCGCCCACGATGCGGGCCCGCAGCGATTCGCGCACCCGGGCATGCAGCGTGATCGGCTCGGCCGCGGCCAACGGCGCGGAATGCACCACCCGGACCGCGGGCGCCGGTTTCTTCCGGGTTGACCGGCCAGTGGAACGGTCCTTGCTTGCCTTGTATTGACTTGTCATATCAAGTTGAATCCAGGCACCACCCAGGTGCCCTGTCCACCTCGAGGAGTGTCCCATGCGCGTTCCGTCCCGCTTCCACCGTCGCCTGCTGCTCGCCGCTGCCGGCTCCCTCCTGGGCACCCTGGCGCCCGTGGCGCTGGCGCAGGCCCCTGCCGCCGCCGTGGCGTCCTACCCCGCCAAGCCGGTCACCGTGGTGGTGCCCTTCGCTGCCGGGGGCAGCGTGGACACCGCCGCACGCATGGTGCTGCAGAAGCTCGGGGAGAGGCTGCGCCAGCCCTTCGTCATCGAGAACACCGCCGGCGCGGCCGGCACGCTCGGCACGTTGCGGGCCACCCGCGCCCAGCCCGATGGCTACACCCTGCTCTTCGCGGTGGCCAGCCCCATCACCGTCGCGCCGGTCGTCCGTCCGGCCCTGGTGAAGTACGACGCGCAGAAGGACCTGCTGCCCATCGCGACCGTGGCCACCTCACCCTTCGTGCTCATCGGAAGCCCGAAGCTGGAAGCGGGCACCACCGCCGAGGTGCTCGCCCTGGCGCGTCGCGACCCGGGCAAGCTGAACTACGGCACCGACGGCGTGGGCACCTCCATGCACCTCACTGCCGAGATCATCAAGCTCAACGCCCGGGTGGACATCCTGCACGTGCCCTACAAGTCCGGGCCGCAGGTGCTGACCGAACTGGCCGCCGGCCTCATCGAACTGGCGGTGATGCCGGTCACGCTGGCCCAGCCCTTCATCAAGGACGGCAAGGTCAAGGCCTTCGGCGTCACCTCGCGGGAACGCTGGCCGTCGCTGCCGGGCGTGCCGGCGCTGGCGGAGACGCCCGGCCTGCAGAAGGTGGACGTGGACTCCTGGTACGGCCTCTTCGCCCCTGCGGGAACCGACGCTGCGCTGGTGGCGAAGCTGGCCGCCGAACTGCGCGAGACGATGAAGGACGCCGACCTCATCCGCCGCCTGAACGAAGCGGGCCTGAAGCCGTCCAGCGTCGAGCTCGGGGCCTTCGCCACGCTGCTGCGCCAGGAACGCGACGAACTGGCCGCGGCCGTCGCCGCCGCCGGCATCAAGCCCGAGTGATGGGCGTGCGCGCCGGCCGCGCCCGGCCCTCGAGGCCCGGCCCTTGAGCCTGTCCGCCGTCGGGGTCATCGCGCTGGCCGGCGTGGCCATCGGCGCCACCTCCATCGGCGGGGTGCTGGTCGTGCCGGCCCTCACCGACCTCATGGGCGTGCCGCTGCCGCAGGCGCTGGCGGCGTCCAGCTTCGCCTTCCTGCTCACCGGCGTGGCGGCGCTGCAGGCGCTCGGCCAGCAGCGCCGGGCCACCGGCTGGGGGCTTCGGGTGCTGCTGGTCGCCTCGCTGGCGGGCGCCGCGCTGGGTGCCTGGCTGTCCGACCAGGTCCCGGCATCGGCGCTGCGGACCTGGGTGGGCGTGCTCGCGCTGGGCTCCGGCGTGTTCGGTATCTGGGCCGAACGGCGGTCGCCCGCCGCGCCGGGACAGCGGCCGCCGGCGGCCTGGCCGAGGCCGATCCACCAGGCCTGGATCGGTTTGTTCGTCGGCCTCGGTTCGGCCCTGTCCGGCACCGGGGGCCCGGTGCTGCTGCTGCCGGTTCTGATGCTGATCGGCACCCCCCTGACGCTGTCGGTGGCAGCGGCCCAGCTGGTGCAGCTGCCCGTCGCGGTGGCCGCCAGCGCCGCCCACGTGGCGGCGGGGCGGCTGGACCTGCTGCTCGGGCTGGGCGTGGCCGCGGTGCTGGTGGCCGGCGCCTGGGCGGGCCGGCGCGTCGCGCTGCGGGCCCCTCCCCGGCGCCTGCGGGCGGCCACCGCCTGCATCCTCATCGCCACCGGTCTCTGGTATGCCCTGTCCTGAAGGAATGAAGTCGATGAACACCGATCCGCGCACCGCCCTCGGCCAGCCTGAGCTGCTGCTGCTGCCCGCCCGCACGTTGGTGGACGACATCGCCCTGGCGGGCTGGGCGGTGCTGGTGCAGGGCGGCCGCTTCGCCGATGTCGGGCCGGTCGCGGAGCTGGCCCAACGCCACCCCCAGGTGCCCCGTCTGGAGCTCCCGGGCCACCTGCTGATGCCCGGCTTCGTCGACACCCACCACCACCTCACCCAGTCCTTCGGCAAGTCCATCGCCTTCGGCGAACCCTCGGAAATCTTCCGCCGCATCTGGGTGCCGCTGGAGCAGCAACTCGACGAGGACGACCTGCTCGTGGCCGCGCAACTGGCTGCGCTGGAAGCGCTGCGCGGGGGCTTCACCACCGTGTGCGAGGCAGGCACCCGCTCGCGCGCGGGCCTGCAGGCGCTGCGCGCCGCGGTGGAGACGGTGGGCCTGCGCTGCGTGCTCGGTCGAATCTGCAACGACGCGGACCTCAGCGACGAGGCGGCGCTCGAGGTTCTGCGGGCGGCTGAACAGCACCTGGCAAGCCGGCAGTCCGGCGCGCTGGTGCACCCATCGCTCGCGGTGTCGATTCCCGAGCAGGGCAGCCATCGCATGCTCGCCCAGGTCAGCGGCTTGTGCCGCGAGGCCGGCGCGGTGTTCCAGACCCACGTGAACGAGCACCTGGTCTCGGTGGAGCGCTCGCTGGTGGCCAGCGGCCTGCGTCCGCTGCAGAAGCTGCAGTCCGTCGGCGCCATCACGCCCCAGCTGCTGGCCGCGCACTGCACGCTGGTCACGCCCGACGAGCTGGCGCTGCTGCGCGATGGCGGTGCCGCCGTCAGCTACAACCCGGTGGCCAGCAGCTGGAAGGGCAATGCGGTGGCGCCAGCGCTGCAGATGACCAGCCTGGGCATCCGCCTGGGGCTGGGCACCGACGGCACACGGGGCGATGCCTTCCGCCTGATGGACGCCGCCGAGACCGCCCAGCGCCTGGGCATCGGCCTGCAGGTGGGCGATTTCTCCACCGGCGCGGGCTGGACCTGGCTGGCCGCGGCCACCGGCCGGGCTGCCGATGCGGCAGGCCTGGCGGGCATCACCGGCCGCATCGCCGCCGGGCTGGAAGCGGACTACCTGCTGGTCGATCTCGACGTGCCCGAACTCACGCCGTCCTGGGACCTGGGCTGGGAACTCGTCCGTCTGGCCAACCGCAGCCAGATCGACGCGGTGGTGGTGCAGGGGCGTCTGCGCCTGTGGCAAGGCTGGCCCACCGACTGGGATGGCCGCGCCCTCCTGCGCGAGGCCCGCGAGCGCGCGGCCAGGGCGGTGGCCGCGGCGCCGCTGCAGCGGGTCCACCCGACTTCCGAACAGGCGCGCCGACGCGCCTGACCCGAAGCCACGGAGCCACGGAGCCACGCAGCCACGGAGCCGGCGCGGCGCCAGGCGGCAGCCGCCGCCCGGGCCCTCGTCACTCTTCCTGGAAGGCCACCTCGCGCTTGCTGCGGATGGCCGGCAGCATCACCACGATGATCATCAGGGCCGCGGCGGCGAGCAGGCCGGCCGACAGGGGGCGGGTGACGAAGGCCGTCCAGTCGCCGCGGCTGAGCAGCAGCGCGCGGCGCAGGTTCTCTTCCATCATCGGCCCGAGGATGAAGCCCAGCAGCAGCGGCGCCGGCTCGCACTTGAGCTTGTAGAAGAGGTAGCCCACCACGCCAAACAGCGCGCCCATGTAGACGTCGAAGCTGTTGTTGTTCAGCGTGTACAGGCCGATGCAGCAGAAGCTCAGGATGGCCGGGAACAGCAGCCGGTAGGGCACCGTCAGCAGCTTGATCCAGATGCCGATCAGCGGCAGGTTCAGGATCACCAGCATCAGGTTGCCGATCCACATGCTGGCGATCAGGCCCCAGAAGAGCTCGGGGTTGCTGGTCATCACCTGCGGGCCGGGCTGAATGCCCTTGATGGTCATCGCGCCCACCATCAGCGCCATCACCGCATTGGGCGGAATGCCCAGCGTGAGCATGGGGATGAAGCTCGTCTGCGCGCCGGCGTTGTTGGCGCTCTCCGGGCCCGCCACGCCGCGGATGTTGCCCTTGCCGAAGGGCACGTCGCCCGGCTTGAGCGGCATCTTCTTCTCGACGGTGTAGGCCGCGAAGGCCGCCAGCAGCGCGCCGCCGCCCGGCAGCACGCCCAGCAGCGAGCCCAGCGCCGTGCCGCGCAGCACCGCGGGCGCGGCACGCCGCAGGTCGTCCCGGGTGGGCCACAGGCCCTTGACGCTCTTGGTGAAGACCTGCCGCTCCTCGGCCGGCTGGCCCAGGTTGGAGATGATCTCGCCGAAACCGAACACGCCCATGGCGATGGCCACGAAGCCGATGCCGTCGGTGAGCTCCGGAATGTCGAAGCTGTAGCGCGGCACGCCCGAGATGACGTCGGTGTTGATCTGCCCGAGCAGCAGGCCCAGCAGGATCATCGCGATGGCCTTGACGAGCGAGCCCGAGGCCAGCACCACCGCGCCGATCAGGCCCAGCACCATCAGCGAGAAGTATTCGGCCGGTCCGAACTTGAAGGCCAGTTCGGTCAGCGGCGGCGCGAAGGCCGCGATGATCATCGTCCCTACCGTGCCTGCAAAGAAGGAACCCAGGCCGGCGGCGGCGAGTGCCGCGCCCGCACGGCCCTGGCGGGCCATCTGGTAGCCGTCGATGGCGGTGACCACCGAGCTCGACTCACCCGGCACGTTGATCAGGATGGCGGTGGTGGAGCCGCCGTACTGCGCGCCGTAGAAGATGCCGGCCAGCATGATCAGGGCCGGCGTGGCGTCCAGCGCGTAGATGCTGGGCAGCAGCATGGCGATGGTGGCCACCGGGCCCAGGCCGGGCAGCACGCCGATGAGCGTGCCCAGCACCGCGCCGAAGAAGGCGTAGAGCAGGTTCTCGCCGTTGAAGGCGACGCTGAAGCCCAGCGCGAGGTTTTGCAGGAGATCCATGGCGATCGGCCTTCAGGTGGCCGAGCCGAAGGACGGCAGCAGCGGAATGGTGAGGCCCAGGCCCCAGCTGAACACGAACCAGCAGAACGCCGTCAGCACCACGGCGCTGACGAGCACCGCGACCCAGCTGAACTCGTCGCCGGCGAAGCTGCACAGCACGATCAGCACGGGCAGGCTCACGAAGAGGCCGAAGCGCGGCAGCATGAAGCCGAACAGGGCCACCGAGCCCACGATGCACAGCAGGGGCCGCCAGGCAAAGGCACCCACCTTCTCGCCGCCGGGGCTGGCGATGGTCAGCGCCTTGAAGGTGATGACGCCGCCCAGGATGGCCAGCAGCACGCCCAGGCCGAAGGGGAAGTAGGCCGGGCCGGGACGGGCCGACGAGCCGAAGCTGTAGTCGCGCGCACCGAGGGCGAAACCCACGCCCACGGCGATGAACATCAGCCCGGACCAGAAGTCCTGCTGGCTCTTGATCTTCAAGATGACATCTCCTCAGGAGGCAACCCGTCGCCAGAGACGGTGACCGCTTCGAACCCCTGCGGCGCAGGGGCTGGCGGCGCTTGCCGAAAGACGCGCGATTCTAGGGAGACGGCTCTTCGGGAAACCCCGGGGGAACCCGCCGTCGCGCCCGCGACTCCGCGCGCCTCAGCCCCCCATCGACGGGGTGGCGCGCAGCACCTCGTCGACGGTCGTGAGGCCCTGGGCCACCTTGAGCAGACCGGCCAGACGCAGCGGCCGCATGCCGTCGCGCAGCCCCTGCTCGCGCAACCGGTCGGGCTGGACCTGCGGCTGCAGGAAGGCCCTGGACGCATCCTCCAGGACCAGCAGTTCATAGAGGCCCGCACGACCGCGGAAGCCCGTCATGCGGCACTCCAGGCAGCCCACCGGACGGTAGGCCGACACCGGCTCGGGAAGCGTCCACGGCGCGCTGATCTGAGCCAGGCTGGCTGCGGTCACCGAAGGGTCGCTCGCGCGGCAGGCGGTGCACAGCAGCCGCACCAGACGCTGCGCGAGCACGCCGTTGAGCGTGGCGCCGATGAGGTAGGGCGGCACGCCCAGGTCCATCAGTCGCGTGACAGCTGAAACGGCGTCGTTGGTGTGCAACGTGCTGAACACGAGGTGGCCGGTCAGCGCGGCCTGGATGGCCATCTCCGCGGTGGGCAGGTCGCGGATCTCGCCGACCATGATGATGTCCGGGTCCTGGCGCATCAGCGAGCGCAGGCCCTCGGCGAAGTTCAGGTCGATCGCGCTTTGCACCTGGGTCTGGTTGAAGCTCGGCTCGATCATCTCGATCGGGTCCTCGATGGTGCAGACGTTGACCTCCTCGGTGGCCAGCCGCTTGAGCGTGGCGTAGAGCGTGGTCGTCTTGCCCGAGCCGGTGGGGCCGGTCACCAGCACGATGCCGTGGGCCCGGCCCACCAGGGCTTCCCAGCGCGGACCATCGTGCTCGCCGAAGCCCAGAGAGTGAAGGTTCTTCACCGCCGTGTCCGGGTCGAAGATGCGCATCACCATCTTCTCGCCGAAGGCAGTGGGCAGCGTGGAAAGCCGCATCTCCACCTCCGCGCCGCTCGGGTTGCGGGTCTTGATGCGCCCGTCCAGCGGTCGGCGGCGCTCCACCACGTCCATGCGGCCCAGCAGCTTGACCCGGGCGATCATCGCGTTGAGCACCCCGGGGGGCAGCTGGTAGACGGTGTGCATGACGCCATCGATGCGGAAGCGGATCACGCCCAGTTCGCGCCGGGGCTCCAGGTGGATGTCGCTCGCGCGCTGGTCGAAGGCGTATTGCCACAGCCAGTCCACCACCTGCACCACGCCCTGGTCGTTGGCATCGAGCGGCCGGTTGCTGCGGCCGAGTTCGACCAGCTGCTCGAAGCTCGACTGGCTGGTCTGCTCGCCGGTCTTGATGGCCGCGCGCACCGAGCGCGACAACGTGTAGAACTCGGTCGTGTAGCGCCGCAGCTCCGGCGGGCTCACCACCACCAGCCGGACCGAGCGGCGCACATGGGCCTCGATCTCGGGCACCCAGGCGGTGTCGAAGGGCTCGCAGGTGGCGATGGTCACCTCGGCCAGCCCCACCTGGATGGGCAGGGCCTGGCGGCGCTCGGCATAGCTCACCGACATCACGTCGCTCACCCGGCCCACGTCCACCCGCAGGGGGTCGATGCGCAGGTAGGGCAGCCCTGCCCGGCCGGCCACCCACTGGGTCAGCGGCTCGACCTCCAGCGGCTGCCCGGAGCGAAGGTCGATCAGGCCGGCGGCCGCCAGCCGGACCAGCGCGGGCTGCGCGCTGTCGCCGGCGCCGAAGCGCTGGCGCGTGCGCGCTTCGTCGTCCGGCCCGATCAGCCCGTCCTCCAGCATCCAGGCGAGCAGGCGCCGCCAGTCCAGGCGCCCGGCGAGCGCCGGGGGCACCGGTCGGCGCGCGGCGGGGGCGGTGGCGGCGGTGGACGGCCCGGGGGCCGGTGCGGGAGTCGCGGGTCGGGACGCTGTGGCCATGGTGTTCAGTCTTCCAGTTCGTCGTCGCCGGCCTGCGGCGCTTCCCGCAGCATCCGAAGCCACTTGCGGCAGGGCAAGCCGGTGCGGGTCTCGTGCGCGGCGGCACGCTCGGCCAGGCGCTCGGGGCCGGGCCAGTCGGCACCGCACAGCGCGAGCAGCACCGTGTTGCCTTCCCGGGTGGGCTGCAGGCTCTTCACCCGACCCAGGCCGAACACGCGCTGCAGGCGGGCCAGGCTGCGAGCGCCGCTCGCCTGGCGGCCGAAGACGTTGACCGACAGCACGCCGCCTTCGACCAGCAGGCGGCGGCAATCGCGGTAGAAGGCTTCGCTGTCCAGCACCGGGCCGGCGGCTTGCTCGTCGTAGAGGTCGACGCACAGCACATCGACCGTTCCGGCATGCGCCGGGTCGGCCGCCCAGGCGGCGGCATCGGCCTGTTCCACCCGCAGACGATCGGAGTCGGCCGGCAGGCGGAACCACTGCCGGTTGGCCCCGATCACGCTGGGGTTGATCTCCACCGCGGTGGTGCGCATGCGCAGCTTGCCGTGGCAGAAGCGGGTGATGGCTCCCGCACCGAGGCCGAACTGCACCGCATGCCGGCGGCCCAGCCCCACCGGGTCGACCAGCAGCAGCCAGGCCATCATGCGCTGCACGTAGTCGAGCTCGATGGCCGAGGGATGCGCCAGCCGCATCGCCCCCTGGACCCAGATGGAATCCAGGTGCAGGTAGCGAACGCCGTCGTGTTCGGACACGGTGGCCGGCGGCAGGGCGTCAGTCGGGACGGGGACGGGGTCGGGACGGGGTTTCATCGAGGATCAGGAGGCGACGCCGCAGGCGACGAAGACCTCGCGCCAGGCGGCGGTCTTGCGTTCCAGGGTCCAGGCGGCATGCGCGGGGCTGGTGGACGGCAGGCGCCAGACCGCCACGCCCAGCCGGGAAGTGAGCTTCATCGCGCGCGCCGATTCGGCCCCATTGTGGGCAATGCCGCGCAGCTGCGGCAGCCGCCCCAGCACGCCGACGAGATCGTTGGGTTCGGCCTCGCGGATGTGGGCATCCAGACTGCCCGCGCGGCGGCAGCGGGCGTGCACATCCCACAGGCCCACCCGATGCGCCAGCAGCCGGGCCCGGCGGCCCGCCTCGTCCAGGCCGACGAAGTCTTCCCCGAGCAACCTGGAGGCGATGGTCCAGAACTGGTTGCGCGGATGCGCGTAGTAGCGGACCGCGGCCAGCGAGGCCTCGCCCGGGAAGCTGCCCAGCACCACCAGGCGCACGCCGTCGTCGAGCACCGGCTCGAGCCCGCCGCGCAGCGGCGGGATGCCGTCAGCGGCCCGACTCATGTTCGGCGTCCACGGCGGGCAGCCTGGCCGCCGCAGCGCCCGCTTCGGCCAGCAGCGGCACCAGGCGCGGCAGCGCGGCCAGTGCATTCGCCCGGGTCCGCTGTGCCGTGGCTTGCAGCGTCCAGCCCCGCAGCCCCGCCAGCGATTCGGCGATGCGCGGCAGTTGTGCGGGTTCGTTGCGCGGGCTGCCCGCCTCCGGCCGGGCCAGCCGCTCAGCCATCGGGCGGTACAGCCACTGCGGCGGAATGTCCGGTGCATCGGTTTCCAGCACCAGGTGGCCTGGATCGAGCGCGGCGGCGACTCGCCGGATCTGCAAGGCCCGCTCGAAGGTGAGGGTGCCGCCGAAGCCCAGCCGAAAGCCGAGGTCGACGAAAGTCTGGGCCTGCACCGCGCTGCCATTGAAGGCATGCGCGATGCCGCCGCCCACCGGCAGGCGCCGCAGCTCGCGCAGCAGCGCGTCGGCCGAGCGGCGCACATGCAGCAGCACTGGCAGACCATGGCGCCTCGCGAGGCGCAACTGCTCGACGTAGAAGCGGCGCTGCCGCTCGCGGTCCAGCCCCGGCACGAAATGGTCCAGGCCGATCTCGCCCACCGCCACCAACCGGGGGTCGTGGCGGTGCAGCGCGAGCGCCTCGTCCAGGCGCTGCAGGTCGTCTTCGGATGCGCGGTCGACGAACAGCGGGTGGATGCCCAGTGCGTAGGCGAAACCATGCGCATGGGCCAGGCCGCGCACGGCATCGAAGCCGTCGGCCGCCACAGCCGGCAGCACCAGCATGTCCACGCCGACGCGGCGCGCGCGCTCGGCCACCTGCGCGACGTCGGCCGCGAACTCGGGCGCGTCCAGGTGGCAGTGCGTGTCGATCCACATGGCCGGATGATGCCTGGGGCGGCACAGCCCCCGGGGGAACCGGCGCGGCCCCGCACTGACAAGCGCCGGCGAGCGTGGTAGCGTCCAACGGCGATCTCGGACACCGCTGGTTCGCGGCACGCCGGGGGGCTCATCCCGCCCGCAGGCACCGCCGCACCGGGAATCTGTGCGCCGCCAGAAAGGCCCGCCGAATGAAGAGAACCCCGCTCTACAGTCGATCCCGCGCAATGCCCACGCCGACGCCCTCTGACTCGGCGCCGGCGGCCGCCGCCCCCGGGCCGCGAGCAGGCGCAGATGTTTCAAGCGCGGCTGCAAGCGCTCCCACACCCGCTGCCGAAACCGCCCCGCCGCCCTCGTATCCCCGCATCAGCGCCTACGCCCGGGTTCGCGCCCCTTCGGTGGCCGACGGGTCCGCGCAGCGGCCCTCCGGGGCCCGCCGGGGCGCCGACGCCGCTGCGCCCTCGCGGGCCGCCCCCGCACCGGCCGGTTCGGCCTGGCGGCTTTGGGGCCAGCGCCATGAGCGGCGCCTCTGGGCCTTGGGCGTCGTCGCGCTCGCGCTCGGCTGGGGGCTGAGCCTTCAGCGCTCCGGTCCCGCCGTGCCCGGCTACACCCCCGAGCAGCTCGCCGAGTTCATCCGCAAGGACATCGTCGACAAGCCCCTGCCCTCCCCGGCTTCCGCCGCCTATGCCGCCATCCGCGGATCGGTGGTGCGGGTGGTGGGCCTGGAGGGCGACAAGCCCGACAGCACCGGCAGCGAGCCCCCGGGCGAGGGCATTCCGCGCAACGTGGGTTCGGGGGTGGTCATCGTCGAGAACGGCACCATCCTCACCAACCTGCACGTGGTTCAGGGCGCCCGCCGCCTGAAGGTCACCTTCGCCGACGGTTCCGAATCGGACGCGGTGATGGTGGGCTCGCAGCCCGAGAACGACCTGGCGGTGCTGCGGGCCAAGACCGTTCCCGACGATCTCAAGGCCGCCACCCTGCGTTCCACCTCCGACCTGATGCCCGGCGACGAAGTCCTGGCGGTGGGCTTTCCCTTCGGCATCGGGCCGTCGGCCTCGGCCGGCATCGTCTCGGGCCTGAAGCGCGAGTTCCGTTCGCCCGACGGCCAGCAGATGATCACCAACCTCATCCAGTTCGATGCCGCGGCCAACCCCGGCAACTCGGGCGGTCCGCTGGTGACCATGGATGGCGCGGTGGTGGGCATCGTCACCGCCATCCTCAACCCCTCCCGGCAGCGGGTGTTCATCGGCATCGGCTTCGCCGTGCCCATCGAGAACGCCGCCGCTGCCGCCGGCATGCCGCCCTTCTGACGGGCCTTGCCGCAACCTGCCGAACCCAGAGCCCCCCGCATGTCCGACTCCTCCGCACCGATGACCGACCCCTCCCGTGCCGAAGGCGCCCAGCAGGCGGCCGCTGCCGCCGCGGCGCTGATGGAAAGCATCCTCTACGAGGTCAAGCGCGTGGTGGTCGGCCAGGACCACTTCCTCGAACGGGTGATGGTGGCGCTGCTCGCCCAGGGCCACCTGCTGGTCGAGGGCGTGCCGGGCCTGGCCAAGACGCTCACCGTCAAGACGCTGGCCAGCACCTTGCGCGGCAGCTTCAAGCGCATCCAGTTCACGCCCGACCTGGTGCCGGCCGACCTCGTCGGCACGCGCATGTACAACCAGAAGACGGGCGAGTTCACCACCGCGCTGGGGCCGGTCTTCGCGCACCTGCTGCTGGCCGACGAGATCAACCGGGCGCCGGCCAAGGTGCAGAGCGCGCTGCTGGAGGTGATGCAGGAGCGGCAGGTCACCATCGCCGGCGAGTCCCACAAGGTGCCCGAGCCCTTCCTCGTGATGGCCACCCAGAACCCGATCGAGACCGAAGGCACCTACCCGCTGCCCGAAGCGCAGGTCGACCGCTTCATGATGAAGGTGCTGGTCGACTACCCGACCGAGGAAGAGGAGTTCGTCGTCGCGCAGCGCGTCACCGGCAGCCCCACCTTCGCCTCGGCCGTGGCCAGCATGGCGCAGCTCGCGGAGATCCAGCAGGCCTGCCGCAAGGTCTACGTCGACCCGTCGCTCGTCACCTATGCGGTCAAGCTGGTCAGCGCCACGCGCCGGCCGGCCCAATACGAGCTGGCTGACCTGGCCGGCTACATCACCTTCGGGGCCAGTCCCCGGGCCACCATCGGCCTGGTCGAAGGCGCCCGGGCGCTCGCCTTCATGCGCGGACGGCCCTATGCGCTGCCCGAGGACATGACCACGCTCGTGCCCGACGTGCTGCGCCACCGCCTGGTGCTGAGCTATGAAGCGCTGGCCGACGGGCTCGATGCCGACCAGATCGTGCAGCGGGTGATGAAGAAGATTCCGGTGCCCGACAAGCCGCTGGCGGCGGTGCCGGCCCACTGAATCCGCCCGCGCCCATGGCCTCGACCCTGGTTGCTGCAGCGCCCGGCGCACGGTCCGCGCCCGGTGGGGCGGGTGCGGGTGCGGGTGCGGCAGCCGATGTGCTGCTCAAGCGCCTGGAGTGGTCGGTCATCCGCAGGCTCGACGGCCTGCTGCAGGGCGACTACCGCACGCTGTGGCGCGGCGCCGGCGTCGACCTGGCCGACCTGCGCGAGTACCAGGTGCACGACGACGTGCGTCACATGGACTGGAACGTCACCGCGCGCTTGCAGATCCCGCACGTGCGCCAGTTCACCGAAGACCGGGAGCTTTCCGCCTGGTTCCTGCTCGACCTGTCGGCGAGCGTGGACTTCGGCAGCGTCGACGCCGACGGCGGCTCGGGCCGGCGCACCAAGCGCGACCTTGCCCGCGAATTCACCGCGGTGCTGGCCCGGCTGCTGACCCGCCACGGCAACCGGGTGGGCGCCGTGCTCTACGGCAGCCGGGTCGATGCGGTCATTCCCTCGCGCAGCGGGCGCACCCACGTGCTGCACCTGCTGCAGCGCATGGCCCAGCGCGCCGAGATCACCCCCGGCGGCGCCACCGCCCTGGGCGACCTGCTCGGCGCGGCCGCGGGCATCCTGCGCCGCCGCAGTTCCGTCTTCGTGGTGTCCGATTTCTACAGCGCGCCGGGCTGGGAGACACCACTGGCCCGGCTGGCCCAGCGGCACGACGTCACTGCGGTGCGCCTGTTCGACCGGCTGGAGAGCGAACTGCCACAGGTGGGCCTGCTCAGCCTGCGCGACAGCGAAACCGGCGAGACGCTGCTGGTGGACACCGACGACGCCGCCTTCCGCCGCCGCTTCGCTGCCGCGGCCGAACGGCGTGAAGCAGCGCTGCAGCAGTCGCTCGCGCAGGCGGGCGTCGACACCCTCGAGATCGCCACCGACGAGGACCTGCTCCAGGCGGTGCTCCGCTTCGTCGACCTGCGTCGCCAGCGGCACCGGCTGGGCGGCGGCGCCACGGCCGGCCGGTCTGCATCGGCCGACGCCCGGGTCGACGGCCATCTCCACCTCCACCGCGGTTCTGCATGACCCGAACACCCTTGAACTTCCTCTGGCCCGAGCTGCTGTGGCTGCTCGCACTGCTGCCCCTCTTGGTGCTGGCCTACCTGTGGCTGCTCGGGCGGCGCAAGAAGAACACGCTGCGCTACTCCACCGTGAGCCTGGTGAAGGAGGCCATGGGCCGCCATGCCGGCTGGCGCCGGCACCTGCCGCCCGCGCTGCTGCTGCTCGCGCTGGGCACGCTGCTGGTGGCCGCGGCCCGGCCCACCGCGGTGGTCAGCCTGCCGTCCACCCAGAAGACCATCATCCTGGCGATGGATGTGTCGGGCAGCATGCGCGCCGCCGACGTCCAGCCCAACCGGCTGGTGGCCTCGCAGGAGGCGGCCAAGGCCTTCCTCACCGACCTGCCGCGCGACGTGAAGGTGGGGGTGGTCGCCTTCGCCGGCACCGCCGCCATCGTGCAGCCGCCCACCCTCAGCCGCGAGGATGTGGTGGCCGCCATCGACCGCTTCCAGCTGCAGCGCGGCACGGCCATCGGCAGCGGCGTGGTGCTGTCGCTGTCGGCCCTCTTCCCCGAGGACAGCAGCATCGACCTGCAGCAGATCACCGGCGCACGTGCGATGCCGGGCAGCCCCGAAGCCCAGAAGAAACCCCCGCCGCCGGTGGAGCCGGGCTCCTTCAATTCAGCCGCGGTGATCCTGCTCACCGACGGGCAGCGCACCACCGGCCCCGAGCCCATGGACGCTGCCAAGATGGCGGCCGACCGCGGCATCCGCGTCTACACGGTGGGCATCGGCACCAAGGACGGCGAGATCATCGGCTTCGAGGGCTGGAGCATGCGGGTGCGGCTGGACGAAGTCACCCTCAAGAACATCGCCGCCGCCACCCGCGCCGAATACTTCTACGCCGGAACCGCGGCCGACCTGAAGCAGGTCTACCAGAGCCTGAGCACCCGCCTGGTGGTGGAAACCAAGGAGACCGAGGTCAGCGCGCTCTTCGCCGCCGCCGGCGCGCTGCTGGTGGTGCTGGCGGGGGGCTTGAGCGTGTGGTGGTTCGGGCGGGTGACTTGAGCCTGCGGCGACCGCCGAGGGCTTCAGCCCAGCAGCCGCCCCTCACCCATCCGCAAGCTGCGCCCACACCGCCGCGCCAGCGCCTCGTCGTGGGACACCAGCACGAAGGCGGTTCCGCGCTCCTGGGCGAGCTGCAGCATCAGCGCGAACACGCTGTCGGCGGTGCCGCGGTCCAGGTTGCCGGTGGGCTCGTCGGCCAGCACGCAGGCGGGCCGGGTGACGAGGGCGCGGGCAATGGCCACGCGCTGCCTTTCGCCGCCGGACAGTTCGGCCGGCCGGTGGTTCAGGCGTCCGCCCAGCCCCACCTCGCCCAGCACCTGGGCGGCTGCCTGCCGCGCCGCTTCGAGCGGCTCGCGGCGGATGCGCAGCGGCATGGCCACGTTGTCCAGCGCGCTGAACTCGGGCAGCAGGTGGTGGAACTGGTAGACGAAGCCCAGGTGCCGGTTGCGCCAGTCGCCGCGGGCTGACGCCGACATCGACTGCCAGTCGCGGCCCATCAGGCGGGCACGGCCGGCGCTGGGCGTGTCCAGCCCGCCCAGCAGGTGCAGCAGCGTGCTCTTGCCCGAGCCCGAGGTGCCCACGATGGCCACCGTCTCGCCGGCCGCGACGCTCAGGTCGACGCCAGACAGCACCTGCACGTCGATGCGCAGCGCGCCGCTCCCGTCGGTGAAGCGCTTGCACAGTCCGTCGGCCTGCAGCACCGGCCCGGCGGGGTTCCGGGCCTCACTCATGGCGAAGCGCCTCCGCCGGGTTCACCCGGCTCGCCCGCCAGCTCGGGTAGAGCGTGGCCAGGAAGGCCAGCACCAGCGAGATGACCGCCACCGGCACGATGTCGCCAGCCTGCGGGTCGCTGGGCATGCGGGTGATCAGGTAGATGCTGCCGGGCAGGAAGGCCGTCTGGAACAGGCGCTCGATGGCCGGGACGATCACGTCCACGTTGAAGGCCACCAGCAGCCCCAGGCCCACGCCGGTCAGCGTGCCGATGACGCCGGACGCCGCGCCCTGGACCATGAAGATGCCCATCACCGAGCGCGGGCTCGCGCCCAGCGTGCGCAGGATGGCGATGTCCGCCCGCTTGTCAGTCACCGTCATCACCAGAGTGCTGACCAGGTTGAAGGCCGCCACCGCGACGATGAGCGTGAGGATGATGAACATCAGCCGCTTCTCCAGCTGCACCGCGTCATACCAGGCGCGGTTGGTGCGGGTCCAGTCGCGCACGACCACGTTGGGGCCGAGCTCGGTGGCAAGCTCCGCGGCCACACGCCGGGCCTGGTGCAGGTCGGCCAGGCGCAGCTGCACGCCGCTCGGGCCGGTCTGGCGGAAGAGCCGCGCGGCGTCTTCCACATGCATCATCACCAGCGCGCTGTCGTATTCGTAGTGGCCGCTGTCGAAGGTGCCCACCACCGTCACCTGCTTGAGACGGGGCACCACGCCGGCGGGCGTCACCTGGCCACCGGGCGAGACGATGGTGATGCGCTCGCCCTCGCGCACGCCCAGGTCGCGGGCCAGCTGCACGCCCACCACCACGCCCCATTCGCCGGGCACCAGCCGCGCGAAGGCGCCGTCGCGCAGTTGCCGCGCGATGTCGGTGATGCCCGCCTCGGCCGGTGGGTCGACGCCGCGGATGACCGCGCCGCGCATGTCCTCGCCGCGCGCCACCAGCGCCTGGGCGGCCACGAAGGGGGCGGCGGCCAGCACGTCCGGCCGGGCGGTGGCCACGCCAGCCACCGCCCGCCAGTCGAAGGGCGCGGTGGCATCGGCCGCGGCCGAGCCGAAGATCTCCACATGCGCGACGATGGACAGCATGCGATCGCGCACCTCCTTCTGGAAGCCGTTCATCACGCTGAGCACGATGATGAGCGCGGCCACGCCCAGCGCGATGCCCAGCATGGACACCGCCGAGATGAAGCTGATGAAGCCGTTGCGGCGCCCGGATCGGCCGGCACGGGTGTAGCGCCAGCCGATCTGCCATTCGAAGGGCGTGTTCATCCGTTGCCCACCAGGCCGTTGCGGATGGCGTAGACGGTGAGCTCCGAGTTGTTGGTCAGCGTGAGCTTCTCCAGCACGCGCGCTCGATAGACGCTGACCGTCTTGGGGCTGAGCTTGAGCTCCTCGGCGATGTCGGACAGGCGCTTGCCCGAGGCGATCATCACCAGCGTCTGCAGCTCGCGGTCGGAAAGCTTGTCGTGCGCCGCCTCGCTGGCCGGGGCGGTGAGGCTTTCCACCAGCATCTGCGCGATCTCCGGCGTCACGTACTTGCGACCCTGCGAGACCGTCCTCACCGCCGAGACCAGCAGCGCCGGGTCACCGCCCTTGTTGACATAGCCGAAGGCACCGGCCCGCAGCGCGCGGATGGCGTATTGATCCTCGGGGTACATGGAGACGACCAGCACCCGCATCGTCGAGCCCTCGTCCTTCAGCGCGTGCAGCACGTCCAGTCCGCTGCGACCTGGCATGTTGATGTCCAGCACCAGCACGTCGCAGGAGGCGCCGCGCAGCAGGCTGCGCAGCTCGCCGTAGTCGCCGGCCTCGCCCACCACCTGGATGTCCGGCGCATCCGAGAGCGTGTCGCGGATGCCGCGGCGAATGAGTGCGTGGTCGTCGCACAAGATGACCTTGATCACATGTTCCCCCAGCCGGTCGGGTCGAACCCGTCCTGGTCTTCGTCCATCGCGCCGTCGGTGGCCGCAGCCGACGCTTCGGTCAAGGGCACCGACAGGATCATCGTGCTGCCCCGCGGGCTGCTGCTGAGCTCCACCCAGCCGCCCACCGTGCGGGCGCGTTCCTGCAGGCCGCGGATGCCGAAGCTCTTGACCTTGGCCAGATCGTCCGCGGTGATGCCCCGGCCGTTGTCGGACACCTCCAGCGACAGCACGCCTGCCGCCAGCGACAGGTCCACCCGCACCTGCGTGGCCTGCGCATGCTTGGTCACGTTGGTCAGCGCCTCCTGGGCGGCCCGGTAGGCCACCAGCGGCACGCCGGCGGGCAGCTCGAACACCTGACGCGGGGTGATGAGGTCGCAGTGCACGCCGGTGCGCCGCTCGAAGCGCTGGCACATCCACTGCAGTGCCGCCACCAGGCCCTGTTCGAGGATGGCCGGGCGCAGGTTGTGCATGATCCGCTGGCTCGATTCGATGGCCAGGCGCACCGTCTCCAGCGCCGCCTGCACCCGGGCCTGCACCTCGGGCGAGCCGCTGTGACGGGAAATCCAGGCGAGGTCGAACTTCAAGGCGGTGAGCGAGCCGCCCACGTCGTCGTGGATCTCGCGGGCAATGGCCGCACGCTCCATCTCGATGCTGCTCTGCAGGTGCTGGGCGAGTTCGTGCAGGCGCTGCTTGGACGTCTGCAGGTCGAGGTCGGCCTGGCGGCGGGCGCGCCGCGTCTCGGCCGCCTCGATGGCATGCAGCAGCGAGGGCACCAGCCGTGCGAGGTTGTTCTTCAGCAGGTAGTCGCTGGCGCCATTGCGCATGGCGGCCACCGCCGCGTCCTCGCCGATCTCGCCGGACAACAGCACGAAGGGCAGGTCCAGCCCGCCGGCGCGCACCAGGTCCAGCGCCTGCAGGCCGGAATAGCCCGGCAGGTTGTAGTCGGAGATCACCGCGTCCCAGGGCTGCTGCTGCAGGGCCAGGCGGAACTCGGCCTCCGACTCCACCCGCACCACCGCCGCCTGCAGGCCGCCACGGCGCAGGTGCGCCACGGTGAGTTCGTGGTCGAGCGGTGAGTCTTCGAGGTGAAGCACCGACAGGCGGCGCTCGGACAGCGGGGCCGGCATGGCGGCGAGTATGCCCGCGCCCTCTCGGGGGTCGGCCATGCGGGCTCGGTCTGAAGGGCTGCCCCGCCGGCGAAATGCACGGGCTTTCGACCCGTCATCCGCCGATGCGCCCGCCAGCAGCCGCCAAAGAATCCGCTCCATCAACTCGCGAGGGGGCCGCATGCCCCTGGCGCGCCCCATCCACCGGAGACGCGATGCCCGACGACCAGGCCCCAGCCGGCCCCCCGGACCCCGACGACGAACGCTGCGCCGCCCCGCCGGCCTTCGCCCTGGCCACGGCGGCCGATCTGCAGGACCACCTGATGATCGCCAGCAACGACCTGGAGCGGCTGCAGACGCTGCTGCAGGACGCCAGCGACGGCCTGATGCAGCGCTTCTACGCCGCCATGGACCACCTGCAGGCGCTGCGGCCCGGCCTGGACGACGCCTCGGCGCTGGATGCCGCGCTGCAGGAGATGGGCGGCGCGGTCACCTCGCTGCAGTTCCAGGACATGGCCTCGCAGCTGATTGCGCATACCCACCGCCGGCTTCGCAACGGAGCCGACCTGCTGGCCCGCGAGGCCATGGGGGACGACGAAGACGGAGAGACGGTCGTCGAGGCCGCCCCGCTTCGCCCCAACCCCGTCACCCAAGCCGAGATGGACGCCGGGTCCGTCGAACTGTTCTGACCTGTGGAGCCCACCATGCATTCCATTCTTGCCGTCGACGACTCCGCCTCCATGCGCCAGATGGTCTCGTTCACCCTGAAGAGCGCCGGCTACACGGTGGTCGAGGCGGTGGACGGCCAGGACGCCTTCGAGAAGGCGAACAGCCGCGACTTCGACCTCGTGCTCACCGACCAGAACATGCCCCGCATGGACGGCATCGGGCTGACGAAGAAGCTGCGCGAGAACCCCAAGTTCAAGGCCACGCCCATCCTGATCCTGACCACCGAGTCGAGCGACCAGATGAAGCAGGCCGGCCGCACCGCCGGCGCCACGGGTTGGCTGGTCAAGCCCTTCGACCCGGCCAAGCTGCTCGAGGTCATCAAGAAGGTCATCCGCTGAGCGGACACGCCCGCCAAGCCTTCCAAGCGACGAACCGAACACCGCACCGACGGAGCCCGCCCATGCCCGACCCGAGTACCGACAACGCCCACGGAGGCGCCGGCATCGACCTCAGCCAGTTCTACCAGGTCTTCTTCGAGGAGGCCGGGGAGAACCTCGACCAGATGGAGCAGCTGCTGCTGAACCTGGACGTGGAGGCGGCCGACGACGAGGCGCTGAACGCCATCTTCCGCTGCGCCCACTCGATCAAGGGCGGCGCGGCCACCTTCGGCTTCGCCGACGTGGCCGAGCTGACCCACCAGATGGAGACGCTGCTGGACAAGCTGCGACGCCACGAGCTGGAGCCCACCTCGGCCATGGTGGACGTGCTGCTGCAGTCGGGCGACGCCCTGAAGGCGCAGCTCGGCCGGCACCAGGGTTCCGGCGAGGCGGCGGTGGACACCTCCGAGCTGCTGGCCACCATCCGCGCCCAGGTCAGCGGCCAGGTGGCTGCCGCGCGCCCGACGGCGAGAAGCGCCGCAGCAGCACCCGCTGGCGCGCCTGCCGTGGAGAAAGTCGCTGCCGCCCCCGCTGCAGCGGCTGCCGTGACGCCCGACCCTGACGCTGCCCGCGTGCTCGAGCTGCGGGTGGGCCCCCTGGCCGACGTCAGCCGCGCGGACAACCTCATCGACCTCTTCAAGGAAATCACCGACCTCGGGCAGATCGAGCCGCTGGACAACGGGATCGCCGCCGATGGCATCCGCCGCTTCAAGATCACCACCCGCAGCAGCGACAACGACCTGATCGACCTGTTCGGCTTCCATGTGTCCAGGGAGGAGATCCTGCTGCAGCCCATCACGCCGGGATACGGCTTCCACGACGGGGCGCCCGGTGCGCCCCCGCCGGAGCCTGTCGACTCCGACCTGGGCTATGGCTTCTTCGACAACGCGCCGGGCGCACCGTCCGCCGCTGGCGCAGGCCCGGCGGCCGCGGCCCCCACGGCCGACGCGGCTGCCGCCGCCGCCCCCCGCGCGGCCAGTGCCGCCAGCCCGAGCAAGCCGGCCGCCGCAGCCCGCGGCGACAAGCCCGCGGCCGGCAGCGTGGAGAACACCACCCTGCGGGTGTCGGTCGAGAAGGTGGACCAGCTGATCAACCTGGTGGGCGAGCTGGTGATCACCCAGGCCATGCTCGCGCAGAACAGCAAGGGCGTGGACCCGGCGCTCTACCAGCAGATGGCCGCCGGCCTGGCCGACCTGGAGCGCAACACGCGCGACCTGCAGGAATCGGTGATGTCCATCCGCATGATTCCGATGTCGGTCGTCTTCAATCGCTTCCCGCGCATGCTGCGCGACCTGGCGGCCAAGCTGGGCAAGAAGGTCGACTTCGTCACCCAGGGCGAGGCCACCGAACTCGACAAGGGCCTGGTGGAGAAGATCACCGACCCGCTCACCCACCTGGTGCGCAATTCCTGCGACCACGGCATCGAGCTGCCCGCCGAGCGTCTGGCGCGCGGCAAGGCCGAGCAGGGCACCATCACCCTGAGTGCGAGCCACCAGGGCGGCAGCATCGTCATCGAGGTGCGTGACGACGGCAAGGGCCTGTCGCGCGACAGGCTCATCCGCAAGGCCCGCGAGAAGGGCATCGACGCACCCGACTCGATGACCGACGCCGAGGTCTGGGGGCTGATCTTCGCCCCTGGCTTCAGCACCGCCGACATCGTCACCGACGTGTCCGGCCGCGGCGTGGGCATGGACGTGGTGAAGAAGAACATCACCGCGCTCGGCGGCACGGTGGAGATCGACTCCGCCGAGGGCTACGGCATGAGCGTGAAGGTGCGCCTGCCGCTGACGCTGGCCATCATGGACGGCATGAGCGTGGGCGTGGGCGAGGAGGTCTACATCCTGCCGCTGTCCAGCGTGGTGGAGAGCTTCCAGGTCCAGGACGGAATGATCAAGACCATCGGCGGCTCCGGCCGCGTGGTGGAGGTGCGCGACGAATACATGCCGGTGCTCGAACTCGAGCAGGTGTTCAGCGTGCCGCGCTTCGACTTCGAGAACGTGAGCTCCATCATGGTCGTGGCCGAAGCCGAGGGCGGCCGCGTCGCGCTGCTGGTGGACGAACTGCTCGGCCAGCAGCAGGTGGTGGTGAAGAACCTGGAGGCCAACTACCGCAAGGTGGACGACGTCTCGGGCGCCACCATCCTGGGCGACGGCCGCGTCGCGCTCATCCTGGACGTGGGCAGCCTCGTGCGCCGTTCCCGCCATTGAAGTTCCCCGCACTCCCGCGGTCCGGACCGGGCCGTCGTTTCTCCGAACACCGATAGGCACCCCATGAACTGGATGACCCGATTCACCATCGCCCGCAGGGCCACGATCGTCATCGGCGGACTGATCACCATGCTGGTGGCCGTTGCCGGCATGGCCGTCTACACGGTCGTCGACATCAGCGGCGACCTGCGCACGCTGAGCGTCAGCCAGGTCGAGCGCATCGCGCTGTCCCAGCGCTGGGACGCCAACGTCCGTGAAGCGGTGGCCCGCTGGCAGGCCGCCGCGCTGGCATCGGACTCGGCCGTCTATCCGGCGACCAAGGAAGCCACGCTGGCCATCTCCGCGGACACCACCGAGGTGCAGAAGCGCTTCCAGGCCATCGAGTCCAGCCCGCGCGGCCTTGAACTGGGCAAGCAGCTGGGCGAGGTGCGCGGCCGCTGGCTCGCCGAACGCGATGCGGTGCGCAAGGCCATCGAAGCGGGCGACCATGCGTCCGCGCTGGCGCTCGGCCAGGGCAGCTTCGCCAAGGTCTCCAAGGAATACCTGGAGGTCTCCCGCCAGCATGCGACCTACCAGGTCGACCGCGCCCGCGATCTGGGCGATGAACACATCGCGCAGGCCAAGGCCGAACTGGCGGCCATCATCGCCGTCGCGCTGGTCTGCCTGGCGCTCAGCTCGCTGCTGGGCGTGGCGCTGGTGCGCTCCATCGTGCGGCCGCTGGGCGAGGCCGTGGCGGCCACCGAGCGCATCGCCGCCGGCGACCTGTCGCAGGCCCTGGTGGTCCACGGTCGAGACGAAACCGCGGATCTGCTGCGCTCGGTCGAGTCGATGCGGCTCAAGCTCAGTGGCGTGCTCGGCTCCATCAGCCAGAGCGCGGGCAGCATCTCCACCGCCAGCACCGAGATCGCCAGCGGCAACGCCGACCTGTCCAACCGCACCGAGCAGACGGCCTCCAACCTGCAGCAGGCGGCCAGCTCCATGGAGCAGCTCACCGGCACCGTCAAGCAAAGCGCCGAGT
>JAIYCR010000025.1 GCA_027487905.1 Rubrivivax sp. | reverse complement strand
GGCCGCCAGCACCCGACGCGGGTCGAAGCGGTCGGCCATCCATCCCACCGGGTAGCCCACCACCGCGCTGAAGAGCGCGACGCTGGCGCCCTGGATCAGGCCGAACTGCAGGTCGCTCAAGTCCAGCGCCCGCCGGATGTCCTCGCCTTGGAGGCTGATGAGCAGGCGGTCCGAGTAGACGTACAGACCCACCAGGACCAGCACGGCCACGCCCTTGAGGGCAGGTGCCGCTTGCCGATCCGATGGTCTTGCGAGGGTCGGTCCGGTCACGGCGGAACCCTCGGGGCGGCCGTCGCTTCCGGCCTTTCAGTAGAACCAGTAGAGGCTCGCCTGCAGCGAAGTCCAGGTCCGGGCCGGCCCCTGCAGCGCCTGCCGCAAGGCGTCGCCGGGGCGGTTGACCGACGCGATGGTCTGTACGTACAGGTTGGCATTGATGAACCAGCGACCCGTGAACATCCACTCCTGACCCAGATCGCGCGACGCCAGCGTGCCGAGCAAGGGGTTCGCGCCCAGGTTGTTCAGTTCCAGCGCCCGGTAGCCGAACCAGTCGACCGAGAAGTTGAACCGGGGCGACGATTCGGCGAAGGCCCGCAGCCTGATCTGTCTCAGATTGGAGTTTGTGACGAATTTGCTTGAAATGATGCCACCCATCCATTCGTCCGATCCAGCGGGCAGCAGCGGGTCCCAGCGCTCGTAGCGGGCGGTGGCGGGGTCGTCGCCCGACCAGCGGGCCTGCCGCAGCACCAGCGCGGGCTTCCAGCGGACGTCCCTCCAGCGGTAGCCCACCGACGCATAGGCCGCGCGGGCGTCCAGGTCGACGCGGTCGCTGCGCTGCCGGGCGATCTCGCTTTCGACGAACACCCCGGGCAGGCCCAGCGCATCGCGCCAGCGCAGGTGCGCCGCGCGCGTCTGTATGCCCTCGCGCGGGATTCGCTGACCCTGCGGCGTGGGAAAGCGTGTGTCGCTTGCGGTGTTCTCGATGTGGGTGATGTCCACCAGCAGGCGGTCGCTCGGTTCGTAGCGAAGGTTCAGGCCCGCGAAGGTCGAGTTCGATTCCAGCGGCTCATACTCGTTCGGGTCCAGACCGAAGGCCCGCAGCCCCCAGCGGTCCCAGCGCACGCTGCCCAGCAGCGCCCGGTCGAAGGCCGTGCGCCCACCCAGGTACAGCGCGCGCCGATCGCCCACGTTGCTCGAGCCCTTGACGTGATGGATCAGAAAGCCGTCGTTCAGGGTGAAGTTCTGGCGGCCGTACGACAGGTTGACCATCCGCTGCCGCGAGGGCGACCAGATCAACCCGGCAAAGGCCTTTTCGAGGTCGACCTTGACCCGCGAATCCTCCCGGTAGATGTCGGCGCCGACGGTTCCCGTGGCCATCACCGACGCTTCGGCATAGGCGTACAGGGGCTTGGCGCCCAGACGCGTGAAGCCTGTGATTCCCGGCGCTACGGCGTAGTCCAGGAAATTCAGCCGCGCCCCCGTGGCAGGGCCGACGGCGACCGGGCTGCCGGCATTGAAGGCCGTCCAGTGGCCGAAGAAGGCCTGCCCTTCGGAATAGGCGCCCACGCCGCCGGACAGCGTCAGCTTCAGCAGGGTGTCCGGGTTCTCGATCAGCTTGGGCCAGGCGGGGCGGGCCGATGCCTTGTCCGCCAGTTGAACGACGAGCACCGCGGTGCTGCCCAGGCCTTCGGGCCGCAGCGTGATGTCCACCGACGTCACGCCGGCAATGGCGCGCACCCGCTGCGCCGCGAGGGCGAGCGCGGCCGGGTCGGACGCGCCGACCGGGGCCATGCGCTCGACCACCTGCTGGCGAATGCTTTGGTCGCGCTCGGTGCTGCCGGTGCTGCCCAGCAGTTCGTAGGCCACCGCCTGGCTCCCTGCAGCACCCTCGAGCTGCACGAAGGGCGAGGCTGCGGCCGAGACCTCCTGAGCCGCGGCCGTGGCGACCAGGCCTGTGAGGCCGACGGCGAGGACTGCGAGGTCGGCGCTTCGGACGAGCCGCCTCATCCTGCGCTTCTCATGCGGTTGATCTCTCCGGCGGTGGTGACGAAGCGCTGCGACCAGTCGCGGGATACGGCTTCCAGCGCCTGCGTCGACCGCTGCGGGTGGATCACCCAGCCGCGTGGCCCCCGCAGGATCCAGCCGGCAGCCTCCAGGCGCAGCAGCTTTCGGCGTACCGCCTCCCGCGGGATGCCGGTGAGCCGCGCCAGGTCACCTTGCCGCAGCCCTTCGCCCGGTGCGTCCGGGCCGACTCGAGCTTCAGCCACCGGGGCCTGCTGGTGGGCCAGCACGCCCCAGAGCACCAGGGCATCGAAATCCTCGGCGATGACGCGCGCCCGGACGCGGATGAGGTAGTCCACCACGAATCGGTGGATGGTCGACCCCACCTGCGCAGCGCAGCGGACCGCCGGCCGGCGTCGGGGTGGGGGGTCGCGGAACGGGAGGTCGCTCGGGCCCACGGCAGGTGATCTCCACAGGTCGTGTCGGAGTCAGCAATGTGGCACCGAGCTCGCTTCGAAGCGAGGGCTGGCGCTTCGGATCGGCCCGAATCGGGCGGCTTGCTCATGGCACGCTGTCGCCCGGGGGCGCGCCGGAGCCGACGCTCGGCCGCAGTCAGAGACCTGCGGTGTCCTGCCCTTTGGGTCGTTGGCCGGTCAAGGCTTCCGCGCCGCCGCGGATTGCGCGCTGGGCTTCGTCGGCTGCCGCCAGGAATCGGCGCATGCTTTCCCGGGCGAACTCGCGCAGGTCGGGTTCCGCGCGGTTCGGGCAGATCAGCCAGCCATCGCCCTGCCGCTCGACCCAACCGTCCTGCGCCAGCTGCTCGAGCTTGCGCCTCACGGTCTCGCGAGGGATGCGGGTGATCTGCACGACGTCGCGCAGGCGCAGGGGACGCAGCGTCTTGTCGCCGTCCAGGCGGCCCCGGTCGTTGAGCAACTCGCTGGGCACGCTGCCCGGTGGCAGCAGGTGGGCGATGTTCTGATGCGCCAGCACACCCCAGATGACCATGCTCTCGTAGTCATCGTGGGTGAGGTGGCGCCCCACCCGCAGCATGTGGTCCACGATGAAACGGTTCATCGCGAATGAAGCCATGGCGAAGGAACGATCGAACGCCGCGTCGAAGTCGACGGGTACCGATGCTGGATTCCGGTTCGGACTGTCCACGGCAGCTGGCCTCGCCCTGGCGATTGCGGGAGGAAAATTTTGCCGCAAGGTTGGGTCGCAAGCCACAGGAAACCAGGGATGGCCGGTCCTTTGTGCCAGCTGGCCACCCGTTGACGCGTTGACCACAGGCCTTCGGACCCCTCAGCGGTTCGAGGCCCGGGGCTCAGCTGCCGTCCACCACCTCGGCCGCAGCCCGGAAGGCGTCGACCGCTGCCGGAAAGCCGCAGTAGACGCTCGCGTGCAGGAAGATCTCCTGCAGTTCCTGCTTCGTGACCCCGTTGTTCAGCGCGCCGCGCACATGCACCTTCAGCTCGTGCATGCGCCCCAGCGCCACCAGCATCGACACGGTCACGATGCTGCGCGTGCGAAGGTCGATGCCCTCGCGCTGCCAGGTGTTGCCCCAGGCGTGGCGCGTCACCAGCTCCTGCAGGGGCGCGGTGAAGGCCGTGGCCTTGCCGAGGGCGGCGTCCACATAGGCATCGCCCAGCACCGCGCGGCGGGTGGCCAGGCCCTGCTTGTCCAGGTCGAGGTCGAGGCCAGGCTTCATGCCGCGTCTCCGGCGGCGGTGTCGGCCCCGGGCAGCCCCCGGCCCGCAGGGGGCGGTGCGGGTGCCAGGCGCTCCAGGCGGGGCGGTGCCATCTTCTGGCCGTCCCACTGCTGGCCGCACCAGCAGCGGCCTTCCGGGTCGATGATGCAGGTGCCGCTGCCGCAGCAGCGCGGGTCTTCGGTCATGGCGGGGCTCGGGGGAGTCGGGGCGGGCGGATTGTGCTGCGGGCCGAAAGCCAGGGCAGTACGAAGCCCTTGGGATGCAGGCATCACTCCAGGTTCTGCACCTGAACTTCGAGTGCGAAGCGGCGCTACCGCAGCTTCAGACCGCCAGCTGCCGCATCAGCGCTCCGCGGTCGGCGGTCTGGTTGCCTTCGCCCGACAGCACCACCGCGCCACGCTTCAACACGTGGTCGTGTCTCCGCGGGGCCACACCTGATCCGTCAGCGGGCGGCTTTGCGACTGTCAGTCGGGAGAATGCAATGACGGCATGGGGCCGGTTCCTGCCCCTCGGATGTGCTGCCGTGGCGCTGTCGCAGGTCAGAGCAGCTTGACTCCTGGCAGCTTGCGCATGCCTCGGTCAAAGGTCGCGGTGAATTCGCAACCCCGCCGAGCGTGTTTGGCCACGACCAGGCAGTCGGCGAATCCGCAGGAGCCTGCTTCGAAGAGGCCCAGCGCCGCGGCGACGGCTTCGCGATCTTCGAAGGCGAATGCGGTCTCCTCCAACAGGCTTCGCACAGCGATTGACTGGGCGTCCTTGTCCTGGCCGAAGGCCGACTTCAAGGTCCAGACGGCTTCCGCCAAGACGACATCCGTCACCAGCAACGAACCGGGCATGCCGCCATGCGCTGCCAACAGCGCGTCAATGCGCTTGTTCTGCGCCGGCTCATCGTTGAGCCACAGGCGCAGCAGGATGTTGGTGTAGATGCCAATCATCGGCCAGCGGACTTGCGGCCCGCGTGGCTGGGTGCGTGCTTGTCGCGCAGGTGCTTCGACACGGCCTCATCCATTTGCTCGACGGTCAGCGGCGCCGCGTGCCGGGACTTGAGCAACCCACGGATGCGCCGAGCGTCGGGCTGGACTTGCCGGGCGATGATCGTGTTGTCGGCCTGGACCTGGAAGTCGAGGATCGCTCCAGCATCCAGGTTCAGATGGTCGCGAATCTCCTTGGGCAGGGTGATTTGTCCCTTGCTGGTCAGTGTGGCGAACATGATTGCGGCCCTTCCGGATGAGAAGCTTCCTTACATTTTATCCGGGTAAGGAACTGCGCGCGACCCTTGAGCAACGAGAGCTCGATGGCTGCGTGGGGCAGTGGGACGGCACGAGACGCCGCGGGACTACTCCAGGTTCTGCACCTGCTCCCGCAGCTGCTCGATCAGCACCTTCATCTCCACCGACAGGTTGGTGAGCTCCAGGCTCGAGGCCTTGCTGCCCAGGGTGTTGGCCTCGCGCAGCAGCTCCTGGATCAGGAAGTCCAGGCGCTTGCCCACCTCGCCGCCCTTGGCGAGCAGCTGCTCTACCGCGTCGAGGTGCGAGCGCAGCCGGGTGAGCTCCTCGGCCACGTCGATGCGGATGGCGAAGGCCGCGGCTTCGGCCAGGGCCCGCTCGTGGGCTCGGTCGCGGGCCTCCTGGCCCAGTGGCGCACCGCTGCCGGCGCCCGCCTCGGCACTGGCCAGGGCCTCGGTCCAGCGTTCCAGGAAGCGGGCCTGCTGGCGCTTGACGAGTTGCGGCACCAGCGGCTCGGCGCGCAGGGCCAGTGCGCGCAGGCCCTCCACCCGCTCCATCAGGGCGGCGGCCAGGCGAGCGCCCTCGGCCGCGCGGCTGGCCAGCAGCTGCTCGACCGCCCGGCGGGCGGTGGCCAGCACCGCTTCGTCGTCCCGGGCCGGCGGCGGGCTGCCCGCGCCGCGGCACCAGCCGAGGGCCTCGTGCACCGTCAGGGCCGTGGCCTGGGGCAGCCAGCTCTGCACGGTGTTCTGCAGCCCGGCCAGGCGGCTGAGCTGGTCGGGCCGCGGCTGCGGCCAATGGCCGGCGTCCACGCTGCCCGTCGTCAGGCGCAGTTCCACCTTGCCGCGCTTGAGCCGTGCGGTGAGCAGGTCGCGCAGCGCCGGCTCCACCGAGCGCCAGTCGTCGGGCAGCTTCAGGGTGAGATCCAGAAAGCGGCTGTTCACCGAGCGCAATTCGATGCCCAGCGTGGCGCCCGCACCGCCCTTGCCACTGAACCCGGATGCACCGTGATCGGCTTCATTCCCGGGGCCTTGCACCGGGCTCGCGGCGGCACTTGAATAGCCGGTCATGCTGTAGACTGCCATCGCCATTCCACGTTGCGAAATCCGGGATTATGTCAAAGCAGAAACCCGCACCTTTGCCGGCCGGCACGGTGGTGGGCGGCTACCAGATCATCAAGAAGCTCGCCGCGGGCGGCTTCGGTGTCGTCTATGTTGCCGAGGACGGTGACAAGCACCTGGTGGCGCTGAAGGAATACCTGCCCGCCTCTCTGGCCGAGCGCGCCGCCGGTGAACTCACCCCGCGCGTCAAGCCCGAGAAGCAGCCGCTCTACCGCCTGGGCCTGAAGAGCTTCTTCGAGGAAGGCCGCTCGCTCGCGCAGATCAGCCATCCGAGCGTGGTCTCGGTGCTGAACTTCTTCCGCGAGAACGAGACCGTCTACATGGTGATGAACTACCTGCAGGGCGACACCCTGCAGGACTTCATCGTCACCGCGCGCGACTTGAAGCGCGACAAGGTGTTCCGCGAAAGCACCATCCGAAGCCTCTTCGACGAGATCCTGCGCGGCCTGCGCATCGTGCACCAGCACAAGATGCTGCACCTGGACATCAAGCCGGCGAACATCTTCATCACCAACGACAACAAGGCGGTGCTGCTGGACTTCGGCGCCGCCCGCGAGGTGCTGAGCAAGGAAGGCAACTTCATCCGCCCGATGTACACGCCCGGCTTCGCTGCGCCCGAGATGTACCGCCGCGACGGCACCCTCGGCCCCTGGACCGACATCTACGCCATCGGCGCCTGCATCTACGCCTGCATGCAGGGCTATCCGCCCAACGACGCGCCGCAGCGCATCGACAAGGACCGCCTGGCCCTGAGCCTGTCGCGGCTGCGCAATGTCTACTCGGACAACCTCATCGAGGTCACCGAGTGGTGCATGTCGCTCGACCCGCTGTCGCGGCCTCAGTCGGTGTTCGCGCTGCAGAAGGAACTCGCCCGGGAAACCGAGCGCCGATACACCAAGCTCACCTTCAGCGAACGTCTGAAGCTGCAGCTCGAGAACCTGACCGCCGGTGGCAAAGCCTGAAACCCCGCCCCGCGCGCCGATGCGCTTCTCCGTCTATCAGGTCAGCCGCAAGGGCGGTCGGGAGAAGAACGAAGACCGCATGGGCTACTGCTACACCCGCGAGTCGGGGCTCTTCGCCCTGGCCGACGGGATGGGCGGGCATCCCGAGGGCGAGGTGGCCTCGCAGCTGTCGCTGCAGGCGCTGTCCGCACT
>JAIYCR010000029.1 GCA_027487905.1 Rubrivivax sp. | reverse complement strand
GTGGGCTGGGCGGCGCGGCAGCTGCAGGAGGCCACCGGCTGGCGGCAGCCCGGGCAGATGCGTCCGTGGTCGGTGCTGTAGACGAGGGCCATGGCGGACGATCGTACAAGCGCCCGCCGCCCGGTTGAGGACGCGTCGGCATACTGGTCGCGGTGAACAGCACCCAACCTGGCTCCTCCCCCACCCCCGCCACGGGGCCGCGGCGGCGCGCCGGTTGGGTCCGCGCCCTGCGCGCCCTGCTGGCCGCGGTGCTGCTGCTCCTCCTCGGGCCGCTGGCGGTGCTGGCCTTCGGCGATGTGGACCTCGACCGCCCCTGGTATGAAGGCCGCCGGGACGCGGTGGGGCTGGCCCCCGAAGCGGCCACGGTGCCCGAGGCCATGGTGCAGGTCTACGGGGCGCGCACGGTGCGCTGGCGCGGCGCCTTCGGTATCCACCCGTGGATCGCGGTCAAGCGCAGCGGGGCGAGCCAGTGGACGACCTACCAGCTGATCGGCTGGCGAAGCCTGCGCGGGGGCGATGGCGTGGTCGTGTCGAACACCGACGAGCCCGACCGCCGCTGGTACGGCGCGGAGCCCCTGCTGCTCGCGCAGCGCCGCGGGCCGGAGGTGGACGCGCTGATCGACCGCATCGAGCAGGCGGCGCGCACCTACCCCTGGTCGCGCAGCTACCGGCTCTGGCCCGGGCCGAACAGCAACACCTTCGTGGCCTGGGTTGCCCGTGAGGTTCCGGAGCTCGGCCTGGACCTGCCCGCCACGGCCATCGGCAAGGACTACCTGGGCCCCACTACCTTCCTCGCGCCCGCGCCCAGCGGCACCGGCTGGCAGGTCTCGGTGCTCGGGCTGCTGGGGGCCACCGTGGCCCGCGCCGAGGGGGTGGAGCTCAACCTGCTCGGCTTGAGCGTGGGCATCGATGTGGACGACCGGCGCCTGCGGCTGCCCGGGGTGGGGTTCTGGCCGGCGGACCCCGGCACGGCATCGCTTCCGGACGCTCCGAAGACCGACCGGGACTGACACCCCGGGGCGCGGCAAGGCCCACCGCCCGCGGCCACAGGTCTCGGTTGCGACAATCCCCGCCATGCCGCCACCTGTTCGATCCCGCGTGAAGGCCTGCGCGCAGTGCCAGGCGGTCAGCCCCACGCTTTACCGGGTTCAGCAGGGCGGCGCGAGCCCCTGGGTGCTGATCTGCCCGGCCTGCCGGGAACAGGCGGCCACTCAGGCGGGCTATCGCTACGGCGGCACCTGGAAGGCCGACAAGCGGCATTGACCTTGCCTCACCGCTCTCGCACCGATCCCACGCCGCACCCCGCCCCCGACACCCGACGGCCTCCCTTTGCCCACTCCGCCACCCCTGCCCGCCCCCACCGACCCCCTGGCGGAGCTGCGTCGCGTGCACGCCCTGATGCAGCTGGAGCAGCAGGAGGACCGCGCCCAGTTCAAGCTCAAGAGCGCCCGGGCCAGCATCGCCGAGCGGCAGCGGCGCGGCCTCACCTGGTACCCGGTCACCGTCCGCAGCGAGGACATCGGCTTTGGTGGCCGGTGGGTGCTGGAGCTCGAACGCCCCGCCAGCCAGCAGGGCCTGCACCTGTTCCAGGTGGGCGCCAATGCGCAGCTCTTCGCGGCGGCGCCCTCCTCCACGGGCGAGACGCCCACGCTGCAGGGCGTGGTGACCGACCTGCGGCGCAACCGGCTCGTGCTCACCACCTCGCAGGAAGACCTTCCGGACTGGCTGGAAGGCGGTGGCCGGGTGGGCGGCAAGCTCGGCGTGGACCTCGTCTTCGACGAGGTGAGCTACCGCGAATCCGACCACGCGATGGGCGAGGTGATGAAGGCCCGCGGGGACCGCCTGGCCGAGCTTCGCGACGTGCTGCTCGGCGCGCGGCCGGCGCGCTTCGGCGCGCTGCGCGCCGACGATCTCTTCTACCCCAGCGCCCTCAACGATTCGCAGCTGGCCGCCGTGCGCCATGTGATGAGCGCGCAGGACGTCGCCATCATCCACGGCCCTCCCGGCACCGGCAAGACGACCACGCTGGTGCAGGCCATCCTGGAGACGGTGCGGCGCGAGCGGCGGGTGCTGGTGTGCGCGCCCTCGAACACCGCGGTGGACCTGCTCACCGAGCGGCTGGCCGAGCGCGGCGTCAAGGTCGTCCGCCTGGGCAACCCCAGCCGGGTGTCCGACCTGCTGCTCAAGCACACGCTCGATGCCCAGGTGATGGCCCACCGCAGCTACGCCACGATGCGCGCCCTGCGCCAGACCGCGCAGCAACTGCGCGAAGAGGCCCACGACCTTGCAGGCCGAACCCGGCGCAAGCTCGGGTTCGAGGCGCGCCAGCAGATGAAGCACGAGGCCCGACAGCTCATCGCCGAAGCCGATGCACTGGAGCGCCGCATCACCGACCAGGTGCTCGAGTCGGTGCAGATCATCACCTGCACCCTGGTGGGCGCGAGCCACCGCCACCTGCGTCACCTCAGCATCGACACCGTCTTCATCGACGAAGCCGCGCAGGCGCTGGAGCCCAGCAGCTGGATTCCCGTCACCCGGGCCCAGCGCGTGGTGCTCGCCGGAGACCACCACCAGCTGCCGCCCACGGTGAAGAGCGACGAGGCCGCGCGCCAGGGCCTGCGCGAAACGCTCTTCGAGAAGTGCATCGAGCGACAGCCCGACACCGCCCGCATGCTCACCGTGCAGTACCGCATGCACCAGCAGATCATGGCCTTCAGCTCCGAGCGTTTCTACGGCGGCCGGCTGCAGGCGCATGCCACCGTTCGCGACGCGGGCCTGGAGGCCTGGGATCCAGCCTTTGCGCCCGACCGGCCGGTGGAGTTCCTCGACACGGCCGGTTTCGGCTTCCTCGAACACACCCTGGCAGGAAGCCGGTCCACCGCCAACCCCGAGGAGGCGGACCTGCTGCTGCAGCGCCTGGCGCAGCTGCTGCAGCCCTACGACCCCTCATCGCACGCGCAGCACCCGCTCACCATCGGCGTGATCGCGCCCTACCGCGCCCAGATCAACCACCTGAAGGACGCGATCGAGGCGCACCCGACGCTCCACCCCCTGATGCAGCACCCGCAGCGCCTGCTCAGCGTGGGGACGGTGGATTCGTTCCAGGGCCAGGAGCGCGACGTGATCGCCATCTCGCTGACGCGCAGCAACCGGGCGGGGGAGATCGGGTTCCTGTCCGACGTCCGGCGGATGAACGTGGGGATGACGCGGGCGAGGCGGAAGCTGTTGATGGTGGGGGATTCGTCCACGCTCAGCGCGCATCCCTTCTTCCAGGACCTGCTCAACCATGTGAAGCGCATCGGCGGCTTGCGCAGCGGCTGGGAGATGGTGGATCAGGGGTGACGCCGTGAGAAGCCCGGCCGCAAACCGGATCGGCACGGCGCGCATCTCAGCGCTGAAGCCTGGGGACGGGCGGGCGAACGCTTGACATCCGCTGCACCGAAATTAGAGTGTAGATACCCCAGAGGATATACATCATGGACCTGCAGATCGCGAAGTGGGGCAACAGTCTGGCCTTGCGGATCCCCTCGGACGTCGTGCGCCAGCTCGGATTGCGTGAAGGGGCCATCGTGGACGCACAGCTCACCATCGATGGAAGTCTGTCGATCCGACCGGCGCAATGGAGCCGCAAGGCCTTCGCGCATGAGCTGGACGCGGCTCGCAGCGCCATGCCCATGAGCGACTCCGTGATGGAGGAATTGCGCAGTGGTGCACGCTACTGACATCGTCTATGTGGACACCAGCGTGCTTGTCCCCCTGTTTCTGAACGAGCCGCACAGCGCGGCAGTGGCCACCTGGTACGCCCGTGCGAAAGGCGACCTTGTCGCCGCAGCCTGGTGCGTTCCCGAGTTCGCCAGCGCCCTCGGCATCAAGCAGCGCACCGGTGCCATCGACCCATCGCAGGCCCAGGGCGCCTGGGCCCGCTTCGAGCGCCTGATGGCCGCCGACCTTCGACTGCTTCCGGTAGAACCCGCCAGCTTTCGTCGCGCGGCAAAACTGGTCCTCGAGGCCGGAAGCGGATTGCGTGCGGGCGACGCCTTGCACCTGGCCTGTGCAGTAACTGCGGGCGCGAAGCACATCGCAACCTTGGACGCCGTCCAGAGCCGCAATGCACGGCGCTTGAAGATCAAAGCTGTCGTGCTGAGAGATTCGCGCTGATGGATCGTGTTCGACACAGCGTTCGACGCAGGCCGTCCGCGTGAACGGGCGGCGAGCCGATCGAACTCAGCCGCCCAACGGAATCCGTGCCGATTGACAACCATTGCCAATCGGTCGACGATCCAGCCATGAGCCAGACGCCGACCATGAACATCGCCCTCACCGAGCCGTTGCGGGCCTACGTGGTCGAGCGCGTCGCATCGGGCGCCTACGGCAACACCAGCGAGTACATCCGGGACCTGATCCGCAAGGACCAGCAGGCCCAGGAGCGCCAGCGTCTGCGAACCCTGCTGGAAGAGGGCTTGGCCAGCGGCCCTTTCGTTGAAGACACCGAAGCGGATTGGGATGAGCTGAGGGCCATTGCGGGCGGCGACCGGCCTTGAAGCCGATCAGGCTGGCTCCCAAGGCCAGGGATGATCGCCGCCACGAGGTGCGGTACTACCGCGGACACGCAGGGCCGCGCGTGGCGCTGGACCTGGTCGATGCGCTGGAACGAGCCTTCAGCACCTTGCAGGCCCATCCAGCCATCGGGTCGCCGTTGCTCGGCCGTGAACTTGGCCTTCCCGACCTGCGCACCTGGACGGTGGACGGCTTCCCTCTGACGATCTGGTATGTCGAGCGTCGGGCCTCGGTGGACGTGGTGCGGATCGTGGGGCAGCGTCAGGATGCGGGGGGCCAGAAAGTCGGCTGAGGCTGTCCCGACCTGAGATCAGGGGTGACCGAATCGACCCGCGGCCTGAGCCGGAACCAGCACAGCCGCCCCGCCTCACTCCCCTTCCCCCGGACCCTTCCGCACCGCCTGAAACCGCCTCCGGTAGGCCCCCGGGCTCAGACCGAAGCCCTCGCGGAACAGCCGCGTGAACGAGCTCGCGTCGCTGTAGCCCACCTGGGTGGCCACCGCCTGCACGCTCAGATCACCCGCCTCCAGCAAGGCGCGCGCGGCGTCCAGCCGAAGCGCCTGCAGGTGCGCGAGCGGTGTTTCCCCGAGCGCGGCGCCGAAGCGCCGGGCCAGCGTGCGCTCGCCGGCGCCCATGGCCTGGGCCAGCGCCGCCATCGAGACGTCCCCCGCCATGTGCTGGCGCAGCCAGTGCTGGGCGCGCTCCACCAGCGAATCGCCGTGGCGCGTCTGGGCCAGCAGCGGCAGGTAGGGGATGTGGCCGGTCTGGCTGACGTCGATCAGCATGCTGCGCGCGGTCTCCGCGGCCAGCGCGGGGCCCATGAAGCGTTCGACGATCCTCACCGCCTGCAGCAGATAGGTGGCGGTGGCGCCGGCGCACAGCAGGCGGTCGACCTCGGTCAGCACCGACTTGTACTGCAGGTCGACCCGCGGATAGCGCGAGCGGAACTGCCGGTCCAGCCACCAGGTGGTGGTGGCGGTGCGGCCGTCGAGCAGGCCGCTCTGTGCGAGCACGAAGGTGCCGGTGCAGTTCGCGCCGATCACGGCGCCCGTCTCCCATTGGGTGCGCAGCCAGTCGTAGATGGGGCCCTGCGCGTCGAGGAAGCCGACGAAGGGCTTGAAGCCCAGGTAGTGGATGGCCGGCACGAAGATCACGTCGGCACGGCGCACGCCCCGCAGCGGTTCGGTCGCGATCGTGAGGCCGTTGCTGGTCGCCACCGCCCCACCGTTGGCGGAGACGAACCGCCAGGCGAAGGGCTGCCCGCTGGGCCCCTGCTGCTGCCGCAGGTGGGCGTTGGCCGCCTGCAGCACGTCGGCGAGCCCGGCCGCGCAGGACATGTAGCAGCCCTCGACGGCGAGGATGTCGACCTGATGAGGCATGGGTGGCCGGTTTCGCACAGCGACTGACCGTCTGGACACTGTACCCGGCACCCGCCGGTTCCTAGAGTGCGATCACGCCCTCCACCCGGAACCGACACCATGGCCCACACGCTCGCAGACATCCTCATCGACAGCGTCGCCCGCCACCGCGATCGCATCGCCCTCGTGGTGGAGAGT
>JAIYCR010000026.1 GCA_027487905.1 Rubrivivax sp. | reverse complement strand
CACGCGGTCGAAGGTCGGGCGGCTCAGATTCGTGGGAGTCCAACTGTCAGTACCGGGGTGGACCACCAGCAGCGGGCAGTGCATGCGAAGGGAGGTCTGGCGATGCTGGTGCATCGTGCGATAGAGCTTGGCTGGGATCCGAAGCCCTCCGAGCAGCGGGTCGGATGCAAAGAAACGGCCCAGAGCGGCGTCGGTGGTCATCGCGCGCATCGGTGCTGCCCAGCGCAGGGGCAAGCTGATGCGGTCCACCACCCCCGGTATCACCCCGAACCCGAGCAGTGAGGCCGCTGCCAACCACCGCCACCGCGCAGCGGCCCGGAAGCTGGCCGCATCGCTCATGTCGAGCAAGGTGGTGGCGATGACCCCCGCCACCTGCGGTTCCTGCAGCGAGGCATGCACCGCTGTCGGGCCGCCGACGGACATGCCCAGCAGCACCACTGGGCCGGTGCAGCCCCGGGCGAGTTCGGCAACGACGGCCGGCCATTCGGCGTAGTCCCAGTCGAAGTCGCTGGCCGGCCGCGACAGGCCATAGCCGGGCAGGTCCGGCGCCAGAGCGTCCCAGCCGAGCGTCGTGATGAAGTCGCCCAGGGGTGCCAGGATGCGGCCATGTCCTCCGGCGCCGTGCACCAGAACCACCGTACCCTTCGCTGGGTCTCCCTGGCCTGCGGCGGCTGTCCAGCGGTCGACGTGAAGGCGATGCCCTCGCAGGTCGATGCTCAACTCCTCGGGTTCGGTTTCGATCGTCAGGTCGAAGCGTTCTGCAAGCAGCGCCCGGTAGCGAAGCCACGATGGCAGATCGGCGTAGGTCGGAAACGGCGCATCGCCGATTGGTTCGTTCGTCACCGTGAAGTTCGGTCGGGGTCAGGTGCAGCGGGCAAGGTCGTGGCGCCACGACCTTGCGAGTGTCACCGCAAGGCCACCGCCACGAATCGGGCCAGCACCTCGCTGCCGTCCCGCAAGGTCAGCTGCTCGCCCTCGATGCCGTGGCTTCGGGTGCGCGCCATCGCCTGGAAGAGCTCGCGCTCCACGACCATCGCGGGGCCCACGCAGGCGCGCAGCGTTCCGGCTGAGGGTTCGAAGCGCAGCTGGTCGCCATCGACTTCGAAGCGGCCGCTGAAGGCGTTGCAGCCCGAATGGCCGAAGGCGCGCTGGCCCTGGCTGGCCAGCGTCAGCCGGGCCTCACGCTGGCCCGCAGCCGGCGGGCCGACGGCCTGCCCCGCCACTTCGACGAGCTTCCAGTAGGTGTCCAGCAGTGGCGCCCGGGCCGTGCCGCTGGCGGGTGGCTCGCAGCGGGTGCCGGGATCGATGGCCACGAAGGCGTCGACCACCAGGTGCTCACGGGCCGCACCTTCCATCGGCACGCGCACCGCGAGGTGGCCGTCCAGCTGGACGACCAGCGGTTCGCCAGGCGCGGCGCGCGACTGCAGGTAGCTGCGTTCCGCCCGGGCGGCATCGCCCTCTGGCGCCACCGGCCACCGGCGTCCGGTGCTGCAGTCGGTGAAGGTGGACGCGTCGGCGAAGGTCAGCCAGGCGCCCCGCCAGCGGCTGCTCTTCGGTGGCTCGGGGCGGGCCGGCGCGCCCAGTCGTTCCGAGCCGGGGGCGACCGCCCGCAGCATCAGCTGGACGGGGGCTGCAAGGCCCGAACGCGTCAGCTCCACCGGCTGAAGGGCGGCGAATCGTGCGCTGCCGTCCACCAGCACCTCAGCCTGCAGGCGTGCCTCCCAGGGCGGCGGCCCGCGCTCGGCGAGTGAGCGCACCGGAGCCGACAGGCTGAAGTCCAGCGGCACCTGTCGCCCGGCCAGCGCCTGCGTCGATTCAGCCAGGGGCGGCGGCGCCAGGCCCTCGGCACCCACAGGCGCCAGAAGCCGGACCCTCAGCACTGCCTGAGGGGGCAGGGCGATGCGTTGCCGGTAGGACGCACTGCCCTGGACGACGATGCGATCGCCGTCGGCGGGCGGCGGGGCCAAGGCCGTCGGTGAAGCGCAGCCCGTCATCAGAACCCCGAGCAGACAGGCGAGGCGCGACCCGCCCCAAGGCCGACGACCGGCCAATGGTTCAAGGCTCATCGCGGGGGCGTGGCATCAATTGGCGGGCGTGCCGGCCGGCGCGGGCGCCTGCGCCAGCATCGCCGACAGCAGGTCGTCGATGGTCGCCAGCACGCAGGCCTTGTCGTGCGCCCCATCGGCGTTCAGGCGCCCCGCCAGCGGCGAGCTCGCGAAGGCGGGTCGGCGGCCGGTCTCGCGGTAGCTGGCCTGGGTGGCCAGGAAGTTGGCAAAGGCATTGACGCCGTCGCTGCCCGGCTTGGACATCAGCGCCGCCTTGCGTTCCTCCTGGGGGCCGCGCCGGTAGACGGTGTTGCCTTCCTTGATGGTCTCGCTCACCTTGATCTCGTCGATCCTGGTGGGGTCCACCGCCGTCGGGTCGGCCGACAGGATCACCAGGTCGGCGAGCTTGCCCACCTCCAGGCTGCCCTTGGTCTTCTCCTCGAACTTCTGATAGGCGGCCCAGATGGTCATGGACTTCAGCCCGGTGATCACGTCCACCCGCTGGTGCGGGCCGACGATGCGGCCGCTGCCGCGGCTTTGCCGGGTGACGGTGGCATCGAGCACCCGCATCGCATCGGGGAAGGCCACCGGCGCGTCGTGGTGGCTGGTGAAGATCATGTTGCGCTTGCGCACCCAGCCGGTCGGCGAGATGTTGGCGCCGTCCACCGGGCCGACGGTCTGTTCCAGGTGCCAGTCGCCCCAGTAGAAGGTGTGCATGGGAAAGAGCGACGGGATGACGCCCAGGCGCTTGTAGCCGTCGACCTGGTCCTCGCGCATGAACTGGCCGTGGATCAGCACCGGGCGCAGCTGCTTCGCCTTCGGGAAGCGGGCCTGCGCGGCGGTGTGGGCGGCGATCAGCAGGTCAGAGGCACGCTCGCCGTTGGCATGGCTGACGATCTGGATGCCGTTCTCCGACGCCCACTGCACCGCGCCCATCACCTGCTCGGCGGTGGCCGAGGCGTAGCCGGAATAGCCCGGGGCGAAATCGCCCACCGGCTTGTAGTAGGGCCGGTCACGCCAGGCGGTGAAGCCCTGGGGCGAGCCGTCGATGGTGAGCTTCGCCCCGGCCACCCGGAAACGGTTGACGTAGGTCTCGCTCTTGTTGGCCTTGATGAAGTCGCGGTCGGCGAGGATGTCGCCATAGGCCACCACGTCAATGGGGAAGCCCCCCTCGGCTGCCACGTCCCGCAGCGCCTTGACCACCGAAGGAAAGGCCTTGGCCTCTTCGGCAGTGGTGTAGCCGAAGCTGGCCCAGAGCTTGACCCCCTCGCGGGCGAAGACCTGCAGGCCGTTCGGGCCGATGGCCGGCAGCAGCTTGAAGGCGAGGCTTGCGAACGCCAGTTCCTCGAGCACGCCGTCAGGCTCCTGCGAACCTGCACGCCGGCGGATGACGCCGCCGGCCGGGTCGGGCGTGGCGGCGGTGTAGCCGGCCATCTCCAGCGCCTTGGAGTTGACCGCACCGAAGTGCGCCGACTGGTGCACCAGCATCACCGGGATGTCCTTGGAGATGGTGTCCACCTCGTCGCGCGTGGGGTGGCGCTGCTCCTTCAGCGTGGCCGGGTCGTAGCCGAAGCCGATGATCAGGCGGGTCTTCTGCACCGCTTCCTTGTTCGCCTCGACCCAGTCGCGCACCGTCTGCAGCAGCGAGGGGATGTCGGTGACCTTGCCATCGGGCGGCGCCAGCAGGTTGGCCGACAGGCCCTGCATGCCGCCGACCACGATGTGCCCGTGCGGGTCGACGAAGCCGGGCAGCATCGTGCGGCCCTGCAGGTCGATGACCTGGGTGTTCGCACCCTTGAACTTCATCACCTGGGCCTTGCTGCCCACCGCGACGATCTTGCCGCCGCGCTCGGCGAGGGCCTGGGCGCGCATGCCCTTGTCGGTCATGGTGAGGATGGTGCCGCCGGACCAGATGCGGTCGGCGGGCTGGGCCAGGACGGCCCCACTGGCGGCCAGCAGGGCGAGGGTGGTGCAGGACCGGGCGAGCGAGCGGGTCATGGGATGTGTGCTCCTGGAAATGCCGTCGCTGCGGCGTCGTGGCGAAGCCGCGCGCGGTCTGCCGGAGGCAGTGCGGCGGTCGGGGAATGGGGCGTGGCGGTGGGCGGAGCGCCCGCCGGAAGGGGGCCGCGGCCGCGCAGGGAGCGGGCCGTCATGGGCGGGCCCGGGCGGCGGCAGGCGCCGGCCTCAGGGCGATGGTTTCGGGAAGTGCGGTCGGCAAGACGCTTCGAAACATGGACAGACCTCAGTCGAGCCTGCGCAGGGCGCAGAGGGACTCGCGCCTTTGGATGGCGGCTG
Organism: Rubrivivax sp.; assembly: GCA_027487905.1. Classification (GTDB taxonomy): domain Bacteria; phylum Pseudomonadota; class Gammaproteobacteria; order Burkholderiales; family Burkholderiaceae_C; genus JAIYCR01. The sequence continues at coordinate 10,417 of JAIYCR010000026.1, read as the reverse complement.
CGGCAACGCCCGGATCGGGTGCGGTCGTCGCAGCGCCAGCGGTTTGGGCCAGTTCCGGCGGGTGAACCCGGCGTTCCTGTCTGCAGGCGGCGGCGCGAGCTTAGACCCGCAAGGTGACGGGCAGCCCGCTCAAGTGACCCGGATCGGGTCGATCCGGCGATGGACGAACGCGGTCGGCCCTCAGGCCCGCACCCGGTTCGCGGCGGTCGACGTTTCCGGGGAGATGGCCTGGAGGGCCAGCAGCTTCTCGGTGCAGGCCACGTGCGATTCGATGAGTCGCAGGGTGGCCGCGTGGGCCCAGGGCTCATTGAGCCGGGTGGGCGCCGGCACGCCCTTGCGCGTGGACACCAGGATGCCGTCGCGCACCATGCCCTGCACATGCCGCCGCACGGTCTCGGTGGGCAGGCCGGTGATGCGGGCGATGGCCCTTCGCGAAATCGGCACCGCCATGTCCGGCGGCAGCGCCTTGCTTCCGCGCAGCGCCTGCGGCGGCGCTTCGCCTCTCAGGGCACGCTGCACGTTGCCGGTGGTCGTGGCGATCAGGATCAGCACTTCCAGCGGCTGCAGGCCCACATGCTCGGCGATCACCTGGTGCATCGCCAGGTAGTGGTTCAGCAGCGCGAAGCCGCACAGGCGCAGCTCGCGCTGCGTCGCCTCCGCCGAGATCGAGTAGCGGGTGGGCTGGGCGCCCCCCTTTGCTGCGGCCATGCGCTGCCTTCTTGGGTTGGTGGGTCCGTCCGTCGGTGCCCGACCCGTCCAATTTACGCCACACGCACATGAAGCCGCTTCGCAGGCCCGGGCGTGCATCGTCTGTCCGGACAACGACATGGCACCATCCTCAGAAGATGATTCACTCGCGGCTGTCGAGCCCCGTCGCTCTGTCCATCGCCTGGGTGCTCCTGGCCCAGCCGCTGGCCTCGGTGGTCGATCTGGGCCATCCGTGGTGGCGGCCGTGGATCCAGCCCGACCCCTCCTTCGGGCCCGTGGGCATCGCGCTGTCCGCCCTGTTCCTGATCGGGCTGTGCCTGCTCTTCGCCTCGCCGCTGCTGGTGGCGGCAAGCCGCCACCGTCCCGAGCGGCCGTCGGCCTTGCGCCTGTCCTGGGCGGCCTATGCGGGGGCGAGCCTTGCCGGCCATGGCATGGCCACCCGGGTCATCGCCGGCGATGGGCTGGAGGTGCTGGCGGTGCAGGTGTTGATGGGCCTGGCGGCGCTGGCTGGCTGGGGGCTGGGCATCGTCGTCGATCACTTCGTCTCGTCGGCGGCCTGGCGCTGGCGGCTGGCCCTCATGGCGACTGCCCTGGCCGTCGGCGGCGCCCTGGCCTGGGGCCGGTGGGATGCGGCGTCCTTCGAGGCGCGCCGCGCGGCCCACCGCGCAGCGCAGGGCACGGCTGCACCTGCTTCACCGACCTGGCCCCCCGGCGAGGTCTCGCCTCCTGGATGCCTGGGCCGCCCCAGCGCCGACGGGCGAATCCGGCTTTTCACCAGCGCCGAATGCCGCGAGGTGCTGGCCGGCCGTCCCACCGAGGACGGCGAGTGCCTGCGACCGGGTGGTGGGTCCTTCTCGTGGGATCTGCGCGAGCTGAACCGCTCCTGCCGCTGAGTTGTTGGCGGGCGGGCCGATCCGCCCGAGGGCGTCGCCAATTCCGATAACCTCAGGCCCTCACCCTCCACAAGATCAGGTGACACCATGCGGCTCGGCCGATTCATCTCCGCGAACCTGGAATCCATCCTGGTCGACTGGGAGGACTTCGCTGCCACGCTGCTGCCGGCGGCTGCGGGCCTGGACAGCGCGGCGCTGCGGGACCATGCCAAGGCCATGCTCGAGGCCATCGTGCTCGATCTCGACCAGCCCCAGTCGGGGGAACTGCAGCACCGCAAGTCCCGGGGCCTGGTGGCCGAGGTGGCGGGCGCTGCGCCCACCGCCGCGCAGGAGCACGCCAGCTTCCGAGCCCGCGACGGCTTCGACGTCAACCAGATCGCTGCCGAGTACCGCGCGCTGAGGGCCACGGTGCTGCGCCTGTGGCTGGCCCAGGGAACGCCCGGGCCGCAGGACCTGCAGGACGTGATCCGCTTCAACGAGGCCATCGACCAGGCGCTGGCCGAATCGGTCTGCGTGTTCAGCCGGGCGGTCGAGCGAGGCCGAAACCTGATGCTGGGCATGCTGGGCCACGACATGCGCAACCCGCTCGAGGTGATCGTCATGACGGCCGCCTGCCTGGAGCGGCTGGACGCGGGCGAGGCGGTGTCCACCGCGGCGGCGCGGCTGGCCCGAGGTGCCGCCCGCATCGAGGCGCTGGTCAACGACCTGGTCGACTTCAGCCGGGCCGAACTGGGCGTGGGGCTGAGCATCCGGTCCGAGCCGCTGGACCTGGCCGGGCTCTTCCGAGACGAACTGGACATCCAGCGCGCGGCCTTCGCCGGTCGAAACGTGGAGCTGCAGGTCGAAGGCGAGGTGCACGGCCGCTGGGACCGCAACCGGCTTCACCAGCTGCTGGGCAATCTGGTGAGCAACGCGCTGAAGTACGGTGATCGGCAGTCACCGGTGCGGGTGAGGCTCGATGGCACCGGCGACCTCGTGCGCTTCTCGGTGGAGAACCAGGGCCCGCCGATCGAAGCGCCGCTCATCGAAGAACTCTTCCAGCCGCTCAGGCGCGGCGACGCGGCCTTCCGGACCTCCGCCGAGGGCGACCCCAGCCTGGGCCTGGGTCTTTACATCACCGAGGAGATCGTGCTCGCCCACTGCGGCCGGATCGCGGTCCGTTCGGACGCAGCGGCCACCGTGTTCAGCGTGGAGCTGCCGCGCGGCTGAGCATCAACGACTGGCTTCGGACGCTCGGCTCGCGGCCGTGGGCACTTCGATGCCCTTGGCATCGTTCAACTGCTTCATCTGCTGCACGTTCTGGCCGGTGGGCGGGGGCAGGCGGCGCCACAGCTCGGGCAGCCGCGGCGCGGACGGGGCTGCAGCGGCAGCGGCAGGGGAGGCGGCAAGGCCGGGCGGGCGGGGCGCGCCTGGGGCTGAGGCAGCGGCAGCGGCAGCGCTTGCGGCCGGGGCCGGGGCCGGGGCCGGCGCTGCCGCAGTCGGTGGGCTTTCGCCGGCCGGCGCACCCCAGCCGCGGAAGATGACCAGCCCCGGTGGGTCGGCCTTCAAGCGGGTGAGTCGATCCGGCGCGCCGTCCGATGGGGCCACGGCAGGGCTGGCGCAGCCTGCCAGCAGCAGCGGCAGGAGCAAGGTCAGGAGCGGGGCCCGCCGGGTGGCGGTCGTGGTGGCGGAAGGATCAAGGGGTCGGGTCATGGCAGGCATTCAGCGGTACTCGGCCCCGCGGGCCGGGTTCCTGTCGAATGTGCCACGGCCCGGCCGGGCTTCCGAGGCCCTCAGGCCTCGGAAGCCTTGCGCGCCACCACCGTCACCAGGATGGGCAGCGTGTCGTCCACCGGATCGAGCAGGGCCGGGTCCAGTTCCTCCAGGGCCACGCCTTGGAGGAAGGCGGTTGCCACATGGGCGTTGCCGTGGACGTTCACGTCCACGTTGGCAGGGCCGAACACCTCGCCGAAGAGCCGCGCCGCCGAATAGCGGGTGAGGAACCAGTACCAGGTGTGGCGCCATTCGCCGCGGTCGATGGGGGACAGGCCGGGCACGGTGACCAGCGCCACGCCGCCGGGTTTGAGCGCCCGGTGCATGGAACGGACGGCGGCAGGCATGTCGAACACCAGGTGCAGCGTCTGGGTGAGCACCAGGCAGTCGAAGGCCGCTTCGGGCAGCAGGTCGACATCGGCCAGGTTGCCCACGATGGTGGCGGCCGGGTTGTCCGCGCTGACATGGAGCACGTCCTGGTGGGTGATGCGCGAGCCGCCGAACTGCCGTGAATAACTGGCGTCGCCCACTTCGAGCACGCGGCCGTGGATGTCCGAGGCGCGGGCGGACAGAAAACGCTCGATGTAGTGCCGGTCCACCGGCGTTCCGCGGTCGTAGCCGAAGTCGGCGCTGATCGGACGGGGCTTGGTGAAGTCGCCGAAGTCCACCTTGAACACCAGCGGGTTGGGTTGACGGCCGCGCAGGCGGCTCCACAGGTGTCGGCCCAGGCGCTGCGCCGCGGCGGCCCAGGTGCCCGATGCAGGGCCCCGGCGGTCGGCGGGGGCGGGCAGTGGCGTTCGCGCCACCCAGGTGGCTTCGGTGCGGGCATTCGACATGGAGGGTCCGTTCGGTTCGGGCGGGTTGCAGGCTCCGATTCCATGGCGGTGTCCGCCGCGCGGCGCGCGGGCCATCGAGGGCCGGCCCCAGCGGGCCAGCGGAATCGGCGGGCGCAGCTTAGGGCCGTGTTACGGATGAAATCAAGGAACTGCGTGGCGTTCGGCCAGCGTCCTCCTTGTTTCTAGGGGGCCCGTTCGCGGGGGGCGCCCTGCGCCGCCAACAGCCGGCGCGCCTCGGCCGCGATGGCCTGCGCGGTGATGCCGAAATGCCGGTAGAGCACATCGGCCGGCCCTGAAGCGCCGAAGCCGGGCATGCCCACGAAGGCGCCGCGCTCGCCCAGCCAGCGGTCCCAGCCGAAGCGCACGGCCGCCTCGCAGCCCACCCGCACCGTGCCGGGGCCCAGCACCTGCTGCTGCCAGGCGGTGTCCTGCTCGGCGAAGCGTTCCCAGCTGGGCATGGAGACCACCGCGGTGGCAATGCCCTCGGCCTGCAGTTCCGCGCGCGCCTGCACCGCCAGCGCGACTTCCGAGCCCGTGGCCAGCAGCGTCACCTGGCGGGGCTTGCCCTCGGCTTCGTGCAGCACATAGGCACCGCGCCGGGACAGGTTCTCCTCCCGGTGCTCCAGGCGCACCGCCGGCAGCGCCTGGCGGGCGAAGACCAGGCTCGAGGGCCCGCTGCGCCGCCCCAGCGCCAGCTCCCAGCACTCGGCCGCTTCGACCGCATCGGCGGGGCGCAGCACCTGCATGTTGGGCATGGCCCGCAGCGCGGCGAGGATTTCCACCGGCTGGTGGGTCGGGCCGTTGCGACCGATGCCGATGGAGTCGTGGCTGAACACGAACATCACCGGCAGCCCCATCAGCGCGGCCATGCGCATCGCCGGGCGCTCATAGTCGGAGAAGGCCAGGTAGGTGACGGCCAGCGGCAGCACGCCGCCGTGCGCGGCCATGCCCACCGCCATCGCGCCCATCAGGTGCTCGCGTACGCCGCAGTGCACATAGGCGCCGGCGGGGTGCCGGGCGGTGAAGGCGGCGAGCTGCCGCTTGTGGCCGGTGGGTGCTTCCAGGTCGGCGCAGCCGACCATGCGCTCGGGCAGCACCGCGTCGAGCGCCTCGTTGATCTCGGCGGAGATGAACATCGCACTGGGCAGCGGTTCGCGGCCGATCGCCTCGCGCTTGTAGCGCTGCAGAACGGTGTGCACTTCGGCGGGCAGGCGGCCGGACAGGATGCGCTCGAAGGCCTCGCGTTCGCCCGCAGGCCGCTCGTCCAGCCGCTGCGCCCAGGCCTGTCGGGTCGGCGCATGCCGCCGCCCGGCTTCGCGCCAGGGCTCGAGGATCTCGGCTGGCAGCTCGAAGGGCGGCCAGGGCCAGTTCAGGTCCCGGCGGGCGGCGTCGGCGTCGGCGGGAAAGAGCCGGGCACTGTGCCCGCCGCGCTGTCCCTGCAGCCGGGCGAGCCCGCGGGCGATGACGGTGCGGCAGGCCACCAGCGAGGGGCGCGGGTCGGCCCGGGCGGCGCCGATGGCCTCGGACACCGCTTCGAGGTCATGCCCGTCGACCTCGACGACATGCCAGTTCGCCACCCGGAAGCGCTCAGCGACGTCCTCGCTGATGGACAGGTCCGTCGCGCCGTCGTCGGTGATGCGATTGTCGTCCCACAGCAGGATCAGCCTGCCCAGGCCCAGGTGGCCGGCCAGCGACACCATCTCCTGGCCGATGCCCTCCTGCAGGCAGCCGTCGCCGACGAAGGCGTAGGTGTGGTGATCGACGAGCTGCGGTCCGAAGCGAGCGCGCAGGTGGGCCTCGGCCACCGCCATGCCGAAGGCGTTGGCGATGCCCTGCCCGAGCGGGCCGGTGGTGACCTCGATGCCGCTGGCCGGGTCGCGCTCGGGGTGGCCTTCGCAGCGCGAGCCGAACTCGCGGAAGCTGCGGATCTGCTCGATGCCCATGCGCTCGTGGCCGCTCAGGTGCAGCAGCGCATACAGCAGCATCGAGCCGTGGCCGTTGGACAGCACCACGCGGTCACGGTCTGGCCATTGCGGGTCGGACGCGTCGAACTTCAGGTGCCGGGTGTAGAGGGCGGTGGCGATCTCCGCCATGCCCAGCGGCACGCCCTGGTGGCCCTCGCCGGCGCGCACAATGGCGTCGATGGCGAGGAAGCGGATGGCATCGGCCAGCCGCGAGGCAGGAACCGGCGTGGCGCTCACCCGAGCCAGCCCCGGATGCGCTGGCCCAGCACCTCGCGGCTGATGCCGTAGCGGTCGTGCAGCGTGGGCAGCGCGCCGGCATCGAGGAAGGCGTCGGGCAGGCCGGCCAGCTCGAAGCCCGCGGGTTGAACCCGGTGGCGCAGCAGCGTGGAGGCCACGGCTTCGCCCAGGCCGCCCACCACCGAGTGGTTCTCGGCCACCACCACCAGGCGGTGGCGGTAGCGCACGGCCTCGACAATGGCCGCTTCGTCCAGCGGCTTGATGGTGGGGCAGTGCAGCACGGCCACGCCGATGTTGTCCTTCGCCAGGTCGCGCGCCACCTCGAGGGCCCGCATGGTCAGGATGCCGCTTGCGATGACCAGCACGTCCGCGCCTTCGCGCAGCAGCTTGGCGCGGCCGAGCTCGAAGCGGTAGCCCTCGATCTCGTCGAGCACCAGCGGCACGTTGCCGCGCAGCAGCCGCAGGTAGACCGGGCCCGGATGGGCGGCGATCTGCGGCACCGCCTGTTCCAGGTCGAGCGCATCGCACGGGTCCACGATGGTCAGGCCGGGCACCGCGCGCATCATGGCCAGGTCGTCGGTGGCCTGGTGGCTGGGCCCGTAGCCGGTGGTCAGGCCGGGCAGGGCGCAGCAGATCTTCACATTGAGCTTCTCCTCGGCGATGACCTGGTGGATGAAGTCGTAGGCGCGCCGGGTGCCGAACACCGCGTAGGTGGTGGCGAACGGCACCAGGCCTTCCTTGGCCATGCCGCCGGCGGCGGCCATCAGCAGCTGCTCGGCCATGCCCATCTGGTGGAAGCGCTCGGGATAGGCCTGGGCGAAGAGGTGCAGGTCGGTGTATTTGGCGAGGTCGGCGGTCAGGCCCACCACTTCCGGATGCGTGGCGGCGTAGTCCACCAGGGCCTTGCCGAAGGGCGCGGCCTTGACTCGCTGGCCCTCGCTCGCAATGGAGGCGATCATGGCCGAGGTGGTGAGCCGCGGCTTGGCGGCGGCGGGCTTGTCTGCGGTGAGGCTGTTCATGCCGGAACTCCGGTTTCGAGGGTGGGCCGGGTGCGCTCCAGCACCTCCAGCGCCTGCTGCCATTCCGGCGGATCGACGCGGATGAAGTGGTTCTTCTCGCGCGCTTCCAGGAAATCCACGCCCTTGCCCATGCGGGTGTCGAAGAGGATGACGCGCGGCTGCGGCTCGGTGAGCGAACGCGCACGGTCGAAGGCGTCGAGCACCGCGGCGAGGTCGTTGCCGTCCACCCGCTGGACGTGCCAGCCGAAGGCGGCCCACTTGTCGGCCAGCGGCTCGAAGCCCATCACCTTGCCCGAAGGGCCATCGGCCTGCTGGTTGTTGATGTCCACCAGGCAGATCAGCTTGTCCAGCCGGTGGTGAGCGGCGCCCATCGCGGCCTCCCAGGTCGAGCCCTCGTCGAGCTCGCCATCGGACATCGAGTTGTAGACGAAGGCCGGGTTGCCCTTGTGCCGCAGGCCGAGCGCGATGCCCACGCCGATGGCCAGGCCCTGGCCCAGCGAGCCACCGGAGATCTCCATGCCCGGCGTGTAGGTGGCCATGCCCGACATCGGCAGGCGGCTGTCGTCGCTGCCATAGGTGTCGAGCTCGGATTCCTGCAGCACACCGGCCTCGATCAGCGCGGCGTAGTGGGCGATGGCGTAGTGCCCGTGGGACAGCAGGAAGCGGTCGCGGCCCTCCCACTGCGGGTCCTCGGGCTTGAGCTTCATCGCGTGGCGGTAGGCCACGGCCAGCACGTCGGCCCAGCCCAGCGCCTGGCCGATGTAGCCCTGGCCCTGGATCTCGCCCATGCGCACGGCCAGGCGCCGGATGCGCCATGCGGCCTGGGCGAGTGCGGGAAGTGCGGGGTTCATGACAGGTTTCCTGTGGGGTTCATTTCAGGATGCTCGCGGGCACATAGGACACCAGGCCCAGCACCACGAACGCGACGAGATAGAAGGGCCCCAGCTCGCGCACCGTCTGGCCGATCTTGACCTTGGCCAGCGCGCTGGTGATGAACAGGGTGGTGCCCACCGGCGGTGTGTACAGCCCGATGGCCAGGTTCACCACCATCATGATTCCCAGCTGCGTCATGTCCATGCCGATGCTCTGTGCCAGCGGTACGAACACCGGGGTGAGCAGCAGCACGGCGGCCGGCAGGTCGATGAACATGCCCAGGAACAGCATCAGGAGGTTCATGAGCAGGATGACCACCCACTTCATGTGCACGTTTTCCTGCACCCAGGCGGTGATGCCCTGCGGCATCTGGTCGAAGGTGAGCAGCCAGCCGATGGCGGCCGACGCCATGATCACCAGCAGCACCACGCCGGTGGCCAGGCCCGCGTGGATCACCGCGTCGCCCAGGCGTTTCCAGCCGAGGTCCCGGTAGATCACCGCCGAGATCAGGCCGGCATAGAGCGTGGACAGCACCGCCACCTCGGTGGGCGTGGCCATGCCGAAGCGCAGGAAGATGATGATGAGCACCGGCAGCACCACCGCCGGCGACGCATAGGCGAGGTGGCGGAGGAAGGCCTTGCGGTCGAAGGGCGAGGTGTCCCGCGGGAAGTTGCGGCGCCGGCCCACCCACCAGCACACGAACATGAAGCCGCCGCACATCAGCAGGCCCGGCAGGACGCCGGCCACGAAGAGTGCTGCGATCGACGCGCCCGAGGTGAGCGCGAAGAGGATCATCGGAATGGACGGCGGGATGAGGATGTCGATGGTGGCCGCGGCCGCCAGGGTGGCCGCCGAGAAGGCCGGCGGATAGCCCAGCCGCTTGTGCCACGGGATGAGCAGCGAGCCGATGGCCGAGGCATCGGCCACCGCCGAGCCGGACACGCCGCCGAAGAGGGTGGACGACAGCACGCCCACCTGGGCCGGCCCACCGTGGAATCGGCCGATGAGCGCGGACAGCACGCCCACCAGGGCCTCGCCCAGCCGCCCGCCCATCATCAGCGTGCCGGTGAGCATGAAGAAGGGAATGGCGATCAGCGGAAAGCTCTGCACCTGGGCCACCATCTGCTGCACCAGCAGATCGACCGGCACGCGCTCGGAGGTCGCCGCGGCGGCCATGGCGGCCACCAGCAGCGCATGGGCGATGGGCATGGCCGCCACCGCGGCCAGCATGAAGACGAAGAGGATGAGGACGCTCATGGCGGGCTCCCGGGTTGGGCGAAGGGGCTTACCAGTGAGCGACTGGAACGCGCGGCTCGTCGCTGGCCGCAGGTGGCTGCTCGGGTTGCTTCCAGACCGCAGCCGCCGAGCGCACCGCCATCACGGCCAGCAGCGCCATGCCGCCCATCACGCAGCCGTAGGTGACCGAACCGGGCACACCCAGGATGGGCGACTTCTCGTCGTGCACGATGGGCAGCAGCCGCCAGGTGGCCACCGTCAGCGTGCCGTACAGCGCGGCCACCACGCCCCAGCTGGCCGTGGCCAGCCAGCGCTTCCAGCGTTGCGGCAGCGCCTCCATCAGGAAGGTCGTGGCGATGTGGGCGCTGCTCTGGGCGGCCAGCAGCACGCCGGCCATCACCAGCCAGGGAAACAGCAGCTCGGGCACCTCGTTGGCCCACTGCAGGCTCGAGCCGGTGGCATAGCGCAGCACCGTGTTGACCACGAGGATGAAGAAGATCGCGGCGGTCGACAGCCACAGCACGATCCTGCAGAGCAGGCCGATGCCGCGCTCGATGGCGCTGCTCGCTTGGACTTGCATGGGGGTCTCCTGACCGGCCGGCGGGCCCGGGGGGCGCGCCGGCTCGGTGCCGTTCTCTTTACTTGGCGCGCGCGGCGGCGATGACCTTGCGCACGTAGGGCCCGATGGGGCTGGCCATCCACTTGTCGTCCACCGCCGAGGTGGCCCGCTCGAACGGAGCCTGTTCGACCACATCCACCCGCACGCCCTTGGCCTTCAGGTCGGCCACGAGCTTCTCGTCGGACTCCTGCGACAGGCGCCGCTGCAGCGCGGTGGCCTCGTTGGCGGCTTCCTGCACCGAGCGGCGGTCGGCCTCGCTCAGGCGGTCCCAGGTGCGCTT
>JAIYCR010000093.1 GCA_027487905.1 Rubrivivax sp. | reverse complement strand
CGGCACCGGCACCGGCCATGTAGTCGGTCAGGCTCAGGATCTTGCCGTAGCGGTAGTGGGTGCCGATGAGGTCGGAGTCGGAGATCCAGCCGTCGTAGATGGACTTGCCCGACTGCATGGAGGTCTGCAGCTTCTCGACGACGTCACCTTCCTGGATCAGGTCGTGCTTGACCTTGATGCCGGTGATCTCCTCGAAGGCCTTGGCGAGCGTCTTCGACTCGTACTCGTGGGTGGTGATGGTCTCGGAGACGACCGAGATCTCGGTCACGCCCTTGGCCTTGAGCTTGGCGGCGGCCTCGGCGAACCACTTCAGCTCGGCGGACTGCTGGTCCTTGCTGAGGGTGGACGGCTGGAACTCGCTGTCGATCCACCGCTTGGCCGCATCCGCACCGGCGGGCGCCGCGGTTGCAGGGGCAGCGGCGACCGGGGCCGCCGGGGCGGCGGGCGCCTCTTCCTTCTTGCCGCAGGCCGCGACCGCCAGGGCGGCGGCCAGGGCCAGCAGGGTGTGCTGGACTCTCATGGGTATGTCTCCTCAATCGGATGTGCCTCCCCCCAGACGACTTGCAGGAAACCGCGGCCCCGGGGAGGCGGAGGGCCGGATCGAAACGGGTGATCTCTTGGGTGTCTCGGGTATCTCGTGTGGCGGTCGCGTGTTCAGGCGTGAAGCGTTCAGCCCTTGCGCATGACGAGCAGCAGCAGCGCCATCGACAGGCCGAAGCCATACCAGATGCTCGGCTCCCGTTGCAGCGACAACCATTCGGCAAAACGCCCGGACAGACCGACGAAGGCCAGGTTCACATAGGCCGCGCTGAGCAGCCCGATGAAGAGCCGATCACCCCGGGTGGTGGCCATGGGCAGGAAGCCGCGGCGCAAGGTGGTGGGCGAGCGCAGCTCCCACACCGTCATGCCCACGAGCAGAAGCACGATGCAGGTGAAGAACACCGCCACCGGCAGCGTCCAGACCATCCAGCTGAACATGGGACCTGTCTCCTCGTTGAATGGCGGCAGGGCGGGCGCTGGCTCAGACCCGGCCCATCGCGAAACCCTTGGCGATGTAGTGGCGCACGAACCAGATGACGATGGCGCCGGGCACGATGGTGAGCACCCCGGCAGCGGCCAGCGTCGCCCAGTCCATGCCGGAGGCGGACACCGTGCGCGTCATCGTGGCCACGATGGGCTTGGCGTTCACGCTGGTGAGCGTGCGCGCCAGCAGCAGCTCCACCCAGCTGAACATGAAGCAGAAGAAGGCCGCCACCCCCACGCCGGACTTGATCAGGGGCAGGAAGATGGTGAGGAAGAAGCGCGGGAAGGAGTAGCCATCGATGTAGGCCGTCTCGTCGATCTCGCGCGGCACGCCGCTCATGAAGCCCTCGAGGATCCACACCGCCAGCGGCACGCTGAACACCAGGTGGGCCAGTGCCACGGCCAGGTGCGTGTCCATCAGTCCGACCGTGGTGTAGAGCTGGAAGAAGGGCAGCAGGAAGACCGCCGGCGGCGTCATGCGGTTGGTCAGCAGCCAGAAGAACACGTGCTTGTCGCCGAGAAAGCGATAGCGCGAGAAGGCATAGGCCGCCGGCAGCGCCACGGTGAGCGAGATCACCGTGTTGATGGCCACGTAGATGAGGCTGTTGATGTAGCCGGAGTACCAGGCCGGGTCGGTGAAGATGGTGACGTAGTTGCGCAGCGTGAAGTTCTGCGGGAAGAGCGAGAAGGTGGACAGGATCTCCGCATTGGTGCGGAAGGACATGTTCAGCATCCAGTAGATCGGCAGCAGCGCGAACACCAGATAGGCGACGAGGAAGAGATGGCGCTTGCGCATCAGCGGGCCTCCCCTTCCGCATCGTTCGTGCCCACCCGCTGCATCCAGTTGTAGAGGATGAAGCACAGCAGCAGGATGATGAGGAAGTAGATCAGCGAGAAGGCCGCGGCCGGGCCGAGGTCGAACTGGCCGACCGCCTTCTGCGTCAGGTACTGGCTCAGGAAGGTGGTGGCATTGCCCGGGCCGCCGCCGGTGAGCACGAAGGGCTCGGTGTAGATCATGAAGCTGTCCATGAAGCGCAGCAGCACCGCGATCATCAGCACGCCCCTGAGCTTGGGCAGCTGGATGTAGCGGAACACCGCGAACTTGCTGGCCCCGTCGATGCGCGCGGCCTGGTAGTAGGCATCGGGAATGGAGCGCAGGCCCGCGTAGCACAGCAGTGCCACCAGCGGCGTCCAGTGCCAGATGTCCATCACCAGCACCGTCACCCAGGCATGCGTGGCGTTGCCGGTGTAGCTGTAGTCGAAGCCGAGCTTCTGCAGCGCCGCGCCCAGCAGGCCGATGTCGGCCCGCGCGAAGATCTGCCAGATCGTGCCCACCACGTTCCAGGGAATGAGCAGCGACAGCGCCACCACGACCAGCACCGCCGAGGCCTTCCAGCCCTTGGCCGGCATCGACAGCGCCAGCGCGATGCCCAGCGGCACCTGCACGGCCAGCACCGCCAGCGAGAAGACGATCTGCCGGCCGAGCGCCGCGTGCAGGTCGTCGTCGCGCATCACCTTGGCGAACCACTCGGTGCCCACGAACACGCGGCGATCGGGCGAGATGATGTCCTGCACCGAATAGTTCACCACCGTCATCAGCGGCAGGATGGCCGAGAAGGCCACGCACACGATGACCGGCAGGATGAGCCACCAGGCCTTCTGGTTGACCGGCTTGACCGCGCTCATTCGATCAGCTCCTCGTCGCGGTAGTAGCAGGTGTGCCGCCCCAGGATGGACAGGCCCAGCGGCGTGCCCACGGCGGGCAGCGCGTGGTCGGCACTCAGGCGGGCGCGCACCAGCGTCGCAGCGTCGCCAGTGCCCACCCGCGCGGTCAGCAGCCCGTAGGTGCCCAGGTCCTGAACCTGGGTGACCACCGCCTCGATGGCGGTGGGGTCGGAGGGTGCTGCCAGGCGAACGTACTCGGGCCGGATGCCGATCTTGAAGGCATCGAGCGATGCCAGTGCCGGCACTGGTGCCGCCAGGCGGCGGCCAGCCACCTCGATGGCCCCATCGAGCCCCCGGGCCGGAAGGAAGTTCATGCCCGGCGAGCCGATGAAATGGCCCACGAAGGTGTGCCGCGGCCGCTCGAAGAGTTCGCTCGCGGTGCCCACCTGCACCGAGCGGCCGCGGGTCATCACCACCACCTGCTGCGCGAAGGTCAGCGCCTCGACCTGGTCGTGGGTGACGTAGATCAGCGTGAGCTTGAGTTCCTGGTGGATCTGCTTGAGCTTGCGGCGCAGTTGCCACTTCAGGTGCGGGTCGATGACGGTAAGCGGCTCGTCGAAGAGCACCGCGGCCACGTCCTCGCGCACCAGCCCGCGACCCAGCGAGATCTTCTGCTTGGCATCGGCCGGCAGGCCCTGGGCGCGGCGGTCGAGCTGGCCGCTGAGCTCGAGCATCTCGGCGATGCGCCCCACCCGCTCGCGGATGCGCTCGGCGCTGACGCCGCGGTTGCGCAGCGGGAAGGCCAGGTTGTCGGCCACGGTCATGGTGTCGTAGACCACGGGGAACTGGAACACCTGCGCGATGTTGCGCTGCTGCGGGCTGAGCGCGGTCACCTCGCGGTCGTCGAAGCGAAGCCCGCCGTGCGAGGGCGTGACCAGGCCCGACACGATGTTCAGCAGCGTCGTCTTGCCGCAACCCGAAGGGCCGAGCAGCGCATAGGCGCCGCCGTCCTCGAAGCGCATCTTCAGCGGCAGCAGCGCGTAGTCCTCGTCGCGCTGCGGCGAGGGGTGGTAGGCATGGGCAAGGTCGAGGTCGATGCGGGCCATGGTCTTCAGGCCTCCCCGGTGTCCGCACGCCGGTCGGGCGCCAGCGCCAGCGCGCCTTCGGAATCAAACACGAACACGCGGTGGCTCGCCAGATGCACCTGCAGCGGCGACCCCAGGGTGAAGTCGTGCACGCCGGGCAGCTGCATCACCAGCTCGCCGATGCCGGTGTGCAGGTGAACGAAGCTGTCCGAGCCGCTGATCTCCGAAAGATCGACCCGCCCGGACAGGCTGAGCTCGCCCGGCGCGGCCTGCAGCCGAAGCGCGCTGGCTCGGATGCCCAGCGTCACCGCGTCGCCGTCGGCCAGGGCCGGCGCCGCAGGGTCTGCGGCGGGCCGGGGGGACTGAAGCATGGGCAGCGACACCCCTCCAGGAAGCTCCACCCCAGGCCCCTGCGCCCCTTCGCGCCAGCGACCGGCCACCAGGTTCATCGGCGGGTCGCTGAAGGCACGGGCCACACGGATCGAGCGCGGGCGGTGGAAGACGTCGGCGGTCGGGCCGTACTGCAGCAGTTCGCCCTGGTCGAGCACCGCGGTGTAGCCGCCCAGCAGCAGCGCCTCGGTGGGTTCGGTGGTGGCGTAGACCACCGTGGACTCGCCGCTGGCGAACAGGCTGCCCAGCTCCTCTCGGAGTTCCTCGCGCAGCTTGTAGTCGAGGTTGGCCAGCGGCTCGTCCAGCAGCATCAGCGGCGCGGCCTTGGCCAGCGCCCTGGCCAGCGCCACGCGCTGCTGCTGTCCTCCGGACAGCTCGGCCGGCAGGCGTGCCAGGAAGGGCTCGATGTGCAGCCGGCGGGCCAGGGCCTGCACCCGGGTGTCGATGGCCGAACGGTCCAGACCGCCACGCAGCCGCAGCGGCGAGGCGATGTTTTCGGCCACCGTCATCGACGGGTAGTTGATGAACTGCTGATAGACCATGGCGACCTGACGGTCGCGCACCGGAACCCGGGTGACGTCGCGGCCGTCCACCCGCACCCGCCCGCTGGTGGGCACGTCCAGCCCGGCCATCACCCGCATCAGCGTGGTCTTGCCCGCCTGCGTGGCCCCCAGCAACACGGTGACGGTGCGCGGTGCCAGCGCCAGGTCCAGCGGATGCAGCCAGGTCGCGGGCCCCACCCGGTGCTCGATGCGTTCGAGTTCGAGCTTCATGACTGCCCTTCCTGCAGGGGCGCTGGCACGCTGGAAGCAGCCTGCCAGTGCTGCTCGCACCACCGTTGAACCTGCCCGCGCTCGGCCGCGCTCAGGTGCAGGCCGAGCTTGGTGCGGCGCCACAGCACGTCGTCCGCGCTGTGCGCCCATTCGGTGTCGTGCAGGTAGCGCAGCTCCGCCTCGAAAAGGCCGGGCGCGACTTCCTCGCCCAAGTCCGCGGACGCGCCGAGCACCCGGCCGATGCGAGAACCATAGGCACGCGCCAGCCGGCGCGCCAGGGCCGGCTGCAGGCGGGGGTGGCGCCGCAGCACGGCCTGGACGAAGCGCTCGAAGTCGGTGTCGGGCCGCTGGGCCGCGCCGATCCACTCGCTCAGGTCGCCGCCCGGCAGGTGCGCTTCATGCGTCCAGGCGCCATGCGGGGCGTTCACCGCCCGGGCGATCTGGTCGGCCGCTTCCTCGGCGAGCTTGCGGAAGGTGGTGATCTTGCCGCCCCAGACGCTGAGCAGGGGCGCGGCGCTGCGGTCGAGCTCGAGCGCGTAGTCGCGGGTGACGGCCGAAGGGTCGCCCGACTCATCGTCCAGCAAAGGCCGCACGCCGCTGTAGCTCCACACCACGTCCGAAGGCTCGAGCGGCCGTTCGAAATAGCGGCTGGACTGCTCGCACAGGTAGGCGATCTCGCTGGCGTCGATGCGGGCCTCGCCCACCGGGCCGTGGTGCTCCACGTCGGTGGTGCCGATGAGGGTGAAGTCGTCTTCGTAGGGGATGGCGAAGATGATGCGCTTGTCCGGGTTCTGGAAGATGTAGGCGTGGTCGTGGTCGAAGAGTCGACGCACCACGATGTGGCTGCCCTTGATGAGGCGCAGCGTGCGCCGCGCGCCACCATGGGCCTGGTCGGACAGGAAGGACGCGGCCCACGGGCCGGCCGCGTTGACCAGTGCACGGGCGCTCAGCGTGCGCCGTCTCCCGTCGGCATGCGCGAGGGTGACGTCCCAGTGCCCGGGGCCGCGGCGGGCGTCGCAGCAGGACCAGCGTGGCAGCACCTCGGCCCCGCGTTCAGCGGCGTCGATGGCATTGAGCACCACCAGGCGCGCGTCGTCCACCCAGCCGTCGGAGTAGACGAAGCCCTTGCGGAAATGACGCTTGAGCGGCACGCCAGCCGGGTGGGAACGAAGATCGACGGTGCGCGAGCCCGGCAGCACCTCGCGGCGGGCCAGGTGGTCATAGAGGAAGAGACCCGCCCGGATCATCCACACCGGCCGCATCGACGGGTCGTGGGGCATCACGAATCGCAGCGGCCACATGATGTGGGGCGCGCTTCGCAGCAGCACCTCGCGTTCGGCCAGTGCCTTGCGCACCAGCGAGAACTCGTAGTGCTCCAGGTAGCGCAGGCCCCCGTGGATGAGCTTGGTCGAGGACGAGGAGGTGTGCTGGGCCAGGTCGTCGCGCTCGCACAGCACCACGCTCAGCCCGCGCCCGGCAAGGTCGCGGGCGATGCCCGCGCCATTGATGCCCCCGCCCACCACCAGCACGTCGCAGGACGTCCGGGGCGCGGCAGCGGCGTGCATGGCGCTTTCGGTCTGGGCAGCAGTCTGGGACACGGTGAGCAGCGGGGCGGCAGGGCGGCGGGTATTTCGTTCTTGTTCGCTTTGATGATGATTCTGTTCGTCAGCGATTCGTTTCTCATCCGTGACAACCCTCATGGGGGTCCACATCGCTTCGTCTAGATTCGGCAGCCATGAATCCGACCCCCCGACAGCTGGAGCTGCTCGACGAGGTGCGCCGTCAGCGCAGCGCGTCGGTGGAGGCCCTGGCCGAGCGCTTCGGCGTCACGCTGCAGACGGTGCGGCGCGACGTGCGCTCGCTCACCGAGGCGGGGCTGCTGATCCGTTTCCACGGCGGCGTGCGCCTGCCCGGCTCGACCACCGAGAACATCGCCTACCGCCAGCGGCAGCAGCTGCACGAGGCGGCCAAGCGGGCCATTGCGAGGCGGGTCGCCGCCGCCGTGCCCAACGGCTGTTCGCTGATCCTGAACATCGGCACCACGATCGAGGCGGTGGCCCACGAACTGACCGGCCATCGGGGCCTGCGCGTGATCACCAACAACCTGAACGTGGCCACCATCCTGTCGGCCAATGCCGAGTGCGAGGTGCTGGTCGCCGGAGGCTCGGTGCGCGCCCGAGACGGTGGCATCGTCGGCGAGATGACGGTGGACTTCTTCCAGCAGTTCAAGGTGGACATCGCGCTGATCGGCATCTCCGGCATCGAGACCGACGGCAGCCTGCGCGACTTCGACATCCGCGAGGTGAAGGTCGCCCGCAGCATCGTCGCCCAGGCCCGCCAGCTCTGGCTGGCCGCCGACCACAGCAAGTTCAACCGGCCGGCGATGGTCGAGGTGGGCCGCCTGGACCAGGTGGACACGCTGTTCACCGACCGCCCGCCGCCGTCCCCCTTTCCCAGCCTGCTCGCCGAGGCCGGGGTCGCCCTGGTCACCTGCGGGCCGGATGCCGCGAACGCCGACGCACAGGACGAACCGACATGACCCGCCACATCCTCGCCCTGGACCAGGGCACTTCCAGTTCGCGCAGCATCGTCTTCGACGAGACCGGCCGCATCGTCGCGATGGCCCAGCGCGAGTTCGACCAGATCTACCCACAGCCCGGCTGGGTTGAGCACGACCCTCGCGTGCTGTGGGACACGCAGCTGGCCACCGCCCGCGAAGTGCTCGCCACGGCCGGCCTGCACGCGCGCGACATCGCCGCGGTGGGCATCACCAACCAGCGCGAGACGACGGTGGTGTGGAACCGCCGCACCGGCGAGCCGCTGTACAACGCCATCGTCTGGCAGGACCGCCGGGCCGAGCCCGCCTGTGCCGCCCTGCGGGAGGCGGGGCTGGAAGCCACCTTCCGGCGCAAGACCGGGCTGATCCTGGATGCGTATTTCTCCGGCACCAAGCTGCAGTGGATCCTCGACCATGTCGAAGGCGCCCGGGCCGCCGCGGAGCGAGGCGAGCTCGCCTTCGGCACGGTGGACAGCTGGCTGCTGTGGAAGCTGACCGGCGGGCGCGTGCACGCCACCGACGTCAGCAACGCCTCGCGCACCCTGATGCTGGACGGCCACCGCAACGACTGGGACGACGAGCTGCTCGGCCACCTGCGCATTCCCCGCTCGATGCTGCCCGAGGTCCATCCGTCCAGCCATGCCTTCGGCGAGATCGACGCCCACTGGCTGGGCGCGGCCCTGCCCGTGGGCGGCATTGCCGGCGACCAGCAGAGTGCGCTCTTCGGCCAGGCCTGCTTCCGCGAAGGCCTGGCCAAGAACACCTACGGCACCGGCTGCTTCATGCTGATGCACACCGGCGAGCGTTTCCTGGAGAGCCGCAACGGCCTGATCACCACCAGCGCCGCGCAGCCGCGGCCCAGCCCCGAGTTCGCGCTGGAGGGCAGCGTCTTCATCGGCGGGGCGGTGGTGCGCTGGCTGCGCGACGGGCTGCACGCCATCAGCGACAGCCCGCAGGTCGAATCGCTCGCCTCCAGCGTGCCCGATGCCGGTGGCGTGGTCTTCGTTCCGGCCTTCACCGGCCTGGGCGCTCCCTACTGGAAAGCCGACGCGCGGGGCGCCATCCTGGGACTGACCCGCGGCACCAGCGTGGCCCACATCGCCCGCGCGGCGCTGGAGAGCATCGCCTTCCAGAGCGCGGCGCTGCTGCAGGCCATGTCGCGCGATGCCACCACGGCCGGTGCCGCGCCGGTGTCGGAGCTGCGGGTGGACGGTGGCGCCTGCGCCAACGACCTGCTGATGCAGTTCCAGGCCGACCTGCTGGGCCTGCCGGTGGTGCGGCCCGAGGTCATCGAGACCACGGCGCTGGGTGCGGCCTACCTGGCCGGTCTGTCCTGCGGCGTCTGGAAGGGCCTGGACGAGCTGTCGGCGCAGTGGAAAGCGCAGCGCCGCTTCGAACCCCGGATGAGCCGCGACGAGGCGCAGCGCCGCATCGGTGAATGGGACCGGGCGGTGCGGCAGGTCGTGGCCGACTGACCAGCAGCTGCCCGGCCCCCGCCGCCGCCCCCGCCCCCGATCCCGGGGGTCTCGGGGGCGCGGCGCGCCTCGGGGCCGCACAGGCTCAGCGGGTGAGACTGGCCAAGGGCACATTGAGCGGACCGGACGCCCTTCGTGGCGAGCCGGAGCGAGGCGGGATCCACCCGCCCGAAGACTGCTCAGGAGCCCCCATGCCGCACACCGTTCGTCCCCTGCTTTGCGCTTTCCCCCGCCTCACCCGGCTGCCCGGAGGCACCGCCGCTGCCTGGGCGGGCCACCGCCTGGCCCCCCTGCCCCGCCTGCTCGCCCCGGCCTTGGCCGGCCTGTCGCTGCTGCTGCTCGCGGCCTGCGGCGGCGGCGGCTCGGACGCCTCGCAGTCGCCGCCCATCACGGCCTCGGCCCGTGGCGTGTACGGCGGCACGCTCACCAATGCGGCGCCGGGCAACTCCGCCTTCCAGATGGTGGTCTTCGGCAACGGAGACTTCTGGGCGATGTATGGCCGCGACCTCGGCGGCGTCTTCGGCGTCACCGGCTTCCTGCAGGGTCAGGGCAGCGCCTCCGAAGGCCGCTTCACTGCCGCCAACACCCGCGATTTCGGACAGGTCCCGGCGCTCAACGGCAACACCGTCGCCCGCTACGACCCGCTGAACCGGACGATCAACGGCAGCGTCGCCTTCGCCGCCGGCACCGTGGGCTTCAGCGGCGGGCCCATCGCAGGCAGCGCCTACAACCTGGACGCTCCAGCCAACCTCGCCTCGCTGGCCGGCAACTGGTCTCTCACCTCGCTCCAGAACGAAGGCGTCGCCTTGACGGTGCAGTCCAGCGGCAGCTTCACTGGCCGCAGCTCGCTGGGCTGCCTGTTCACCGGGACGCTGGTGCCACGGACGGGCGAGAACGCCTTCGACGTGTCGATGCGCTTCGGTCCGGCACCGTGCGCGCTGCCCGGCCAGACGGCCACCGGCGCTGCCTTCAACTACCCCATTGCCGGCGGACGCAGCCAGTTGCTGGTCGCTGCGGTGGACGCCACCCGAACGGCGGGCGTGGCCGTGTTCGGCGTTCGTTGAAGCGTCGGTGCAGCACGAGCGCCCGCAGGGGCGCCCAGCACACGCTCATCAGCACACGCCCGTCACCACGCCCTGCTGGCGCAGGTAGCGCCGATAGGCCGCGCTCAGGCGGTCCGCGGCGGTGGACTGTTCGCGCGGGGCGGCTGCGCTGATGGGCAGGCGCCGGGGACGCTGGCTTTCCAGCACCGGCTGGTCCTGCGCGAAGATGGCCGTCTGGAAACGCTCCAGTTCATCGTCGGTGCTGACGGTGTCGCTGGTGTATTGGGCGAACCACAGTCGGCAGTGCTCGTCGTCCTGCGGGCAGGCCCAGATGGTGTAGCTGTCCTGCGGGCCTTGCGGTGCCTGCCCCGTGGGCGGCGCCTCCGGCTGCTTGGTCAGCAGCGCGCTGAAGGGGCTCAGCACCTCATAGCGGTAGCGTACCCACGCACCACCCTCGGCACTGGCGCTGGCGCGGGGCTGCCAGGCCCTGTAGCCCTCGACCACCGGTCGGCCGTCGGCCGTGGCCTGAACCTCGTGGTGGGGCACTTCGGGGTGGCTGGCTTCGCCCAGCCAGCCCTCGTGGACGGTGGCGAAGTGGGCGGTGTCCAGGAAGTTCTCCACCGCGCGTGCCGCGCTGGTCGCCACATCGAAAGGCCCGAAGACCAGGCGTCGGCCCGGCAGGCTGGCCGCCAGGTCGGGCAGGCGGGCCTGTGCGGCATCGCCGGAAGTCGTCCAGAGCAGCCCGTGCGCCGAGCGCAGGGGCCAGGTTCGCACCGAGGACGAGGCGGGCGGAACGAAATCAGGAAGGGCAGGCACCGAAACGCAGCGACCCGCCGCGTCGAAGCGCCAGCCGTGGTAGGGGCACTGCAACTGCCCCTGGCAGACCCGGCCCATCGACAGCCGTGCGCCCCGGTGGGGGCAGCGGTCCTGCTGCAGCACTGGCTGCCCGGTGGCATCGCGCCACAGCACCAGTGCCTCGCCCAGCAGCCGCAGGGCCAGCGGCGCGGCCGAGGCCTCGCCCTCCAGCGCCACCGGCCACCACCAGAGGTCTTCTCCGGCGATGACCGGTGCGGCGGCGGGCGCGGACGCCGGACGGCCGTCCACGGGCGCTGGGCTCAGGCTCAAGCTCACTTGCCGGCGGGAACCTTGCCTTCGACGCCCTTGACGAAGAAGTCGACCTTGTCCTTCCACTCGCGGTCGGCCTTCATGTCCTTGGCCAGGCGCTCCTTGCCGGTGTTGTCGACGATCGGGCCGGTGAAGGGCTCGAAGCTGCCGTCCTTCAGGCCGGCCTTGATCTCGTCGACCCGCTTCTTCGCATCCTCAGGCACGACGTCGGCGATCTTGATCAGGTCGTTCAGGCCTTCCTTGACGCCCCAGACGGTGCGCGTGGTGGCCCAGGTGCCGTCCTTCACTTCCTGGATGGCCTTGATGTAGTACGGCGCCCAGTTGACGACGGCGCTGGCCAGGTGGGCCTTGGGCGCGAAGGCGGACATGTCGCTGTCCCAGCCGAAGGCGTACTTGCCGTTCTTCTCGGCCGTCTGCAGCACCGCGGTGGAGTCGGTGTTCTGCAGCAGCACGTCGGCGCCCTGGTTGATCAGGCTCTGCGCGGCGTCGGATTCCTTCGGCGGGTCGAACCAGGTGTTCACCCAGATGACCTTGGTCTTGATCTTCGGGTTCACCGACTGGGCGCCCAGGGTGAAGGAGTTGATGTTGCGCAGCACCTCGGGAATGGGGAAGGAACCCACGAAGCCCAGGGTGTTGGTCTTGGTCATCTTGCCCGCGATGACGCCGGCCATGTACGTGTCCTGGTAGAAGGACGCGTCATAGATGCGCATGTTCGGCGCGGTCTTGTAGCCGGTGGCGTGCTCGAAGCGCACGTCCGGGAACTCGCCGGCCACCTTCAGCATCGCTTCCATGAAGCCGAAGCTGGTGGCGAAGATGATCTTGTTGCCCTGGTTGGCAAGGTCGCGGATGACGCGCTCGGCGTCGGCGCCCTCCGGCACCTTCTCGACGAAGGTGGTCTGCACGGCGTCGCCGAACTTCTCGACCACCGCCTTGCGGCCGAGGTCGTGCGCGAAGCTCCAGCCAGCGTCGCCCACCGGGCCGACGTAGATCCACGCGGCCTTGAGCGGCTCCGGCTTGGGCGCCGGTGCGGAAGCCGCGGCCTGCGGCGCCGGCGCGGGCGCTTCTTCCTTCTTGCCGCAGCCCACCAGGAAGGCGGTGGCGGCCACCGAGGCGGCACCGGCCAGGCGGAACAGCTGGCGTTTGGACACATGCATCATGAAACGGGTCTCCTGTGGGAGGTTCGTGGATGAAAACTGCGGCGGGAAGGACCGGGCGCATGGAGCGCCCGCAGGGAAGGAACCGGTGACGGGGGCGGCGCGTGCGGCGCGGTCAACGGCGGATTATGGATTCGTGACAAGCGCCGGCTGCATCGCCCCTAGGCCCCGGGATGGAATGGCTTGCCAAGCGAAGCGGGCATGTTCACCCGGATCCAGGTCGGGTTGCGGCTGATCAGGGCCAGCACGACGATGGTGGCCAGGTAGGGCAGCATCGCCAGCAGCTGGCTGGCGATCTCCACCCCTTCGCCCTGCAGCTGGAACTGCAGCATCGTCACGCCGCCGAACAGGTAGGCACCAAGCAACACCCGTGCCGGACGCCAGGTGGCGAAGGCGGTCAGCGCCAGCGCGATCCAGCCGCGGCCGGCCACCAGCCCCTCCACCCACATCGGCGAATAGACGACCGACAGGAAAGCGCCCGCCACGCCGCACAGCGCCCCGCCGCCGGCCACCGCCGCCAGACGGATCCAGCGCACCTTGTAGCCCAGCGAGTGGGCCGACTCCGGGCTCTCGCCGATGGCGCGCAGCACCAGCCCGGCACGGCTGCGGTAGAGGAACCACACCATGGCCACGGTGAAGGCGATGGCCAGGTAGACCATCGGGTGCTGCTTGAAGAAGGCCGGGCCGATGAAGGGGATGTCCGACAGGTAGGGAATCGCGTGGCTGGTCCGCTCGTCGAGCTTCTTGCCCGACCAGGCCGCCCCGACGAAGGCCGAGAAACCGCCGCCGAAGAGGCTCAGCGCCAGACCCGTGGCGTACTGGTTGGTGTTGAGCCAGATCACCAGCACGCCGAAGCCCGCGGCCATCAGCGCACCAGCCGCCGCGCCGGCCGCGAACGCGATCCAGTCGTTGCCGGTGAGGAAGGCTGTGGCGAAGCCGGCGATGGCCGCCACCAGCATCATCCCCTCGGCACCCAGGTTGAGCACGCCCGCGCGTTCATTGAGCAGCAGCCCCAGGCCGGCGATGGCCAGCGGGGTGCCCGAGGCCAGCGTGGCCGCCAGCAGCAAGGCGAACTCGTTCATGACCCTGTCGTCCTTCCGGTGCGCAGCCCGACCCACCGGACCCGCTGGGTGATCAGCGTGTCGCAGGCCAGCAGCAGCACCAGCAGCAGGCCCTGGAAGACGCCGGTGAGCGCATTGGGCAGGCCCAGGCGGCTCTGGCCCAGCTCGCCGCCGATCAGCATGGTGGACAGCAGCAGGCCGGCCAGCACGATGCCCACCGGGTGCAGCCGGCCGACGAAGACCACGATGATGGCGGTGAAGCCCAAGCCGGTGGACACATGGGGCGTGAGCTGCCGCAGCGGCCCTGCGGCCTCCATCGCCCCGGCCAGCCCCGCCATGCCGCCGGAGATCAGCAGCGCCGTCCACAGCGCACGGCGCGACGAGAAGCCGGCGTAGCGGGCCGCCGCAGGGGCCAGCCCGCCCACGGTGAGCTGATAGCCCTTGAAGGAACGGAAGAGGAAGAACCAGAACGCGGCGACCGCCGCCAACGCGATCAGGAAGCCGATGTGCAGGCGCGAACGCTCGAGCAGCAGCGGCATCCAGGTCGAGGCGTGGAAGCTGCGGGTCTGGGGGAAGTTGAAGCCCTGCGGATCCTTCCAGGGGCCGAACACCAGCCAGTTCACCAGCTGCTGGGCCACGTAGACGAGCATCAGGCTGACGAGGATCTCGTTGGCATTGAAGCGGTCGCGCAGGCCGGCGGTGATCGCCGCCCAGGCCATGCCGCCCAGCACGCCGCCTGTGAGCACCAGGGGCACCGAGACCGCCTTGGGCAGCACCACGCCGGCCGTGGTCAGCCACAGCGCGACGCCGCCGCCGGCCACCGCACCGAGCAGGAACTGGCCTTCGGCGCCGATGTTCCATACGTTGGCCCTGTAGCACACCGCCAGGCCCAGGGCGATGACGATGAGCGGCGTGGCCTTGAGCAGCACCTCGGTGATCTGTCGCCGGCCGTTCAGCGGCTCGATGAAGAAGACCTCCAGGCCGCGCAGAGGGTCCTTGCCGAGCGCGGCGAACATCGCAGCGGCCAGCAAGGCGGTGAGGGCCAGCGCCAGCAGCGGCGAGGCGACGGCCATGGCCGAGGACGGAAGGGCACGGGGCTCAAGCCGCAGCATGGCGCCCCTCCTCGCTCCACAGCCCGGACATCCATTCGCCGATCTGCTCCACCGTGGCCTCGGAGGTGGCAATCGACGGAGACAGACGGCCCTGGGCGATGACCACCAGCCGGTCACACAGCTCGAAGAGCTCGTCCAGCTCCTCGCTGACCACCAGCACCGCGCCGCCCTGGTCGCGCAGCGCCAGCAGCTCGGCGCGGATCAGCGCGGCAGCGCCCACATCCACGCCCCAGGTCGGCTGCGAGACGATCAGCACCCGCGGCTGCGCGTCGATCTCGCGGCCCACCAGGAACTTCTGCAGGTTGCCGCCGGAGAGGCTGCGCGCCGCAGCGCCCGGGCCGCCGGCCTTCACCTGGAAGCGGCTGATCAGGCGCTCGGCCAGCCCGCGCACCTGGGCGGTGCGGATGGTGCCGCGCCGCACCGACTCCGTGCGGGTCAGCAAGGTGTTCGACGCCAGCGACATCGGTGGCACCGCCCCCCGGCCCAGCCGCTCCTCGGGCACGAAGTGAAGGCCCATCCGGCGCCGGGCATCGGGCGCCAGCGCCGCGATGTCCTCGCCGAAGAGCCGCACGCTGCCGGGCGCGGCGCGAAGGTCTTCCCCGGAAAGGGCGGCCATCAGCTCCTGCTGGCCGTTGCCCGACACGCCGGCGATGCCCAGCAGTTCGCCTCCGCGCAGCGTGAGCGACACCTCGCGCAGCGTCATGCCGAAAGGGTCCTGCTGCGCCAGCGACAGCGACTGCACCTGCAGCGCCACCGGCCCCTCGCGACGGGGCCGGTGCACCAGCGTGGGGGGTTCGGCGCCGATCATCAGGCGCGACAGGCTGGCGTTGCTTTCCTGGGTGGGGTCCACCACACCGGTGACCCGTCCGCCGCGCAGCACCGTGCACTGGTGGCACAGGCTTCGGATCTCGTCGAGCTTGTGGCTGATGTAGAGGATGGAGCAGCCCTGCTCGGCCAGGCGGCGCAGGGTGACGAAGAGCTTGCCCACCGCCTGCGGCGTCAGCACCGAGGTGGGCTCATCCAGGATGAGCAGCCGCGGATCGGTGAGCAGCGCGCGGACGATCTCCACCCGCTGGCGCTCGCCCACCGACAGGGTGTGCACCGGTCGCGCGGGCTCCACCTCGAGCCCGTAGGCCGACGAGACCTCCGCCACCCGCGCCGAAACGTCGGCCAGGCTGCTGCCCCGATCCAGGCCCAGCCAGACGTTCTCGGCCACGGTGAGCGTGTCGAACAGGCTGAAATGCTGGAACACCATGCTGATGCCCAGGGCGCGGGCGGCGGCGGGGCTCTTCACCTGGACCGGACGGCCATCCCAGAGGATGTCGCCGGCATCGGGCCGGACCGCGCCGTAGATGATCTTCATCAGCGTGCTCTTGCCCGCGCCGTTCTCGCCCAGCACCGCATGGATCTCGCCGGGGCGGACCTGCAGGTCCACGCCGTCGTTGGCCCGCACCGCGGGGTATTGCTTGGTGATGCCGCGCAGTTCCAGCCTGAGCATGGTGGGGGTGGGGCCGGTGCAGGCGGCCGGTTCAGCCGCTGGGGTTGTGGAAGAAGGCGACGCGGATCGGCTGCGCGGCGGGGTCAGCGGGGTGCGGACCGCGCCGGCGGGCCGAATGATACGAAGGCCCCGCAGGTGTCAGGCTGGCGCATTCGACACGGCGAAACGCCGCCCCGCGACCCAGGTTTCCACGAGGTTGCGGTCATCGCCCAGCGTGATGAAGGCGAAGACGCGGTCGTGCAATGGACGGGCCGAGGCGCGCAGCAGGTCGTCGCGGTGGGAGGCCACAGGGCCTACTGCCCAGTCCCACACGCACAGGTCGGCGAAGAGGCCAGGCTCCAGGCGCCCGATCTCGTCGTCCAGGCCCAAGGCGCGCGCCGCGCCGGCCGTGGCCGCATGCAGCGCCGCCCAGGCGGGCAGCCGGACGCCCTGCATCGCCTGCACCTGGTAGGCCGCCGCCATCGTGCGCAGCATCGACAGGCTGGTGCCGCCGCCCACATCGCTGGCCATCGCCACGGCGACGCCGCCGTCGGCCAGGGCGCGCCAGTCCATCAGGCCGCTGCCCAGGAAGAGGTTGCTCGTGGGGCAGTGGGCCACCACGGCGCGGCGCCGGGCGAGCAGCGCGCGGTCCTCGTCGTCGAACCAGATGCCGTGCGCCAGGATGGACCGCTCGCCCAGCAGCCCGTGGTCCTCGTAGACGGACAGGTAGCTGCGCGAGGCGGGGAAGAGCTCGCGCACCCAGTCGACCTCGGCCCGGTTCTCCGCCACATGCGTCTGCAGGTAGCTGCCGGGCGAGGCCTGCATCAGGCGCGAGGCCAGGGCCAGTTGTGCAGGCGTGCTGGTGGGCGCGAAGCGCACCGTGTGCGCATAGGCCGCCCGGCCCCGGCCATGCCAGCGCTCGAGCAGCGCGCGGGTATCACGCTCGGCGGACTCCAGCGTATCGGTCAGGCCAGGCGGCGCATGGCGGTCCATCAGCACCTTGCCGGCGATGAGCCGCATGCCGCGCCGCTCGGCCGCTTCGAACAGCGCATCGGCAGACGCCTTGTGGACGGTGGGGAAGACGGCCGCCGCCGTGGTGCCATGGGCCAGCAGCGCGCCGACGAAACGCTCGGCCGTGGCCTGCGCGACCGCCGGGTCGGCCTGTCGCAGTTCGGCGGGGAAGGTGTGGGTCTGCAGCCAGTCGAGCAGTTCGGTCCCGTAGGCGGCAATGACATCGAGCTGCGGGCTGTGGACATGCGCGTCGACGAAGCCGGGCATCACCAGGCGACCGCGGTGTTCATGCCGGTCGAAGGATTCGGGCGGCGGCTCGTCGCCCGGGGTGATGGCCACGATGCGGCCCGCGTCCATCCACAGCCAGTGGTCGGCGCGGAAGCGCAGCGCCGGCGGGTCGAGCTCGAAGCCCGGGTCGCCGGTGAAGTCGAGCAGGTCGGCTCGCAGCGCCACGCGGGACGCCGCGCCCGGACGGTCGGACCCCGGCAGCGTCATCGCACAGCCTCCTGGAGCTCGGCCGCCACCGCCTTCACCTCGCCCCGCAGCCAACGGTGCAGCGGCGCCCGGTGGGTGCGTTCGTGCCAGAGCTGGAAGTAGGTGAGCGGCGGCAAGGGCATGGGACAGGTCAGCACGCGCACCGGGAGGGCGGCTTCATAACGGCGGCAGAACAGCCGCCCGGTGGTGAGCACGAGCAAGCTGCGGGCCACCATCAGCGGAATGAGGCTGAAGTGGCTGGCGCGCACGGCGATCTGGCGGCGCAGGCCCTGGCGGCCCAGCCCTTCGTCGACGATGCCGGCCGACCCTGGCTGCAGGGGCATGGGCGCCACGTGCTGCAGCTGCCCGTAGCGCTCGACGTTCCAGCTCGATGGATCGGCATCGTGGGCGCGGACGGCGGGATGGCCCCGCGCGAGCAGGCAGGCCGGTTCGTCGCGCAGCAGGATGCCGCGGTGCAGCTCGCCGCCGCGCTCCGTCCAGTTGCCGATGACCAGGTCGGCCTCGCCGGTGGCCAGCCGTCGCCGGTGGTCGAACTCGCCGCTCAGCGGCAGCAGGTCGATGCACAGGCCCGGAGCCCGGTCGCGCAGGCGTGCCACGAGGTGGGGCAGGAAGAAGGGGTCGAGGTAGTCGCTGGCCGCCACACGGACCCGGTCCTGGGCGGTGGAAGGCTCGAAGGGCCGGTCGCGCAGGTCCGCGTCGAAGAGGCGCCCGGCTTCGGCCAGCAGACGGGCCGCCGGCTCCACCAGCGCCAGCGCACGGTCGGTGGGCACCATCCCCTGGCCGGCCCGCACCAGCAGCGCATCGCCGGTGAGCGCACGCAGGCGGCGCAACTGCGCGCTCACCGCCGGCTGGCTGCGCTGAAGGCGGGCGGCGGCCCGGGAAACGCTGCGCTCGGTGATCACGGTGTGCAGCACGCGGATGAGGTGGAGCTCAATGTGATCGAAGGGCGGCACCGAGTTCATACGACCACGAGCATATCGGCCATTCGCCTGGCGGCATGTGGCTTGCAGGGGGTGAGGGTAATGTCCGGGGTGTCGCGATCCACCCAGGGCCGCCCTCCATCCACCGACGCCCGCCCTTCCGCCATGCAGACGATGACCGCTGACCTGCCCGCATCCGTGAACCCGGCGCCCGGCGACCTGCCCGCCACGCCCATCCGCTTCTGGCACCGGGGCCGCACGGTCCAGGTGGAGGGTGCGCTGCCCACCCGCAGCGTGCTGGACTGGCTGCGCGAGGACGCCCGCTGCACCGGCACCAAGGAGGGCTGCAACGAAGGCGACTGCGGCGCCTGCACGGTGGTCATCGGCGAACTCGACGACGGCACCGAAGGCGCCGGCCTTCGACTGCGCAGCGCCAACGCCTGCATGCAGTTCCTGCCCACGCTGCACGGCCGCGCCCTGTTCACCGTCGAGTCGCTGGCGGCCCCCCGGGGCGGGCCGCTGCACCCGGTGCAGCAGTCGCTGGTCGAGTGCCACGGCTCGCAGTGCGGCTTCTGCACCCCCGGCTTCGTGATGTCGATGTGGTCCCTCTATGAACGGGGCCTGGCTGCGGGGCGCACACCTTCTCGGCAGGAGGCCGCCGATGCGCTGTCGGGCAACCTGTGCCGCTGCACCGGCTATCGCCCCATCCTCGAGGCCTGCGACGCGATGTTCCGGCCCCCGCCGCAGCCATTGGACCGCGCGGCCGTGGTTCAGGCGCTGCGCGCGCTGCAGACCGCCGAGAAGGGCTCGCGCGGCGTGCAGCTGGCCGTGCCCGACCCCCAGCACCCGCAGGCCGACGGCCGGGCCCGCACCACCCGCTACTGGGCGCCCCGGACACTGGACGACCTGGCCACGCTGCGCGCGGCCCATCCGCAGGCCACGCTGCTGGCCGGCAGCACCGACATCGGGCTGTGGGTGACCAAGCAGTTCCGCGACCTGGGCGACGTGATCCACCTGGGCGATGTGGGCGAACTGCGGCAGATTACCGAGCGCTGCGGCGACGCGAACGCGCCGGGCGGCTGGCTGGCCATCGGCGCCGGCGCCTCGCTGGAGGACGCCTGGCAGGCACTCGAGCGCCGCTGGCCTTCGCTGCAGGAGGTCTGGCTGCGCTTCGCCTCGCCCCCCATCCGCGAGGCCGGCACCATGGGCGGCAACGTCGCCAACGGCTCGCCCATCGGCGACAGCGCCCCGGTGCTGATGGCGCTGGGGGCGTGGGTCGAACTGCGGCACGGCAGCGCGCTGAGGACCGTGCCGCTGGACGACTTCTACACCGGCTACATGAAGAACCGGCTCGGCGCCGGGGAGTTCCTGCAGACCATCCTCGTGCCGCTGCCCCATCCAGACGGGCCCAACCCGCCGGCTGCACGCCTGCAGGTGGACAAGATCAGCAAGCGTTTCGACTGCGACATCTCGGCGGTGTGCGCCGCCCTGAGCCTGGGTGTCGGTGCGGACGGCCGCGTGACGCTCGCCCGCTTCGCCTTCGGCGGCATGGCCGCCACCGTGGCACGGGCCCGCGGCGCCGAGGCCGCCGTGCTTGGTCGGCCGTGGGACGAGGGCACGCTGCGCGACGCCCAGGCCGCGCTGCAGTCGGACTTCACCCCGCTGAGCGACCTTCGCGCCAGCGCCGACCACCGCCGCACCGTGGCCGCCAACCTGCTGCGGCGGCTGTGGCTGCACACCCGGGCGCACTCGCCACTGCCCGCCGATGCGCTGCGGGTGTTTCCCCTCCGATGAAGCTGCAGGCCCAGCGATGAACAAGCCCGTCGAAGCCCTGACCCCTGCAGTGGCCGTCGTCCCGGACGAAGCCCTCGGCCCGGTCGGTCGTTCCGCGCCGCATGAATCGGCCCGGCTGCACGTCACCGGCAGCGCCGCCTACGCGGACGACCTGCCGGAGCCCGCCGGCCTGCTGCACGCCGCCCTGGGGCTGTCGCCCGTGGCGCGCGGGCGCATCACGGCGCTTCACCTGGACCGCATCCGTTCGCTGCCGGGCGTGGTGGAGGTGTTCGCAGCCGAGGCGGTGCCGGGCGACAACGCCTACGGCCCCATCCTGCAGGACGAGCCCATCCTGGCCGGCCGCGTCGGCGGCGAGCTGCTCTGGCTGGGGCAGCCGGTGTTCGCGGTGGTGGCCACGACGCGCGACGCCGCGCGCCGCGCCGCGGCCCGGGCTGGGGAGGCCATCGAGTTCGAGACCCTGCCGGCCCGGCTCACCCCCGCCGAGGCCCACGCCGCGGGCGACTACGTGGTGCCCCCGATGCACCTGGCGCGCAGCCAGGCCGCCGGCGACCAGGCCCCGCCGCCCGCCCGCGAGGCGGCGGTGAGGGCAGCGCTGCAGGCCGCGCCGCACCGCCTGACGGGCCAGTGGTCGGTCGGCGGCCAGGAGCAGTTCTATCTGGAAGGGCAGATCAGCGTGGCGCACCCGCAGGACGACGGCGCGCTGCGGCTGGTGTGCAGCACCCAGCACCCCACCGAGATGCAGCACCTGGTGGCGCACGCGCTGGGCCTGAAGGCCAACCAGGTCCAGGTGCAGTGCCGCCGGATGGGCGGCGGCTTCGGTGGCAAGGAAAGCCAGTCGGCGGTGTTCGCTCTGGTGGCCAGCCTGGCGGCCCAGCGCATGGGCCGGCCGGTCAAGCTGCGCGTGGACCGCGACGACGACTTCCTCATCACCGGACGGCGGCACTGCTTCGACTACCGCTTCGAGGTGGGCCACGACGACGAAGGACGCCTGCTGGCCGCCGAGGTGACGATGGTGTCGCGCGCCGGCGCGTCGGCCGACCTGTCGGCACCGGTGATGACCCGCGCGCTGTGCCACTTCGACAACGCCTACTGGCTGCCCGAGGTGTCGCTGCACGGCTACTGCGCGCGCACCAACACGCAGAGCAACACCGCCTTCCGCGGCTTCGGCGGCCCCCAGGGCGCCATCCTCGTCGAGCACATCCTCGACTCGGTCGCCCGGCGCCTGGGCCGCGACCCGCTGGACGTGCGCCGGGCCAACTTCTACGGCGGGGAGGCCGGGCCACTGACGCCTGACAACGGCGCCGGACGCACGACGCCCTACACCCAGCTGGTGGGCGACAACATCATCCGCCCGCTGGTGGACACGCTGGTGCTGTCGAGCGACTACGACGCCCGACGCCTTGCCGTGGCCGCCTTCAACGCGGGAAGCCCGGTGCTCAAGAAGGGACTGGCGCTGACCCCGGTGAAGTTCGGCATCTCCTTCAACGTGCGCCACTTCAACCAGGCCGGCGCGCTGGTGCATGTGTACACCGACGGCAGCGTGCTGGTGAACCACGGTGGCACCGAGATGGGCCAGGGCCTGAACACCAAGATCGCCCAGGTGGTGGCGCAGGAACTGGGCATTGCACTGGACGCGGTGCGCGTCAGTGCCACCGACACCGAGAAGGTGGCCAACACCTCGGCCACGGCCGCCTCCACCGGCACCGACCTGAACGGGCGTGCGGCCCAGGATGCCGCCCGCCAGGTGCGGTTGCGGCTGGCCGCGCATGCGGCCGAACGCCACGGCCTGAGCGCTGCGCTGGCCCCGACGCTGCGCTTCGAAGCCGGGCGGGTGCGCCTGGCGCCCGCCGGCGGCGTCCACCTGGACCTGTCCTTTGCCGAGCTGGTGCAGTCGGCCTATCTGGCGCGCGTCCAGCTGTGGAGCGATGGCTTCTATGCCACGCCGGGCCTGAGCTGGAACCGCGACACGATGCAGGGCAACCCCTTCTACTACTTCGCCTACGGCGCGGCGGTCAGCGAGGTGGTGGTGGACACGCTGAGCGGCGAGTGGCGGCTGCTGCGCGCCGACCTGCTGCACGACGTGGGCCGCTCGCTCAACCCGGCGCTGGACATCGGCCAGATCGAGGGGGCCTTCATCCAGGGCATGGGCTGGCTGACGATGGAGGAACTGGTGTGGCACCCGCAGAGCGGCAAGCTGCTGACCCACGCGCCGAGCACCTACAAGATCCCCACCGCCAACGACTGCCCGGCCGACCTTCGGGTGGCCCTGTTCGACCGGGCCAACGAGCAGGACAGCATCCACCGCAGCAAGGCCGTGGGCGAGCCCCCGCTGCTGCTGCCCTTCTCCGTCTTCTTCGCGCTGCGCGACGCGGTCTCGGCCGCAGGGGGCCATCGCGTGGACCCGCCGCTGGCGGCCCCCGCCACGCCCGAGGCCATCCTGCGCGCGGTGATGGCGGTGCAGGCCGGCCAGTGAACGCGTCGGGCCTGCGGCGCACCGCGCTGGCCTGGCATGCCCAGGGCCGGCCCACGGTGGTGGTGTGCGTTCAGCGGGCCGCCGGCTCGGTGCCGCGCGAGGCCGGCACCCGCATGCTGGTGCAGGCCGGATGCGAGGCCGGAACCATCGGCGGGGGACACCTGGAATGGCGCGCGCTGGCCCACGCGCGCCAGGCGCTGGACGGGCCTGCGGGCGCCGCCATCGACGACCTGCACCTGCCGCTCGGCCCGGCACTGGGCCAGTGCTGCGGCGGGGCGGTGACGCTGTGCTTCGAGTGGCTCGATGCGCAGGTGCTGCAGTCCTGGCCGCAGCCCGTCCCCCTCTTCCACCTGCAGATGCATGGGGCCGGGCATGTGGGGCAGGCCATCGCCAGGCTGCTGGAGCCACTGGATGTGCAGGTGGACTGGATCGACGAGCGCGACGCCGCCTTTCCGGCGGATTCGGGGCCCGAGCACATCCGCCGGCTGGCCGTCGATGCGGTCGAAGACGAAGTGCGGCACGCGCCGCCCGGCGCCTTCTTCCTCGTGCTCACCCACAGCCACGAGCTCGACCTGCGGCTGTGCGAGCGCATCCTGCGCCGCCCCGACGCTGGCTGGCTGGGCCTGATCGGGTCGGCCACCAAGCGCGCGCGCTTCGAACGCCGCCTGCTGGAACGGGGGGCGCCCGCGCAGGCCGTCGCCCGCATGGCCTGCCCCATCGGCCTGCCCGGGCTCACCGGCAAGGCGCCGGAGGTGGTCGCCGTGGCCGTGGTCGCCCAGTTGCTGATGCTCGGCAGCGCCCGAGCGGGCGTTGCCGAGGCCTGTGCCGCCCTCGCGCCGTCGGGCTGAGCCGGCCGCTCAGGCGAGGCCCGGCGGTGCCGGGGTCTGTGCGTCCGATGCCGCGTCAAGTTCGAAGGGCCCCACCAGACCCGCGAACGCCTCGGCCCGCATCGGGTGGCCGAGCATGTAGCCCTGGAACTCGTCGATGCCCAGCTCGCGCACCGCGCGCAGCTGTTCGGGATGCTCGATGCCTTCGGCAACCACGCGGATGCCCTGGCTCTGCGCCAGCACGACGATGGCGCGCACGATGCCCAGGTCGGCATGGGCCTGGGGCAGCCCGGCGGTGAAGGCACGGTCGATCTTGATCTCATCCACCGACAGGTGTCGCAGGTCCGACAGGCTGGTGTCGCCCAGCCCGAACTCCCCCACCGCCAGGTCCACGCCCAGACGACGCAGCGCCTCCAGGACCATGGCATGGCGGTCAGGCCGGTCGCTGAGCACGCGCTCGCTGATCTCCAGGCACAGCGCGTGGCGGCCCAGGCCGTGGCGTTCGATGCACTGCCCCACCCAATCGACGATGCCCGGGGCGGCCAGCTCGCGGGCCGACAGGTTCACCGACACCTTCAGCGGCCCCAGCCCCTGCGCATGCCAGCGCGCCAGCTGGGCGCAGGCCTCGTCCAGCACCCATTCGCCGAATTCGACGATCAGGCCGCTTTCCTCGGCAATGGGCAGGAAGCGGTCGGGCCCCAGTCGCGGCAAGCCGCTGGGCTGCCAGCGAAGCAACGCTTCGGCCCCCGAGATGCGGCCGCTGCGGCGGTCGATCTTGGGCTGGAAGAGCAGCCGAAGCTCACGGCGCTTGCGCGCCCCGAGCAGGTGGGTCTCCAGCTTGAGACGCTCGATGGACGCCTGGTTCAGCCGGGTGGCGTGGTAGCGGAAGGTGCTGCGGCCCATCTGCTGGGCATGGCGAGCCGCGTGGTCCGCGGCCGCGACCAGCGCGTCGGCCACGTCCCCGTCGTGGGGCGCCACGGCGATCCCCACGCTCGGGCTGATGGACACATCGTCCAGCCCGATGCGCAGCGGCCTGGACAGGGTGTTGAGCACCCGTCTGGCCACCCGCGCCGCGCTGCCCGGGTCTTCCATCGAGGGCAGCAGGATGGCGAAGGCATCGGGTTCGAGCCGGCAGATCAGCACCGAGTCGATGCGGCCCAGGCGCAGCTCGTCCTCGTCACGCCGCACGCAGCTGCGCAGCCGCCTGGCCACCCGGCTCACCAGGTGTTCAGCCGCGGTGTGCCCCAGGCTGGCCGCCACCGCATCGAAGCGGTCGAGCGACACCTGCAGCAGGGCCAGCACGCCGGTGGACCGGTCCAGCCTGGCCAGGCTGGTTCGCAGCCGTTCCAGGAAGACACGCCGGTTGGGCAGGCCCGTCACCGGGTCGATGCTGGCCACGCGTTCCTCGAACACCCGCAGCACCAGACTGTTGCGCACTCGCATCGCCACTTCGCTCGGGTCCACCGGGGTGCACAGCACGTCGCTGGCGCCGCCTTCGAGCGCCAGCCGGCGGGCGAGCGCATCGTCCCGGGCGACCAGTGCGACCACCGGCAGCGATCGGAACTGCTCATCGCGGCGCAGGGCGCCCAGGCGCTCCAGACCCGGCTCGACCGTGCGGCTCAGGTCGATGAACACGAGCGCGGGCTGGCAGCGGCGCACCGAATCGAGGAAGGCTGCGCTGCCGTCCAGGCGCAACACCTGCAGGAAGCCGCCCTCCTGCAACGTGTCGGCCAGCGCGCCGGCGTGTTCGGGCTCGAGCATGGCCAGCACGATGGGCTGCTCGGTCAGCAGGCGGTGCGGCTCCGCATCGGCCGCCATCATGCGCGGCGAGTGGAAGTCTCCCAGCCCGTTGTCGGGCGTCGGAACCGTGGCGATCCACCGCGCCGCCTCGGACAGCGGACGCCCCAAGGCACGCCCTGACAGGGGGGAAGGGGACAGATCGGACGGTGGCAGGGACATGACCGAGGAGGCAGTGCGCAGACGCACCCGAATGGACCCGAGCCGGGCCCTTGGGAGGTCTTCGGCGGCGCGGCGCCAGACTTGAGACCAAGCCCCCCTGCCGCGCGCCCCCAGGGCGCCGTCAGGGCGCCCTGCAGCAGCGGGTCAGAACCCCGCCAGGCGGCGCAGCGACGCCACGTCCAGCACCCGCACGCTGTAGCCGACCACGTCGATCACACCCTTTCGGGCCAGGCCCCGCTGCAGGCGCGACAGGGTCTCGGGCGTGATGCCCAACTGCGCGGCGATGTCGCGCTTGCGCTCGGCGATGACGACCACCGCCTCGTTGCTGCCCTCGGGGACCGGCGGCAGGCGCTGCACCAGCCACACCGCGAAGCGGGCTTCGGCATCCTTTTGCAGCAGGTCGCGCGCCACATGCCCGAGCTGGTCGAGCTGGTCGGACAGCACCTGCAGCATGCGCAGCGCGAAAGCCGGATGCTGCGCCACCAGCCGCTGCGCGACGGCGATGGGCAGACGCATCACCAGCGCGTGGCTGCTGGCCTGGGCGTCGTGCAGGTAGCGGCCCTGCCGCCAGGCGCTGGACGCATCGACCCACGCGGGCGCGGTGAGGCTGCGTTCGCTCAGGAAGGTGCCGCTGCCCGCGACCCGGTTGCCCACCATGGCATCGCCACGCGCCAGCACTACCAGGTCGTGGGCCTCGTCGTGGCTGTCCAGCAGCAAGGCGCCGGACGCGAGGTCCTGCAGCACGCAGGCCTGAACCAGTTCTTCCTCCAGTTCGGTTCCCATGACCGAATGGCCCAGCAACTCCTGCCAGATCGACCGCATCGTCTCCACCCCCCCGGCGGACATGCCGGGCGCCGAGGGCGCCAGCAGCGGCGCCTCAGCGGCAAGCGGGGTGCCTCCTTGAGCTTCTTTCAAATGACCCCCTGGCGGAAATGAATTGGTTTCGTTGTGTTCGTAAGGTAGCCGATGAAGGATCGCTGAGGGTTGACGTCTGTCAAGTACCGCTCAGCGGGCGGATGGATGGGCGCGCGCTCACAGCACCAGCAGGGCGCGGAAGTCGTTGACGTTGGTGTAGGTGGGGCCGGTGACGACCAGATCGCCCAGGGCCTCGAAGAAGCCGAAGGCATCATGGCGCTCGAGGTGCTGGTCGGGCGACAACCCCAGCGCTGCGGCGCGGGCCAGCGTGTCGGGGCCCGCGAGCGCGCCGGCGTTGATCTCCACGCCGTCGATGCCGTCGGTGTCGGCCGCCAGTGCATGCACGCGCGCCTCGCCCTGCAGGGCCACCGCGCAACCCAGCAGGAACTCGCCCGCGCGGCCACCTCGGCCCGGCACGGCCCCTGCCGCCGGCGGCGCGACCGTGACCGTCGTTTCCCCGCCCGACAACAGCACGCAGGGCCGTTCGAAAGGTGCACCCCGACGGGCCACCGCGCGCGCCAGCGCGGCATGCACCTTGCCCACCTCGCGGCTCTCGCCTTCGATTTCGTCGCTCAGGATGTGCGCGGCCACGCCCTGCTGGCGAGCCCACTGCGCAGCGGCCTCCAGACTCTGCTGCGGCGTGGCGATCAGGTGCAGTTCGTGGCCGGCGAGCCGGGGGTCGCCGGGCTTGGGCGTTTCCAGCGCGCCGGTCTGCAACGCCGCGCGCAGCGCGGGCGCGATGTCGATGCGGTAGCGGTCCAGGATGGCCAGCGCCTGGGCGCAGGTGGTCGCGTCGGCCACGGTGGGTCCGCTGGCGATGACGCCCGGGTCGTCGCCCGGAACGTCGCTGATGGCCAGCGTGAGCAGACGGGCCGGGTGACAGGCCAGCGCCAGACGACCGCCCTTGATGGCCGACAGGTGCTTGCGTACGCAGTTCATCTCGCCGATGGCCGCGCCGCTGCGCAGCAGGCCGCGGTTGATGGCCTGCTTGTCCTCGAAGCTCAGGCCCGCAGCGGGCAGGCTCAGCAGGGCGGAGCCGCCGCCGGAGATCAGCGCGATGACCAGATCGTCGGGGCCCAGTCCTCGAACGGCCTCGAGCACCCCCTGGGCCGCGGCCAATCCGGCGGCGTCGGGCACCGGGTGCGAGGCCTCCACGACCTCGATCCGCGCGCGGCCCTCGCGCTGCCGTTCGGCATGGGCAGGCGGCGTGTGCCCGTAGCGGGTGACCACCCGGCCCGACAGCGGCGCGTCGGCCGGCCACAGCGCCTCGAGCGCCTCGGCCATCGCGCCGCCCGCCTTGCCCGCGCCGATCACCACCGTGCGGCCGCGGGGCGGCGCGGGCAGCCAGGCGGCCAGGTTCAGAGCGGGCATCGCCCGGTCCACCGCCACCTGATAGAGGGCGCGCAGGAAACCGCGCGGATCGGCCGCGGCATCGAAGGCAGGCGGGGTGGCGGCCCCGAGGGCGTGGCTCGGGGGCTCGACAGGCAGGTCGCGGGCAGCGGAAGGGTTCATCGCCCCATTATCGAAACCCGCCGGCCCGGCCGCGCATCCGCGGCGCCTTCAGGCGCGATACGGCCTCATCCAGTGCAGGCCTCGCTCGGTGCCCTGAGGCCCTTCGTCCTGCGGGCGGTACTCGACGCCCACGTCGCCCGTCCAACCGAGGCTTTCCAGGTGGCGCAGCAGGAATTCGTAGCGGATCTCGCCGGTGCCCGGCTCGTGGCGGCCCGGGTTGTCGGCGATCTGCACATGCCCGATGCGGGGCAGGAAGCGCTGCAGCGTGGCGGCCAGTTCGCCCTCCATGCGCTGCATGTGATACGCGTCGTACTGGACGAAGGCATTGGGCTCGCCGACCTCGTCGAGCAGTTCCACCGTCTGCTCGGTGCCGTGCAGCAGGAAGCCGGGCACATCGCGGGTGTTCAGCGCCTCCACCATCAACTGCCGGCCGTCCCGGGCCAGCTCGCGCGCGGCATGGCGCAGGTTGTCCACCAGCGTGCGACGCACCACCGCGGCGCTCACCCCCGGCGGCGCCAGCCCTGCCAGCGCATTGAGCTTGAAGACGTCCAGCGCCCGGGCATAGGCCAGCCCCCGGGCCACGCCGGCGCGGAACTCGTCGACGCGGTCGGGGTGGCTGGCGATGCCGCGCTCGCCGGCGGCCCAGTCGCCGGCGGGCAGGTTGTGCAGCACCGCCTGGACACCGGCCGCGTCCAGGCGCTCGCGGATGTCCCGGGCGGGAAGGTCGTAGGGAAACTGGAACTCCACCCGGCCGAAGCCCGCCCGCGCCGCGCGGTCGATGCGGTCGAGGAAGGGCACGTCGGTGAAGAGCAGGGACAGGTTGGCGGCGAATCGGAGCATGGTTCGGTCGGAGCGTGGCGGGGCGCGCGCATCGCAGGCCCTGGCGCCATGTTGCCGCGAAGTGCCGACCCCGCAGGATCGGCTGCGCGCGACGGGTGCCACGAAGCCCTGGCGGTGGTGCAATCGAGCCATGAACGAAGCCACCATCGCCGCCGCTTCCCCCCTGCAGGACCGCGACGCCACCGCCCCCCCGGTGCTGCTGCACCAGGCGCTGCTCGTGGCCACCTTCGACGACGCCGACCAGGAACATCCGGGCGGCAGCGTGCTGCTGCGCGGACGCGCCATCGAAGCTGTGTACCGAGCCGGCGAGGTGCCCCAGGCTGTGGTCGAGCAGGCGCGCCGCGACGGCGGGCTCGTCGACGCCCGCGGCCTGGTGGTGATGCCCGGCCTGGTGAACACGCACCACCACATGTACCAGACGCTGACGCGTGCCGTGCCTGCCGCGCAGGACGCCGAGCTCTTCGGATGGCTGAAGGTGCTCTACCCGCTGTGGGCCCGGCTCACGCCCGAATCGCTGGGAACGTCCAGCCGCGTGGCCATGGCCGAGCTGCTGCTGTCGGGCTGCACCACCAGCAGCGACCACCTCTACCTCTATCCCAACGGCGTGCGGCTGGAGCACAGCATCGAGGCGGCCCGTGACATCGGCCTGCGCTTCCATGCGGCGCGCGGCTCGATGAGCGTGGGGGAATCGGCTGGCGGCCTGCCACCGGACGCGCTGGTCGAGAACGAGGCCCGCATCCTGGCCGACACCCGGCGCCTGATCGAGGACTTCGACCGCGACGCCGACCGGCGAGGCCATGCCGACGCCCCCGATGGCCGCTACCCGATGCTGCGGGTCGTGGCCGCACCCTGCTCGCCCTTCAGCGTCAGCCCGGCCCTGATGCGGGAATCGGCGGCACTGGCCCGCAGCCTGGGCACGCGGATGCACACCCACCTGGCCGAGAACGCCCACGACATCGCCTACACCCGCGAGCGTTTCAACCAGACACCGGCCGAATACGCCGAATCGCTGGGCTGGCTGGGCGAGGACGTGTGGCATGCCCACTGCGTGCAGCTGGACGCTGCGGGCATCGCCCGCTTCGCGGCCACCGGCACCGGCGTGGCGCACTGCCCCTGCAGCAACATGCGCCTGGCCTCGGGCATCGCCCCCATCCGACGCCTGCTCGACGCCGGCGCGCCGGTGGGGCTGGGGGTGGACGGCAGTGCCAGCAACGACAGCAGCCACCTGCTGAACGAGGCGCGGCAGGCGATGCTGCTCGCCCGGGTGGGGCGTGCCTTGCAGCCCTCGCGCGAGGTGCGCGACGAGCGCACCGGCGCCGTCCGCCTGGAGCA
The DNA here is from genome assembly GCA_027487905.1 of Rubrivivax sp. Taxonomy (GTDB): domain Bacteria; phylum Pseudomonadota; class Gammaproteobacteria; order Burkholderiales; family Burkholderiaceae_C; genus JAIYCR01. The sequence goes on along the minus strand of JAIYCR010000093.1, from coordinate 7,473 downwards.
TGGCTGCGACCTCGCCCCGCGGGAGATGACCGCTCGCCAGGCGCTCAGGCTGGCCACGCGGGGAGGCGCCCGCGTGCTCGGCCGCGACGACATCGGCCGGATCGCCCCGGGCTGCGCGGCCGACCTGGCGCTCTTTCGCACCGACACGCTGGCGATGGCCGGCGGCGCGGTGCACGACCCGCTGGCCGCGCTGGTGTTCTGCGCCAGCCCGCAGGCCGAGCGGGTCTATGTCAACGGCCGTCTGGTCGTGAAGCAAGGACAACTCACCACGCTGGACCTCGGCCCGGTGCTGGAGCGCCATGCGCTGCTGGCCCGTGCCCTGGTGCGCGGGGAAGCCTGAAGGGGCGAGCCCCGCCGACCGTCGCAGAATCCGGCCATGGACACCCGAACCACCCCCGAGCGCCGCACCCAAGAACGCATAGCCCGCCTTCGCCAGGCGCTGCTCGACGTCGGCGCCCACGCGCTGCTGGTCCCTTCGTCCGATCCGCATCTGTCCGAGTACCTGCCCGGGCACTGGCAGGGCAGGCAATGGGCCAGCGGCTTTACCGGCTCCATGGGCACGCTGGTGGTCACGCTCGAGCGGGCCGCCGTCTTCGCCGACAGCCGCTACTGGGTTCAGGCCGAGGCCGAGCTGGCCGGAAGCGGCGTGGCGCTGGAGAAGATCGCCACCGGAACCACACCCGCGCACGTGGACTGGCTGGCCCGGGTGCTGCCCCGAGGGGCCACGCTGTGCGTGGACGCGGCGGTGATCGGCATGGGCGCGGCCCACGCCCTGCAGCGCACGTTGGATGCCGCCGGCGTGGCGGTGCGCACCGACCTCGACCTGCTCGCTGCGGTCTGGGACGACCGCCCGGCGCTGCCCGAAGCCGCGGTGTACGAACACCGTGCGCCCGAGGCCACCCAGGCCCGGGGCGAGCGCCTGGCGGCCGTGCGGCGTGCCATGGCCGAGCGCAGCGCCACCCACCACTTCATCAGCACGCTGGACGACCTGGCGTGGCTCTTCAACCTGCGCGGGGCCGATGTCGACTACAACCCGGTGTTCCTGGCCCATGCGCTGCTGGATGCCACCGGTGCGACGCTGTTCATCGCCGAAGGCAAGGTCGACGCGGCGCTGCGCGAGCGGCTGGCCGCCGACGGCGTGCGGCTCGCGCCCTACGCCGCGGCCCGTTCGGCGCTGGCCGCGCTGCCCCCCACGGCCACGCTGCTGATCGACCCGCGCCGCGTCACCCTGGCCTTCCGGCAGGCGGTGGGCGCGGTGGTGGTCGAGGCGATGAACCCGAGCACCGCCCTGAAGAGCCGCAAGAGCGCGGCCGACGCCGCGCACATCCGCAGCACCATGGTGCAGGACGGCCTGGCGATGTGCCGCTTCTACGCCCGCCTGGAGGCCGCGCTGGCCGATCCCGCCCGCCGCGACCCGATCACCGAACTCACCATCGACGAATGGCTGAGCGCCGAGCGTGCCCGTCTGAGCGGCTTCGTGGGGCTGAGCTTTTCCACCATCGCCGCCTTCAATGCGAACGGCGCCATGCCGCACTACCGCGCCACCGCCGAATCGCAGGCCGTCGTCGAGGGTGACGGCCTGCTGCTCATCGACAGCGGCGGGCAGTACCTGGGCGGCACGACCGACATCACCCGCGTGTGGCCGATCGGACGGGTCAGCGCCGCGCAGCGAGCCGACTACACCCGCGTGCTGCAGGGCACGCTCGCGCTGAGCCGCACCCGCTTCCCGCGCGGCACCCTGAGCCCGATGCTGGACGCCATCGCCCGGGCGCCGCTGTGGGCGGCAAGCCTGGACTACGGCCACGGCACCGGCCACGGCGTGGGCTATTTCCTCAATGTGCACGAAGGCCCGCAATCGATCAGCAAGGCGGTGCCCGATTCGGCCATGGCCATGGAGCCGGGCATGGTCACGAGCATCGAGCCGGGCCTTTACCGCCCCGGGCGGTGGGGCATCCGCATCGAGAACCTGGTGCTCAACGTGCCGGCGCCGGGCAGCACCGAAGGCGACGACTTCGGAGAGTTCCTCGCCTTCGAGACGCTCACGCTGTGCCCCATCGACACGCGCTGCATCGAGCCCTCGCTGCTGCGCGCCGACGAGATCGCCTGGCTGGACGACTACCACGCCACGGTGCGCGAGCGCCTGGCTCCTGGCCTGCAAGGCGAGGGCGATGGCCCCGCCCTGCGCTGGCTGATCGAGCGCACCGAGCCGCTGCTGGCGCGGCGATGAGTGCCGGGCCGGGCCCGGCCCTGGGCATCGACCTGGGCGGCACGAAGATCAAGGCTGCCGTGCTCGATGCCCAGGGCGAGGTCGTCTGGCGCGAACGCCAGCCCACCCCGCACGCGCTGGGCTACGACGCCGTGCTCGAGGCCCTGGCCCGCAGCGTGGCCCGCGCCGAGTCCGCCCTGGGCCTGCCGCCGGCCAGCCTGCCCGTGGGCGTGGGCATGCCCGGCACGACAGGGCCCCACGGGCGGGTGAAGAACGCCAACTCCACCTACCTGAACGGCCGCGCCTTCGAAGCCGACCTCGGCCGGCGATTGGGCAGGCCCGTGCCCACGGCCAACGACGCGAACTGCATGGCCCTGTCCGAGGCGGTGGATGGCGCGGGGGCGTCGGCCCGCTGCGTGTTCGGCGTCATCCTGGGCACGGGCGTCGGGGGCGGGCTCGTCGTGGACGGGCGGGTGCTGCAGGGCGCCAATGGCCTGGCGGGCGAATGGGGCCACACGCCGCTGCCCTGGCCCGGCCCCGAGGAAGCGGCATCCGCGCCGCGCTGCTATTGCGGCCGCAGCGGCTGCATCGAGACCTGGCTCAGCGGGCCGGGGCTCGCCGCCGACCATGCCCGCCGCCATCCCGAATCCGGCCAGCAGCGAACCGCGGCGGAACTGGCGCAGGCCTCGGTGTCGGGCGACGTCCCTGCACAGCACACACTGGCCCTTCATGCCCGGCGTCTGGCGCGTTCGCTGGCGGTGGTGATCGACATCGTCGATCCGGACGTCATCGTGCTGGGTGGCGGGCTGTCGCGCCTGCCGGGCCTGGTGCCGGCAGTCCTTGCGGAATGGGAGCGCTGGGTGTTCGGCGCCAGACCCGACGATCCGGTGCGCACGCGGCTCGCCGTGGCGCATCACGGTGACGCGAGCGGCGTGCGTGGCGCAGCCTGGCTGGCCTCGGGCCGGGCGGCGCAGGCCGGCCTGGGCCCGCGCCCCGGCGGCGCTTGAGCGGCCCACCGCCCACCGCTCATCCACCGCAGCCGCAGCCCATCCTGCCGCCCCTGCGTTCCGTCGCACGGGACGCGAAACCGCATCGGGCCTTTCCTAGAGTGCCTTCACCCCAGCGCCGACAAGCCCGTCGGCGCCGCCGCACCGAAGGAGCCCGCCATGATCGACCGCCTGTTCTTCTCCATCCTGCTCGTCGCCCTGGGCGCGCTGACCGCGTCGAGCATCGCGCAGTGGCCGGGCTCCCCGGGAAGCACGGCGAAGGGTCAGGCCGCCAGGCCAGCCATTCAACCCAGCGTGCCGATGTCCTCCGCCGGGCCGGCGGTCATCGAACTGCAGCGGGTGCTCATCGAGCGGCCGCGGCCGCTCGCGCTGGCCGACCGCGCCGACCCAGGCGCGACGCTGCGCTGAACCGAGCGCGTCAGACGCCCGCGCGTTGCAGGCGCGCCGCCAGCGCCTGCTGCAGCGTGTCGGCACTGTCCTTCAGGTGGGCTCGGGCCTCCACGCTGAGGTCCTTGCGGGTGGAGGCCTGCTCGATGCGGGCGAGCAGGCCCTGCGCCTCCACCCTCAGCAGGCCGCGCACATCGGCCCGCGACACCGAACCCGGACGCAGCATCAGCGCTGCAAGCTTGTTCACATGCTCGCGCTGCAGCTCGCGCCGGGTGGAGACGATGTCGCCCCGCCCGCCCAGCTCGCTCCACACCGCACGTTGGGTGGAGCGCAGCAGCTCGCCGTAGCGCAGCGCATCGGCCGGCGACTTCGCCTCGCTGTCGAGCAGCCGGCTGGCCACGGTGTCGCTCATCAGCGCGTTGAGCACGCCGCGCTGCAGGTCCAGCACGATGACGGCCAGCGAGAAGTCGGTGGCCGGCGTGGGCTCGCCCCGGAACACGCTGTCGGTGCGCTCCTCGAAATCCACCGCCAGGCGCCGCTGCAGCGCGGGAGACACCTGGATGCTGTCGGCGGCGAGGAAGCTCTGCGTGAGCAGCTCCAGCGCCTGCCGCTGCTGCGCCGCGGGCACCGGCGTCAGCGGATCGCGCCCGCTGCCGGGGAAGTCGCGCAGCGTGCGCACGCCGCCGATCTGCCGCGTCAGGATGGTTCCCGCCCGCGACAGGTCGCGCAGCGCGAAGTTCACCGAACGTCGCAGCACCGAATAGTCCTGATCGGTGCGAAGCGCGCGAACCTCCTGCCGCTGCAGCAGGTCGCGCGCGATGACCACCCGCTTGCGGGCGAAGGCGATGGGGTCGGAGCCGAGGTCGAAGTGCAGCGTCTCCGGGTCGATGCCCAGGAAGTTGTCCTCGTCCGTGCCGTAGGCAAGCTCGGGCTCGGCGCTGCGCGCGGCGATGCGGCGAAGCTCCGCGCGCTCGAGCTCGGCGGCCAGCGGGCGGTAGCCGTACTCGATGGCCCAGTAGTCGTAGGGGCCCAGCGTCGGGTTGAAGGCCGAGTCCCACACCCGGCCGCCGCGGCGGGCCGATTCCTCTGGCAGCGGCAGATTGATGGCGCTGTACTCCATCACCGAGCCGGCCAGTCCGCGGGCGGCCACGAAGTCGGGGTCCGCCAGCTGCGCGTCGGTCCAGATGCGCGACGCACGGAAGTTGTGGCGCAGGCCCAGCGTGTGGCCCACCTCGTGCATCGTCACGTCCTTGATGTAGGCCTGCACGAAACGGTCGGCGTCCGGGCTGTCGGGGTCGAGTTCGCCGCGCGCCTCCAGCACGTCCAGCGCATAGCCCAGCTGCTCGGCCGCCGCGTCACCGTAGATGCAGTGACGGGCCGCGCCGCGCAATCCCCTTGCAGCCAGTTCGCTCGGCACCGAGGCCGCGTCCCCCAGCGTGGGCAGCCCCTGGGGCATCGCCGACTGCACCACGCTGCTGCGCAGCGCCCGCAGGTTGCGCGACGACAGGCTCTCCAGGCCGATGTCCGCATCGAGGATCTCGCCGGTGCGCGGGTCGACGTGGCTCGGGCCGATGCCACCGAAGGCGGGCGCCGCGCTCGTCATCCAGCGGATCGACGCCCGCCCGAAGTCCAGCGTGTCCCACTCGGCATCGTCGGGCTGCACCTCGGCGCGCAGCGCGTCCTTGAAGCCGATGCGCTCGAAGGCCTTGTTCCACTCCAGCACCCCCGCGATGACGCTGGCGCGGTACTTGAGCGGCACCGTGCGGTCGATCCAGAAGGTGATGGGCTTGACCGGCTCGGACAGCGCGGCGGCCGGGTCCTTCTTCTCGAGCCGCCAGCGCGAGATGTGACGCTGGCGGGGCGTCCTCGCCAGGTCGTCGGTGTAGTCCATCCGGTTGGTGGTGAAGTAGCCCACGCGCGGGTCGGACGGGCGCGGCTGCATGGGCTGGGCCGGCAGGCGGGCCAGCGAGTAGTGCAGCGTGAAGAAGAGGCTGCGCGCATCGGCCAGCGCCCGCGGCGTGGTGGGCGCGGCACCGGGCGGCGTGGGTGGCTGGCCGGGCGCGGTGGGTTGCGGCACCTGGATGCTGGCGGTGTAGAAGTGGCTCACCACCTCCACCACCATCAGGTCGGCGCCGTTGCGCACCGGGCCGATGGACGAATTGCGGGCGTCGAAGGCATAGCCCTGACGGAACTGGCGCTGCAGCCGCATGCCGATGCCCAGCAGGTCGGACAGCAGCACGCCGTTGGCCTCGATCAGCACCGACTTGCGTTCCGGGTGCGGCTGGCTGAGCACCGGCACGCTGGCCAGCAGGCTGTCGCTGAAGCTCGCGTCCACCGAGCGCCGCTCGGGCGTGCCCTCGCGCGCGGTGAACTCGGTGTTGCGCACGATGACCTGCATCGTGTTGTGCACCCGGCGGAACTCGATCACCGCCTCCTCGTCCATCAACCCGCCGACGAAGCGCCCCTCGCCGATGCCGGTCTTCAGCTTGGGCGACAGCACGAAGGGCTGGTTCAGGTCGGCTGGCGCCAGTTCCAGCCAGAGCTTGTCGTCCTTCTGATAGGCGGTGATGAAGCCATCCAGCTTCTTCGCGTCCTTGATCACGTCCGCGAAGGGCCGAAGTCCTCCGGGCGGAACCGGGGGTGTGGCCGGCGTGGCCGCCGGCGCGGAGGCCGCCGCGGCCACCGGAACCGCCGCCGGGCGCGGCGTGTTCGTTGCGGCCGGCGCCGGCGCCGGGGGCGCGACCGGAGCAGCGCCGGTCGCGGGTGCTGCCGGGGCCGCCACCGTGGCGGGGCGGCTCGCAGCGCCGGGCCCGGAGGCCGGCGTGGCGCACCCGGCCAGCAGGGCCAGCACCGCCAGCGCGGTCAGGGTGGGGCTGGGAATCGGACGTTGTGACGGCATGGCAGGGCAAGAAGGAGCGGCCTGCCGCGCAGGCCAATCCGGCAAGCGTATCGGCAAACCCCGTCGAGCCCCGGGCTCAGCCCTTCATACCCGACCCGCCGCCGTGACGCGCCTCACTTCAGCGCCTTGAAGCGCACCCGCTTGGGCCGGGCGCCCTCCTCGCCCAGGCGCTTCTTCTTGTCGGCCTCGTACTCCTGGTAGTTGCCGTTGAAGAAGAACCACTGCGAGTCGCCCTCGGCGGCCAGGATGTGGGTGCAGATGCGGTCGAGGAACCAGCGGTCGTGGGAGATGACCATGGCGCTGCCGGCAAATTCGAGCAGCGCCTCTTCCAGCGCCCGCAGCGTCTCCACGTCCAGGTCGTTGGACGGCTCGTCGAGCATCAGCACGTTGCCGCCGCGGGCCAGGGTCTTGGCCAGGTGCAGCCGGCCGCGCTCGCCGCCGGACAGCGAACCCACCAGCTTCTGCTGGTCGTTGCCCTTGAAGTTGAAGCGGCCGAGGTAGGCGCGCGAGGGCATCACGAACTTCCCGACGATGATGTTGTCCAGGCCACCGGAGACGTCTTCCCAGACGGTCTTGTCCGCCGCCAGGCTCTCGCGGCTCTGGTCGACGAAGGCGAGCTTGGCCGTCTTGCCGATGACCACCTCGCCGCTGTCGGGCTGTTCGGTGCCCTGCAGCAGGCGGAACAGGGTGGACTTGCCCGCGCCGTTCGGGCCGATGATCCCCACGATGGCGACGGCCGGCACCTTGAAGCTGACCTTGTCGAGCAGCAGGCGGTCGCCGAAGGACTTGCTGACGTCCTTGAACTCGATCACCTCGTGGCCCAGCCGTTCTGCGACCGGAATGAAGATCTCGTTCGTCTCGTTGCGGCGCTGGTAGTCGGTGTCGGACAGCTCCTCGAAGCGGGCCATGCGGGCCTTGCTCTTGGTCTGGCGCGCCTTGGCGTTGGAGCGCACCCACTTGAGCTCCTCCTTCAT
>JAIYCR010000053.1 GCA_027487905.1 Rubrivivax sp. | reverse complement strand
GCGGCACCCGCTTCGTCGTGTGCCGTCCCGTCGCTCGCCCACGCCGCCGGCCCGGCGGTGCGCCTGGTGGTGCTGGACGCCACCTGGCGCAAGAGCCTGCGCCTGCTGCTGGAACACCCGGTGCTGGCCGCCCTGCCACGCCTGTCGCTCAGGCAGCCCGAGCCGACCCACTACCGCGCCATCCGCCGTGCCCGCCGCAGCGACCAGGTCTCCACGCTGGAGGCCACGGTGCAGGCGCTCTCCCGGCTGGAAGGCCCGGCCTTCGCCGCCGCGCCGCTGCTCCAGGCCTTCGAGCGCTTCGTCGCCTCGGTCGCCGAGCGCGATTTGCGGACGCTTTCCCCCGCTTCTCCTGCCATCCGAAACAGCGCGGGCGACCAGACTTCTCCCTGACGACCTCAGGGGCAAGACCCCGTCGAACAGGAAGTACGGAGACCCGCGACCATGAATCTGAACACCTTGCGCATCGGCACCCGTCTGGCGGCCGGTTTCGGCATCGTGCTGCTGCTGCTCGCCGTCGCGGTGGGCATCAGCCACTTGAGATTCAACACCGTCTCCGATGGCGTGGACTACCTGGTGGAGTTCCAGCAACGTTCGGCCCTGTCGCAGCAGTGGCGTTCGAACGTGATGCTCAATGCCACGCGCACGCTGGCCATCGCGCAGGCCGGCGGCAGCGGCCCGGTGGCCGAGTACTTCGCCCCGCGCATCAAGGCCACCAGCGCGGACATCAGCAAGATCCAGGAGGAACTGACGCGCCGGGTGGACAGCGACAAGGGCCGCGCGCTGCTGGCCGACATCGCCCGTCTGCGCAGTGAATACACCGGCCTGCGCGACCAGGTCTTCGCCCGGCTGAAGGCCGGCGAGGTGGCCGGCGCGCACGAGCTGCTCAACGCCCGCATGGTGCCGGCCTCCGAGGCCTATGTGAACGCCATCGGGGCGCTGGCCGAGTTCCAGTCGTCGCGGGTGGACCTGCGCACCACGGCCATCCAGGAAGGCGCGCGCCAGACGCAGGTGCTGATGCTCGTCGTGCTGCTGACCTGCCTGGCGCTGGGTTCGGGGGCGGCCTGGGCCCTGTCGCGATCGGTGACGCTGCCGCTGCGTCAGGCCATCGCCGACGCCGATGCGGTGGGCGGCGGCGACCTGTCGCGCAGCATCCGGGTCGAAGGCCGCGACGAGGTGTCGCAGCTGCAGGCGTCGCTCTCCCGCATGCAGGGCGCGCTGCGCGAACTGGTGGGTGCGGTGCGCCAGGGCGCCGAAGGCGTGGCCACGGCCAGCACGCAGATCGCCCACGGCAACAACGACCTGTCCGCGCGCACCGAGCAGCAGGCCAGCGCGCTGCAGCAGACGGCCGCGTCGATGGAGCAGCTGTCCTCGACGGTGCGGCTGAATTCGGACAACGCCCAGCAGGCCAATGCGCTGGCCCAGGGCGCCAGCGACGTCGCCCGCCAGGGCGGCCAGGTGGTGGGCGAGGTGGTGCAGACCATGCGTGGCATCGAGGACAGCTCGCGCCGCATCAGCGAGATCATCGGCACCATCGACGCGATCGCCTTCCAGACCAACATCCTCGCGCTCAATGCCGCGGTCGAGGCGGCCCGCGCCGGCGAGCAGGGCCGGGGCTTCGCGGTCGTGGCCAGCGAGGTCCGCAGCCTCGCCCAGCGCTCGGCCGAGGCCGCCCGCGAGATCAAGGGCCTGATCGGCGCGAGCGTGGAGCGCGTCGAGCAGGGCGCCACGCTGGTCAACCGGGCTGGCACGACGATGGACGAGGTCGTCACCTCCATCCAGCGCGTGGCCGACATCGTCAGCGAGATCAGCGCGGCCGGGCGCGAGCAGAGCGTGGGCGTGAGCCAGGTGGGCGAGGCGGTCACGCAGATGGACCACGCCACCCAGCAGAACGCCGCGCTGGTCGAGGAGAGCGCCGCCGCCGCCGAAAGCCTCAAGGGCCAGGCCCAGGACCTGGTGCGCGCGGTGTCGGCCTTCCGGCTTCAGCAGCGCGAGGGCTCCGCGCTCGCCTGAGGCGGCTGCGGACGCCGACCTTCCTCCTCAAGGCCGCTCAGGCCGCTCAGGCCGCTCAGGCGGCTCAGGCGGCTCAGGCGGCTCAGGCGGCTCAGGCCGCCGCTTCCGGCGGGGCCAGCCGCACGGCGCCTAGTCGCTGCAGGCCCTGCGCCAGGTCGCCCCGGCGGATCGGCTTGTCCAGGATGAGGTCGAAGCCGGCGGCCAGCAGCCGGGCGCGGGTGTCGCGCATCACGTCGGCGGTCAGGGCCATCAGCGGCACCCGCCCGAGCGCACCGGGCAGCGCGCGGATCGCCTGGCCGGCGGCGATGCCGTCCATCAGTGGCATGTGCACGTCCAGCACGATGGCATCGAAGCGCTCGCGGGCGGCCTGGTCGATGGCCTGGATGCCGTCGTCCACCAGCACCGCCGTGTGTCCGAGTGCGGCCAGCACGCTCTGCAGGTAGCGGCGCACCAGCGCGTTGTCCTCGGCCACCAGCAGCTTGAGCGGCGTGGTCGGCGTCGGGGTGTCGCCGGGCGCGGCGCCCTCGGCCGCACCGCACCGGCCGGCCCGGTTCGGCTGGGGGGCGACGGGCAGGCACAGCCGCAGGTCGAACTCGCTGCCCTGGCCGGGCTCGCTGCGTGCGCTGAGCTCGCCGCCCATCTGCCGGGCGATCGAGCGCGAGATCTCCAGCCCCAGCCCCGCGCCCGTCTGGGTCCGGTGGGTTCGGGTGTCGGCCTGGTAGAAGCGCTCGAAGAGCCGGGCGAGCGACTGCTCGGAAAGCCCGATGCCGGTGTCGCGCACCATCAGGTTCACGCAGCACTGGCTGGGGTCGTCGGCCACCGGCTCGAAACGCACCTTCACGTCGATGCGGCCGCTGGGCGTGAACTTCAGCGCATTGCTCAGCAGGTTGGTCATGATCTGGCGCAGCCGCGCCGGGTCGACCATCAGCGCCACCGGCGGGGCGCCGCAGGCGCGCAGCGACAGCGCCAGCCCCTTGGCCTGGGCGGGCGGGGTCAGCAGCCGCACCTGGTCCTGCAGCAGCTCGACGACGTCGCAGGGCTCGGGCGCCAGCCGGAAGCTGCCGGCCTCCATGGCCGAGACGTCCAGCACGTCGTTGAGCAGCACCAGCAGGCCCTGGGCCGACTCCACCGCCAGCGCGAGGTGCTCGACCTGCGCCGGGCTCAGCGGCTGCGCTTCGAGCAGCGCCAGCTGGCCCAGGATGGCCTGGAAGGGCGTTCGGATCTCGTGGCTCATGTTGGCCACGAAGCGCGACTTCGCCGAGCTGGCCGCCTGCGCCCGGTGCCGCGCAACGCGCAGGCGCTTGAGCAGGTCAAGCTGGCGCGCACGCCGCTGGTTCAGCGCGCGGAACTGCACCGCGGCCAGCAGCACGAGCGCGCACACCAGCGCCATCTGCAGCACCGTCAGGCCGATGGCGCCGGCGCTGACGTCGCGCAGGGCCATCGATCGTTCGGTGACCTTGTCGGAGTAGCCGGTCTGGGCCTGCACCGACAGCCGCTGCAGGCGGGCGAGCAGCGGCGTCAGTGAATCGCGCACCCGCTCGATTTCCGCAGGGGTCAGGGTTGGCGGCGTGGCGACCTCGGCGGTGTCGGGTCGGGGCAGGCGCGCGTCGGTGTCGGCCACGAAGCGGTCCAGCGCCTGCACCGTCGGGTCGAGGTCGGTGAGGCCGCGCAGCCCGTCCAGGTTGCGCGACGAGCGAACCAGGTCGATGCGGCTGACGAAGATCTCGTAGCGCAGCACCAGCCGGTCAACCGATGCGCGGTCGCTCGCCTGCGTGGTGGCCAGGGCCTCGGACAGGCGCAGCGCCTCGGCCTGCAACTGGAAGAAGGTCCAGGGCAGGTAGTCGGCGCGGGTCTGGCTCAGGCTGGACAGCGTGCCCCACTGCTGCCATTGCGTGAAGAACAGGGCAGCGAAGCCCAGCGTGAGCGCGACCAGCGCGCTGGCGGTGCCGGCGGCCAGCGCTCGGGCCAGGCCCCAGCCGGTGCGTTTGGGCTTGGACATGGTCAGACGACGATCTCTTCGAGTTGCCACACGGTGCGCGCCCGGTAGGCGGGCGTTCGCAGCCGTGCCGCGCTGTCGTAGGGGAAGACCAGCTGCAGCGGGCCGCGCTGGCGCAGGGACGGCTGGCTGCCGTCGACCGACCAGGCCACCAGCGGCCGGTGCTCGAGCACGTCGCTCCAGGGGAGCGCTGCTTCCACCTGGGCAGCGCCCCGGGCCAGCACCGCCCCGGCCGAGCGCGCGGCGGCGGTCGAGCCCGCCTCGCACAGCACGGTCAGCAGGCTGGGGCCCTTGAAGTGCTGGCTGCGGTCCTGCCAGGGCGTGAAGGTTTCGAACTCGTCCTGGGGCAGGGCCTTGAGCATGGCCAGGTCGAAGCAGGCCGACGCGGACGACTGCCCGCGTGTCACCCGCCCTGCGGCCCGCCCGGTCACCCGCAGCAGCACCGGGCCTGACGGCTCGCGCATCGTGCCGATCTCGGCCACCGCCCGGGCGGGCGCTGCGGCCAGCCACGCCAGCGCGGGCAGGGCCCGCAGCAAAGGCCGGCGCCCGGCGCGGGACCGAGCGCCACCGCGCATCACGAGAACTGCATTCATGTCAGGACGGGTCCGGCTGTCAGCGCTCGTCGAGCGCGCAGCGGATCGGGGGTTCTGAACCAGGGAAACCGGGTTTTCCGTGGAAAAACCCAGGAAGGGGTCAGGAGCGGATCAAGAACGGATCAGCAACGATCAGACCGCTGCAATCGTTTCGCCTCGGACGGCACCGAGGTTGAAGCAACCGTCGATGAAGCCCACCAGGCGTTCGGGCGGCACGGGCTTGCGGTAGACCGTGGTGCCCGGCCCGGTGCCGCCGCGCGCGGCGATCTCCTCCTCGGTCAGGCCGGTGACCACGACGATGGCGGTCTGGTCGTAGCGCTGCGATCCGCGCAGCATGCGGATGAGGTGGAAGCCGTCCAGCGGTGACATCACCAGGTCGGTGATGACCAGCGACGGCGGGTGTTCGGCAATGTCCATCAGTGCCTGCGCCGCGTCGCTGACGAAGCCCACCGACAGGGTGTCGCCGTAGTGCGTCAGCAACCGCTGCAGGCTGCGCACCATCAGCGGGTTGTCCTCCACCACCGTCACCCGGGGCGTGCCGGCCACCGGCGCGGTCCGGCGGCCGGGCGGTGTGGCGGCGGCGGCGCTGACGGGCGCCCGCGGCCCGCGCGCCCGGGCCACCGCCTGCAGCGATTCCACCGAGACCCGCCGATGGCCGCCATCGGTTCGCCAGCCCTGCAGCGTGCCGCGCGCCACCATGCGCTGGATGGACGACACGGACACGCCCAGCATCTGGGCGGCGTCCTGGGTTCCGATGAAGGCTTCGGCGCCGTCGGCGGGCGCGGCCGTGTTCCTGGGGGGGCGGGGCATCTCGAAAGCTGCGCGGGATGCTGAATACCCCGGAAGCGTTTAATTGATAAAAATCAATCTTACTTCAACCGGAATTTTCCTGCAGCCCGGCTCAGCTTCGCCCGAGCTGCGCCGCGATGGCCCGCCCCACGTCGGCCGTGCCGGCCGTGCCGCCGATGTCCCCGGTGCGGGGTGCCTGCGGGTCGGCCAGCACTGCCTCGATGGCGGCCAGCACCTCGGCCGCGGCCTGCGGATGGCCCAGGTGCTCGAGCATCATCGAGCCCGACCAGACCATGCCGATGGGGTTGGCGATGCCGCGCCCGGCGATGTCCGGCGCCGAGCCGTGCACCGGCTCGAAGAGCGAGGGAAAGCGCCGGTCGGGGTTGATGTTGCCGCTCGGGGCGATGGCGATGGTGCCGGTGCAGGCAGGCCCCAGGTCGGACAGGATGTCGCCGAAGAGGTTGCTGGCCACCACCACGTCGAACATCTCCGGGCGCTGCACGAAGTGGGCGGTGAGGATGTCGATGTGGTACTGGTCCACCCGCACCTCGGGGAAGGCCGCGCCCATGGCCTTCACCCGCTCATCCCAGTAGGGCATGGTGATGGCGATGCCGTTGCTCTTGGTGGCCGAGGTCAGGTGGCGCTTGGGGCGCCGCTGCGCAAGCTGGTAGGCGAACTTCAGCACCCGGTCCACGCCGGTGCGGGTCATCACCGTCTCCTGCAGCACGAACTCGCGCTCGGTGCCTTCGAACATGCGGCCGCCCACCGACGAATACTCGCCCTCGGTGTTCTCGCGCACCACGTAGAAGTCGATCTCGCCGGGGGCACGGGCGCGGCCCTGGCGGTCCACCAGCGGCGAGCGGATGCCCGGCATCAGCCGCGCCGGCCGCAGGTTGACGTACTGGTCGAACTCGCGCCGCATCTTCAGCAGGCTGCCCCACAGCGAGATG
>JAIYCR010000108.1 GCA_027487905.1 Rubrivivax sp. | reverse complement strand
TGGACGGCGACGCGCACTTCCCGGCCTGGCCGCGGGAGGACTTCGAGCGGGTGTCGGTGGTGCCGGGGGCGGAAGATCCGGTGTGGTCCTACGCCTTCGTGACCTGGCGGCGAGTGGGGAGCGCGAGGGAGTAAGCCCAGGGCCGTCTTGGGCGACGGCGGGACTGCGCATCAGCACCGGCCATTGCCGTGCACGGGCGCGTCTTCTTTCGCCGACTCGCTGCTGGAGGGTGCACCGTCGGCAGCCGGGCAGCGCACACCTGCCTGAGGGCTGACCATTCCGCAGCTCGCCGGGCACTTGTACGATGCCAAAGACCGAACCTGCAACGCATGCCGACGCCTGCCTCACCCTAGCCCTGGGATCGCCTTGAACCTCGCCACCTGGAACGTCAACTCCCTCGCCGTGCGTCTGCCGCAGCTGCTCGACTGGCTGGCCGCGCAGGCCACGGCCGACCAGCCCATAGACGCGCTGGTGCTGCAGGAAACCAAGCTCGTCGACGAGAAGTTTCCGCATGCCGAGCTGCAGGCGGCCGGCTGGCAGGCGCGCTGCTTTGGCCAGCGCACCTACAACGGCGTGGCGCTGATCACGCCCATCGGTGCGGCCACCGAAGGCGTGCTGCACAACATTCCTGGCTTCGACGACGAACAGGCCCGGGTGATCGCCGGCACGCTGCCCTCGGCCGGCGGTGCGGTGCGGGTGGTGGGGGCCTATTTCCCCAACGGCCAGGCGCCGGGCAGCGACAAGTTCGCCTACAAGATGCGCTGGCTGGAGGCGCTGACCGCCTGGATCGGCGACGAGCTTCAGACCCATGAGCGCCTGGTGCTGATGGGCGACTTCAACATCGCCCCCGAAGACCGCGACGTGCACGACCCGGTGGCCTGGGCCGGGCAGATCCACTGCACGCCCGAGGAGCGGGCCTGGTTCGGCCGCCTGGTGTCGCTGGGGCTGGTGGACGCCTTCCGCCTCTTCGAGCAGCCGCCCAAGAGCTGGAGCTGGTGGGATTACCGCAACCTCGCCTTCCGCAAGAACCAGGGCCTGCGCATCGACCACATCCTGGTCAGCGAGGCCTTGCGGCCCCGGGTGGTGTCCTGCCACATCGACAAGCTGCCGCGCAAGAACGAGCGGCCGAGCGACCACGCGCCGGTGGTGGTGACGCTGGGGGAAACGGCGACCTGAAGGGCTTGGGGAGGAGGCCTGCGCTCAAGGCCGGCGGACCGGCTTCACCCCCCTGCCCCTTCAAGACGGGGAGCGTGGATCCTGCGGCATCGACAGGTCCATGGCCTGCAGCGCCAGCGCCAGCGTGCCGCGGGTGGCCGGGCCGCAGACCAGGTGGTCGCAGCCGGCCAGGCGGGCGCGTACGCTGTCCGAAGGCCGGACCTGCGGGGCGAGCAGCACCACCTTGGGCGGGGCGGCATCGTGCAGCGCGAAGCGGCCCTGCTTGATGCGGTGGCACAGCGCCACGCCGGCTGTCTGCACCGAGCCTTCGGAGGGTTCGCCCAGGAAGACCACGCTGAAGCGTTCGGTCCACAGCAGCCGCTCGGCGTCGGCCACCGTGGCCACGGTGAGCGTCTTGAAACCGAAGGCCTGCAGCAGCACCGCGGTTTCGAGCCGGGCGGTCGCGTGGGTCTCCACCAGCAGGGCGAGGTCCGACGGCCGCGGCGGCACGCCTGCGGGCGCCGCGGCACGGATGGGGCTGGCGCGTCGACCGGGGGTGGCGCGCCGGCGCTCGGCCGAGGCACTTCGGGCCCGGCGGGCGCTGACCGCGGGCGGCGTCGGGCGGGCGGGCACTGCGGCGCTGGCTGCAGCGGGGGTTGCGGCGGGGGTTGCGGCGGGGGTTGCGGCGGGAGTTGTGGCGGGGGTTGTGGGGGCAGCCTCCCCTTCGAAGGGGGGGTCGGTCCAGTCCCCGACGAACACAGCGGCAGGCCGCGCCGCTTCGGCCGTCGGCGCAGGCGGCGCGGATGCGCCGGCCTTGCGGCTCAGGGCCAGGCCCTCGCCGATGAGGTTCTCGAAGGCGTCGAGGTAGCGGTGGGGCGCGGGCCGCTCGCGGGCGACGAGCTCGTCGAGCATCCGCAGCACCAGGCCCGGCACCAGCGGCCGGGGCAGGTGCCACCGCGCCTCGGGCGGCAGCGCATGGCCGATGTACAGCGAGTGGCCGGGCATCAGACCCTGGCCCAGATCGGCGAAGGTCTGCGGGCGGTCGGAATCGACCACCATCAGATCGGCCTGCAGGGGCTCGGAGGCTGCCTGGTAGGCGATCAGGCTGCGCTGGGCGAAAAGCTGGCGCAGCTCCAGACGTTCATCGTCCGCGAACCCGCTGACCCACACCCTGTAGCTGACCGGCACCTTCGCTCCTGGAATGCGGACCGGAAGGGCCGCGCAGCGAGTGTGTTCGCGCCGGAGCGCGATGGCGAAGGCGCCCGGCGCGATGTGCGCCATAGTTGACAGCCGCACCCCGCGAACGCGGGTGGGGGTTGGGAGCGGGACGCTTCAGCGCTTCAGCACTTCAATCGTCCAGGCCGAGTTCCTGGATCTTGCGGGTGATGGTGTTGCGGCCGATGCCCAGGCGCTGGGCGGCCTCGATGCGGCGCCCCCGTGTGATGTCCAGCGCCGTCTGGATGAGCTGCGATTCGAAGCGACGGGTCAGCGTGTCCCACACGCCCGGCGCGCCCTCGTTGAGCAGCTGGCGGCTTTCGGCGTCCAGACCCTGCAGCCAGCTGGCAAGCGCAGCGCCCGCCACAGGCGCCGCCGCGCCCGCGCCCGCGCCGGCCAGCGCCGCCCAAGGGGTGGCAGCAGCGGCAGCGGTGTCGGCGGCGGCTTCGACCGGCGGCGCCGCGAGATTCGCCGCAGCCAGCGGCTCCGGCGGGAAACGCAGGGCGGCTGCTGGGGCTTCCGCAGGGCCTTCTGCGGAGAGGGGAGCGTGTGCGGGTGCGGGGGCAGGAACGGCGGCGGGCAGCGGTGCGACCAGCGCCGCGGTGCCCAGCTCGGGCGGCAGGTCCTTGGTCTCCACCACCTGCGCCGGCGCCATCACGGTCAGCCAGTGGCAGATGTTTTCCAGCTGGCGCACATTGCCCGGGAACTCGAAGGCCATCAGCCGCGCCAGCGCCAGGTCGGAGATGCGCTTGGCCTCCACGCCCAGTTCCTTGGCGCTCTTCTGCAGGAAATAGCGGGTCAGCGTGGGCACGTCCTCGCTGCGCTCGCGCAGCGCGGGCAGGCGCAGCCGGATGACGTTCAGGCGGTGGAACAGGTCTTCGCGGAAGCTGCCCTGGCGGACCCGGTCCTCCAGGTTCTGGTGGGTGGCGGCGATCACCCGCACGGTGCTGCGCATCGGGTTGTGGCCGCCCACACGGTAGAACTGCCCGTCCGACAGCACGCGCAGCAGGCGCGTCTGCAGGTCGAAGGGCATGTCGCCGATCTCGTCGAGGAAGAGCGTGCCGCCATCGGCCTGCTCGAAGCGGCCGCGCCGGGTGGTCTGCGCCCCGGTGAAGGCACCGCGCTCGTGGCCGAAGAGCTCGCTTTCCAGCAGGTCCTTCGGGATGGCCGCGGTGTTGATGGCCACGAAAGGGCCACCGGCACGCGGGCTGTGCTTGTGCAGCGCACGGGCCACGAGTTCCTTGCCCGAGCCGCTCTCGCCGGTGATGAGCACCGTGACCACGCTCTGGCTGAGCCGGCCGATGGCGCGGAAGACG
The DNA here is from genome assembly GCA_027487905.1 of Rubrivivax sp. Taxonomy (GTDB): domain Bacteria; phylum Pseudomonadota; class Gammaproteobacteria; order Burkholderiales; family Burkholderiaceae_C; genus JAIYCR01. The sequence continues at coordinate 3,031 of JAIYCR010000108.1, read as the reverse complement.
TCCTGCATCGCGGGTGCCTGGCCGAGCATCTCGGGCATGGCCGCGGTGCGCTCGTCGCTCACCTGCTCGCGCACCGACTCCTCCAGCGCGCGGCGGATCAGCTCCACTGCCTTGGGCACGTCGAAGGGCTTGGGCAGGTACTCGAAGGCGCCGCCCTGGAAGGCGCTGACCGCGCTGTCCAGGTCGGAGAAGGCGGTCATCACGATGACCGGCAGGCCCGGCAGCTTCGCCTTGACCTTGGCCAGCAGGTCCAGCCCCGAGCCACCGGGCATGCGGATGTCCGACACCAGCACCTGTGGCTCGTCGTCGTCCAGCGCTGCCAGCACGTCGCGCGGGTTGGTGAAGCTGCGCGTGGGCAGGTTCTCGCGGGCGAGCGCCTTCTCCAGGACGAAGCGGATGGATTGATCGTCGTCGACGATCCAGATGGCCTTCATGCGGGGCCGGCTCCGGCAAGGGCGGCCCGGCCCGCCCTCAGGGCAGCGGAATCGTGATCACGAAGGTGGTGTTGCCCGGCTCGCTGTCGCATTCGACGGTTCCCTGGTGTTGTTGCACGAAGGTCTGTGCCAGGGTGAGGCCAAGACCGGAGCCCCCCTCGCGCCCCGACACCAGGGGATAGAAGATGTGCTCGCGGATCGAGGCGGGAACACCCGGGCCGTTGTCGTGAATATGCAATTCCAGTGCCAGTCGGAACCGGGTCTTGCCGAGCGTGACGTTGCGCGCGATGCGCGTGCGCATGGTGATGACCGCATCGCCCGTGGCGGACATGCGCTCGCCCAGCGCCTGCGCCGCATTGCGCACGATGTTGAGCACCGCCTGGATCAGCTGCTCGCGGTCGCCGCGGAACTCGGGAATGGAGATGTCGTAGTCGCGGTGGATGGCCATGCCGCGGGTGAACTCGGCGAGGATCACCGAGCGCACCCGCTCGCAGACCTCGTGGATGTTCACGTCGCTGACGATGTGCGGCTTGCGGTGCGGCGCGAGCAGCCGGTCCACCAGGCTTTGCAGGCGGTCGGCCTCGTGGATGATGACCTGGGTGTATTCGGTCAGCGGGCCCTGGACCTCCATCTCCAGCAACTGGGCCGCGCCGCGGATGCCGCCCAGCGGGTTCTTGATCTCGTGGGCGAGGTTGCGGATGAGTTCCTTGGTGGCCTGGGCCTGGCCGAGTGCGCGCTCCTCGCGGTCCTGGCGGGCCTGCTGCTCGATCTCGATGAGCTCGAGCAGGAAGCGCGGGCCGTGGGCGGCGTCCAGTGCACTGACCACCACATGCACCGGCAGGGCCTCGCCCAGCGGGGCGCTGCGCCGCAGCTGCGCCTCCAGGCGGCTGGTCTCGGCCTCGTTGCGCACGACCGCGGCGATCATCTCGCGCACCACCACCGGCTCGACGAACCAGTCCTCGATCGGCCGGCCCAGCATGCTGCGGCGAGACAGGCCGAGCGCGGCCTCGAAACGCGTGTTGGCGAACAGGCAGTCGCCTTCGGCGTCGATGACGGCCACCAGCGTGGCCAGCAGGTCGAAGGGGGCGTAGGCGGTGGCCGGTGGGGGGTTGTTCGCGTCGGTCACGTCGGGGGACCTGCTGCTTGCTCAGCCGCCGGGCGCGGCCGGCAGCTTGGCCAGTTCGCGCTTGATGGCGGCGATGTCGCTCTCCTTGCGCGCGATGGCGCTCTTCAGGTCGGCCACCCGGTCGAGGTACTTCTGGTAGTTGCGCTCGTCGCCGCGCCGCTCGGGCTCGCCGTTGTTGAATTCCTTCTGCAGCGCGGCCAGGCGTTCCTCTTCCTTGCGCAGCTCGGCCTCGAGGATGCGCCGCGCATCGGTGTCGCGTGCGCGCTGCTCGGAAGGGTCGATGCGGCTGCCCGCGGGGCTGGCTGCGGCCGGTGACGCAGCACCCGGCGGAGCGGCGCCCGGGCCGGATGCCGCTGGAGCGGCGGTGCGCGGGCGCGGCGACTGCACGATGGTGATGGGAGCGCCGTCGATGGTGCGGCAGCCCCGCTCCTGCGCGTCGCGGGCGCTGATCTGGTCGGTGTAGAGCACCGGGTTGCCGGGACAGCGGTAGACGGTGCCCGTGCCCGCGGCACTCCCCTGGGCCATCGCCGTGGCGGCCAGCGGCAGCACCGCGGCGAGCAGCACCGCCCGGATGGCCGCGGCGGCGCAGCGCGACGGGACGCCACGGCGGCGGAAGACGGGAGCGTTCAGGTCGAGGTGGGGCATGGGTCCATCGGGGCGGCACGGACATCGCGCACTCGCCCGATTATGGGCAGCCCGCAGCCGTGCGAGGGCCATGAAAAAGGGCGGCCGCAGCCGCCCTTTGCTGTCTGGCCGGAGCCAGGGATCACAGCGCGTAGTACATGTCGAACTCGACCGGGTGGGTGGTCATGCGGAAGCGCGTGACTTCCTGCATCTTCAGCTCGATGTAGGCGTCGATGTAGCTGTCGGTGAACACGCCGCCCTTGGTCAGGAAGGCACGGCCCTTGTCGAGGTAGTCGAGCGCCTGGTCCAGGCTGTGGCAGACGGTGGGGATCTTCGCGTCCTCTTCGGGCGGCAGGTGGTAGAGGTCCTTGGTGGCAGCCTCGCCCGGGTGGATCTTGTTCTCCACGCCGTCCAGGCCGGCCATCAGCAGCGCCGAGAAGCCCAGGTAGGGGTTGCACAGGGGATCGGGGAAGCGCGCCTCGATGCGGCGGCCCTTGGGGTTTGCCACATACGGAATGCGGATGGACGCCGAGCGGTTCTTGGCCGAGTAGGCGAGCTTGACCGGGGCCTCGAAGCCCGGGACCAGGCGCTTGTAGCTGTTGGTGCCGGGGTTGGTGATGGCGTTCAGCGCACGGGCGTGCTTGATGATGCCGCCGATGTAGTACAGCGCGAACTCCGAAAGGCCGGCATAGCCGTCGCCGGCGAACAGGTTCTTGCCGTCCTTCCACACCGACTGGTGCACGTGCATGCCGCTGCCGTTGTCGCCCACGATGGGCTTGGGCATGAAGGTGGCCGTCTTGCCGTAGGCATGGGCGACGTTCTGGATCACGTACTTCTGCAGCTGCAG
>JAIYCR010000075.1 GCA_027487905.1 Rubrivivax sp. | reverse complement strand
CTGCTCGACCCGCCACGACGCCACGACCCCATGACGCCCCCCAAAGCCTGCCTCTCCCTGTACCTGGTGGACGACCATCCGCTGATGCTCGAAGGCCTTCGCATCAGCCTGGAAGCGGCGGGCCACCGGGTGCTGGGCAGCAGCGGCGACCTGACCCAGGCGCTCGACGAGATCCAGCGCCTGCAGCCCCAGGTGGCCCTGGTGGACCTGAAGCTCGGGGATCGCAACGGGCTGGAACTGCTGTCCGAGCTGCAGCGCCGCCGGCAGCCGGTGCGCTGCCTGGTGGTGACCATGTCCGCCCAGCCCTGGCATGTGGCGCAGGCCTTCAAGCTGGGCGCCGCGGGCTACCTGCTCAAGGGCGCGGCCATGGGCGAGCTGCTCGAGGCCATCGAGACGGTGGGCCAGGGCCGGCGCTTCCTGCCGCCGCAGGTGGCCGAACTCGCCCATGCGGGCAGCCAGGTGGGCGGCGACCTGGACGCGGTGAGCCAGCTGTCCGCACGCGAACGGCAGGTGGTCACGCTGGTGGTGCGGGGCCGCTCGAGCGTGGAGATCGGCGAGCAGCTGCACCTGTCTCCCAAGACGGTGGACACCTACCGCAGCCGCCTGATGGCCAAGCTGGGCGTGGCCGATGTGCCGGCGCTGGTGCGCCTGGCCATCCGCAGCGGCCTGATCAACGTCGACGGCGACTGAGCCGGGCCCGGGACGGGCGGGGCGGGGCCGCGGTCTGTCGATGTTTCCCTACAGACCCGGGAAGGCAAGCCGCCTACGCTGCGTGGCGCCTGAATCGGCGCTGGCCCGACCCGACCCGACCCCGTGACCTTCCTGGTACCCCCTCCCCTTGCGCGGCTGCTCTACCGCCCCATCGTCGAACTGCCTGGCCTGAGCACGCGCGCGCTGATCGTCGCGCCGCAGCCCGGGGGCGACGAGCCCAGCCTCGAACACGCCTGCGCCGACCTGGCGCTGCAACCCGGTGGCGGCAGCCTGCCGGCGGTGCTGCCGCTGTCGCGATCGCAGTGGCGAGACCCGGCGCTGCCCAAGCGCCTGGCCGATGCGCTGGGCACCCACGGCATCGCCCGCGGCCGGCTGCAGCTGGCGGTGACCGAGAGCGTCGGCCTGGAAGACGACCTCGCCATGGCCGCCCTGGACGCGGCCCACGAGGCCGGAGCGGGCGTCGTGCTGATGGCCTTCGGCTCGGGGCTGACCTCGCTGGCCAGCCTGGACCGCCTGCCCCTCGACGAGGTGATGCTCGACCCGGGTCTGGTCACCCAGCTGGCCGACAGCGCCTACCAGCGTGCGCTGGTGAGCGCCCTGGCCACGGTGGCCGCTTCGCTCGAGCTGCGCCTGACGGTGGACGGGGTGCAGACGCACCGCCAGACGCTGGCCCTGGCCGAGCTGGGCTGCAGCCGCGCGGCCGGCCCCTTGTTCGGTTCTCCCCACCGGCTGCACGCCCAGGGCGTCTCCACCCCGATCGACCCGACGCTGCAGCACTGAGGCGCCGCAGAGCGGCGGCTCACCAGTGACCGGTGTTGCCCATCGACGCCCAGGGTTCCGCCGGGGCGAGCGCGCCGCCGGCCTGCAGCAGTTCCACCGAGATGCCGTCGGGCGAACGCACGAAGGCCATGCGCCCGTCGCGCGGCGGTCGGTTGATGGTCACGCCGTGCTCCTGCAGGCGGCGGCAGGCGGCGTAGATGTCGTCCACCTCGTAGGCCAGGTGGCCGAAATTGCGGCCACCGCCGTAGACCTCCGGGTCCCAGTTGTAGGTGAGTTCGACCTGGGCCTCGGGCTGGCCCGGGGCGGCGAGGAAGACGAGCGTGAAGCGGCCGGCCTCGACCTCGCGGCGGCGCAATTCGACCAGGCCGAGGGCGTCGCAGTAGAAGCGCAGGGAGGCGTCCAGATCGGTCACGCGGACCATGGTGTGCAGGTATTTCATCCCGCCATTGTCCGCCTTCGGTGTCGACCGGCGGCATGATGGCGCCCCATGCGGCCCTGCACCCGCGGGCCGCTCCCCCTTGCCGCGCCATGTACCAGGACCCGCTCGAACGCCTGCGCCACGCCATCGTCGGCGTCTGCCTCGCCCTGATCGCCGCCGTGCTCACCGCGGCACTGGCCGGGCGCTGGCTGGGCGACCTCATCGCCGACCGCTACAGCCTGCGGGTGGGCATCTACCTCGGCCTGAGCGTGTACCTGCTGGTCGGCGGCGCGGTGCTCTTCGCCCGCGTGGCGCGCCACGAGACCCAGCCGGTCTCGCCTGGCCGCGTCGCGCGCTGGTATCTGAGCCTTTGGCTGTGGCCGCTGCTGCTGCTCGTGGCGCGGCCTGGGGGAAAGAGCGACTCTGGCGACCGGCCGGACCCACCGAGGGCGCCGGACTGAGCCCTCAGACCGGGGGCGGCGGCGCCGCGTCCTGGTAGTACCAGCGCCCGTCCTCCCGCACGAAGCGGCTGGTCTCCTCCATCCGGTGCGCGCGCCCCCCGAGCTTGCTGCGCGCGACGAAACGGACCTCGGCCCGGTCGGTATCCAGCACCCGGTGCGACAGCACCGACAGGCCCAGCCAGCGCAGGCCCGGCGGGTCGGGTTCGATGAAGGCGGGCCGGGTGGACGGGTGCCAGCTGGCCAGCAGCCAGGCGGTGTCTCCCCGGACGTAGGCGGTGTAACGGGAGCGCATCAGCGATGGCGCGTCGGGTGCGGCGCCTTCCAGCGGGCCGCCGGTGCGATAGCGGCCGCAGCAGGCGGCTTCCGTCGGGCCCAGGCCGCAGGGGCAGGGCTCGCTGAGTGGGGCGGCAGGCACGGGCGGGCGGCTTCGGTTCATGGCGGCGGCAGTCTGCCGCAGATTCGCCCGGCACAGGCCCGATCGGCGGGCGGGAACACTTGCCCCGAACACTGTATGTTCATACAGTAAGGTGAAATGGCCCTGCTGCCCCCCTCTCCTGCCGAAACCCCGGCCTTGGCCGCTGCAACTGCGGCTGCAACTGCAACTGCGGCTGCACATGTGGCCGCAGAGGCAGATGCGCGCCTGGACGCCTGGCTGCAGGCCCGTGTCTGGCGGGGCCACCAGCTGGCCGTGCGCTCCGATCACGGCGTGTCCAGCGGCTTCGCGCCGCTCGATGCCGAGCTTCCTGGGGGCGGCTGGCCGAAGCGGGCACTCACCGAACTCATCCTGCCCCACGCCGGTATCGGCGAAATGCGATTGCTCGCAGGCGCGCTGGTGGCGGTTCAGCGGGGCGAACGCGAACGGCACGGCCCGGGCGCGCCGCCCAGCGCCCGGCCGGTGATGCTCTTCGACCCGCCGGCACGCCTGTGCGCCGAAGCGCTGCAGGCCCTGGGCCTGGACCTCGCCGAACTGCTGGTGGTGCAGGCCCGCACCCCGGCCCTGCCCGGCACCGACAGCCTGTGGGCCCTGGAGCAGGCCCTCAAGAGCGGGCATGTGGGTGCGGTGCTGGCCTGGCTGCCCCCGCGGCTGTCACCCGAACGGCTGCGCCGCCTGCAGCTGGCCGCCGCCGCCCACGACGGCCCCGCCTTCGTGCTGCGCGAATGGACGGCCCAGCACCGGCCCAGCGCCTCGCCGCTGCGGCTGGCCCTGCAGCCAGCCGGGGCCGACGCGCTGCGGGTCCGGCTGCTCAAGCGGCGCGGCCCGCCACTGGAGCAGCCGCTGCATCTGGCGCTGCCGCCCGTGCTGTCGCCGCTGGCCGCCCAGCGGGCCCGCAGGGGTCCGTCCTTCCTGCCCGCTGCGGGGGTGCCAGCGGCATCGGGTGCGAACGGTGCTCCCCCGCGACGGGCCTCCGGCCTGGGTGGGGGTGGCGCGGCCGCAGGTGTGCAGCACGGGGGGCCCGATGGCCCTCCGCAGCGGCCCCTCGGAGGCGCCACTTTCGTGGAGATCGCCTGAAAGCGCCTGGCGCTGCCGCAGCGTCCACGCCCACCGTTCCCCGCCCGGCCACCATGCTCTGGATCGCCCTGCACCTGCCGCGGCTGTCGCTGGAGGCCTTCGAGGCCGCGCGGGCGGGCGCGGCAGGCCCGGCGGCCCTGCTGGACGGCGCGGTGGTCGCCTGCGCGAACGATGCCGCCCAGGCGCTGGGCGTTCGCAGTGGACAAAGCCGGGCCACCGCCCTGGCCCTGGCGCCCGGCCTGCTGGCCGGACAGGCCGATGCCGCACGCAACCGCGAGGCCCTGGCCGCCGTGGTGCAGGTGGCCCTGGTCTTCAGCCCGACGGTCACCGTGTCGCCATGGTCCGCCCTGGCCGCGGCCGGGCGTGCGCAGCCGGTTGCGGGGGTGGACACCGGCCAGGGCACCGCCCAAGAAGCGGCAACCGAAGCACCCCGGCGCGGCGGCATGGGCCGTGCCCGCCCGGCTGCGAGCGCCACCCGGCCACGAGGCAGCGCACCGGCGCTGCCCGCCCACCCCGGCCAGCACGACGGCGAGCTCACCACCCCCACCGTGTTGCTGGAGGTGCAGACGACGCTGGCCTTCTGGGGCGGCCGGGGGGAGGCCCCCGAGCGGCAGCGCCAGCGGCTGCTCGCGCAGCTGCTCGAGCAGCTCGCCCCGCTGGGCCATGCGCTGCAGGTGGCCATCGCCCCCACCGCGGCGGGGGCGGCGGTGCTGGCGCCGCTGGCCCGCCCCTGGCGTCCCGGGCAGCCGGCCGAAGCGGCCCGGGCCTTGAACCTGGCCTCGCGGGAGGCGCTGGCCCGGGGCCTGGATGCAGCGCCGGTGGGCTGCACAGCCCCCGGACGCCAGCATGCCCATGCCCTGCAGGGCATGGGGCTGAGGCAACTGCGGGAGCTTCGGGCCCTGCCCCGGTCAGGCCTGGCCCGCCGCTTCGGCGAGGCGCTGCTGGACACGCTCGACCGCGCCTATGGCGACCGACCCGACCCCCGCCCCCTGGCCCGGCTGGCCGAGCGTTTCGACAGCACCGTCGAACTGTCGCAGCGGGCGGAGTCCGTCGAGGCGCTGCTGCAGGGCGCACAGGTGCTGCTGCAGCGCCTGTGCAGCTGGCTGCGCGCCCACCAGGCCCGCACCCGACGGGTGGTGCTGACGATGCTGCACGAGGGGGGCCGGTGGGCCGCCGAGCTCGACCAGCCCGGGGTCGCGGGTGCGCCCCGCACGCAGCTCGAGCTCGCCCTGACCGAAGCGTCCGACGATGCCCAGCACCTGCTCGGCCTGTTGCGCGAGCACCTGGGCCGCCAGCCCCTGCCCGCCCCCACGCTGGACCTGCGGCTGCACTGCGACGACCGGGTGCACCGCCCGCCCCCGTCCGGCGAGCTCTTCCCCGGGGCGGCGCACCAGGCCGAGGGCTTCAAGCGCCTGATCGAACGGCTGCAGGCACGGCTGGGCCCGCAAGGCGTGCAGCGGCCCGTCCTGCGCGACGACCACCGACCCGAGCAGGCCAATGCGCTGGTGCCGCTGACCCTGTGCGGCGGCCCTGACCACAGCCCCAGCCCACCCCCGCTGCCCGCCAGCGCCGTGCGGCCGGTCTGGCTGCTGCACCCGCCCCAGCCCTTGCAGGAGGGCCCGCAGGGGCCCGGGCTGGGTTCACGGCCGCTGCAGCTGCTGAGCGGGCCGGAACGCCTGGAAACCGGGTGGTGGGACGACGGCCTGGTCGAGCGCGACTACTTCATCGCCCAGGCCGACGACGG
>JAIYCR010000111.1 GCA_027487905.1 Rubrivivax sp. | reverse complement strand
CCATGCTTCGCTGGCTGATCGTCTTCTTCCTGGCGATGCTCGTCTTCCAGGGCCTTCGCCCCTGGCTGGAGCGCATCGGCCTGGGCCGCCTGCCCGGCGATTTCCGCTTCCGGCTGCGGGGGCGCGAGTGGTATTTCCCCCTGGGCAGCAGCCTGGTACTCAGTGCGCTGGCCGCTGGCATCGGCCTGCTGATCTGAACGTCGGGCCCTCAGGCCGCGGGGTAGGTCAGCCCGACATCGGCCAGGTGTGGCTGCAGCGCTTGCAGCGCACGAGCAGGCGTTCGCGGGCGATGTCCTCCTCGGCCACCTGCAGATAGCCATAGGTCTTGCACTGCTCGCAGGTGGCCTGGTTGGCGGTGTGCTCGGCGTGCATCAGCAAGAAGAGGTAGCGCCGCAGCGAGAACACGCCCAGTGCGCCGAAGAGCGCCAGCGCGAGCACGTCGAACAGGCGGTCGGTGCCGCGCGCTTCGGAGAAGGCCTCGAAGACCGACAGCAGCCCGACGGTGCACACGATGGCGGTGACGAGATAGAAGTGGCTCTGGATCAGGGCCTTCTCGTACCACTTGCGGAAACCGTGCTTGCGGATTCCTTCGCCCAACTGCATGGCCTGCCTCCCGGGCAGGCCGACCGCGACGCGGCGTGCACCGGTGCGCAGGTCCACCCGCCGTCTGACATGGTTCGTACCCAGACGCTAAGTGCCAGCCGGCGGCCGAGCCCCGGAGCGCTCGACCCATGCTGTGTCCTCAGTATGAATCGCTTCGATGCGCCGCGCCAGCACGGCCTGACCGATCTGCGGACCCCGCGCGCCCTGGGCCAAGGCCTGCTGCGCCGCCGCTGCGGTGTCCACGCCGAGCGCCGCGCGCAGTGCCCGTTCGACCCGCCGCGCCGTGGCCTCGACTGCAGGCACATCGCCAGCCCATCCGGCCCGCACCATCGCCTGCACGGCCTTGAGCAAGCGGTGTACCCGTTCGGGGCGGCGCCAGGCGTCCCAGCGGTCCAGTCGCAGGCCCAGTTCCTGCGCGCCCATCGCCGGTGCGTCGATCAGGGCCTGCGCTTCGCGCAGCACCAGCGCGGCCGCGTCGCGGCCTTCGGATGGCACGCGCCAGTGCTCGGCCAGGCGGTGGGCCCAGGCCAGGCGCTCGTCCAGCCCACCCGCGGGGCACCAGGCCAGCGCGCACAGCGCATAGCGCACCGGCCCATCGGCCTGCAGCGCGGCGGCCTCGTGCAGCACCGTGCCGAGCGGGGCGCTGCGGGCGTCCGGCGCCATCGACACCGGGGGGGCCAGGCCTCGAGGCAGCAAGCGGGGCAGCGCGCCGCAGTCCTCGAGCACCTGCAGCATGCGTTCGGGTGCGGCCTCCATCAGCCCGCGCGAGAACTCCTGCCACACCCGCTCGGCCACCAGCGCATCCACCTCGCCGGAGTCGACCATCGAGCGCATCAGCTCGAGCGTTTCCCCGGCCACGCGGAAATCGGGCAGGCGGGCGGCGAAGCGGGCCAGCCGCAGGATGCGCACCGGGTCCTCGGCGAAGGCGGGTGACACGTGGCGCAGCACCCGGTCGTGCAGGTCGCGCTGTCCGCCGCAGGGGTCGTGCAGGCGGCCTTGCTCGTCGCGGGCCATCGCGTTGATGGTGAGATCGCGTCGCGCGAGGTCCTGCTCGAGCGTGACCGTCTCATCGGCATGGAAGACGAAGCCGTGGTAGCCGGGTGCCGTCTTTCGCTCGGTGCGCGCCAGCGCATGCTCCTCATGCGTCCGAGGGTGCAGGAAGACGGGGAAGTCGCGGCCCACCGGCAGGAAGCCGGCGGCCACCATGGCCTCGGGCGTGGCGCCCACCACCACCCAGTCGCGGTCGCTGACGGGGCGTCCGAGCAGCGCGTCGCGCACCGCGCCGCCCACCTCGTAGCGCTGACCGGGGATGGCCGTCACCTCAGACGGCCGGTCCGTGTCCCGCGTCGGCCGCGCTGCGGTAGGGCTCCTCGAAGTCGAGGAAGTCGCGCTCGGCCAGTGCCTCGCGCACCCACTGCGACAGCGCCGGCGTCTTGTGCAGGCGGTCCATCCAGGCTTCGGCGGCCGGGCCCAGACGGATGCCGTAGGTGCGCAGCCGCGTGGCCACCGGCGCGAAATAGGCGTCGGCGATGCCGAAGCCGCCGAAGAGGAAGGGGCCGCCGCTGGTCTGAAGCGCATCGACCCAGATGTTCTCGATGCGCGCCACATCGGCCACCACCTGGGGCTGGCTGGCCATCACCCGTTCGCCCACCTGCGGCAGGTGGGCCTCGATGTTCACCGGAAGGTGCGAGCGCAGCGCGCCGAAGCCGCCGTGCATCTCCGCGCACACGCAGCGGGCGCGGGCCCGGGCGGCACGCTCACGCGGCCACATCGCATGCTCGGGAAAGCGTTCGGCGAGGTATTCGGCGATGGCCAGCGAATCCCACACATGGGTCGGCCCGTCGATGAGCACCGGAACCCGCCCGGTGGGCGTGTAGCCGGCCATCCGCGTCTTGAAACGCGAGCCGGCATCGAAGCCGTCGAAGCGCACCTTCAGCTCGTCGAAGGGGATGTCGAAGCCGCGCAGCAGCAGCCACGGCCGCATCGACCAGGACGAGTAGTTCTTGTTGCCGATCACCAGCTGCATCGCGTGCATGGAGGCGCTCCTCAAGGTGAGGGTTGGACAGGGCCTTCAGCCGCGCTGGCGCAGGCTTCGCCACAGGTTGAGCCGCTCGATGCCCTGACCACGCGACAGGTAGGTGGGCGCCACCGCCTCGAGGCTGGCGGGTTCGATGTCCAGCGCCTGCAGGCCGGGCAGCTCACCGGTGGCCACGTTGGGCACGCGCAGGCTGTCCAGGTTGTCGCGCGACATCAGCGTGGGCCCGGGCGCATGTTCGAACACCCAGGCCTGCAGCCGCCCGATGGCCGCGGGCAGCGGCAGCACCGGGCGCGCATGGCCCGACCACCGCCCGGCGCAGCGCACCAGGTCGGCCAGGCTGTAGCGGTCCGGGCCCGTGCATTCGAGCGTCAGGCCGGGCGCACGCTCGTCGTCGAGCGAGCGCACGATGGCCGTGGCCACGTCTTCCACCCACACCGGCTGGAACATCGCCTGGGCCCCGGCCAGCGGCATCACCGGCGCCATCGCCTGCAGGCCGGCGAAGAGGTTCAGCAGCCGGTCCTCGGCACCGAAGATCACCGACGGGCGCAGCACCGTGGCGCTGGGCGCCAGCCGGCGCAGCAGCGCCTCGCCCTCGCTCTTGGAGCGCAGGTAGTTCGATGGCGCGCGTGCCGGTTCGGCGGTGTTCACGCCCAGCGCGCTCACATGCACCAGGCGCTGCACGTCGAAGGTGCGGGCCATGCGGGCCAGCCGCTCCACCAGGTCCACGTGCACCGTCTTGAACTCGGCCACGCTGCCGTGCAGGATGGCCACCAGGTTGATCACCGCGTCCTGGCCCTTGAGCAGCCGGCCGAGCGAAGGCTCGTCGTGCACCGAGGCGTCCACCAGCTCCACCGTGGGCAAGGAGCGCAGCGCGGCGGCGCGCTGCGGCCGGCGGCTGGGCACTGTGATGCGGCCGTTGCCGCCGCCATTGCGCTGCACCAGTTTCTCGATGACGCTGCGGCCCACGAAACCGGTACCGCCGAGGACGAGCACGTTGCGGATCAAGGAAGGCTCCTGTCGGGTTCGCCCGCCGCGTTCTCGCGCGGGCCGATGCTGCGCCCCAGCCGCTGGCGCACCGAGGTGGCCTCGCGCAGCGACTCGGGCACGGGGATGCCGGTGGCCATCACCGGCGCGGTGCCGGCGACGCTTGCCGGGGCGACGGCAGGCGCAGCCTGGGCGCCGGCCGCCGGGGCGGGGGAAGGGTTGGCGGAAGGGATGAGCGAAGGGTTCGGGGAAGGGGCGGCGCGGGCCACCGGCGGCACGCCGGCCAGGATGGCGCTGTACAGCGCGGCATTGGCCAGCACCTTCTTCACGTAGTCGCGCGTCTCGTTGATGGGAATGTTCTCGGTCCACACCGCCGCATCGAGCACCGGACCCTCGCGCCAGCGCCGGGGCCGTCCGGGGCCGGCGTTGTAGGCCGCCGCGGCCAGGGGCTGCGCGCCGCCGAAGTCGTCGAGCACCAGCTTCAGGTAGGCCGTGCCGAGCTTCAGGTTGGTGTCGCGGTCGTTGATCAGGTCCGGCGTGTAGTCCAGCCCGATCTTGCGCGCCGTCCAGCGTGCGGTGGCTGGCATCAGCTGCATAAGCCCCGAGGCGCCCACCACCGAGCGGGCGTCCATGATGAAGCGCGACTCCTGCCGGATCAGCCCGTAGACGAAGGCCGGATCGACGCCGCCTTCACGGGCAGCGGCCAGCACCTCGCGGCGCATGGGCGTGGGAAAGCGCTGCACCAGGTCGATCTCGCTGCGGGTGCGCTCGCTGGTGTTGATGCAGCGGTCCCAGACCTCGCGGTCGCAGGCGCGCTGCGCGGCGGCCAGCAGCGCGCGGTCGTCCATGCCGCGCAGCGAGAAGTTCCACTCGCGCACGCCTTCGCTGCGCAGGCCCAGCTCGATCAGCCGAAGCGCACGGCTCAGCCCGGCATGGGCGAGCGCCGCGTCGCGTTCCTCGGCGCTGGGGGCAGCGGGTCGCACGGGCAGCAGCGGCGGCTGGCCCAGCGCGTCCAGCGCGAGCTGGCCGTAAAAGCTCAAGGGGCTGGCGATGCCGGCGAGCATCTGGCGCGACTGCGCCTTCAGGCCCTCGGCATCGCCTGTTCCGGCCAGACGCTGCAGCGCGCGGGCCTTCCAGTAGACCCAGGCCGCATCGCGCTGCTCGGCCGGGCTCATCGCGTCGATGCCTTGCACCACCTGCTGCCAGCGGCCGGCACCGCCGCCCGCGCGCAGCGCGGCGCGCACCTTCCAGGCCAGCGTGTCGTCGGGCCAGTCCAGTTCCAGGCCGGCCTGGCGGGTGTGGCGCGCGGCGCGCGCGAAGAGGTCCGAGGCGTCGTCCTGCAGGCGAATGGCCGCCCACTTCGCGTTCATGGCCCAGGCCCAGGCCCGCAGGTCGTCGCCGAGCTGCGCGTCCCAGAAGTCCTCGAGCTGGCGCACCGCGGCGGCGTGGTCCACCGTGGCCTGGCGCATCAGGGCCAGCGTGGCCAGTTCGTCGGCCACGCGGCCTTCGGTGGCGCTGCGGCGCTGCAGCCAGCGCAGCGGCTGCTCGTAGACCTCGGCCACGCTCGCATCCAGGCCGGGGCTGAGCAGGCCGGCGGCGGCCCGCGCCGCACGCGGACGGCCGGCATCCACCGAGAAGCGCACCTTGCGCCAGACCTCGTCCGAGCCGAACTGGCGCGCTTCCACCAGCGTGCGGGCCATCAGCTGGCAGCCGTCGTCGGCCTCGCGCTGTGCGAGCCAGGCCGCCAGCGCCGCGGCCTTCACGTTGCGGCCGGCCAGGTGCTCGGTGAGCAGCGCGTAGCAGGTCACCTCCCGGTCGTCGTTCATCCGGAAGCGCGGGAAATCGGCGCTGAAGGCCGGCCAGTCTCGGCGGCGGCCGAGTTCGAGCAGCCAGTCGTTGCGCAGCCGGTCTTCCACATAGGTGCCGGGCCAGCGGGCGTAGAAGGCCTCCAGGTCGGCGACGGTGGCCTCCTTCAGGCGCAGCGACAGCTCCCAGTAGTCCACCCAGGAGGCCAGCGGATGGCCGCTCGCCCGGGTGCTTTCCAGCAGCGCGGCCAGGCGGGCGCGATCGCGCCGGCGCAGCGCCTCGCGCGCCTCGACGATGGGGTCGGCTGCAGGGGCGGGCGCCGCCTCGGCCTGACGGGCGCGGCGGGCTTCGCGCGCTTCGCGGGCATCACGGGCCGACGCGGTGGGCGCTGCGCCGGCCTGCGCCTGCGCGATGGCGCCGAGCGAGCCTGCGAGCGAAAGCAGCGCGGCCAGGGCCACCGAGCCCGCGCGCGCGCCGGCCCATGCGACGATTCCGCGTCGCGCCGCCGGTGCCCCTTCGAGCCGATCCGATGCCACCTTCAACATGTCCTGGGTCTCCCGGGGCCGATACGGCCCCCGTCACAACTGCCCCGCCGACCCGGGCGGTCCAACGCCAGCGGCTGCTGGCGGCGCGCCGGGCCTTCGCGGCCGGCCCGGCCTTCGAGGCCGCGCAGTCGGCGATCCTCGTTCATCTGCGGGCCCTGCTCGAAGCGCTCGACCCGACGCTGCTCGGCCTTTACTGGCCCGTCCAGGGCGAATTTAGCGCAGGGGTCCACCCGTGGCAGCCCGTCTGGCCTGCACAGACCCCGCTGGCGCTTCCGCAGGCCTCCCGCGCGCGCTCGGCCGCCGAGCCCGCGCACATGGTGTATCGCCGCTTCAAAGGCCCGCAGGCCCCGCTGCGCGACGACTTCGGCCTGCCCTCGGCCGACGGGCCCACCTGCACGCCCGACGTGCTGCTCGTGCCCTGCGTGGGCTACACCGACGCGGGCTTCCGGCTGGGCTATGGCGGCGGCTTCTTCGACCGTTACCGGGCGGCCCACCCCGGCGTGACCACCGTGGGCATTGCCTGGAGCCAGGCGCGGCTCGGACCCTGCGAATTCAGCCCCGAAGCCCACGACCTGCCGCTCGACGTGGTGCTGACCGAGGCCGGGGCCATCGGGCCTTGAGGCGACGGGGAGTGTTCGCCAGGGGCTTGCGGGGTTACGCTCGGCGGCCTGCCTGAACTGCCTGCACCGTGGTGGTGGTGGTCCCAGGTCGCAAGCTTCGATCGCCCGTGCGCCGCTCTCGCTGAAAGCCCCCTGCCCATGCTGCATTCGATGACCGACCGCGTCGCACTGCGACGCCGCCTCGTGGCCGCACGCGAAGCCCTGCCCGACCGGCTCGAACGCGCGGTGGCCTTGCAGTCGGTGCTGCGGGTGTGGCTGGTGGGCCGGCGCGAGCAGTCCGTCGGGGCCTACTGGCCCATCAAGGGCGAGTTCGACCCGCTGCCCGCGCTGTACCGCTGGAGCGAGGCCGCCGAGGCCCCCGAGGCCCGCATCGCCTCGGCCGAGCGCATCGCGGCCATGCGCCGCATCGGCCTGCCGGTGGTGGACAAGGCCACCGAATCGGTGGCCTTCCGCATCTGGTACCCGGGCTGCGAGATGGAGGCCGATGCCTATGGCATCCCCAAGCCCAAGGGCACCGAGACCTTCATGCCCGAGGTGCTGCTCGTGCCCTGCCTGGGCTATGGCCCCGGCGGCGCGCGGCTGGGCTATGGCGGCGGCTTCTTCGACCGCCTGCTCAAGCGGCTGTCGCCGCGGCCGGTCACCGTGGGCCTGTGCTACAGCCATGCCTTCCTGCCGCTGCTGCGCCAGGAGGCGGACGAGCTGCCGCTGGACGCGATGCTCACCGACGATGGGGTGAGCTGGGCGCGGGCGTGAGGTGCTGCGGCGCTGCACGCCCTGGCATCAGAACCGGTAACCCACCCCCACCCCGATCAGCAGCGGGTCGACCTTGAAGGTGCCCACCTTGGTGCCGGCGGACAGCACGTCGGTGCCGAGCGACACCTTCTTGATGTCCAGGTTGAGCATCCAGTTCTTGGTCAGCGCGTAGTCGACGCCCGCCTGCAGCGCCAAGCCCCAGCTGTCCTTCTTCAAGGTGGGCGCGAGCGCGGCGACCACGGCCGGGTCGAACTCCACGTTGGAAAAGCGCGTGTAGTTGATGCCCGCGCCCAGGTAGGGCTTGAAGGCGCCCAGGCCGGTGAAGTGGTACTGACCGAGCAGCGTGGGCGGCAGGTGCTTGAGGCTGCCGATCTTCACGCCGTTGGAGCGGATGTCGTGCTCCTGCGGGTAGGTGAGGATGAGCTCGGCGGCGAACTGCGGGGTGACGAACCAGGTGAGGTCCAGCTCGGGGAAGGTCTTGTCGTTCACGCTCAGGCCGAGCGCCGGCGTGGTGTCGCTCTTGTTCTCGCTTTGCAGGTTCAGCGCGCGCACGCGGACCATGAAGTCCTGCGCCTGGGCGACTTGCGGGGCGAGCGCGGCGGCGCTCAGCGTGAGGGCGGCGGCCAGCGCCGGGACGAGGGTGTTCTTCTGCATGTCGTGCACTCCGTGGACAAGGGGCCAAATCCCCTGGACACGATTGCAGGACGGCGCGGCTCAGGGCCGCTTGCGGCCGATCAAGCGGGCGCTGCCCGTGCGCGGATGCGACAGCCCGCGCTGATGCAGATCAAGCCCGGCCGTTCAGCCCTTGCGCACCCGCCTGTCGCACCAACCCCAGCCGGCGGCACACCTCCAGGCTCAGCGCCGACTGGTTCAGCGTGTAGAAGTGGATGGAGGGTGCGCCGCCCGCGATGAGCCGCTCGCACAGGCGCGTGACCACGTCCAGCCCGAAGGCCCGCACCGAGGCGGCGTCGTCCAGGTAGCCCTCCATCTTCAGTGCCACCCAGCGCGGGATCTCGATGCCGTCGCGCTGGGCGAAGGTGGCGATGCGCGCGTAGTTGTGGATGGGCATGATGCCCGGCACGATGGGCGCGGCCACGCCCAGCGCACGCACCGAATCCACGAAGTGGAAGTAGGCGTCGGGGTTGAAGAAGAACTGGGTGATGGCCGAGTCGGCCCCGGCCTTCATCTTGTCGGCGAAGTGCTGCAGGTCGCGCGCGGCGTAGCGCTGCTGCGGGTGGTATTCGGGGTAGGCGGCCACCTCGATCGTCCAGTCCGCGCCCTGCGTCTCGCGGATGAAGGCGACGAGTTCGGCCGCATAGCGGAACTCGCCGGCGGTGGCCGTGCCGCTGGGCAGGTCGCCGCGCAGCGCCACCAGGCGGCGGATGCCCTGCGCGCGGTAGGTGGCCAGGATCTCGGCGATGCCCTCGCGTGTGGAGCCCACGCAGCTCAGGTGGGGTGCGGCCTCGTGGCCGAGCGCGGCCACCTGGGCCACGGTGGCGAGCGTCTTCTCGCGGGTGGAGCCGCCCGCGCCATAGGTGACGCTGAAGAACTCGGGCGCCACCACCGACAGCTCGGCCACCACGGTGGCGAGCTTGTCGCTGCCCACTGGGGTGTTGGGCGGGAAGAACTCGAAGCTCACCGGGGTGTGCTGCGGGGAGGGGCTGTGGGCAAGAGCGGTCATGTCGGGTTCAGTGGTGCGCGGGTCGTCGGGCGGGTGGGCGCTCAGGTCGCAGCCCAGGTCGCAGTTCCGGCCGCCGATCGGCGTGCGTGAAGAAAGAATTCGGTGTTGCCGTCGCCCCCGGCGATGGGGCTGTCAAGCCAGGCCTGAACCGAGAGGCCGGCCTCCGCCGTGGCGTCGCGCAGCCGCTGCTCGACGACCGCATGCAGCGCCGGGTCGCGCACCAGCCCGCCACGCCCGATCTGCGCCGGCTGCAGTTCGAACTGCGGTTTCACCAGCATCAGCAGATCGCCCTCTGCGGCCAGCAGCGCGGCCACCGCTGGCAGCACCAGCGTGAGGGAGATGAAGCTCAGGTCGCCGACGATCAGGTCGAAGGCGGCGGGCACGGGTGTACGGGAGCCTGCCGCAGCCGCAGCGGCCTGCAGCATGGCGGCGTCCAGGTGGCGGGCATTCAGGCCCTCCAGCCCCAGCACCCGCGGGTCGCTTCGCAGCGTGGCGTGCAGCTGGCCGTGGCCCACATCCACGCCCACCACCTGCTGCACGCCCGCAGCCAGCAGCACCTGCGTGAAGCCGCCCGTGCTCTGGCCCACGTCGAGCGCGGTGCGGCCCTCAACGCGAACACCGGTGCGCTCCAGCGCGCCTTGCAGCTTCAGGCCGCCGCGCGACACCCAGCGCAGCTCCGCATCGTCGGTGACCGCCAGCTCGCAACCCTCGGCCAGCACCTCGCCCGCCTTGGTCGCCCGCCGCCAATCCCCGTGCCCCGGAACCGCCCGCCACTGCACCGCCCCCGCCTCGATCAGCCGCTGCGCCGCCGACCGCGTCGGCGCCAGCGCCCGCTCCACGATCAACCGATCCACGCGCATCTCAATCGGTCCTTTTCAAGCAGCAGCGAATGACCCAAGCAACCTGCGTCGATCCGGCCCAGCCGGTCCACTGCAGGTGCCGCCCTGGGGGGCGGCCGTCAGGCCGCAGGGGGGGTTCTTAATATCTATAGGAGTTCGCCTTGTACGGGCCCTGCTTGGACACCCCGATGTAGGACGCCTGCTCGTCGGTCAGCTCGGTCAGCATCGCGCCCACCTTCTTCAGGTGCAGGCGGGCGACCTTCTCGTCCAGGTGCTTGGGCAGCACATAGACCTTGCCCGACTCGTAGGCCTCGGGGCGGGTGAAGAGCTCGATCTGCGCGATGGTCTGGTTCGCGAAGGACGAGCTCATCACGAAGCTCGGGTGGCCGGTGGCGCAGCCCAGGTTCACCAGGCGACCCTTGGCCAGCAGGATGATCTTCTTGCCGTCCGGGAAGATGACGTGGTCCACCTGCGGCTTGATCTCGTCCCACTGCAGCTTCTCGAGCGAGACCACGTCGATCTCGTTGTCGAAGTGGCCGATGTTGCAGACGATGGCCTCGTCCTTCATCGCTTCCATGTGCTTGCGGGTGATGACGCTGAGGTTGCCGGTGGCGCTGACGAAGATGTCGGCCTTGTCGGCGGCGTACTCCATCGTCACGACCTTGTAGCCTTCCATCGCGGCCTGCAGCGCGTTGATCGGGTCGATCTCGGTCACCCAGACCTGGGCGGACAACGCGCGCAGCGCCTGGGCCGAGCCCTTGCCCACGTCGCCGTAGCCGGCCACCACCGCGACCTTGCCGGCGATCATCACGTCGGTGGCGCGCTTGATGGAGTCCACCAGGCTCTCGCGGCAGCCGTAGAGGTTGTCGAACTTGCTCTTGGTGACGCTGTCGTTCACGTTGATGGCGCGGAACATCAGCGTGCCCGCGTTGCTCATCTCGTTCAGGCGCAGCACGCCGGTGGTGGTCTCCTCGGTCACGCCGATGATCTCGGCGGACTTGCGGCTGTACCAGGTCGGGTCCTGCGCGAGCTTGGCCTTGATGGCGGCGAAGAGGCAGGTCTCCTCTTCGCTGCCCGGGTTGGCCAGCACGGACGCGTCCTTCTCGGCCCGCTTGCCCAGGTGCATCAGCAGCGTGGCGTCGCCGCCGTCGTCCAGGATCATGTTCGGGCCTTCGCCAGGCGTGCCCTTGGCGCCGAACTCGAAGATGCGGTGGGTGTAGTCCCAGTAGTCGGCCAGCGTCTCGCCCTTGTAGGCGAAGACCGGCGTGCCGCCCACCACCAGCGCCGCGGCGGCGTGGTCCTGGGTGGAGAAGATGTTGCAGCTGGCCCAGCGCACGTCGGCGCCCAGGGCTTCGAGCGTTTCCACCAGCACCGCGGTCTGGATGGTCATGTGCAGGCTGCCGGTGATGCGCGCGCCCTTGAGCGGCTGCTGGGCGGCGTATTCCTGGCGGATGGCCATGAGACCGGGCATCTCGGTCTCGGCGATCTTGATTTCCTTGCGGCCCCACTCGGCGAGGGACAGGTCGGCGACGGCGTACTGCTCGGTGTGCAGCGGCTTGAGGACGGCATTCATGGGCGTTGGCTCCAAACGTTGGGCTGGGCCGCACGCACGACCGCTGGACGCAGGAACGCCGGCGGCAGGAACAAGGCTGGAAAGACGTGGCCTCACCCGGCAGGCGCCCCGCGCGGGCGGGCGCAGGCGTGCAGGTGAGCGCGGTTGCATGGAGATTTTCCGAGCCTGGCCTCAGGATGAGGTTGCAACGCTCCTCGGAAGCCCGCCAGTGTAGCGAGCCGCCCGGCCGGACGGGCGGGCGGGGCTTTCAGGCGTCCAGCGCTGCCGTGAACTCGTCCCCACGGAAGCTCGGCAGCGACGCGCGCCCGACCAGCAGCGGGTCCACCGGGCCGATGGTGGCCGGCTCCTTGGGCTGGTAGGGCACGCGGTGCAGCAGGTAGCGCATGGCGTTCAGGCGCGCCCGCTTCTTGCAGTCCGACTTGATCACCGTCCAGGGCGAGTCGGAGGTGTCGGTGTGCACGAACATCTGCTCCTTGGCCGCGGTGTAGGCGTCCCACTTGTCCAGGCTCGCCAGGTCGATGGGGCTCAGCTTCCACTGCTTGAGCGGGTGCGCCTCGCGCTCCTTGAAGCGGCGGCGCTGCTCGTCGCGGCTCACCGAGAACCAGAACTTGAAGAGGTGCACGCCCGAGCGCACCAGGTGCCGCTCGAACTCGGGCGCCTGGCGCATGAACTCGTTGTACTCGGCGTCGGTGCAGAAGCCCATCACCCGCTCGACGCCGGCGCGGTTGTACCAGCTGCGGTCGAAGAGCACGATCTCGCCGGCCGTGGGCAGGTGCTGGATGTAGCGCTGGAAATACCACTGGCCGCGCTCGACCTCGTTGGGCTTTTCCAGCGCCACCACGCGGGCGCCGCGCGGGTTGAGGTGCTCCATGAAGCGCTTGATGGCGCCCCCCTTGCCCGCCGCGTCGCGGCCCTCGAAGAGGATGACCACCCGCGCTCCGGTCTCCTTCACCCAGGCCTGCAGCTTGAGCAGCTCCACCTGAAGCCGGTACTTCTGGCGCTCGTAGCTGCGCCGCGACATCAGGTTCTCGTAGGGGTAGCCGCCGGTGCGCCAGTCCGCGGCCAGCGCCTGGTCGGGGTCCACCCGCGGCTCGGCGGCCTCGTCCGCGGCGGGTTTGTCGAAGAGCACCCGGCGCAGCGCGCGCGCCTCGTCGGGCGAAGCCCCCTCGACCATGGCCTTGAGCTGCGCGAGCCAGGGCCCGGGCGGCTCGCTGCTGCCGGCCGCATGCTGGGCCAGCAGGTCGCCCAGCGCCAGCGCCTGCACGGTGGCCGTGCGGGTGCGGGCGCGGCTCACGCGGTCGGTCTCGAGCCGGGGCGGCGCGAGCGAGGCCGCAACGTCGCCTGCGGACACGGTGCGGCGCGGGCGGGGCGTCGCGGCCGGCTTGGCGGCCGCTGATCGGGTGGCGGCCGGCTTGGCGGCTGCCGGGAGGGTGGCAGGTGCAGCGGAGGTGGTGTCTTTGGCCATGGCGGTGGGCGCGTCCGGTGATGTGACGCAACGGTGACAGGAGGCAATGATGCGAAGTCTGCGCTCGCCTATGCTTGATTCGCAACAACTGCCGTGGCCGCGGATGACCGCCTGCCTTCGTCGCCCCAGAACTGCCGTGTTCCCGTGACGCCTGCCTCCCCCGCACCGCCCGCACCGCAGCCCTCTGCCTTGCCGCTGCTCGCGGCCCTGTCGCTGGCGCTGGCCGCGGCCGTGTCGCTGGGCCTGGCGCGCTTCTCCTATGCGCTGCTGCTGCCGCCCATGCGCGCCGACCTCGGCTGGAGCTATTTCACCGGCGGCGCGATGAACACCGCCAACGCGGCCGGCTACCTGGCCGGAGCGCTGCTGGCGCCGTGGGCGCTGGCCCGCTTCGACGCCCGGCGCGTGCTGCTGGGCGGCGGTTTCGCGGCGGCGCTGCTGCTGGCGCTGCATGCCTTCACCCGGCTCGATGGCGCGCTCTATGCGCTGCGCGGCCTGACAGGCCTGGCAAGCGCAGCCAGCTTCATCGCGGGCGGCTTGCTGGCCGCGCGCCTGGCCTCGAAGGTCGGCGCGCGCTCGGGCCTGGTGCTGGGGCTTTACTACGGCGGCACCGGCCTGGGCATCGTGGCTTCGGCGCTGGGTGTGCCCTGGGTGCTGCAGGGCGTGACCGGCTCTGCCTCCGGCCCAGGCGCCGCACCGGTTGCCTGGCCGCAGGCCTGGGGGCTGCTCGCCGCGCTGGCCGCCGCCGCGAGCGTGGCCACGCTGCTGGGCACCCGCGGCCTGGCTGCGCCGCCGCCCGCGCGCGGGCCGCGCGAACGCGCACCCTGGCGCCCCTTCGCCTTCGCGCTGGCCGGCTACCTCGGCTTCGGCCTGGGCTACATCGGCTACATGACCTTCATCATCACGCTGCTGCGCGAGCAGGGCCTGCCGCCGGCGTGGGTCACCGCCTTCTACGTGCTGCTCGGCTGCGGCGTGGTGGCCTCGTCCTGGCTGTGGTCAGGGCTGCTGCAGCGCCACCGCGACGGCCGGCCCCTGGCCCTGCTCAACGGCCTGCTGGCCGTGGCCACGCTGCTGCCGGTGCTCAGTTCCAGCCTGCCGGCGGTGATGATCTCCGGCGCCCTCTTCGGCTCGGTGTTCCTGTCGGTGGTGGCGTCCACCACCGCGCTCGTGCGCCACAACCTGCCGCCAAGCGCCTGGCCCGCCGGCATCGCGGCCTTCACCATCGTGTTCGCGGCCGGGCAGATCGTCGGGCCCAGCCTGGTGGGCGTGATCGCGGACGGGGCCGGAGGCCTGGCCAAGGGGTTCTGGATCAGTGCGGCGCTGCTGGCGGCGGGGGCGGTGGTGGCCTTGGGGCAACGAAGCCTGTCGGTCAGCCGGTCCTGAAGCCGCCGAGCGCGGCGGGGCGGGGCGGGGGGCGGCCGATGGCTCAGGTGCACGGAAAGGCCGTCGCGATCGCTTCGCGCACGACGCTGGCCGCGTTGAAACGGTGCAGGTCCGGCCGTGCGGCCAGCGCGGTCGACACCGCCTCGACCATCCGCGAAGCCGAGACCCCAGCGCCCAGGCACAGCCGCGGCTCCCGCGCGAGCGCCAGCGCATCGACGACGCCCAGCACATAGTGCCGCCCGGCCTCCCGCGCCGCAGGCTCCCCGGCCGACAGCCGCTCATGCAATTCGCCGGCCGTCATGAACCGGGCGCTGGGCTGGGCCTGGGCGATGGCCGCAGCCAGCAGCGCTGTGATGAGCAGGGTCGTGGCAGCGCAGGCGCGGGTCGGCAGGGTGCGGGGCGAGGGTCGCGGGGGCATGGGATTGGGGCTTAGGGCTTGGCGCTTGGGGCTTAGGGCCTGGGGTGGTGACGGCCAGTATGCGCCGCTGCCCCTCCTTTCTCCGTTTCGCGCGGGACAGGTGCGCGCGGTCGATGGCAGCAGCGCGCACGCGCAGAATCGCCGCAGCCCATCGACCGGCTCAGCGCCGACCCTTGACATGCCGCCCACCTCCAGCCCTCCCGCCACCATCGGCACCCCCCACACCCCGCAAGCCACCCGCGTCCTGCTCCTGGGCAGCGGCGAGCTCGGCCGTGAGGTCATCATCTCGTTGCAGCGCCTGGGCTGCGAGGTCATCGCCGCCGACCGCTACGAGCATGCGCCCGGCCATGCGGTGGCCCACCACGCCCGCACGCTCACGATGAGCGACCCGGCGGCCCTGAAGGCGCTCATCGAGGCCGAGCGGCCCACGCTGGTGGTGCCCGAGATCGAGGCCATCGCCACGCCGGTGCTGCAGGAACTGGAGGCCGCAGGCCGGGTGCGGGTGGTGCCCACGGCGCGGGCGGCGCGGCTCACCATGGACCGCGAGGGCATCCGCCGGCTGGCCGCAGAGACGCTCGGCCTGCCCACCAGTCCCTACCGCTTCTGCGACTCGCTGGCCGAGCTGCAGGCGGCCATCGACGGCGGCATCGGCTATCCGTGCATCGTCAAGCCGGTGATGAGCAGCTCGGGCAAGGGCCAGAGCAAGCTCGACGGCCCCGCCGACGTGCAGCCCGCCTGGGACCACGCGATGGCCGGTGGCCGGGTGAGCCACGGCCGGGTGATCGTCGAGGGCTTCATCGATTTCGACTACGAGATCACGCTGCTCACCGTGCGCGCCCGCGACGCGCAGGGCGGGGTGCAGGCCCACTTCTGCGAGCCCATCGGCCATGTGCAGGTCAAGGGCGACTATGTGGAGAGCTGGCAGCCGCACGCGATGCAGCCGCTGGCGCTGCAGCGGGCCCAGGCCATCGCCCGCAGCATCACCGACGACCTCGGCCGCGGCCTGGACGGCCAGCCCGACGGGCTGGGCCTTTACGGCGTGGAGCTCTTCGTCAAGGGCGACTCGGTGTGGTTCAGCGAGGTCAGCCCCCGGCCGCACGACACCGGCATGGTGACGATGGCCACGCAGTGGCAAAGCGAGTTCGAGCTGCATGCGCGGGCCATCCTGGGCCTGCCGGTGGACACCACGCTGGCCACGCCGGGCGCCAGCGCCGTGATCTATGGCGGCGTGGATGCGCCCGGCCTCGTCTACGAGGGCGTGGCCGAGGCGCTGGCCGAGCCGGGCACCGACATCCGCCTCTTCGGCAAGCCCGAAGCCTTCGTCAAGCGGCGCATGGGCGTGGCGCTGGCGCGCGACGCGGACGTGCAGGCGGCGCGCGAGAAGGCCCAGCGGGCGGCGGGGCGGGTGAGGCCGCGCAAACCCTGAGGACGGGCCACAACACCGCCGGGGCGCTGCACCGGCTTCGTCGAACAGAATCAACGGAGACATCGATCGTCGTTCGGCGACCTGCGCACCGGGTCGTCATGCAAGAGCGCAACCGCAAGGAACCGAATGGACTGGCTGGCCACTTCGATCATGAACCGCCGCGGCATCGCTGCGGGCCGCATGGGCACGACGCACCACCTCACCGAGGCGCTGCAAGGCGTCTATCACTACACCATCGGCCCCTACTCCTCGCCCGTGCTCACCGTGCGGCCCGGTGATCGGGTGGTCGTCGAGACCCGCGATGCCTTCGAAGGCAAGGTCAAGACCGAACAGGACTTGCCTTCCCGGGTGCTGAACATGCCCTTCGTGAACCCCCAGAACGGGCCGATCCTGGTGGAAGGTGCCGAGAAGGGCGACGTGCTGGCGGTGCACATCGAGTCGATGGCGCCGCGCGGCCCGAACCCCCGGGGCACTTGCGCGATGATTCCGCAGTTCGGTGCCCTCAGCGGCACCAGCCTCACCGCCTTGCTGGCCGATTCGCTGCCCGAGGTGGTCCGCAAGATCGACGTCGACGAGGACGGCGTCTACTGGAGCAAGCGCGTCACGCTGCCCTACCGGCCGCACATCGGCACGCTGAGTTGCAGCCCCGAGATCGACTCGATCAACACCCTCACGCCCGACAGCCACGGCGGCAACATGGACCTCCCGGACATGGGCCCGGGCAGCATCACCTACCTGCCCGTGCGCACCCCCGGCGCGCGGCTGTTCATCGGCGATGCGCATGCCTGCCAGGGCGACGGCGAGGTCTGCGGTACTGCGGTGGAGTACCCGAGCACCACCACCATCCGGGTGGACGTCATCAAGGGCTGGGCTCTGGAATGGCCGCGTCTGGAGAACGAGGACGTGGTGATGTGCATCGGCAGCGCCCGGCCGCTGGAGGACGCCACCCGCATCGCCTACCGCGACCTCGTGCTGTGGATGGAGTCCGAGTTCGGCTACGACCGCTGGGACGCCTACATGCTGCTCAGCCAGTGCGGCAAGGTCCGCCTGGGCAACTTCGTCGATCCGAAGTACACCGTGGGCGCAGGCATCGAGAAGAAGTACCTCGCACCGGGTTGAACGGTCGACCGGTCCTCGCCTGCGAATCGCTTCATTCACCTCATCCGGAAAACTTGATATGGACCTGCAACTCCGTGGCCTGAACGCCCTCGTCACCGGTGGCACCAAGGGCATTGGCCGCGCCATCGCCCAGACGCTCATCGCCGAGGGTGCCAACGTGGCCTTCTGCGCTCGAAACGCCGAAGAGGTGGCCGCCACCGAAGCGGCCTGGGCCGCACAGGGGCCCCAGGTGAGGGGCAGCGTCGTCGATGTGGCCGATGCGGTCGGCCTGGCCGCCTGGGTCGCGTCCTCCGCCGAGGCGATGGGGGGCATCGACATCGTCGTCGCCAACGTCAGCGCGCTGGCCATTCCCAACGACGAAGCCTCCTGGAAACGCGGCTTCGAGGTGGACATGATGGGCACGGTTCGCCTGGTCGATGCCGCCATGCCCAGCCTGGAGAAAAGCCGCCACCCGGCCATCGTCACCATCTCCAGCGTCTCGGGCCGCGAGATCGACTTCGCCTCGGGGCCCTACGGCGCCTTCAAGGCGGCCATCATCCATTACACCCAGGGCCTGGCCTATCACCTGGCAGGCAAGGGCATCCGGGCCAACACCGTTTCGCCGGGCAACACCTATTTCGACGGTGGCGTGTGGAACCAGATCGAGCACGGCAACCCCGAGCTCTACAAGATGGCGCTCGGTCTGAACCCGACCGGACGCATGGGAACGCCTCAGGAGATGGCCAACGCCGTGGTGTTCCTGGCCAGCCCTGCGGCCAGTTTCATCACCGGCACCAACCTGGTGGTCGATGGCGCGCTGACCAAGGGCGTGCAGTTCTGAGCGGTAAGCGCCGGGCGTCCGCTCAGCGGGCGTCCAGCCCCAGCACCTGTCCGACCGGGCAGGCCGGGTTCGGTTCGTAATCCGCCACCACCCAGATCGCCCGACGGCGCTCGTCCACTTCGCTCAGGCACCGCGCCAGCGTGCGCTGGGAAGGCACATCCAGCGCCGCGAAAGGTCCGTCCAGCAGCACCAGAGCCGCGCCGCTGGCCGCCGCCGCGAGCAGGCCGGCCTTGCGGCGACTCCCGGCCGACAGCTGGAAGAAGGGCTTGGACAGGTGGGGTTGCAGGCCATAGGCCTTTGCAAGCTCGTCGGCCCGTGCCGGGTTCCATGCCGGGTAGCGCCCACCCAGACCCTGCAGCCATTCGGCCACGCCAACGCCGTCGAGCGATCGGTCCACCGGGTTCTCGAGGAACACCTCGGAGGCGGGCGGGACGTCGACCTCCCCGGCGGTGGCCGCCACCCGCCCGGCCAGCACCGCCAGCAGCGTCGACTTGCCGCTGCCCTCGTCACCGGTCACCCAGTGAAGGCCCGGCGCGAAGGTGGCGTCCAGGCCGTTGAAGAGCGACCGTTCGCCGAAGCGGACGGTCAGGCCGCGGACGGAGACGGTCACGGCCGGCGGACGTCTGCTTAAAGCCCGGCCGCTGCACGCAGCGCCTGCGCCTTGTCGGTCTTCTCCCAGGTGAACTCGGGCTCCTCGCGGCCGAAGTGGCCGTAGGCGGCGGTCTTCTGGTAGACCGGGCGCAGCAGGTCGAGCATCTGGATGATGCCCTTGGGGCGCAGGTCGAAGTGCTCCTGCACGAGCGCGGCGATCTTGTCGTCGGGGATGACGCCGGTGCCTTCGGTGTAGACCGTCACGTTCATCGGGCGGGCCACGCCGATGGCGTAGGCCACCTGGATCTGGCACTGCTTGGCCAGGCCCGCCTTGACGATGTTCTTGGCCACGTAGCGCGCGGCATAGGCGGCCGAGCGGTCGACCTTGGACGGGTCCTTGCCGCTGAAGGCGCCACCGCCGTGCGGGCAAGCGCCGCCGTAGGTGTCCACGATGATCTTGCGGCCGGTCAGGCCGCAGTCGCCCTGCGGGCCGCCGATGACGAAGCGGCCGGTCGGGTTGACCAGGTACTTCGTCTCCTTGAGCCACTCGGCCGGCAGCACCGGCTTGATGATCATCTCGACCACGGCCTCGACGAACTCGGGCTTCATCTTGTTGCCCAGGCTCCACTCCGGGTCGTGCTGGCTGGACAGCACCACGGTGTCGATGCTGTGCGGCTTGCCGTCCACGTAGCGCATCGTGACCTGGCTCTTGGCGTCCGGGCGCAGGTAGGGCATGCGGCCGTCGCGGCGCAGCTGAGCCTGGCGCTCGACCAGCCGGTGGGCGTAGTAGATGGGCGCGGGCATCAGCTCGGGCGTCTCATCGCAGGCGTAGCCGAACATCAGGCCCTGGTCGCCGGCGCCGGTGTTCAGGTGGTCGTCGCTCGCGTGGTCCACGCCCTGGGCGATGTCGTTGCTCTGCTTGTCGTAGGCCACCAGCACCGCGCAGCCCTTGTAGTCGATGCCGTACTCGGTGTTGTCGTAGCCGATGCGCTTGATGGTGTCGCGCGCGACCTGGATGTAGTCGACGTGGGCGTTGGTGGTGATCTCGCCGGCCAGCACCACGAGGCCCGTGTTGCACAGGGTCTCGGCGGCCACGCGGCTGCGCGGGTCCTGCTCGAAGATGGCATCGAGAATCGCGTCGGAGATCTGGTCGGCCACCTTGTCGGGGTGGCCCTCGGAGACGGATTCGGAAGTGAAGAGGAAGTCGTTCGCCATGCTGGCTCCATCGGTTCAGGGTTTCAACTTGCGTTGCCGGCCTGAGAATCCGAGAGCTGCGGCGAACGCTTTAGCGGAAGGGACCGACGAGAAGCCCGAGGCTTTCCCGATCCCGGAGGTGCCGGTGAAGGCAGCCCCCTCGTCGCCCCGCAAGTAGTTCAATAACTCGGCGACCCAGCCATTATAGAAAGCATGCTCAAGCTCCTGGCCTGGTTCGCGCGCTGGCCCCTGTGGCTTTTGCACCTTCTGGGCGCCGCGGTGGGCTGGGTGGCTTATGCCGGATCGGCCAGCTACCGCCGCCGCTTCCGCGAGCAGGCCCGGCGGGCAGGCGTTCCAGCCGCGGTGGCGCGCCGTGCGGTGGCGCAGTCGGGCTGCCTGGTGACCGAGTTGCCCCGGCTGTGGCTGGGTCGCGGCGCCACCGCGGGCGATCTTTCGGTGCCGGTGGAATGGCGCGGCGAGGAGCACCTCGCGGCGGCGCTGGCCACGGGCCGGGGCGTGCTGCTGCTCACGCCGCACCTGGGCTGCTTCGAGGTCACCGCACAGGCCTATGCGCGGCGC
This sequence comes from Rubrivivax sp., assembly GCA_027487905.1. Taxonomy (GTDB): domain Bacteria; phylum Pseudomonadota; class Gammaproteobacteria; order Burkholderiales; family Burkholderiaceae_C; genus JAIYCR01. The sequence goes on along the minus strand of JAIYCR010000111.1, from coordinate 9,775 downwards.
CACGGACGCGACGCACCCATTACCGTGATGTACCGGCCCGCCCGCCAGGCCTGGCTGCAGGCGCTGCAGGCCCGTTCGCGTGAACGCCCGGGCATGAGCGCGGTGCCGGCGTCGCTCGCCGGCGTGCGCCAGATGGTGCGGGCGCTGCGCCGCGGCGAGGCGGTGGGCCTGCTGCCCGACCAGGTGCCGCCCGAAGGCCTGGGGGTGTGGGCGCCCTTCTTCGGCCAACCCGCCTACACGATGACACTGGCCGCCCGGCTGGCCGCGCAGACCGGCGCGATGCTGCTGCTGGCCTGGGGCGAACGCCTGCCGCGCGGCATGGGCTACCGGGTGCACCTGATGCCCTGTCCACAGGCCGATGCCATCGCCCAGGCGCCGCCCGAGCAGGCCGCCCGGCTCGTCAACGAGGCGATGGAAGGCCTGGTGCGCGCGTGTCCGCAGCAGTACCTGTGGGGCTACGACCGGCACCGGCCGCCGCGGGGTGCGGCGGCGGGGGCGCCGGTGGGGCCGGTGGGGCCGGTGGAGGTGTCCGAGGCGCCTGAGGGAAGATCCACCCCCCGATGACCTCCCGCGCCTTCCTGCTGCTGCTGCGCCTGCTGAGCCACCTGCCCCTTGGCGTGCAGGCCGCCCTCGGCCATGCGCTCGGGGCGCTGCTGCACGCCGCTGCGGGCGAACGCCGTTCGGTGGCCCGCCGCAATGTGGCGCTGTGCCTGCCCGAGCTGCCCGAGGCGCGCCGCGACGCGCTGGTGCGCGAGCACTTCGGCTGGCTGGGCCGCAGCATCCTCGAGCGCGGGCTGCTCTGGTACGCGCCGCGCGAGCGGCTGCGCGGCCTGATCCAGGTCGAGGGCGACGTCGGCTTCGCCGAGCGCACCGAGCGGCCGGTGATGTGGCTGGTGCCGCACTTCATGGCGCTGGACGTGGCCGGCGTGAGCACGCAGCTCTTCCAGGGCCGCCGCGTGGCGTCCATCTACCAGGCACAGAGCGACGCGGTGATGGATGCGGCCATCCGCGCCGGCCGCCTGCGCTTCGACCAGGGCCAGGTGTTCTCGCGCAGCGAATCGGCCCGGCCGCTGATGCGGGCCATCCGGGAAGGCCATGTCTTCTTCAACCTGCCCGACATGGACTTCGGCCTGCGAGACGCGGCCTTCGTGCCCTTCTTCGGCATTCCCGCGGCCACGCTGCTGGCACCCTCGCGCATGGCGCGCGCGCTGGGCATGGCGGTGCAGCCGGTGGTGGCCGAGATGCTGCCCGGCGGCGCCGGCTACCGGGTGCGCTTCCTCGAGCCGTGGACCGATTTCCCCACCGACGACGCCGAGGCCGACACCGCCCGCATGAACCGCTGGATCGAGGACGAGGTACGGCGCAACCCGGCGCAGTACCTGTGGGTGCACAAGCGCTTCAAGACGCGCCCGCCGGGCGACGCCTCGCTCTACTGAGCTCAGGGCGCAGGGCCGCGCCGGCGCCCCGTGCGACCGCCTGGCCTGAGCGGGTCGCAAGCGCGGACAATGCAGCCTATGCGGATCCGATTCACCAAGATGCAGGGCGCGGGCAACGATTTCGTCGTGCTCGATGCCGTGCGCGAGCCGGCCCTGGCGCGGCTGCTGCCCGGCCAGCTGCGCCGCCTGGGCGACCGCCACTTCGGCGTGGGCGCCGACCAGATCCTGCTGGTGCAGGCCCCCACCGCGGAGGAAGCCGAGGAGGGCATCGACTTCCGCTACCGCATCTACAACGGCAGCACCGGCACCGAGGTGGAGCACTGCGGCAACGGGGCGCGCTGCTTCGTGCGCTACGTGCGCGACCAGGGCCTGGCCCAGCGTCCGGTCGTGCGGGTGGCCACGGTGAACAACCGCCTGGAACTGCGCGAAGAGGCCGATGGCCGGGTGACGGTGGACATGAACACCCCACGCCTGGACCCGCAAAGCCTGCCCTTCGATGCGAGCGGCCTGGCGCTGCACCGCCCGCCCGGGGCGTTGCCCGGCTACGGCCTGTGGCGCCTGCCCGCGGGCGGCACGCTTGCGCGGCCGATCGACTGCGCGGTGGTGTCGATGGGCAACCCGCATGCGGTGCTCTTCCCCGAGGCCTGGTCGGCCGAGGGCAGCACCGACGTTGATATCGACCTCGACATCGACGCCGCACCTGTCGCCCGGCTGGGCCCCGTGCTCGAGCGCCACCCCCGCTTCCCCCGCCAGGTCAACGTGGGCTTCGTGCAGCCGCTGGACCGCGGCTCCATGCGCCTGCGCGTCTTCGAGCGCGACGCCGGCGAGACGCTCGCCTGCGGCACCGGCGCCTGCGCGGCGGTGGTGGCGGGCATCGCGCTTGGCCGCTTCGACGCGCGGGTGGACGTGCACACCCGCGGCGGCCTGCTCACCATCGCCTGGCAGGGCCGGCAATCGGGCGCGGGTGCGTCCGTCTTCATGACCGGCCCGGCCGAAACCGTCTTTTCCGGAGAGATCAGCCTGTGACCCCACCCACCGCCATCCCGCCCGGCGCCGCCGCCCTGCCCGAGGGCATCACCGAGGCGGAGATCGCCAACTACCTCGCGCTGCACCCGGGCTTCTTCGATCGCCACGCCGAGCTGCTGGCCAGCGTCACGCTGCGCAGCCCGCACGGCACGCGGGCGGTGTCGCTGCAGGAGCGGCAGATGGAGTTGCTGCGCGAGAAGCACCGGGCGCTCGAGCAGCGCATCGTGGAGATGATCCGCCACGGGCAGGAGAACGTGGCCATCGCCGACAAGCTGCACCGGTGGATCCGCGCGCTGCTGCTCACGCCGCAGCCCACCGACCTGCCCGAGGTGCTGGTGGGCGAGCTGCAGCACCAGTTCCTCATCCCGATGGCGGCGGTGCGTCTGTGGAGCGTCGATGCCCCCTGGGTGCAAGCCGCCCAGGGCCAGGCATGGGCCACCGAGGTGAGTGCAGACGTGAAGAGCTTCTCGCACAGCCTGACCATGCCCTACTGCGGCGCCAACGCCGGCTTCGAGGCCGCGGGCTGGCTGGAGTCGCCCAAGACGGTGCTGTCCATGGCGATGATTCCGCTGCGCCACTCGGCGGCCCTGCGCACGGTCGATGGCCGCGACACCTACGGCCTCCTGGTGCTGGCCTCGCCCGATGCCACCCGCTACAGCGCCGACATGGGCACCGAGTTCCTGATGCGCATCGGCGAGATCGCCAGTGCCGCGCTGTCGCGCCTGCTGCCCGGCCCCGATGCAGACGCCTGAGCCCGTGGCGCGGCACTGAAGCTGATGGCCCCGGCGGACCCGCCCTCGCTCCCGCCCCCGGCCCTGCCGCGATCCCGTGCGCGGCGCGCTGCCGTGCCTGGCGGCAGCCGGCCGCTGGCCCTGGCCGACACGCCGCTTGCGCCCCGCCTGGAGCAGCATGTGCAGCACCTGCGCGTGCACAAGCGCCTGGCCGAGCGCACGCTCACCATGTACCGCGAGGCCTTCGCCCGGCTGCAGGCCTTCGCCGCCCAGCAGGGCGTGGCGCTCGAAGCGGTGAGCACCCCGCAGGTGCGGCGCTGGATGGCCGCGCTGCACGGCCAGGGCCTGGCGCCGCGCAGCATCGCCATCATCCTGTCCGCCTGGCGCGGCTTCTATCGCCAGCTCGGGCGTGATGCGCTGGTGGCCTTCAACCCGGTGGATGGCGTGCGCGCCCCCAAGGCCGGCCGCCCGCTTCCCAAGGCCCTGGCGGTGGATCAGGCCACCGCGCTGGCCGACCACCGGCCGCAGGCTGCTAAGGGCAGCGGGTCGGGCAGCGGATCGGGCACCGGCGGGCAGGCCGCCGGCCCAGCCCAGGCGGCCGCTGCGGCGCGCGACCACGCCATCATCGAGCTGCTCTATGGCTGCGGCCTGCGCGTGGGCGAACTGGTGGGCCTGGATGTCTCGGCGGCGCTGCGTTCCTCCACCGCAGCCCCTTCAGCGCCCGGCCCGGCCGCCACCGAAGCCCCCGGCTGGATCGACCTGGCCGACGCCACCGTCCATGTGACCGGCAAGGGCAGCAAGCGCCGCAGCGTGCCGGTGGGCGGACCGGCGGTGCTGGCGGTGCGCGAGTGGCTGGCCCACCGGCCGCTGCTGGCGCCGCCGGGCGAGCCCGCGCTCTTCGTCGGCGCACGGGGTGCGCGGCTCAACCCGCGCACGCTTCGCGAGCAGCTCGCCCGCCATGCCCGCGCCGCGGGCCTTTCCACCCACGTGCACCCGCACATGCTGCGGCACTCCTTCGCCACCCACCTGCTGCAGTCCAGCGGCGACCTGCGTGCGGTGCAGGAGTTGCTCGGCCACAGCAGCATCACCACCACGCAGGTCTACACCCGGCTGGACTTCGGCCACCTGAGCAAGGTCTACGACGCGGCGCATCCGCGGGCGAAGCGGCAGGGGTGAGGGCAAGGGCGCAAGGGCCGAGCCGCCGGGTGCCGCCGACAATGCCCGCATGAAGACCATTCGGCTGAAGGAAGGCAAGGAGCGCGCGCTCGAGCGGCGCCACCCCTGGGTGTTCGAGGGCGCCATCCAGAGCGGCCGGGCCGATGCGGGTGAAACCGTCCGCGTCGAAAGCGCTGCCGGCGCCTTCCTCGCCTGGGCCGCCTACAGCCCGCAATCGGCCATCCGCCTGCGGGTGTGGAGCTTCGATGCGGCCGAACGCATCGACGCGGCTTTCTTCCGCCGTCGCATCGACGCGGCCATCGCCTACCGCGCGCGGCTGCCCATCGCGAGCGACGGCGTCCGCCTGGTGCATGGCGAATCCGACGGCCTGCCCGGCCTGATCGTCGACCGCTACGGCAGCCTGCTGAGCGCGCAGTTCGGCACCGCGGGCGCCGAGCGCTGGAAGCCGGTGATCGCCGACGCGCTGCTGGCCGCCACCGGCTGCGAGCGGCTGTACGAACGCAGCGACGCTTCGGTGCGCACGCTCGAAGGCCTGCCGGCGGTGAGCGGCTGGCTTCGCGGCGCGGGCGACACCGCCACCGTGCTGCGGGAGCACGACTGGCGGCTGCGGCTGGACGTGGCCGAAGGCCACAAGACCGGCTTCTACCTCGACCAGCGCGACAACCGGCAGCGCTTCGCGCAGGCCGTTCGCCAGTTCGGCGCGCAGCGGGTGCTCAATGCCTATGGCTACACCGGCGGCTTCAGCGTGGCCGCGCTGATGGGCGGCGCCCGGCAGGTGGTGACGGTCGATTCCTCCGCCCCGGCGCTGGCCGCGGCGGTGGCCAATGTGGCCCTGAACGGCCTGGAGGCGAGCCGCCATGAGGCCCGCGATGCGGACGTGAACCAGACGCTGCGCCAGGCGCTGGCCAGCGGCGAGTCCTTCGACGCCATCGTGCTCGACCCGCCCAAGTTCGCGCCCACCGCTGCCCAGGCCGAGCGCGCCGCGCGCGCCTACAAGGACATCAACCGCCTGGCCTTGAAGCTGCTGCCTTCGGGCGGGCTGCTCTTCACCTTCTCGTGTTCGGGCGGCATCTCGCCCGACCTCTTCCACAAGATCGTCGCCGGCGCGGGGCTGGATGCCGGGGTCGATGCCTATGTGGTGGAGCGGCTGGCCGCCGCGCCCGACCATCCGCAGACGGTGTGCTACCCGGAGGGGGATTACCTCAAGGGGCTGGTGCTGGTGAAGCGCTGAAGCGGCCGAAGACCTGCGGTTTCACTGCGGCAGCTCGAAGAGCCGCTCCAGCGCCACCGCGGTGGCCTCCGCGCCAGCGTCCTCGACGGGGAAGGGCAGCAGCAGGCGCGCCAGGGCGTCGGGGTCCAGCACCTGCACCAGGCCGCGCTCGGGCTCCTTGCCCGGGCTTTGCAGCAGGCAGTCCACGATGCCCAGCACCCGCACGCCTGCCGGCCCGCCGGCGCGCAGCGGCGTGGACTGCCAGGCCGAGCGGGGCACCTCGGTGATGCCCAGCACCTCGTCCACCTGCAGGCCCAGCACCGGCCGGTGCGGCGGCTCGCGCGAGGTCATCACCAGCACCACGCCGTCGGACGAGCGCGGCGGGTACTGCAGCGCGAAGAGCGAACGCATGTTGAGCACCTGCACCAGCGCGGCGGGGCCGTCGCCGCGGGTTTCCAGCAGGCCCAGGTGCTCGGGCGCACCGCCGGGCGTGCGGACCACGCCCTCGCGCTGCAGGGCCTCGCGCACGCAGGCCGCCGGCAGCGCATAGCGCCCCGGGCCGACCTGGAAGACCGCCAGTTCCAGCCGCTCCTGGCGCCGTGCGACCGACTGCGCGAGCAGCGCCTTGTCCACCATCGCCTGGCGGCGGCGCTCGTCGCGCCCCAGGCGCAGGCCCACCACCACCGACAGGCCTTCGCTGCTGAACTCGCGGTAGCCCTGGCCGGCGCGCCGCGAGCAGGCGTGGCTGGCCCCGGCATGCGACAGCAGCGACACACCCGTCGGCGCGCCCGCCAGCAGCGGCACCGCCAGCGTCGCATCGGTGCTGGCCAGCAGCTGGCCGTTGCCGTCCAGGAAGGCCGCGAAACCCGCCCGCGGCCCCAGCACGTCGCGCAGCATCGCGGCCAGCTCGTCGCGGGCGTTGAACACGATGGCGATGCCGCCCAGGCGCGTGCCGCACGGCCCGGTGATGGCCGCCAGGTATGTGAAGGTGGGCCCCGCATCGTGCAGCGCCGTGTCCTCGAAGGGCGTGGTGGCGTACTGCTGCGGGCCGCTCAGCGTCTGCACTGCCGCCGTCCAGCCCTCGGGCGCGGCCGCGCCCGCCGCCACCGCGCAGCCCTCCGCGCGCGACATCCCGCGGATGCGTCCGCTGGCATCGAACACCACCAGCCTCGAATACACCGTGTACAGCGCGTTCACATGGTCGAGCAGCGCGCCGATGGCCGCCGCGTTGTCCGGACCCGCCGGCTCGGCCAGCCGCTCGCGCAGCGCGGGCGACAGCGCCCACCAGCGGCAGTCGTTGGCCCGCTCGTAGAGGTTGCGGTCCAGGATGTCGGCGGCCATGCCGGCCAGCTGGTCGGCGTGGGTGCGGGCGCGGTGCAGCGAGGTGCGGTGCAGGTCGCCCACGGCCAGCGACACCCGCTGGCGCGTGCTCTGCCCGGCGTTGTTCACTTGCGTGAGCACCGCCTTCAGGCGCACGCTGTCCTCGCTCTGGCGGCGCGCCATCAGCTGGCCGTTCCACACCACGCGGCGCAGTTCGCGGTTGATCGCGTCCGCGTCGGTCTGCAGGCCCTTGAGCGCCTCGTCGTCCAGCGGAATGGACGCGTCGCCCGACTCTTCGGCCGACTCAGGCATGGAGAAGGCCGTCAGCAGCGAGACCATCGCCCGGGCGCGCCAGCCCGGCCCCAGGTGGCCCTGGTAGCCACGGGTGGCGCACTGCACCGCCAGGTATTCGCGGCCGGCGAAGCTCGTCACCTGGATGCTGTCGTCGTCCAGTGCGCGCAGGCGTGCGCCCAGCGGCACATGCGCAGGGTCGTTGCTGGCGATGACCTCGCCGCGGCCATCGAGCAGCAGCAGCGCCACCTGGCCCCGCGGGTCGGCCACCGCCTCGAAGATGCGCTGCAGCTCGTCGGCCAGCCGAAACCGCAGCACCAGCACGCCCACCACCCGGCCACCGGCCACGATGCGGTGCGCATAGAGCAGGGCGGGCGCGGCGTCGGCCGCCAGGCGGCTCGGCCCGTGGTGCTCGAACCAGCGGTCGCCCGTCTGACAGGCTGCAAGCCACGGCGCCTCCGCAGCGTCCACCGGCTCCATCGAGCCGGCGGCATCCAGCCGGGCCAGCATGCGGCCATCGCAGCCCAGCAGCGCGATGTCGTCGTACACCGTGTACTTGGACTGGTAGTCGGCCAGCCGTCGCACGATGTGCGCCTGCTGGGCGGCCTGCTCATCGGCCGAGGCCGCGCAGAAATGCCGCAGCGTGTCGTCGGTGGCCAGGAAGCCCACGTCCGCGGTGCGCTCGTAGAGGTTGCGAACCAGGATGTCGATGGTGCATTGCGCCTTGGCCGACAGGTCCGCGCCCACCTGCGCCTGGCTCTCGCGGGCCAGCTGCGCCACCAGCCGCGTCTGCAGCGCCTCGAAACGGCCCCGCGTGTGCGACAGCGTGGGCAGCAGCGGCGCCACCTCTTCCGGGCAGCTGATTGAGGCGGAGGCCTCGATCATTCGCCAGACGAGGCCCAGGTCGCGCAGGTCGCGCTCGGCGGTCTGCACGCGGCGCATGTGCGCCACGAGGTCAAGGGTTTCGGACATGTTTCGGCCAGGGTGGGCTGCCGCGCCCGACGACGGGGCGCGCAGCGATGACGAGGAGGGTGGGGGGCCGCCACGGGGTCTGGGGGGCGAACCGTTGCACTCTAGGAGCCGGCTTTCGTGGCCCATGCCTTGAAGTGCGGGCTGCAGCCAGGCAATTGAATGTCTAGCCCCCGAACGGTGCGGGCGGCCATGGGCGCTGGCCCCGGCGCGCGCTCAAGCGGGGCGTGGAAGGCACGCCCGCGGTGCGTCACGCCCCGTCTTGGTGGGGCGGGCGCGGCAGCACCGAGCGAGGCTCGAACTTCGCCCGATGCACGCTGAAGAAGGTCTTCACGTTGCGCACGTTGGCGTCCTCGGTGAAGAGCCGCTGCACCAGCGCATGCCAGGCGGGCATGTCCGGCACCTGGCACACCAGCATCAGGTCCGGCCCCGGAGACACGCGGTAGCACTGCTGGACCGCGTCTTCGGCCACCGCACGGGCCTCGAAGTGCGCCAGGTGTTCGGCGCCCTGGCGGTCAAGCGTCACCTCCACCAGCGCGGTGAGCGCGCTGCCCAGGTGCTGGGGCGACAGCAGCGCCACATAGCCCTGGATGACCCCCGCTTCCTCCAGGCGCCGCACCCGGCGCAGCGCCGTGGCCGGCGACACGCCCATGGCGGTGGCCAGCGCCTGGTTGGAGGCGGAGGCGTCGCGCTGCAGGTGGTCAAGCAGGCGGAGATCGAGGGGGTCGAGGGGGAGCATCGGTGAGGCTTCCTGCCGCTTGTGATTTGTTCTTGAACGATTATTTCATGTAGCGCCTTGGGCGGCGAATTCTTTCCTGAACCGTTTGCAAACGCTAGAACATTTCACACTCCCCTGCCTAGCATCCCGGCCATCCCGGCCATCGCGGCCTTGAGCCCCCCATTCGGAGCCTCCCCATGTGCGGAATCGTCGGTGCCGTCAGCACCCGCAACATCGTCCCCATCCTCGTGCAGGGCCTGCAGCGGCTCGAATACCGCGGCTACGACTCCTGCGGCGTGGCCGTGCACCAGGACGGCCGCCTGCAGCGCGCCCGCAGCACCGCCCGCGTGGCCGAGCTGATGGGCCATGTGCAGGCCGACGGCATCGCCTCGGGCACCGGCATCGCCCACACCCGCTGGGCCACCCACGGTGCGCCGGCGGTGCACAACGCCCACCCGCATTTCTCGCCCGGCCCCCGCGCCGCCGCCGACGCGCCCGGCCGGATCGCCCTGGTGCACAACGGCATCATCGAGAACCACGACGAGCTGCGCGCCGACCTCATCGCCCGGGGCTACGCCTTCACCAGCCAGACCGACACCGAAGTCATCGCCCACTTGGTCGACCAGCTCTACGACGGCGACCTGCTCGACGCCGTGCAGCGCGCGGTGCGGCGCCTGAAGGGCGCCTATGCCATTGCCGTGTTTTGCCGCGACGAGCCGCACCGCGTGGTCGGCGCCCGCGAGGGCTCGCCGCTGGTGCTGGGCCTGGGCTCCCCCACTGGCGACCAGCCCGACGCCCGCTTCCTCGCCTCCGACGCGATGGCGCTGGCCGGCGTGACCGACCAGATCGTCTACCTCGAAGAAGGCGACGTGGTGGACCTGCAGGTGGGCAAGCACTG
>JAIYCR010000003.1 GCA_027487905.1 Rubrivivax sp. | reverse complement strand
GGCCCGCCTGATGAGCCAGGCCTTGCGCAAGCTCACGGCCACCATCAAGAAGGCCAACTGCATGGTCATCTTCATCAACCAGATCCGCATGAAGATCGGCGTGATGTTCGGCAGCCCCGAGACCACCACCGGCGGCAATGCGCTGAAGTTCTATGCGTCGGTTCGCCTGGACATCCGCCGCACCGGCAGCATCAAGAAGGGCGAGGAGGTCATCGGCAACGAGACCAAGGTCAAGGTGGTGAAGAACAAGGTCTCGCCGCCGTTCAAGACCGCCGAGTTCGACATCCTCTACGGCGAGGGCATCAGCCGCGAAGGCGAGATCATCGACATGGGCGTGGCCAACCGCATTCTCGAAAAGAGCGGCGCCTGGTACGCCTACCTGGGCGAAAAGATCGGCCAGGGCAAGGACAACTCGCGCGAGTTCCTGCGCGAGAACCCCGATCTGGCCGTCGAGATCGAGAACAAGGTGCGCGAGGCTGTGGGCATTCCCTTGTTGCCCCCGTCCGCGCCGGTGGCCGCCGCCGCAGCGGCCAAAGGCAAGGACAAGGACAAAGACAAGGACTGAGCCACCGCATGCCCCTGCACCGTTCGCCGCCGTCGCTGCGGGCGCAGGCCATCGCCCACCTGGCGCGCCGTGAATTCGGCCGCCAGGAGCTTCGTGAGCGCCTGCTTCGCCGGCCAGCCAGGGCCGACGCGCATTGGCAGCCACCCGACGCTGCGCTGCTGGATGCGACGCTGGACGCGCTTCAGGCGGCGGGCTACCTCAGCGATGCCAGGGCTGCGGCCCAGCGGGTGGCCAGCCGCTCGCCCCGCGAAGGCCTGCGCCGCCTGACCCAGGACCTTGCCCGCCGCGGCCTGGCCATGTCCGCCGACGACCAGGCGCGGCTCCTCGCAACCGAGGCCGAGCGCGCCCACGCCGTCTGGCAGCGCCGCTTCGATGGCCCGCCGGCCGACGAGCGCGAGCGGGCCCGCCAGTGGCGCTTCCTGCTGTCCCGGGGCTTCGAGCCCGCCGTCGTCGCGCGGGTGGTCCCACGCGCGGCGAGCGGCAACGGCGCCTTCAGCGGCGAAGACGCCAGCGATTCGCCATAAGGCCCTGCGATTCGTCTGGGTACACTGCGCCCGCTTTTGCTGCTCTGCCGCAATCGTGGCTTGCAGGCCGCGTCTGTTCAGGGTCTTGCAAGCGACCCTGTCAACACTCAGCGGCCGATGTCGCGGCCCGGCCTGGCTGTCGCAGCGGCGGGCCCCGGCCTGCAGCGGCGCAGCCCACCGCTTCGGCCCCGCCACCCACCCACGACCGGCCCCCTTTTCCCAGCCGAGACCCCACCATGAAGATTCACGAGTACCAAGGCAAGGAGATCCTGCGCCAGTTCGGCGTGCCGGTGCCGCGCGGATATCCCGCCTTCACCGTCCAGGAAGCCATCGAGTCCGCGCAGAAGCTCGGCGGCTCGGTCTGGGTGGTCAAGGCCCAGATCCACGCGGGCGGGCGCGGCAAGGGCGGCGGCGTCAAGCTCGGCCGCTCCATCGACGACGTCAAGACGCTGGCCGGCCAGATCCTGGGCATGCAGCTCAAGACGCACCAGACCGGCCCCGAGGGCCAGAAGGTGCGGCGCCTCTACATCGAGGAAGGCGCGGACATCAAGAAGGAGTACTACGTCTCCCTGGTGACCGACCGCGGCAGCCAGAAGATCGCCTTCATCGCCTCCAGCGAAGGCGGCATGGACATCGAGGAAGTCGCGCACGCCACGCCCGAGAAGATCATCACCGAGCTGATCGACCCGCTGACCGGGCTGGGCGACGCGCAGGCCCGCAAGATCGCCGCGGCCATCGGCCTGCCCGAGGGCTCGCATGCCCAGGCGGTCAAGCTCTTCCAGGACCTGTACCGCTGCTACATGGAAACGGACGCGTCGCTGGTGGAGATCAACCCGCTGAACTGCGACAGCAAGGGGCAGCTCATCGCCCTGGACGCGAAGTTCAACTTCGACTCCAACGCCCTCTTCCGCCACCCCGAGATCGTCGCCTACCGCGACCTCGACGAGGAAGACCCGGCCGAGATCGAGGCGAGCAAGTTCGACCTGAGCTACATCAGCCTGGACGGCAACATCGGCTGCCTGGTCAATGGCGCGGGCCTGGCCATGTCCACCATGGACACCATCAAGCTCTTCGGCGGCGAGCCGGCCAACTTCCTCGACGTGGGCGGTGGCGCCACCGCCGAGAAGGTGACCGAGGCCTTCAAGATCATGCTCAAGAACAAGAGCGTCAAGGGCATCCTGGTGAACATCTTCGGCGGCATCATGAAGTGCGACACCATCGCCGAGGGCGTGATCGCCGCCTGCAAGGCGGTGAACCTGTCGGTGCCGCTGGTGGTCCGCATGAAGGGCACCAACGAGGACCTGGGCAAGAAGCTGCTGGCCGAGTCGGGCCTGCCCATCATCAGCGCCGACACCATGGCCGAGGCCGCGACCAAGATCGTCGCCGCCGTGAAGTAAGCCCACCCCGGCACGAGGACACCATGAGCATCCTGATCGACAAAGACACCCGGGTCATCACCCAGGGCATCACCGGCAAGACCGGCCAGTTCCACACCCGCGGCTGCCGCGACTACGCCAACGGCAAGAACTGCTTCGTCGCGGGCGTCAACCCGAAGAAGGCCGGCGAGGACTTCGAGGGCATTCCCATCTACGCAAGCGTGAAGGACGCGGCCCAGGCCCCGGGCGCCACCGTCAGCGTCATCTATGTGCCCCCTGCGGGTGCCGCGGCCGCGATCTGGGAGGCCGTCGAGGCCGACCTGGACCTGGCCATCTGCATCACCGAAGGCATCCCTGTGCGCGACATGCTTGAGGTGCGCAACAAGATGAAGAAGAAGGAAGCCGCCGGCGGCAAGAAGACGCTGCTGCTCGGCCCGAACTGCCCCGGCCTCATCACGCCCGAGGAAATCAAGATCGGCATCATGCCCGGGCACATCCACCGCAAGGGCCGCATCGGCGTGGTCAGCCGCTCGGGCACGCTTACCTATGAAGCGGTGGCTCAGTTGACCGAGATCGGCCTGGGCCAGTCGAGCGCCGTGGGCATCGGCGGCGACCCGATCAACGGCCTGAAGCACATCGACGTGATGCGCGCCTTCAACGACGACCCGGACACCGACGCGGTCATCATGATCGGCGAGATCGGCGGCCCCGACGAAGCCGAAGCCGCCCGCTGGTGCAAGGGCCACATGAAAAAGCCCGTGGTGGGCTTCATCGCCGGCGTCACCGCCCCCCCGGGCAAGCGCATGGGCCACGCCGGCGCGCTGATCTCCGGCGGCGCGGACACCGCCGACGCCAAGCTCGCCATCATGGAAGAGTGCGGCTTCAAGGTCACCCGCAACCCGTCGGAGATGGCGCGCATCCTGAAGTCGCTGATCTGATCTCATCTGATCTGATCCGGCCCGCGGATGGTCCCGCCCTCTGCGGGTGGCGGTGGCGCAGGGTTTGATTGCGGCTGAAACAATCGCGTCGGCCGTTGCAGGGTCCGGGAGCGTCAAGTGCCATCGCGGCGCTGTTAGCCTCCCAAGTCCCCCGCCGTGGGGCGGCCGCGCGCGGCCGCACCCGCGCCAACCCCTGAACGCGAAGAGAACAAGACGATGTTGGAATGGATCAGCACCATCAGCTGGGTTTCGGTGCTGGAGATCATCGCCATCGACATCCTGCTGGGCGGTGACAACGCGGTGGTGATCGCGCTGGCCTGCCGCAACCTGCCGCCCAAGCAGCGCACCGCGGGCATCGTGTGGGGCACCGTGGGCGCCATCGTGCTGCGGGTCATCCTCATCTTCTTCGCGCTGACGCTGCTCTCCGTGCCGTGGCTGAAGATCGTCGGCGCGGCGCTGCTGGTGTGGATCGGCGTGAAGCTGCTGATGCCCCAGGACGAGGGCCACGGCGACATCCAGGGCAGCGACAAGCTCTGGGGCGCGGTGCGCACGGTCATCGTGGCCGACCTGGTCATGAGCGTGGACAACGTCGTGGCCATCGCCGGCGCCGCCCAGAAGGCCGACCCCGGGCACCAGATCGGCCTGGTCATCTTCGGCCTGCTGGTGAGCATTCCCATCATCGTGTTCGGCAGCCAGCTCGTCATCAAGCTGATGGACCGCTTTCCGCTGGTCATCACGCTGGGCGGCATGCTGCTGGGCTGGATCGCCGGCAGCATGGCCGTGACCGACACGGCGGTCACGCCCTGGCTGGCGGTGGACGGCACCGTGCCGGCCACGCTGCGCTACGGCGCGGGCATCGCCGGCGCCCTGCTGGTGCTCGTGGTGGGCAAGTGGCTGGCCCGTCGCGCCGCACCGCCGCCCGCGGCGGCCGGCTGACTGGCCCGCCGCTGACCGGTGCCCCCGGCTGAACTGCCGCCGGACCTTGCGCTGAAGCCATAGGGGTCCGCACCGTGACAGCCGCACCGGACCCTGGCCCTGCGCATTCCGCCCCCGGCGTCGCTGCGGGCTCCCCTCCCGGCGCCCCACCCGCCCGGGGCGATGCCCCCGGCGGCCATGTGCTCGAACAAGCGCTGGCCGGCGGCGCGCTCGGGCCGGTGTGGCGTGCCACGGGCCCGCAAGGCGAGGCTTGCGTGGTGAAGTTCTGTGCGGTGCGCGACGACCCGGGCGCCGAGCGCCTGCTGCGGCGCTTCACCCACGAGGCGGCGCTGCTTCGGCGGCTCACCCACCCGGACATCGTGCGCCTGCGCGCCTTCGGCGCCGATCCGCGCTGGAGCTGGATGGCCTTCGACTTCGTCGAGGGCCCCGACCTGAGCGCCTTCACCGGCCGCGGCGAGCGGCTGCCGGCCGCGCAGGCGGCGGGGCTGGTGGCGCAGGCGGCCGAGGCGCTGGACCATGCCCACCGGCGCGGCATCGTGCACCGCGACATCAAGCCGGCCAACCTGCGCATCGACCTCGCCCGCCGCCGGGTGTGCGTGCTCGATTTCGGCATCGCCTTCGACCTGTCCCGCGAGCGCTCGGCCACCGGTCTTTCCGCCGGCAGCCCGGCCTACATGGCGCCTGAGCTGCTGGCCGGGCAGGCCCCCAGCGTGGCCAGCGATGTCTTCGCGCTGGGCGTGACGCTGTTCGAACTCCTCGCCGGCGTCAGGCCCTGGGAGGCGCCGTCGCTGGGCGCGCTGCTTCGAGCCATTGCCCAGGAGGCGCCGCAGCCGCTCACGCTGCTGCGGCGCGGCCTTCCGCGGGCCTGGAGCGACGCGGTGCACGATGCGCTGCACGCCGATCCGGCCCAGCGCCCTCGCAGCGCCGCCGAACTCGCGGCGCGGCTGCGCGCCGGTCTGGCCGCCATGGACGCGGGCGCGACCGGCTGAAGCCGAGGGAATTCCCGAGGGTCGCGGCGCTGCACGTCCGCGCGCCGGCTGTTGCGAATGTCCGCCTTTGCGGCCCGAGGCCGCCGGGGAATTCCCCCGCCCGCCGGCGCCCACCGCACAATGGCGGCCCCGTGCGAACCACCGTCGACATCCCCCCACCGGCATGAGCACTGCCGCGCCCGCCGAACCGCTCGAGATCGAGTACGCCGCGCTGTCCGACACCGGTCGCACGCGCAGCAACAACGAGGATTCCGTCGCGCTGGACGCCGCCACCGGCGTGCTGGTGCTGGCCGACGGCATGGGCGGCTACAACGCCGGCGAGGTTGCCAGCGGCATGGCCACCGAGTTCATTCGCGACAAGCTCGGCCAGTGGCTCGGCCAGGCGTCGCGCAGCGCCAGCGATGCCGACGTGCGGCGCGCCATGGACATCTGCGTGGACAACGCCAACCGCGCCATCTTCGACGCCGCCCACTCGATTCCTCAGTACGCCGGCATGGGCACGACGCTGGTGGTCGCCGTGTTCCGGGACCGTCGCCTGATGCTCGGGCACGTGGGCGACTCCCGCGGCTACCGCCTGCGCGCCGGGCGGCTGCAGCAGCTCACCCGCGACCATTCGCTGCTGCAGGAGCAGGTCGATGCGGGCCTGCTGACCGCGGAGCAGGCGGCGCACTCGGTCAACCGCAACCTCGTCACCCGCGCGGTGGGCGTGGAGGACACCGTGCTGCTGGACACGCAGCAGCACGAAGTCCAGCCCGGTGATGTCTACCTGCTATGCTCAGACGGCTTGTCCGACATGCTCGACGACGACGCCATCTCCCAGCTGATGCAAGGGGCCGCGGGCCTTGAAGAGGCGGCCAGCGCGCTGGTCGAGGCGGCCAACGAAGCCGGCGGCAAGGACAACATTTCGGTGGTGCTGGCCCGGGTGAGGGGGCCGTCGTCGACCGGCCGGGCCTGGTGGCCCTTCCGGCGCTGAACGCCCGCAAGCGACGCACACGCGCGACAACAGAAGACGAATGGGGTCAAGGATGGGCAAGCTGGTGGTCTCTCTCGACGGCGTGGTGATCAAGGAAGTGCAGATCACCAAGGACAAGACCACCCTGGGCCGCCGGCCCTACAACGACATCGTCATCGACAACCTGGCCGTCAGCGGCGAGCACGCGGTGCTGCAGATGGTCGGCACCGATGTCTTCATCGAAGACCTGAACAGCACCAACGGCACCTACATCAACGGCAAGGCCGTCAAGAAGCAGCTGCTGTCGCACAACGACACGGTGGAGATCGGCAAGTACAAGATCAAGTACCTGCTCGAGGACGGCACCGATTACGAGAAGACGATGATCGTCAAGCCGGCCGCGCCGGCACCGGCGCCGTCCGGCTTCGCGCCGCCGTCAAGCTTCGGCTCGCTGCCGCCGACGCCGCCCGCCCTGATCCGCGTGCTCAACGGCCCGGCCGCAGGCCGGGAGGTGGCGCTCACCAAGGTGGTCACCACCGTGGGCAAGCCCGGCGTGCAGGTCGCCTCCATCACCAAGCGGCCCGGCGGCTATGTGTTCTCGCACGTCGAGGGGGCGGCTCGCCCGACGATCAACGGCTCGGCGCTGCAGACCGACAGCGTGCCGCTGCGCCATGGCGACGTGATCGAACTCGCCGGCACGCAGATGAAGTTCGCCCAGCCCTGACGGGCGCGGCGGCGCGGCGCCGGCTTCACACCGTGAAGCCGATCACGCCGAGCGCCTTGCCGTAGCGACGGGCCTGCGGTTTCCCGCCTGCCGCGCGGCAATGTCCCCCCTGCAGCGCTTGCGCGGCCTCGCGTTCGGGCCGAGCATCTGCGCTCCCCGATCCGGCGCCCCGTTGCGCCTTGCGCCATGACCATCCGTGTCCTCGGCTGTTCCGGTGCGATAGCGGCCGGCAGCCGGACCACCTCCTTCCTTCTCGACGACCGCATCCTGATCGACGCGGGCACCGGGGTGGGCGACCTGACGCTGGAGGAACTCGCGCGGATCGACCACATCCTGGTGAGCCATTCGCACCTGGACCATGTGGTGTCCATCGCCTTGCTGGCCGACAGCGTGATGCGCCGGCGCGCCTTGTCGGTGGACGGCCCCATCCGCGTGCACGCGCTGCCCGAGACCCTGGCCACGCTGCGCCAGCATGTCTTCAACGGCGCCATCTGGCCGGACTTCACCCGCCTGCCCAGCGTGGAGCAGCCGGTGCTCGCCTTCGAGCCCTTGCACACCGGCGACCGGCTCGAACTTTGCGGGCGCCGCATCGAGGTGTTGAGCGCCGTCCACACCGTGCCGGCGGTGGGCTACGCGGTGCAGGGCCGGCGCGGCTGGTGGGTCTTCACCGGCGACACCGGCCCGAACCCGGCGCTGTGGAGGCGCCTGGCCGAGCTCGACCTGAGCGACCTCATCATCGAGACGGCCTTCAGCGACGAAGAGGAGGCGCTGGCGCGCAAGAGCGGCCACCTGAGTCCCTCGGCGCTGGCGCGCGAACTCGCCCACCTGAAGGGGCCGGCAGGCGGTGGGGCGCTGCAGGTGCACATCACCCACATCAAGCCGGGCGAGACGGGCGCGGTGATGGGGCAGATCCGGGCCTTGTCGCTGCAGCACCCGGTGCGGGCCCTGGAGACCGGCGAGCGGATGGCGCTGGACTGATCGGAAGCTCGGGGCCGGCGCCGGCGCCGGCAACAGGGCATGGCGCTTGCCGCCGACCGCCCATGCACTTGCCTGACTTGCCCGGCAGCCGGCGGCCCCGATGACGGCGCTGGCGGCCCTTGGCGTGGTCTTGGCCTCCGCGGTGGCGATGGAGCTGGTGGCCTGCCTCACCCACCGCTACCTGATGCACGGGCCGCTGTGGGCATGGCACCGGTCCCACCACGAGCCCCGCGCCGCGGAGGACGGCCACGGCCCCTTCGAGCGCAACGACCTGTTCGCCCTGGTCTTCGCACTGCTGGCGATCGCCCTGATGGTGCTGGGGGGCTGGCTGCAACGGCCCGTTCTGGGCTGGGTGGGTGCGGGCATGACGCTCTACGGCGCGGTCTACACCGTCGTCCACGACGGCCTGGTCCACCGTCGAGGCTTCTGGCCCCGGCGCTGGTCGGCGCCCCGGCGCGGCTGGCTCGCCCGGCTGGTGCAGGCGCATCGGCTGCACCATGCGGTGCGCGGCCGGGACGGCGCGGTGTCCTTCGGCTTCCTGCATGCGGCGCCGCCTGCGCGGCTCGCACGGCAGCTGCGCGAACAAGGCCCGGCCCGCCGTCGTGGCGGCCCGGGTGGCGCGGCTGCGATCGGGCAGCCTGCGCTGGCCATGGCCCCGTCCCCGTCCCCGTCCCCGTCGCTCCCGCTGCCCTTGACGACGACGACGGTTCGTCCACCCGCCGCCCTGGGGCTGATCCTGGCCCTGCTCATCGCCCTGGCGTGGGCCGCTGTGCTGGGCATGGCGCTGTCCTCGCGCTGGGACAGCCCGGCCGCGCGGGCCTGGCTGCTGCCGGTGCTTGCCGGCCTTGGCTGGCTTCAGGTGGGCCTGTTCATCGTCGCCCACGATGCGATGCACGGCTCGCTCGCGCCAGCGCATCCCCGGCTGAACCGGGCGGCGGGTCGGCTGGCGCTGGCGCTGTATGCGGGCTTCGCCTTCGACCGCTTCGCCCGGGCGCACCAGGACCACCACCGCCACCCCGGCAGCCCCCTCGACCCGGATTTCCACCCGGCCGACCCCCGCTTCCTGCCCTGGTACCTCGCCTTCATGCGGCGCTACTTCGGCTGGCGCGAAGCGTTCGGGCTGCTGGCGGGCGGGGCGCTGCTGGCGCTCGCGTCCTCGCCGCTCAAGGCGGCACTCTTCTGGTGGCTGCCGGCACTGTTCGCATCGCTGCAGCTCTTCACCTTCGGCACCTGGCTGCCCCACCGGCCGGGGGCGGCACGCGCCGAGCCGCTGGACGACGGCCACCGCTCGCGCAGCCTGCACCTTCCGTGGGCGCTGTCGCTGCTGACCTGCTTTCATTTCGGCTACCACCTGGAACATCACCAGCAGCCGGGCGCTCCCTGGTGGCGGCTGCCGTCGCTCCACCGCAGGCGTAGCCGCGCACGGGACGATGCGGGCGCGTCGCCGCCGCCGGCTGCGCTGACCTGAGCCGCGCAGGCCGACGAGCACGGGGCGGCGGGCGAGCCGAGGGCGGCGGGGGAGGCCTGGGAGGCCTGGGAGGCCTCAGGGGCAGCGCTGGCCGGCAAGGTCCTGGGCTCGGCGGTGAACGGGCTCCACAACGGACTGGAGAACGGGCTGGAGAACGGGCTGGAGAACGCGACGCCACACGGCCCGGTGATCGCATCGCCGATCGGGGGGGTGAGGGCTCGCCGGCTGGCCAGAGCGTCCAGCGCGCCGCGGCCCAGCAGCACGAGCTTCCTGGCGCCGGACACGCTGGCCCGGGTGTCCCAGGCGGCAGGGCCCTGCCGCAGCAACTGCAGGCCGATCTCCCGGTACACCCGGTGTGCGGTGGCCACCGCCCAGGCGCTGCGAGCGGGCAGGCGCGCCAGGCCCGTCCGGGCCGAGGCGTAGCGGGGCTCGGCGGCCCCCAGCAGGCGTCGCGCCAGGCGCAGCAGCGTGGCGCGGTGCTCCGGGCGGTCGATGTCCTCGCGCTGCAGTCCGGCTTCGACCAGCCACTGCGCGGGCAGGTAGACGCGGCCGATGCGGTGGTCGTCCACCACGTCGCGGGCGATGTTGGTGAGCTGGAAGGCCAGACCCAGGTCGGTTGCGCTCATCAGCGTCGCGTCGTCGCGCCGCCCCATCACCATCGCCATCATCATGCCCACCACGCCGGCCACATGCCAAGCGTAGTCCAGGGTATCGGACAGGCAGCGGTAGTGACGGCCCTGGGCATCCATCCGGAAGCCCTGCAGGTGCTCAAGGGCCAGTGCCTCGGGAATCCGGTGCCGCCGGGCCACCTCGGCCAGGCCGGCGAAGGGCGCGGCCAGGCCCCGGGTCGCGCCTCGCAGCGCCCGGCGCGTGTGGTGCTCCAGGGCGTCGACCCGTCCGAGCAGCTCGCCGACCGACGGTTCGCGGCCGCCCTCGACCGCGGCCGAGCCGCCCGGGCGCGGCGCTCCGTGGTCCTGGCCGTCGATCACGTCGTCGCAGTGGCGGCACCAGGCATAGAGCAGCTCGACGCTGCGGCGGGTGGGCGGGTCGAAGAGCCGGGCCGCGGCGGCGAAGCTGCGCGAGCCGCAGGTGATGGCCTGCCGAGCCGCGCGGGCGGGGTCGGCAGGGGCGCCCGCACTGGCTTTGGCATCGGTCCTGTCCTTTGCATGGGCATTGGCATCATCACCAGCGCCGGCCTGAGCGCCCAGCCGTGCGCCCCCCCCAGCGCTCGCCCCGCCGCCTGCGGCCCGCCCTGACGCGTGCGCGCTCATGCACGGCCCTCCAGCATCAGCGAGGCGGTGGCCTTGGCCGAGGCCAGCACGCCGGGCACGCCCGCGCCGGGGTGGGTGCCCGCACCCACCAGGTAGAGGTTGCGCAGGTGGTCGTCGCGGTTGTGGGGCCTGAACCAGGCGCTTTGCCGCAGCAGCGGCTCCAGCGAGAAGGCCGATCCCAGGTGCGCGTTCAGCTCGCTGGCGAAATCGGGGGGCGCGAAGGTGCGGCAGGTCACCAGGTCGCGCCGCAGACCCGGCAGGTGGTGGCGCTCCAGGTGGTCGAGGATGCGGTCGCGATAGGCCTCCCGGGCCACCGACCAGTCGATGTCGCGGCAGCCCAGGTGCGGCACCGGCGACAGCACGTAGAAGGCCGAATGCCCGGGCGGCGCGAGCGAGGGGTCGGTGACGCAGGGCGCGTGCAGGTAGAGCGAGAAATCCTCCGCCAGCCCCTGGCCCTCGGGCGGGCCGAAGATGTCGGCGATGAGCTCGCGGTAGCGCGGACCGAAGCACACCGTGTGGTGGGCCATGTCGCGCCGCTCGCCGCGCAGGCCGAAGTGGATGACGAAGAGCGACATCGAAAAGCGCTGCCGCGCCAGCCGCTGGCCTTCCTCGCGCCCGCGCGGGTGGCCCCGCAGCAGCCCGGCATAGGTGTGCACCACATCCGCGTTGGAGGCCACCGCATCGAAGGGGCGCTGCAGGCCCTGGCCGTCGCTCAGCCGCGTCAGGCGCAGGCCCTGCACCTGCGCGCCTTCGGCGGCGATGGCGTCGCAGCGGTGGCCCAGCAGCAGCTCGCCGCCCAGGTCGGTGAACAGCTGCGCCAGCGCGCGCACCAGCGCACCGGTGCCCCCGCGCGGGAACCAGACGCCCCATTCGCGCTCGAGCGCGTGGATGAGCGCATAGATGGCCGAGGACCGGAAGGGGCTGCCGCCCACCAGCAGCGCGTGGAAGGAGAAGACCTGGCGCAGCCGCTCATCCTCGATGTGGTCGGCCACCGCGTCGTAGACGCTTCGCCACGCCCCCAGCCGGGCGAGCTGCGGCGCGGCGCGGACCATGTCGCGCCAGGACAGGAAGGGCGAGGCCCCCAGGCGGCGGTAGCCGTGCTCGAGCAGCTCCTTGGAATAGTCCAGGAAACGCCGGTAGCCCTGCACGTCGCGCGGCGAGCGCCGGGCGATCTGCCGCTCCAGCCCCGCCTGGTCGTTCACGTAGTCGAAGCGGTCGCCGTCGTCCCAGCACAGGCGGTACAGCGGCTCCACCGGCAGCAGCTCGATGCGATCGGCCATGCGCTGGCCGCCGAGCGCGAAGAGCTCGTTCAGCGCCGAGGGGTCGGTGATGACGGTGGGCCCGGCATCGAAGGTGAAGCCGGCGTCCTGGTAGACATAGGCCCGGCCACCCGGCTTGTCGCGCATCTCCACCAGCGTGGTCCGTATGCCTTGCGCCTGCAGCCGGATGGCCAGTGCCAGGCCTCCGAAGCCCGAGCCGATGACGGCGGCGGTTTTCATGGAAGGGTCCCGGTGGAGGGGCCGCGAGCGGCGAACACGGCCTTCAGGGCCGCGGCGATGGGAACCGGCGGCTTGCCGGTGACGATGCGCAGCTTGTCCGCCCAGCTCAGGCGCTCGCCGTAGAAGCGCGAGACCAGGCGGTCGGGCAGCCGGTAGAAATGGGCCAGCACCGCATGCCGCGCGTCGGGCCGGGCGGCCTGGAAGAGCATGCGGTTCAGCGCCCGGAAGAAGGCCTGGCGGCGCCAGACGCGGCGGGCGTGGGCTTCGATCAGTCGGGCCAGCTCGGTGGCAAGGCCCGGCTCGGTGCGGCACCCGGCCGAGCGTGGCACCCCAGGCGCCGCCGGGTTCGCCATCCAGAGCGCCACGACATCGGCCAGCCGCACCGCCTGTGCCAGCGAATAGCCGGTGGTGGGGTGGAAAAGCCCCGCGCGCAGGCCACTGCAGGGCTGGCCGCGGCGCGCGCGCCAGAAGGCGTCGATGTCCCCGGCCAGCGCCAGCGGCAGCACGCCCTGCTCCTCGCGCAGCACCCGCGTGACCGTCCAGCCGCGCTGGCGGGCGTAGCGCAGCACCCGTTCGTGCAGCGCGCGCGTGTCCAGCCGTCCGCTGTCGGCGTAGTAGGTGTCTTCGATCAGCAGGCGGCGCGGTGCCAGCGGCAGCACGTAGACGAAGCGGTAGCCCTCGTGCTGAGGTACATCCGCATCCATCACGAGGGGTCCGACCAGGCCATGGTCATGGGCCAGCTCCAGCTCCAGGCCCAGGAACTTCTGGTGCGCCAGGCGCAGCTGCGGCGAGGGCGCGAAACCGCGGCCGTCGATGACGGCGCGGGCCTGCACCGACCCGCCATCGGCGGTGTTCACCTGCGTGGGGGTGAGGCTGCGGACGGCCGTGCCCAGGCGCACGCAGGCGCCCGCGGCCTGCAGGCGCAGCAGCGCACTGGCGTGCAGCCGCTCGGAGGTGATCGACGCATAGCCGGCCTCCACCCAGCGCATCGGCCGTCCGGCGAACTGCACCGCCTGGCGCGGCCAGGCGTGAACCACCAGGGGCGCGATCCACGCCCGCTGTTCGGCGGTGAGGTCGCTCTCATGGAAGGACCAGGTGTGGTTGCCCCCGAGCGTCGGGCCACCCTCCACCAGGCACACCCGCGTGCCGGGCGCACGCATCAGCACGCGCCAGGCGATCAGCGTGTTGGCCAGGCCCCCACCGGCCAGCGCCAGGTCGAACTCAGGCTCGGCCGGCATGGGCTTCGATCCAGCGGGCGGCCGCTTCCGCGCCGCCCGCCTGCCGGGCGTGCTCGGCCTGCACCATGGCGGCTGTGCGCATCGGCCGGTGCTGCAGCGCGAAGGCGACGGCACGGCGCAGCCGGCCGGTGCTGGAGCGGGCCGACAGGCGCAGCCCCGCACCGGTGCGGACCACGCGCTGGGCAATCGCCGCCTGCTCCATCGCCAGGGGCACCAGCACCAGCGGCACGCCGGCGGCCAGTGCGTCCAGCGTGGTGTTCAGCCCGCCGTGGCACAGCGCCACCGCGGCGCGCGCCAGCACGCGCCGCTGCGGCACGAAGGCGTGCACCTGCAGCGAGGCCCGACCCGGCAGCCGCTCGACCTGCTGCGGCGTGAGCCGCCCGCCATGGGCCACCACGCAGGCCAGGCCCAGGTCGCTGCACGCGCCGGTCAGGCGCCCGAGCAGCGCCGCGCGAGCGCCCTGCAGGCTTCCCAGGCTGATGAAGGCATAGGGCCGCCCGGGCGGCTCGAAGGCGGGCTCTTCGTCCAGCGGCACGCGCAGCGGGCCGCAGCGGTGCAGGCCCGGCGGCGCCCGCTCGCGCGGGAAGTCCAGCGCCGGCCACAGCTGGGCGATCTGCACCGGCGCCAGGCAGTCGTCCAGCCGGCGCGGCACCGCGTGCAGCGCCAGGCGCCGGGCGTTGCTTGCCAGGGTGTCGGCGAGGCCTCGCATCAGCCAGTCGCTCACCCGCCAGCCACCCAGGTTGCGTTCCCGGGCCCAGGCGGTGCGTGCATAGGCCCAGGGCGTGAAAGGCGGCGGCATGTACGGTTCGCGGTCGATCAGCAGCGCATTGGCCACCGACACCTGCGCCAGCCCCAGGTGGCGCGCCAGCAGGCCGCCGGCCGGCTCCAGCTGGTCGCTGACGATGGCCTGCACACCGAGCGCACGCAGCGCCTGCGGCCCTTCGCGGCACAGCAAGTCGGTGAGCCCGGCCATGTCGCGCAGCACCGCGCCCAGGCTCCGCAGGCCCCAGGGGCCACCCAGCCGGGCCAGCCGCGCTTCCATCGCGTCGAGCGTGCCCGGCGGGTGCGAGGCCTCGCCCAGCGCCACCGAGCGCACCCCCGGACGCGGCGGCAGCCGGGCCAGCGCGTCGCGCAGCGTCAGGTGCGTCACCCGATGGCCGCGCCCGGCCAGGCGGGCGGCCAGCGCATCCATCGGGCGCAGGTGGCCGGTGAAGGGGGGGCAGACGAAGGCGAAGTGCACGGGTGGGGCCGGAGGCTTGGGCTGAGGCTGGGGCGGAGGCTGGGGCGGAGGCTGGGGCCGGCCCGGACGGGCGTGGCAGCGGCCGCCGCCTGCGGCAAGCGGTGTTCCGGGGCGTCGGAACCGGGTCGATGGAGCCGGGGCTACAGAACCTGGGCTACAGAGCCGGGCCTACAGAGCGTGGCCTTGGGCGCCTGGCCGACAGAACCCGCCCGCCAGCACCGGGCCTTCGGGTGCCACGGCGTGTCGACCGCAGGCGCTGGGTGACGCATTGCGTCGCACGGGAAGTGACGAAAAGTGGCACCCCCGCCCGTGCGGGCCGCTGCGCCCCCGGTCGTTCGTGCGAAACCACACGTTCAACAGGGCTGGCCCCGGTGGCACGGCCCGTGCAATCCCGGTGGCATGCGTGCGGCGAGGTGCGGCATGCGTTCCAACCCCTTCGTGGAGCTTCCGACATGACCCGTTTCCAAGGCATCCGCCACATCCAGCGCCGCGCCCAGGCCGGCTTCACCCTGATCGAACTGATGATCGTCGTGGCGATCATCGGCATCCTGGCGGCGGTGGCGCTGCCGGCTTATCAGAACTACATCAAGCGGGCGGCGTACAGCGAGGTGCTCGGCGCCATGTCGCCGTTCAAGCTGGGCGTGACCGAGTGCTTCCAGAACACCGGATCGCTCACCGCCTGCGGCGCCGGCAACAACGGCGTCCCGGCTGCGGTCTCCAGCATCACCAGCGGCGCCGTCAACGCGGTTGCGGTGACCGCTGCTGGCGTGATCACCGCCACCCCGAATGCGTTCAAGGGCATCCAGACCGGTGAGACCTGCATCCTGACGCCGACCCAGGCCGGCACGGGTGACGGCACCCGATTGAACTGGGCCTACAGCGGCGGTTGCGTGACTCAGGGCTACGTCCGGAACTGATCCACGCTGTTTTCCTGCAATGGCCCGCCTCCCTTGCGAGGCGGGCGTTTTATCCACCAGGGCGGATATCAAAAATGATGAATAGTCGTATGTCTTCAAAGCGCCGCGCTCAGGCCGGCTTCACCCTGATCGAACTGATGATCGTCGTGGCGATCATCGGCATCCTGGCTGCAGTGGCGCTGCCGGCCTATCAGAACTACATCAAGCGCGCCGCATACAGCGAGGTGATTGGCTCAATGTCCCCGTTCAAGCTGGGCGTGACCGAATGCTTCCAGAACACGGGGTCGCTTGCGGGCTGCGGCACGGGCACCAACGGCGTTCCCGCGGCGATTTCGGGCATTGCGAGCGGTGCAGTGAACGCCGTTGCGGTTACCGCCGGTGTCATCACGGCCACTCCGAACGCAGTCAAAGGCATCATCGCCGCTGATACCTGCACCCTGACCCCAACCTCGGCGGGCACGGGCGATGGCATCCGCTTGAACTGGGCCTACAGCGGTGGATGCGTCACCCGAGGCTACGTGCGCAACTGAATCTGACCACGCGAACCCGTTTGGCACGTCTGCCAGACGGGTTTGCACACAGCGCCCCGGGCGGGGCACCGTGTGCGAATCGACTCTGTTCAGTTCCATCCCATCGGCGACCCTGGTCGCCGTTGTTGTTTTCACGGCCGTCCGCTTGAACGAGGTTTCGTGGCATGGCCCGAGTTCAAGCCGGTGCGCACCACGGAGTTCGCATGTCTTCATTGCGCACTGACCTGCCCGCGCCCACGCCGCGCTTCGACATCGAACGCTTTGCCTGGCTGCTCGGCGCGGTAATGCTGGCGACCGGGTGGCTCCTGCCCTCGCGCTTTCCCCCATGGCGGACTTTCGACAGCGAGTTCGTGTCTGCTGTTGCGTGTCTCACCCTGCTGCTGGCCATGGTGGTCTTTGGCGGCAAGGGGCCCTGGCGCTGGCCGCTTTCCGCAGTGGTGGTGCTGGCGGTGGCCGTCGTTCCCTGGGTCCAGTGGGGCGCCGGATTGATCACTTACTCCGGCGATGCCGTCATGACGACGGCATATCTCGTCGGCCTGGCCACCGCCATTGGGGTCGGGCATCGCCTGGTCACCGGGCCCGAGCGTTCATTGGTCTTCTTCATCGACGCCTTGATGCAGGCGATCGGGATCGCTGCGGTGGTGTCGTGCGCGATGGCGCTTGCGCAGTGGCTGAAATGGCAACCCGCATTCGGAGACGCCGTGTCCGTGTTGCATGCGGGCTCCAGACCGTATGCCAACCTGGGCCAACCCAATCATCTGGCCACCCTGCTGGGCTGGGGGCTGATGGCCCTGTGGTGGGGATGGCTGCGCCGCGCGCTGCCGTCCTGGGTTCTGGTCGTGTTGGCAGCTTTCCTTTTGGTGGGCATCGCCGCCAGCCAGTCTCGTACCGCCTGGCTCTTCCTGGGGCTGTTGGCAATCGGGCTGCTGATCTTCCACAAGCCCCTCCAGTCGCGACGCGCCGCCTGGGTCGTGGTGCCGCTGGGCCTGGGTTTCGCCGTGCTGGTGGCGTCCTGGGATCGGCTGGATGCGCTGCTCGGGCTGGGCGTCGCC
This sequence comes from Rubrivivax sp., assembly GCA_027487905.1. GTDB lineage: Bacteria > Pseudomonadota > Gammaproteobacteria > Burkholderiales > Burkholderiaceae_C > JAIYCR01. Next base: position 62,560 of record JAIYCR010000003.1, on the reverse strand, counting down.
GCATCGCTGGACGAGCGATTGCAAGCCGGGCTGCGAGCGAAGAACTGGGCCATTCTCGTGGATGGGCTGCTGATGCAGCCCTATTCGGGATACGGCTGGCAACAACTGCATGCGGCCCAGCAGGCCGCCATGCTCGGTCATCCGCCGACCTTGGAAAACCTCGATCACTCGCACAACCTCGTCCTCGATCTCCTGATCTGGAATGGAATTCCCTTGGGCGCATGCATCGCTATGCTGGGATTCGCTTGGTGGCTGCGCAGCGGCGTGGCATGTTGGCGAGCGGCTCGACCCGAGGGGGCCGTCCTGTGGATGGCCTTGTCCATGGGGCTGGTGCACGCCATGCTCGAGTACCCGCACAGCTATCTTTACTTCCTGCTGCCGGCAGGACTGATGGTCGGTGCGGTCACGGGCGTGACCCAGCTTGCACGAACCGCCTCCGCTAGATGGCCTGCCGGTGTGACAGTGCCTCGCTGGGCGGTCGGTGTGCTGTCGCTGTTCCTGGTGGCCGCGGTCGCGTTGATCCATCAGGATTACCGCAACGCGCGGGCGCTGCTGGAAGCCTGGCGCTTCGAGGTGTTGAATCTGGAGAACCCCGAACCGTTCAAGGCAGGAAACAAGCCCAGGTTGTACTTGCTCAATCAGGTCTCCGCACAGCTGGACCCGCCTCGGGCAGTGCCCGGAGAGCGACCCGACCCCCAGCAACTGGACATCCTGCGCCGTTATTCCGAGCGGTTCTCCGTAGGGCATTCGTTGCTGGAGTACGCGAAGGCTCAAGCGCAACTGGGCGACTATCCCGCAGCGCAGCGCAGCCTGGCGCGCATGTGTTGGCTCGTCGGCGACAAGGCCTGTTCGGATCTGCGTCGCCAGTGGAGCCAGATGGCCTACGGGCTGTGGCCTGAGCTGCGACCTGTCGAGTTCTGAGGCTTTCCTCCCGGGCGCACGCTCCCCCTGCGGCTGCGCCCGGTCTATACCGAGCGGTCACACCCGGCTGGAACCTGAGCCCGTGCAACGACAATCACGACCATGGACGTGAAGTTCAAGGGCGCGGGCACTTCCGGCGTCGCGAGATCTCGCGGCGATGGTGCCTTTGTGCCCGGACGCGGTCTGGTGAGCCTGGTTGTCGCCTTCACCCTCGCCCTCGCCCTCCCCTTCCTCCTCGCCTGGAACCAGCCCCCCTCGCCCACCTTCTACAACCAGGCGGCGGCGCTGGCGGGCTGGTGCGGCGTGGTCATCGTGCTGTCCTTGTGGCTGCCGGGGCGTGACCTGCTCTATCGCGGCGGCTTGGACCTGCTGTGGTGGGCGCTGGGGCTGCTGCTGCTGGCGGTGCTGATGTCGCCGGTGTGGGCTGCTCTGCCGTGGGCGATCTCGCTGTCGGCGGCCGGGGTCGTCGTGGCCGCGGGGCTGGTGGCCAGCATGGGGGCCGCGGCAAGCCAGGCGCGTCAGACGGTGGCGGTGTTCCGGCCGCTGGCCTGGGTGCTGGCGGTGGCCGGCCTGCTCAGCGCGGGGGTGGCGGTGATCCAGCTTTTCGCCCCGGGGCTGGCCGACGGAACCTTCGTGGCTCGCAGCGGTGGCGGCGGTCGCGCGGCGGGCAACCTGCGGCAGGCCAACCACCTGGCCACGCTGATGCTGTGGTCGGTGGTGGCCGTGGTGTGGCTGGCCGAGCGGCGCCTGCGCCGACCGGTGCACGACGCTGCCTTCGCGCCCACCGTGCTGGAAAGCCGCTGGGCCGCGGAGCAGCCGCAGGCGCTGAAGGCGCGCCCTCGCTGGAGCGCCGCGCAGCGCGAACGTCTTCGCACCTGGCTGCTGCTGGCCGCGGGCGTGGTGCCGCTGGTGGCCGGCGTCGTCTTCAGCGGCTCGCGCACGGGCGTGCTGGGGCTTTTGCTGCTGGCCGGCTGGGGCCTGTGGGACCGACGGCTCACGCCGGGCGCACGGGCCGCGCTGGTGGGGGCGCCGCTGGTGGCCTTGGGGGTCTGGGCGGGCCTGCAGCTGCTCGCCGGATCGGGTGCGGACGCTGCGGCGGGCGCAGCGGTGGCCGCGGCGGCCCAGAACCTGACCCGCCCGGGCAGCGACCTGAGCAGTTCGCGCCTGGCCATCTGGCGCGACACGCTGGAGCTCATCGTGCAGAACCCGCTGCTGGGCGTGGGCTTCGGCGAGTTCAATTTCGCGTGGACGCTCACGCCCTCGCCCGACCGGCCGGTGGAGTTCTTCGACCACGCCCACAACCTGCCGCTGCAGCTGATGGTGGAGCTGGGCGTTCCATTGGCGCTGGCGGTGATGGGCCTGCTGCTGTGGACGCTTCGCCGCGCCGGCCAGCAGGCGTGGCGCCAGGAGGGCGAGCACGGCCTGGCGCTTCGCACGGCCTTCGTGATGGTCTTGTTGATGGTCGTGCACAGCCAGCTGGAGTACCCGCTGTGGTACGCCCATTTCCTGCTGCCCACCGCCTTCCTGCTGGGCCTGTGCATCGCGGGCCAGGAACGGCGCAGCGCGGCGCTGCGGCCCGACGAGATCAACCGATCGCCAGTGCGCACCAGCCTGATGGTGGCGCTGATCGGCCTTGCGGTGACGGCAGCGGCGGTGTGGGACTACCAGCGCGTGGTCGCGATCTTCAAGCCGCCTGCGGGCTCGGGCTCGCTCGAGCAGCGCATCGCCGAGGGCCGGCGCAGCTGGTTCTTCGCCCACCATGCGGACTACGCCGCGGTGACCACCGCGGCGCGGCCGTCCGCCGTCATGCCGGCCTTCGACCGTGCCGCCCACCACCTGCTCGATGCGCGCCTCATGCGGGCCTGGGCCCAGGCCCTGCACGAGACCAACCAGGTGGACCGCTCGCGCCACCTGGCGCAGCGCCTGGCCGAGTTCCGCAACCCGCAGGCCGCCGAGTTCTTCGCCATCTGCGCCGACCCGGTGGCCGCGCTCGCCGTTCGGGAGGTCGCGGCGGCCCCCAACGGGGACGGAGCCGCATCGGCGGCATCGGCAGCCGCGTCGGTGGCATCGCCGACGCCGCCGCTGCCCGCCCCGCTGTCTCCCCCACCAAGGGCCTCCTGGGTGGACATGGCCGCATCCTTTCCGACCCCGGTTCCGCCGCGCAGCCTGCCCAAGGGCCCGCCGTCGCAGCCCCTGGACCCGGCCTTCGCCGAATCCGGTCTGCCCGCACTGCCCTTCCAGTGCCTCAAGCCGACGCGGGCCTTGGGCTACCTGGACTTTCGCTGAAGCCTCGGGCCCACCCGGGCCAGACTGTTCAGAGGTCGGCCAGGATGGCCCGTCTGCGCGTTTCGAACTCAGCCTCGCTGATCAGCTTTCGGTCCAGCAGGTCCTTGAGCTGTTCCAGGCGAGTGGACGCGGACGCGGCAGGGGTCGGGCGCGCAGCGTTCGCAGGGCCTGCCTGCAAAGCGCGGCCCCAGTCGCGCAAGGCGACCTGCATCTTCTGCAGCGCATCCTCGAAGGCACGCCGCCCGGCGATGCCGTGGTCGGCGAGTCTTTCGCCGGTGGCCACGGTGGCCGTGCCCACCACCCGTGGCGACGCCAGCGTCCTGCCCGACTTGTCGCGGATGCTGGTGCTCAGGTCGACGGTGAAGCTCTCCGGGGGCCAGGTGAAGAAGTTGGTTCCACCCGAGTTGGTGACGATGCTGGGCACCATCACGTAGTCGGCCGTCGGCGACGCCGCACCCGACGCAGCCGCCGAAGAAGCCACCGGCGCCACCTCGGTGAACACGTTCGACAGGATCTTGCGATAGCCCTGGGCAACGGCCGCGTAGGGGTTGTATCGGACGTTGTCGCCACCACCGCCGGGCGTGGTCACCTCGAGGTTGGCCAGTTCGGGCGGAATGTGCAGGCCGACCCGCGCGTTGATGCGCTGGGCATCGGGCGGGCCCAGCCGATCCAGGTTGGGCTCCACGTTGATGGGGTGGGCGCAGCCCACCAGCCACACCACCAACAGCAGTGGAAGGAAACGGGCGAGGGCAGACGTCTTGGCCATCTTCACGCCCCGTTCAGCGAGAGCCGGCACCCTGGACCGCAGCGCCGGGTGCCGCCGCTGCCGGCGCCGTCAACCCCGCCGGCGAAGGCCCCGCGGTGGCCGGCGTCGCCGACGACACGGGCGCCACTGGAGCAGGCGTCCCCGTGCCCAGTGCGCGCGACAGCAGCACGGTGATCAGGTTGGGGTAGTCGTAGGCAGCGCCGGTGGAGATGTCCACGGCCCCGCCGATGATGCCGCCGAACAGGATGTTGCCGAAGGCCATCGCCTTGGTGCTGGACTGCACCGACGCGATGCCCGGCTCGTGCTGTTCCTTCTCGCAGCGCACGGCCATGGCCTCGAAGCTGCGCTGCACCGAGGCCGAGCCCGGGGTGGTGACGAACCAGGTGCCCTTGTTGTTGCTCAGCCGGCATTGCGCGCCGGACACCGGCCCGGCATCGGTCCGAGTCTCCACCGAGATGCTCTGGGTCTGGCCGGTGGTGAGCGACGCGCAGCCGCCCAGAATCAGTGAAAGCCCCGCTGCCGCGAAGACGACTGTTCTCATTGTTTCTCTCCCATTGAACTGCTTGGATCAACGGCTCGATGCAGATGGCATCGCCGCAGTGGAGCTGTCCGGGCGGCGCCAGGGCCGACCGAAGCGGGCATTCCCCGCCAGTGGAGGAAACCCGCCCATCTCGACCGATTGGGGGCCGCAGACCCGACGCACAGCCGGGTTGCAATCGAATGGAATCGAAACGTCAGTGAATGCAGTGTCGTTTGAAACCGTCGCTCAGAATGGGCGAAGACACGGACTCATTTCACGATTGCGCTGCGCTCCAGGAGCCAGACTTGCCGCCGTGCTTCTCCAGCACGCGCACCTCGCCGATCACCATGCCGCGGTCCACCGCCTTGCACATGTCGTAGACGGTGAGCAGGCCCACCTGCACGGCGGTGAGCGCTTCCATCTCCACGCCGGTGCGGCCATGGGATTCGACGGTGGCCGTGCAGCGCACGCCGGCCCCGGCGGGTGCGTCCGGCTCGAGCGAGAAGTCCACCGCCACGCGGGTGATGGGCAGCGGGTGGCACAGCGGGATCAGGTCGGCGCAGCGCTTGGTGGCCTGGATGGCGGCGATGCGGGCCACGCCGATGACGTCGCCCTTGGCCGCCTCGCCCGACGCGATGCGCTGCAGCGTGGCGCCCTGCATGCGGATGACGCCTTCGGCCACTGCCACGCGGTGGGTGGCCGGCTTGCCGCCCACATCGACCATGTGGGCCTGGCCGGCGCCGTCGAAATGGGTGAAGCCCGCCTGCGCCGGCGCTGCATCGGCGGGGGCGGGGGGCAATGAATCGCTCACTGAGCCGGGCAGGGCGGGGGGCTGGGTCGACATGGATCTCCTTCGAAGGCCGGGAAACATCGGGACACGCGAGCGACACCTCCGAACGCACGGCCGGCCCGGTCGGGGTGGCAAGATTGTCCGCCCGGCGTTGCCGGACGCCCTTGAACACACTGCGCCCACGCCCCTGACCTTGCAAGGCCTGAACCTCACCTCCATGCCCGCTCCCGTGCCAGCGTCCGCGGCGCGCCGCGCGCTGGCCTGCGTGCTGGCCCTGTCGCTGGCCTGGGGCGGGGGTGCGCCCGTTGCCGCACAGACCGGCGCGGTGCCACCGGCGGCGATTGCCCTGCCCTCGCTGGGTGACGACGCGGCCGAGACCTTCAGCGTCACCACCGAGGCCCGGCTGGGCGAACGCATCATGCGCGAGGTGCGGCGCGACCCGGCCTACCTGGACGACCCCGAGCTGGTCGAGTACCTGCAGTCGCTGTGGCAGCCGCTGATGGCCGCGGCCCGACGCAAGGGCGAGATCCCCTCCGAGCTCGATGCGCGCTTCGCCTGGGAGGTGTTCCTGGTGCGCGACCGCAGCGTCAATGCCTTCGCGCTGCCCGGGGGCACCGTGGGCACCCACCTGGGCCTGATCGCCATCACGCAGACGCCCGACGAGCTGGCCTCGGTGCTCGCCCACGAGCTGTCCCACGTGACCCAGCGCCACATCGCGCGGGGTTTCGCCAGCAGCCGGCGGCAGACGATGCTGGCGGTGGCGGGCATGATCCTCGGCGTCATCGCCGCCAGCCGCGCCAACAGCGCGGACGGCATGAGCGCGGCCGTCGTGGGAAGCCAGGCCGCCAGCGTGCAGGCGCAGTTGAACTTCTCGCGCGACATGGAGCGCGAGGCCGACCGGGTGGGCTTCTCGGTGCTCACCCAGGCGGGCTTCGAGCCGCTGGGCATGGCCGCCATGTTCGAGCGGCTGCAGGCGGCCTCACGGCTGAACGACAGCGGCGGCTTCCCCTACCTGCGCACCCACCCCCTGACCGGCGAGCGGGTGGCCGAGGCGCGGGCGCGGGTGGGGCTGGGGGCGCTGTCCGCACCAGCGGCAGCCGCAGGCGGCGCAGCGGGGGGAGCGGCTGCGCTGCCCGACGCCGCCGCCCGTGCACTGGCGGCCGTGCCTGTGGATGCGGCGCTGCTGCACGCGGTGGCCGTGGCGCGCTCTCGGGTGCTGGGCGACCCGCGGGATGAGTCGCTCGCCCGGCTGGCGGCGATCGGCCTTGCGGGCGCACCGGGCGGACCGGGCGCGGGCGCGGGCCCGGGCCCGTTCGCCGGCGTCGGCGCGGGCGACGGCGGAACGGCCGTGCTGGCCGATCGGCTGGCCAATGCCTATGCCGCCGCCCTGGCCGCATCGATGCGCCGTGACCCGGTGCGGGCGCAGGCGGCGCTGGCCGCGGCGAGGTCGGTCGTCGCCGCGGCTGCGCTTTCGCCGCCCACGTCCCGCTCGGCGCCGGTGGCCATCCCCACCCGGCCCTCGGCGCCCGCTTCGCTGGAGCCGGTGCGGCGATCACTGGCACTGCTGGCCGCCGAGCTGGCCGTGGCCCGAGGCGACCCGGCCGCGGCGCTGGCCGAACTCGCACCGCTGCAGGCCAGCGGCACCCGGGTGGTGATGCTGAGGCTGGCCGAGGCCACGCTGGCCGATGCGCAAGCCCCGGCACCGGCGCTGCGCGCGCGCGGCGAGGCGCTGCAGACCTGGCTGGCGTCCCACCCCGCCGACGCGCTGGCCTGGGCGCTTTCGGCTCAGGTCTGGGAGCGGCTCGAACTGCCGCTGCGGTCGTTGCGCGCGCAGGCCGAGGCGCGTTATGCGCTGGGAGACCTCACCGGAGCGTCCGACCGCCTGCGCGCCGGACAGCAGCTCGCGCGGCGCACCCCGCTGGACAGCGTGGATGCGATCGAGTCCTCGGTGATCGACACCCGGCTGCGCGAGGTCGACGAGCTGCGCCGTCAGATCTTCCTCGAGGAACGCGGCGGCGCCGGGCGCTGAGGGCGATCACCGCGGCGGCGGGCGCGGCGCCGGTTCGGGTTCGGGGGTGGGTTCGGGTTCGCGCTCCGGCACCTTCTGCGACAGCGGGCGGCTGCACCCGCCGCTTCAACGGCAAACTCGGCGGAAGATCAACAGGACACGCCGCGCGCCGTCGGGCGCGACGGCGGACTCCAGCGAGGAGGCTCGATGGGTGGATGGACGCGGGTGCGGCTGACGAGGCGCGGGGATGTCGTACCCGCAGGGCGGGCGGGCCTTCGCTGGCCCACGCCGATGGCCGCCACAGGGGCCGCACTTGCGGCGCTGGGCGCGCTTCTCGGCCTGCCCGCTGCGGCCCAGACGCCGTCGGCTTCTGCGGCGGCCTCGCTTCCCGCTGCCTCGGTGCCGCGCCTCGTGTCGGCCTCGCCGCAGGGCGAAGCGGGCACCGCCGTCCAGCAGGTCCGCCTGCGTTTCGACCGGGCGGTCGTCGTCGCGGGCGATCCGCGAACGGCCGGTCCGGTCCGCCTGGCCTGCACCGGCCTCGCTGCGGGCCAGACGGTGCCGGCTGGCCAGTCCCGCTGGAACGGCGAGCGCGAATGGGTCTACGAGCTGCTCGAGCCGCTGCCGCCGGCCGTGCGCTGCGAGGTCACTCCCCGTTCGGACTGGCAGCCCCTGCCTGCAGCGGACGCAGCAGCCTTGGCCGGTGGCGCCGCGCGGGTGGCCGAGGCCTCCCGGCCCTTCGCGGTGTTCACCTTTTCCACCGCAGGCCCGGTCGTCGCGCAGGTGCGTCCCTGGGCCGGCAGCACCGTGGACGAGGCCCAGCACTGGGTGCTGGTGTTCAACGGCAGGCCCGATGCCACGAGCGTGCAAGCCGCCGCGCACTGCGCGGTGCAAGGGGTGGCCGACCGCATTCCCGTGCGTCGCGTCGAAGGCGCCGAGCGGGAGGCCACCCTTGCAGCGCAGGGCTTCGCCCGGCCCGGCAGCGCCCGGGCCGCCGAGATCGCCGCCCGCAGCGTGGTGCTGGCCTGCGAGCGCACGCTGCCGCCGGAGGCACGGGTTCGCCTGGTGCTGTCGCCGGGTGTCGTGGCGGCCGGGCGGCCCGCCCTGGCCTCGCGCAGCGGCTTCAGCGAAGGCTTCACCGTGCGCAGCGCCTTCGCCGCCGAGTTCAGTTGCGAACGCGAGCGTGCCGGTGCGCCATGCTGGCCGGTGCGCCCCTTCACGCTGCGCTTCAGCGCCCCGATCGCGCGGGCGGATGCGCAGAAGATCCGCCTGGTGGCGCTGGATGGCCGCGCGACGGTGCGCACGCCCTCGCTGGAGGCTTCGGACACCGACACCACTGCCCCGGCGACGGTGCAGTCGGTGGCTTTCCCGCCGCCCCTGGCCGAGAACGCCCGCTACCGGATCGAGCTGCCCGCCGGCCTGCGCGACGACGCCGGCCGGGCGCTCGCGCATCCCGAGCGCTTCCCGCTGGAGGTGGCCACCGGCGAAGCCCCGCCGATCGCCAAGTTCGCCGCGGCGCCCTTCGGCATCCTCGAACGGGGCCTGGAGCGTGGGCCGGAGCGCGGCAGCGCTGCACCCGCGGGCGTGCTGCCCATCACGCTGCGCCATGTGCAGTCGGACTGGAAGGCCCAAGCCGGTGCCGGTGCCGGTGCCGGTGCGGCGCCCGGCCTAGCCACCCAGTCGAACGCCGATGCAGCGGCGCCGGCCGCCCCGGGCGTGGTCCGCGCGATGCGCCTGACCGAGCCCGCCGAGGTGCTGGCCTGGATGGGGCGTCTGCAGCGCTTCCATGAGCAATCGCTGAGCGCACGAGAGGCCGGCCGCCCGCCCTCGGAGTGGACCCGCCTGGACGTCGAGGTGGACGAACGCGGCCGCGAGCGGCGGGTGCAGCGCGAACGTTTCCTGGGCACGCGCGAGGTGTCCCTGCTGCGCGCGGACAGCGCGGTGGCGCAGGGTCGCATCGAGCCGCGCCCCCCGCGCCGGCTGCCGTCCTCGCCGGCCGGCGCGGCGCCCCCGGAAGGCCCGGTGCAGCCAGACCTTCCGACCTTGTGGCCCGCCCTGCCGCTGCGCGGGGTCGAGCGCATTGCGCTTCCGCCATCGCCCCAGGGCGCCGGCGCGGGTGCCGGTGCCGGTGCGCGTCCCTTCGAAGTGGTGGGCCTGCCGCTGCAGCGCGGCGGCTATCACGTGGTGGAGGTGGAATCGGCCCGCCTGGGTGCGTCCTTGCTCGATCCGGCCGCACCGATGTTCGTCCGCACCGGCGTGCTGGTGACCAACCTGGGGGTGCACATCAAGCACGGCCGTGACTCGAGCGCGGTGTGGGTCACCCGGCTGGACCGGGCCAGCCCGGTGGCCGGTGCCGAGGTCATCGTGCACGACTGCCGGGGCACGCCGCTGTGGAGCGGGCTCACCGATGCCCAGGGCCTGGCCCGCATCGAGCAGGCGCTCGATGCGCGGCCCGCTCTGCAGCGTCGCGCGCTCGACTCGGGCCGCTACGACGAGGCCTATTCACCGGCTGCGCGCTGCACGGCCGACGAAGGCCTCTTCGTCTTCGCCCGTGAGAAGGTTGGCGCGTCGGCCGAGGGCGACTTCGCCTTCGCGTTCAGTTCCTGGCAGCGCGGCATCGAGCCCTGGCGCTTTGGCCTGCCGGTGGGCGACGTGGCCGGCGGCTCGAGCGCACAGGCACTGGCGCACAGCGTGCTGGACCGCAGCTTGCTGAGGGCGGGCGAGACGGTCTCGATGAAGCATTTCCTGCGGCTGGCTTCGCACCGCGGCCTGGCCCTGCCCGCGCCCGACGCGCTGCCCGACGGTGCGGTGCTGACCCACCAGGGCAGCGGCCAGGAGACCCGGGTGCCGCTGCAGTGGTCGGGCACCCGCAGCGCCACGTCCAGCTGGGCCATTCCCGCCGGTGCGCGGCTGGGCAGCTACAGCATCGCGCTGGAGCGCAGGGCCGGGGACGGCGCGGTCCAGCGCTGGCCGAGCGGCGAGTTCCGCGTCGAGGCCTTCCGGGTTCCGCTGATCGAGGCGCGGCTCTTGCCGCCGGCACGGGTGCCCATCGGCGCACGCGAACTGCCGCTGGGGGTGTCGGTGCAGTACCTGTCCGGCGGCGGCATCGCCCAGCGGCAGGCCACGGTGTCGGCCCTGCTCACGCCCACCGTGCCGTCCTTTCCCGCCTTCGAGGGCTTCCGCTTCGACGCGCCCCGGCCCCGCGTGGCACCCGGCTCGCCCGCGCCCACGGTGTCCGATGTCGATCCCGAAGGCGAAGGAGAAGAGCGTTCGCCCGCCCGCGTGGTGGTGGACCGCCTGCCCGCGCCGACCGACCGGCTGGGTGCGGGCCAGGTGAAGCTGCAGGGCCTGCCGGCCATCACGCGGCCCAGCCTGCTGCTGGCCGAGCTGTCGGTGGACGACCCCAACGGCGAGCGGCAGTCCACCGCCGTCACTGTCCCGTTGTGGCCGAGCGAGCGGGTGCTGGGCCTGAAGGTGCCCACCTTCGGCCGCACCACCGAGGCGATGCCGCTCGAGGTGCTGGCGCTGGACACCCTGGGCCGTCCCCAGGCCGACCAGGCGGTGACGGTGCAGGCGCGCGTGCACCGCACGCTCAGCGTTCGCAAGCGCCTGGTGGGCGGCTTCTACAGCTACGACAACCGCCAGGAGGTCAGCGAGCTGGGCACGGTCTGCGAAGGCCGCACCGACCGCCAGGGCCGGCTCAGCTGCAACGCCCGTGCACCGCGGGGCGGCGAGCTGGAGCTGGTCGCGCAGGCGGCCGATGCCCAGGGCCGCATCGCCGAGGTCGCCGCGCAGGTCTGGGTCAGCGGCGAGGCCGAGGCCTGGTTCGGCCAGAACGACGACGACCGCATCGTGCTTCAGCCCGAGCGCAGCCGATACGCGCCGGGCGAGACCGCCCGCATCCTGGTTCGCATGCCGTTTCGCGAGGCCACGGCGCTGGTGACCGTCGAGCGCGAGGGCGTGATGGACAGCCGCGTGCTCACGCTCAGGGCCGACGATCCGGTGATCGCCCTGCCGCTGCAGGCGCGCTGGGCCCCCAACGCGATGGTCAGCGTCGTGGTGCTGCGCGGCCGCATCCGCGAGGTGCCGTGGATGTCCTTCTTCGACTGGGGCTGGCGCTCGCCGATGGCCTGGTGGCGCGCGCGGCGCGACGAAGGCCCCGACTGGCGCGCACCCACGGCCACGGTGGACCTCGCCCGGCCGGCCTTCAAGCTCGGCGCGGCGGCGCTGTCCATCGCCGCGTCCGCGCAGACGCTGCAGGTTGAGGTGAGCAGCCCCCGGGCCGACTACCGCGTGCGCGAGACCGCGCAGGCCCGCATCCGCGTGACCCAGGGCGGCAAGCCGCTGGCCGAGCCGCAGTCGGTGGAGCTGGCCTTCGCGGCCATCGACGAGGGCCTGCTGGCGCTGGCGCCCAACACCTCGTGGGACCTGCTGGGCGCGATGATGCGCGAGCGCCCCTGGAGCGTGGAGACGGCCAGCGGCCACAGCGAGATCGTCGGGCGGCGCCACTATGGCCGCAAGGCGGTGGCCCCGGGCGGCGGCGGCGGACGCGGCGCCACCCGCGAGCTCTTCGAGACAGCCCTGGTGTGGCGGGCGCGGGTGGCGCTGGATGCGCGCGGCGAAGCGGTGGTGGACGTGCCGCTGAACGACTCGCTGACCCGGTTTCGCCTGGTGGCCGTGGCCGATGCCTTGCGCGCGGACGGCCAGATGGCCTTCGGCCGCGGCGAGACCACCATCCGCACCACGCAGGAGCTGCAGCTGCTGCCGGGGCTGCCGCTGGCGGTGCGCGAAGGCGACCGCTTCGACGCCCGGGTGACGGTGCGAAACACCACCGAGCAGCCGATGTCGCTGCGCGTGGGCCTGGCCGCCGACCCGTTGCCGGGCGGCGCGGTGTCGCTGCCGGCCATCGCCGCGCAGGCCGTGGAGCTGCCCGCCGGCGCCAGCCGCGAACTGGCCTTCGCGGTGCAGGTGCCCGACGGACAGTCGGCGCGCCAGGACACCATCGACTGGACCCTCACCGCCGAGGAGACCGCCCGGCCGGGCGGTGCGCCGCCCAGGGTGGACCGGGTGCGCCGGCGGCAGGCCCTGCTGCCCGCCGTGCCGCTGCGTGTCTGGCAGGCGAGCGTGCGCGCGCTGGACGGGCCGCTGGAGCTGGCGGTGGCGCCGCCGTCGGGTGCGCTGGCCGAGGGTGGCAGCGTTCGGGGTGGTGTGCAGGTGGGCCTGCAGGAAAGCCTGGTTGCGCCCCTGCCCGGCGTTCGCCGCTGGCTCGAGGCCTATCCCTACACCTGCCTGGAGCAGCAGGCCTCGCGCAGCCTGGGGCTGGGGGACCGGCCCCGCTGGGCCGCGCTGATGCAGGCCCTGCCGGCCTACCTGGACGACGATGGGCTGGCGGGTTACTTCCCCGCACCGCCGGGCAGTGGCGCGGTGGGCAGCGACCGCCTGAGCGCCTACCTGGTCTCCGCCGCGCACGAGGCCGGCTTCGATTGGCCGGCTGCGGTGCTCGAGCCGGTGCTGTCGGGCCTGAGCGCCTTCGTGGAGGGCCGCACGCAGCGGCCGGCGTCCGCCCTGGGCGGCAGCGGCGAAGCGCTGGACCGGGACGTGCGGCGGCTGGCGGCCCTGGAGGCCCTGTCGCGCCATGGACGGGCCGAGCCGCGCCACCTGGGCGTGCTGCGGGTCACGCCCACGGCCTGGCCGACGTCGGCGCTGATCGACTGGATCGCGGTGCTGCAGCGGCTGCCGGCGGCGCCGCAGCGCTCGCAGCGCCTGGCCGAGGCGCGCGGCGTGCTGCAGGCGCGGCTGGTCGCCAGCGGCACCCGCCTGGCTTTCGTCAGCGAGGCCACCGACCACTGGTGGTGGTTGATGGAGCACCCCGATGCCAATGCCGCCCGGGTGCTGCTGCTGGGGCTGGACGACCCGGCCGCGCGCGAGGACCTGCCCCGCCTGGTGGCCGGCTTGCTGGAGCGCCAGCGCGATGGCGCCTGGGCCACGACCACCGCCAACGTCTGGGGCGTGCTCGCGCTGCGCGCGGTGCAGCGGCGGCTGCAGTCGCAGCCGGTGCAGGGCCGCACCGTGGCCACGCTGGGCGCGAGCCGGGTGGAGCGCGACTGGGGCGCGGGCGGGGCCGGGACGGTGACGGGGTCTGGAACGGGGGCAGGCGCGGGTGCGGGTGCGGGTGCAGGCCTTGCGCCACCGCTGCTGTTGCCCTGGCCGGCTGCTGCCGCCAGCGCAGCCAACGGCGCTTCCGCCAACGCCTCGCTGCCCCGCCTGACGGTGCAGCACCAGGGCAGCGGCCGGCCGTGGCTCACGCTGCAGACGCTGGCGGCGGTGCCGCTGACCGAGCCGGTTTCCGCGGGCTTCCGCCTGCGCCGCAGCGTCGCGCCGGTCGAGGTGCGCGAGGCCGGAAGGTTGAGCCGGGGCGACGTCGTCGAAGTGACGCTCGAGGTGGACGCCACCGAGGCGCGCACCTGGGTGGCCGTGTCCGACCCCCTGCCCCCGGGCGCGACGCTGCTGGGCACCGGGCTGGGCGGCGGCTCGCAGCTCGCGGCTCGCCGCGCAGCGCAAACCGGCACAAGCACAAGCACAGGCTCGGCCACGGCCACTGAGACTTCGGCGGTGCTGCGCGAGGCCATCCCCAGCTACATCGAAGCCACGGCCGATCATTGGCGCGGCTACTTCGACCTGCTGCCGCGGGGCCGCCATGTGATGCGCTACCGGATGCGGCTGACCAACGCCGGCGAGTTCCGCCTGCCGCCGGCGCGGGCCGAGGCGATGTATGCGCCGGAAAGTTTCGGCGAGCTGCCCCGGGCGTCGATGGTGGTGCAGCCGTGAGCGGTCGCTGCTGCCGGCGCGGCGTCGAGCGGCACCGCGTCGACCGGCGGGGTGCCGCGGGGTCGGGGGCACGAGCTTGCGGGCGTTGAAGGGCCTGGCGGAGCGGTCGCTCAGGCCGTGGATCGGCTTTGCCGCGGCCGTGGCCGCCGCGGCCACCCTGGCGCTCAGCCCCGCAGGGGCCTTAGCCGCCGTGCCTGACTTTGCCGAGGTGCGCGCGGCGCATGCGCCGTCCGACCGCGTCTTCACCGACCGCTACGGCGAGCCGCTGCAGACCCTTCGCACCGACACCACCCGGCGCCTGCTGGCCTGGGTGTCGCTGGAGGCGATGTCGCCTGCCTTGCTGGACGCCCTGGTGCTGAGCGAGGACCGTCGCTTCTGGTCGCATGCGGGGGTGGACTGGCCGGCGCTGGCTGCCGGCGCCTGGCGCAGTGCCTGGGACCAGCGCACGCGCGGGTCGTCCACGCTGACGATGCAGCTGGCCGCCTTGCTCGACGAGGACCTGGCCCGGCCCGCCGGCGGGCGCAGCCTGGCCGGCAAGGCCGAGCAGGCCTTCACCGCGCTGCAGCTCGAGCGGCGCTGGACCAAGTCGCAGATCCTGGAGGCCTATCTGAACCGGGTGAGCTGGCGCGGCGAGCTCGTGGGCATCGGCGCCGTGTCGGAAACCCTCTTCGGCAAGCACCCGCACGGTCTGGACCGCCTGGAGTCGGCCATCGCGGCCGCCCTGGTGCGCGGCCCCAATGCCAGCGTGCAGCGGGTGGCCGATCGGGCGTGCACGCTGCTCGCGCAGTCGTCCGCACCCACGCCCGCAACCACGCCCACATCCAGATCCACGCCCACATCCTCGCCGGATGAATGCGCCGAGCTTCGCACCCTGGCCGAGCGGGCGCTGGCCCGCCGCGGCCAGCCGGTGCTGCAGGCGCAGATCGCCCCGCACGCAGCCCGGCTGGCCCTGGCCGCCGACTCGCCCAGCGTCAACCTGCAGGCCTGGCCCGGCGCGGTGCATCACGCGCCGTCGCAGAGCAAGGCGCAGCCCCCGCTGCACAGCACCCTGGACGCGCGGGTGCAGCGGCTCGCCCGCGACGCGGTGGCCACGCAGCTGGCCGAGCTCGCCGGGCGTTCGGTGGGCGACGCCGCCGTGCTGGTGGTGGACAACGCGAGCGGCGAGGTGCTGGCCTGGGTGGGCTCGGGCGGGCGCGCCGCGACGGCCCCCGGCGTGGATGCGGTGCTCGCACGGCGGCAGGCCGGCTCCACGCTCAAGCCCTTCGTCTACCTCGCGGCCTTCACCCAGGGCCGGCTGAGCGCGGACAGCCGCCTCGACGATGCGCCCACGCAGATTCCCACCGCCGCGGGCCTGTGGCGACCGCAGAACTACGACCACCAGCACCGCGGCTGGGTGACGGCCCGCACGGCGCTCGGCTCCAGCCTGAACGTGCCCGCGGTGCGCACGGCGCAGCTGGTGGGCATCCAGGCGCTGCACCGGCAGCTGCAGGACCTGGGGCTGGAGCTCGACCAGACGGCAGGCCACTACGGCCTGTCGCTGGCCCTGGGCAGCGCCGACGTCAGCCTGCTCGCGCTCACCAACGCCTACCGCACGCTGGCCAACGGGGGGCGATTCACGCCGCTTCGGCTGCATCGGGTGGACGGACCACCTGCCTTGCCGCCCGCGTCCGGTGCAACGGCCGAGCCGGCCCGACGCACCGGCCGCGGCGCGGCTGGGGCGCCAGGCGGACCCTGGCCTGCCGGGGCCGATCGCGCCGCCAGCCTGCTCGTGGCCGACATCCTCGCCGACCCGGTGGCACGTGCCGCCGGCTTCGGCCTGCACAGCCCGCTCGTCACCCGCGGCTGGGCGGCGGTGAAGACCGGCACCAGCAAGGACATGCGGGACAACTGGTGCATCGGCTTCACCGAGCGCCACACCGTGGGCGTGTGGGTGGGCAATGCGGACGGACAGCCCATGCACCGGGTCAGCGGCGTGAGCGGCGCCGCGCCGATCTGGCAGGCGGTGGTGGCGGGGCTGGCGGCCGGGGCGCCGCCGTCACGACCACCCCCCGGGCTTGGCCCGGCTCAGGACCTCGCGCTCGGGTCAAGATCGCCTGCCACGCCGATCACCGTGGCCTCCGTCGGGCGGCCGATCCGCTGGCCGTCGGACGGCGCCGCACCGGCCGGGCGGGTGGGCATCACCGAGCCCGCCGACGGCAGCGTCATTGCCCTGGACCCGGACATTCCGCAGACCGCGCAGCGCCTGTGGTTCGAGGGGGAATCGGGTGTGTGGCTGCTCAATGGCCGCGCACTCGGCCGGGGCACCCGGCTGGCCTGGACCCCGGTGCCCGGACGCCACCGCCTGGCCCTGCTCGGCGCGGACGGGCGCGAGCGCGACGCGGTCCGCTTCGAAGTGCGGGCGCTGCGGGGCCGCTGACGCTGCAATCGGCCGCTGGCGCGGCCGCGAACATCGCTTTCAGCCCTTCGAGCGGCCGCCCAGGCGCTGCAGCGCCGCGTCGATCACCAGGCTCAGCACGCTGTAGATCAGCGAGCCCAGCAGCGCCGCACCGAAGCTGCGCACGCCGAAGCCATCGAGCAGCTGCGCGGCCCAATAGAACATCGCCGCGTTGATGACGAAGAGGAACAGGCCCAGCGTGAGCAGCGTCACCGGCAGCGTGAGCAGCACCAGCAGCGGCCGCAGCAGCGTGTTGAACACGCCGATCACGAAGGCGGCCAGCAGCGCCGAGCCGAAGCTCGTGACCGTCACACCCGGGTAGACATAGGCGACGAACAGCAGGGCGGCGGCCAGGAGGAACCAGCGGACGATGAGGATCATGGCGGTGCGGTGGGGGCTGCGCCCAGGGCTTGCGGCCCTACGGCGGTTGGGGGCTTGCGGCCCCGGGGCGGGCTCTCAGGATAATCCCGTCCCACGAAGAGGGAGTAGCGAGCGGCCGCGGCCGCCGCGCCAGCCCGTCACCACGGCCGACCGACCGCCCCCGCGCGGACGTTCGCCCGGGCCCGCAGTGCCACCGCCCCGGTGGCCACCCGCAAGACTCTTCAACGCCCGGCACCCCGTCATCCAGAACCAGGGCCGGTCACCGAACGAAGTGGCTCCGAGGGAAATTTCATGGAAACCGTTGCACCGGCCTGGCTGTGGGCCTTTTTCGTCGCGTCCGTCATCGTGGCGCTGTTCGTCGACTTCGTCGTCCTCAAGAAGCAGGGCGCCCATGAGGTCACGGTCAAGGAGGCCATCAACTGGTCGCTGGTGTGGGTGGCGCTGAGCTTCCTGTTCAACGCGCTCTTCTGGTACGCGCTCAAGTCCGACAGCAACCCGGAGATCGCCGCGCAGGCCGACACCCGGGCGATGGAGTTCTTCACCGGCTATCTCATCGAGAAGAGCCTGGCGGTGGACAACATCTTCGTCTTCCTGATGATCTTCACCTTCTTCGCAGTGCCGCCGGCCTTCCAGAAGCGGGTGCTGATGATCGGCATCATCGGGGCCATCGTGCTGCGCACGGTGATGATCCTCGTGGGCTCGTGGCTCATCCAGCAGTTCCACTGGATCCTCTACGTCTTCGGCGCCTTTCTGCTCATCACTGGCATCAAGATGTGGTGGGCCTCGGGCCAGGAGCCCGACCTGGAGAGCAACCCTGCGCTCAAGCTGCTGCGCAGGATCATGCCGGTCAGCAAGCACTTCGACGGCGAGAAGTTCTTCACCGTGGAAAACGGCAAGCGCATCGCCACGCCCCTGCTGATGGTGGTGGCCCTCGTCGGCGTGACCGACGTGATCTTCGCCGTCGACTCCATCCCGGCCATCTTCGCCATCACCAACGATCCCTTCATCGTCCTCACCTCGAACATCTTCGCCATCCTCGGCCTGCGGGCGATGTTCTTCCTGCTCGCAGCCATCGCCGCGAAGTTCCACCTGCTGAGCTACGGCCTGGCGGTGATCCTCGTCTTCATCGGCACCAAGATGCTGCTGATCGACATCTACAAGATCCCGGTGGTGGTGTCGCTCGGCGTGGTGGTGGGCATCCTGGCCATCACGATGATCTGGAGCGTGAAGACCGCGCCCAAGGTGCCGGTGGCCGGCGCCGGTGCCGACGACGACGTCGCACCCAAGGCCCCGTAAGCACGGGCGCAGCCCCCGGCACTGGCCGCACGCACGCGGCTTGCCGGGGGTGTCCGATGCAGCTTTGCTTGCGCGGCGTCAGCCCCGCCGAGGGCTTGCACGCCTAGAGTGCCCGGCGTGAGCCATCGCCCCGTCCTGCCCGCCCCTCCCATCGAGTTCCGCACCGTCCCGGCGGCGCGCCCGTGGCGCTGGGTCATCGCCGGGCTCGAAGACCTGCTCTGTGCCCCCTCGGCCAGCCTCGCGCACGGGCTGGCCATGGTGCTGGGCGGCGTGGTCATCGTGGTGCTGGGCTGGCAGGCGCTGTCCTTGCTGGCCGGCGCCTTCACCGGCTTTCTCATCGTCGCGCCCATGCTGGCCACGGGCCTGTACGACATCAGCCGACGCATCGAGCGCGGCCAGCCGCCCGGGTTGCTGCAGGCTTTCTCGGTGTGGCGTCGCGTGGGCCGCGAGCCCCTGCGCGTGGGGGCGGTGCTCGCGCTCGTGGGCACGGTATGGGTGCTCGTCTCGGTGCTCACGCTGGCTGGCATGACCCGCGCGCCGGTCCACGGACTGGAGAGCTTCCTCGCGCCCGCGGTGTGGCGGGCCGCCGCGAGCAGCACGCAATCGCACCTCTTCGTGATGTGGCTGGCCGCAGGCGGCCTGGTGGCCTCGCTCGTCTTCGCGGCCACGGCCGTGTCCATTCCGCTGCTGGTGGACCGCCGGCTGGGCGCGCGCGACGCGGTGCTGGCCAGCATCGAGGCGGTCTCGCGAAACCCGGCGGCCATGCTGGTGTGGACGCTGCTCATCCTCACCTTCACCGCCATCGGCATTGCCACCGTGTTCGGCCTGCTGCTGGCCTGGCCGGTGCTCGGCCATGCCGCCTGGCATGCCTATCGCGACCTCCTCGATGCGCGGGCCCTGCCCGAGCGCGACTGACGCGCGGCGCCTCCACCCGCATCGCCCGAGCTCCGCCCGCGCCGGCCCGCTTCCTCCATGAACATCACCGACGAGCAGCTCAGCACCTGGGGCGTGAGCATCGGCCTCGGACTGTTCATCCTGTTCATGCTGTTCATCGTGTGGGACCTCGCGCGCAAGTCCAAGGCTGGCAAGCTGGGCACTTTCGTCCTCTTCTTCGTGCTTGCCTTCGGCATGTTCGGCTTCGCGATGAAGTCGGTCATCCAGTGGCTGCTGGGCATCGGTTGATGCCCCGAGGCCACAACCCGGGCTCCTTGGGGCTTGCACGAGGGAAAAATGGGTCGCTCCGCGCGGAATCCGCCTTCTCACTGGGGTGAGCGCGCAGTACCATCGCGCCGCGCGACGACTGAGAGAAACGGATGCTCATGCGGCAACCGACCCAGCTCGCCACATCAACCTCTTGATGGAGAAAATTCTCATGGCAACTGCGAAGAAGGCGCCGGCCAAGAAGGCCGCCGCGAAGAAGGCCCCGGCGAAGAAGGCCGTGGCCGTGAAGAAGGCGGCACCGGCGAAGAAGGCCGCACCCGCCACCAAGGCTCCGGCCGCGAAGAAGGCCCCCGCCAAGAAGGCGGCCGTCAAGCGCACCGCGAACGCCGCCTTCATGAAGGCGATGACCCCCAGCGACGCCCTCGCTGCGGTGATCGGCAAGGGCCCCTACCCGCGCACCGAAGTCACCAAGCGCGTGTGGGACTACATCAAGGCCAACAAGCTGCAGGACGCAGCCAAGCGGACCATGATCAACGCCGACGCGAAGCTCAAGGAGATCTTCAAGAAGGCCCAGGTCTCGATGTTCGAGATGACCAAGCTCATCAACGGCCACCTCAAGCCCTGATCCAGCGCTTCGGCGGCCCGGCGAGCCCGAATCGGCCGCCGGGTCTTGCGACTTGAACCAAGCCGGCCTCGTGCCGGCTTGTTTGTTTGTGGTCTGGCCTTCCAGCCGGCCTGTCGCCTCCAGGCCCGCCGGCCCGTCCTGCACCAGCCCGCCGGCCCGCCCGCTCAGTCGTCCAGCGCGGCGCTCTTGGGGTCCACCTCCAGCCCTCGCACGGTCGAGCGAAGCCGCCACAGCAGCCACAGTGCCGGCGCGGCCAGCACGGTGGACACGATGAAGAAGGTCGGCCAGCCGATGCTCTCGGCGAGCACGCCGGCCAGCGGGCCCACCCACACCCGCCCCACCGAGGCGAAGGCCGACAGCAGCGCGAACTGCGTGGCGCTGAAGCGCTGCGTGGTCAGGCTCATCAGGAAGGCCACGAAGGCGGCCGTTCCCATGCCCCCGGTGATGTTCTCCAGCGCCACCACCATCAGCAGCCCGCGGTCCACCGACGAATCGGTGGCGAGCTTGACGAAGCCCCAGTCGAAGGCCGGGATGAGCAGCGCGCCGGCCTCGCTGCGCCCGTTCACCGCGAGCCACCAGAAGCCCAGGTTGCTCAGCATCTGCAGCACCCCGAAGAGCATCAGCGAGCGCCACAGTCCCAGCCTGAGCATCAGCGCGCCGCCCAGCAGCGCGCCGCCGATGGTCAGCCACAGCCCGATGACCTTGTTCACCACCCCCACCTCGGCGGGAGTGAAGGCCATGGCCTTGAGCAGGAAGGGCGTCATCAGCGAACCGGCGAAGGCGTCGCCGAGCTTGTAGAGCACGATGAAGCCGAGGAAGGCCACCGCGCCGGGCTGGCTGAAGTAGTTGGACAGGCCGCCGATCAGCGTCTCGAAGCGCGCGGCACGGGCCGCCCACACCGCCAGCGGCACGGTGAAGGCGATGCCCAGCAGCAGCGCGAGCAGGTCGATCCAGCGCTTTTGCAGCGGCGCGGGCAGCGGCCCGCCGGCCAGCCAGTCGCCGATGAGCCAGCGCGACAGCGGCGGCGTGAACTGCTCGGCAACGAGGAAGCCCACCGCCACCGCTGCGACCACGGCAGCAAAGCCCAGCAGGTCGTGACGGGCCACGGTGGCGGGCCGCTCCACCTCGGCCAGCCGCGGCAGCAGCAGCGCCGAGGCGAACGCTGCGGCCACCATCACGCCGGCCATCAGGCGGTAGACCTCGGGCCAGGTCCAGCCGCCGCCCTGCGTGGGGTCCACCCAGATGAAGGCCAGGCCGCCGGAGACGATCATGGCCAGCCGGTAGCCCAGCACCCCCAGGCTCGCGCCCAGGCCGCGCTCGGCGGCACTGAGCAGGTCGGTGCGGTAGGCATCGACCACCACGTCCTGCGAGGCGCTGACGAAGGCCACCAGCACCGCGAGCAGCGCGAAGCTGCGGATGGCATCGGTGGGCGAGGTGGCCGCCAGCAGCATCAGCGAGCCGGCCAGGGCGAGCTGGGTGAGCACCAGCCAGCCGCGCCGCCGCCCGATGAAGGGCAGCTCGAAGCGATCCATCAGCGGCGCCCACAGGAACTTGAAGGTGTAGGGCAGGCCCACCAGGCTCAGGAAGCCGATGGTGGCGATGTCCACACCCGAGGTGGTGAGCCAGGCCTGCATGGCCTGACCGGTCAGCGCCAGCGGCAGCCCCGAGGCGAAGCCCAGCACGGTGACGGCTACCAGCCGGTGCACCGCAGCGAGCGTGAGGGGGGGTCGAGCGGCACGCGCATCAGCGGTCATCCGGGGATTCTAGGAAGCCCGCCTGAGCTGTCCGGGCCTTGATGCCGTGGCGAACCATCCCCATAGTCGGATCGACAGGCATCACCTGGCCGCGGCTTGTGCCTTGGCTTGGGGCCAACCCGCCTGGGAAAGCGCGAGCCTTGAACCCCGACCCCGCCTCCTCCTCGTCCTCGTCCTCGTCCTCCCGCCTGCATGTGGCCTGCGTGCACTGCAACGCGGTGAACCGCCTGCCTGCCGAGCGGCGCGGCGACGACCCGATGTGCGCGCGCTGCGGCAAGCCGTTGCTCGACGGCCGGGTGGCCACGCTCACCGACGCCGACTTCGACCCCATCGTCGGCCGCACCGAACTGCCGGTGCTGGTCGATTTCTGGGCGCCCTGGTGCGGGCCCTGCCTGGCCATGGCCCCGCAGCTCGAGCGCGCCGCGCAGTCGCTCAAGGGCGAGGTGCTGGTGGCCAAGCTCAACAGCGACGAGTCGCTTCGCCTGGCGCAGCGCCACCAGCTGCGCAGCATCCCCACGCTCATCCTCTTTCAGCGCGGTATCGCCCGGCGCCGCCACAGCGGTGCGCTGCAGGCCGGCGACATCGTCCGCTTCGCGCGTCAGGCCTGAGGCGCGGCGGGGCTGCCGGCGCCTTCGCGCTCCCGGCGGTCCTCAGCCCGGTCCACGTCCACGTACTGCCACCACTGGCTGCCGTACAGCGGCCGGCGGTAGCCGTGCAGCCAGGGCTGCACCAGGTCGGTGGCCACCGGGTGCACGTTGTAGCGGTGCGGCAGCCACGCCAGCGTGATGCGCTGGGCCTCGCGCAGCAGGGCCAGCCGCTCGGGCCCGTCGGGCAGCGACTGCATGCGCTCGTAGAGCGCGTCGAAGCGCGGATGCCGGAAGCGGGCCAGGTTCTGGCCCCCGGCGGCCGGCCCGTACAGCAGGTTGAGCGCGCTCTGCGCGTCCGGGTCGGCCGCCGAGTAGCCCAGCGTCCACATCATCAACTCGCCCGCACGGGCGGCCTTGAGCTGCTCGGGCCACTGACCCAGGCGCACCACCAGGCGCACGCCCAGTGCGTCCATCGAGCGCTTGAACAGCTCGTCCATCTGGCGGCTCAGCGGGTCGGGGGTGCTGGCGATCTCCAGCACCAGGGGCTTGCCGTCGGGCTGCTCGCGCCAGCCGTCACCGTCGCGGTCGACGTAGCCGTAGACGTCGAGCAGCGCGCGGGCGCGCGGCAGGTCGTGGTCGCTGTTGGAGGTCTTGAGCAGCGGGTCGTAGCCCCAGGTGCCCGGCGCCACCACCGACTGCGCCGCGATCGCCTGGCCGCGGCGCACCAGGCGGATCTCGCGCTGGACGTCGGTGGCCAGGCCGATGGCCCTTCGCAGCGCCACCCGCTTGGCGGTGTAGCCCCCCACCACCGGATGCTCCATGTTGAAGAAGAGGAGCGTGCGCGAGGGCACTGCGGTGCGGTGCGCGCGGATGCCACGCCGCGCCAGGTGCGGCGCGATCTCCCCGCCCGGCACGGCGAGCGAGGAGAACTCCAGCGGCACGGCGAGCTGGTCGAGCCGCTGATCGAGGAAGGACAGCCAGCGCGGCTGGCTCTCGTTGATGATGCTCACCTCCACCCGGTCGACCAGCGGCAGCCGCCGCCCTCGAAGCCGGTGGGCGATGGCCTGGCCGGGGCCATCGTCGGCGGCGGGCTCGCCGTCGAAGGCGAGCTCGCGAAAGCGCGGGTTGCGCTCCAGCACGATGCGAGAGCTGCGCCGCCACTGCACCAGGCGGAAGGGGCCGGTGCCCACCGGGTGCTCCATGATGCGATCGCCATAGGCCTGCACCACCTCGCGGGCCACCGCGCCGGTGAGGTCGCCGGTGGCCAGGTTCAGCAGGAAGCGCGGGCGCGGCTCGCGGGTGACGAACACCAGCGTGTAGCGGTCTGGCGCCTGCAGGCCTTCGATCGGGCGGTCGTAGTCGAAGGGCCGGCGGCCGCGCGCGGCCTCCTCGCGCAGCGCCTCCAGGCCGACCAGGCCCATGTCCTGCATCGTGGCGAGCACAGGGCTGTTGACCGCCGGGTCGAAGAAGCGCTTGAGGCTGTAGACATAGTCGGCCGCGACCAGCTCGCGCGGCCGCCCGCCGAAGGCCGGATCGTCGGCGAAGAAGATGCCCGGGCGCAGCCGCACGACGAAGCGGCGGTGGTCGGCGCTGGCCTCGGGCAGCGCCACCGCGGTGTTGGGCTTGATGAGGAAGGGCCGGGCAAGGTAGTCGTACTTGTACAGGCCGTCGAAGATGTGGCCGGTCACGGTGCGCGAGTAGAGGTCGGAGATGCGCGCCGGATCAAAGCCCGTCTCGGCGGCCGGAAACGCGCAGCGCAGCACCCGGGGCGCGGCGGCCCGTCCCTCGGTGGAGCCGGGCCCGGGCGGCCCGGCACCCAAGGCTCCTGCATCGGAAGCCCCTGCATCGGAAGCTCCCGCACCGGCAGCCCCTGCACCGCCCGGCCACGCCTCCAGTGGTGCCAGGGCCGCCGCGCAAACGCCCCGCAGCCAGCCGCGTCGCGTGCGCGGGGCCATCAGAGCACCCCGCCCCGGCGGGGCACCGACGGTTTCACGTCCACATAGATGAACCACTCGCGCACGAAGCTGTTGCGCCGGTAGCCCGACACCCAGGGGTGCATCAGGTCGGTGGCGATGCGGTGGCCGCTGAACTTGTAGGGCATGTGCGCCACCATCAGCCGCGTGGCCTCTTCCATCAGCTGCTGGCGCTCGGCGCCATCGGGCAGGCGAAGCTGGCGCTCGTACAGGGCATCGAAGGCGGGCAGCGAGAAGCGGGCGTGGTTGGCCTGGCCCCTGTTCGGTCCGTAGCCGAGGGCCAGGAAGGTGTCGCCGTCCGGGGCGCTGGCGCTCCAGGCCACGCCCCACATCATCAGCTTGCCGGCGCGGCTCGCCTTGAGGTTCTCCGGCCACTTGGCCACCTTGAATCGCATGCGCAGGCCCAGCGCCTTCATGCTCTTCTGCCAGAGCTCGGCCAGCTGACGGCTGGCCTGGTCGGGTTGCGTCGCGTACTCGAGCACCAGCGGCTGGCCGTCGGGCTGTTCGCGCCAGCCGTCGCCGTCGCGGTCGAGGTAGCCATAGAGATCGAGCAGTGCCCGGGCGCGCACCGGGTCGTGGTCGCTCATCTCGGTCTTGAGCGCCGGGTTGTAGCCGAAGGTCATGGGGGCGATCGGGCCCTGTGCCGGGATGGCCTGCCCCCGCCGCACGCCGCGCAACTCCTCCTCGGCGTCGTAACCGAGCGCGATGGCCCGCCGCAACGCCACCCGCTCGGGGGCGCTGCCGCCCACCACCGGATGCTCGTGGTTGAAGAGGGCGGCGAACATCACGTCCACCAGCGGTGCGCGGCTCATCTGGATGCCGCGCCGCTGCAGGTTGGGCGCCAGGCGGTTGTTCGGGATGGCTGTGTGGGCGAACTCCGCGGGCAGGCGCTCGAGCACATCGAGCTGGCCGTCCAGGAAGGCCAGCCAGCGGGGCTGGGCTTCCTCGATGATGGAGATCTCCACCCGGTCCAGGAAGGGCAGCCGGCGGCCCCGGTTGCGCTGGACGAAGGCCTGCAGGTCGGCATCGTCCGGCGCCGCTTCCTCGTCGTACAGGCGCTCGCGGTAGCCGGGGTTGCGCTGCAGCACGATGCGCGAGCTGCGCCGCCACTCGGAGAGCCGAAAGGGGCCGGTGCCCACCGGATGGGCGGCGATCTGCTCGCCGTAGGCCTCGACCACCTCGCGGGCCACGGCGCCGAAAACCGAGGCGTCGCTCAGCAGGTTCTGCGCGAAGCGAGGCGACGGGTCGGCCAGCACGAACTGCAGCGTGTAGCGGTCCAGCGCCCGCAGGCCCGCCACCGGCGTGTCGTAGGGGAAGGGCGCGCCACTGGCGAGCGACTGGCGCCGCAGCTCCGACAGGCCCAGCAGCTTGGCGCTTTCCAGCAGGTAGACGTTGGGGCTGTTGGTGCGGGGGTCGTAGTGCCGCTTGAGGCTGTAGACGTAGTCCTCGGCCACCAGCTCTCGGCGCTTTCCGGAGAAGGCGGGGTCGTCGGCGAAGAAGATGCCCGGGCGGATGCGGAAGGTGAAGCGCCTGTGGTCGTCCTCCACCACCGGCAGCGCCTCGGCCGTCACCGGCCGCAGACGGACCGGCCGGGCCAGGAAATCGAAGCCGACCAGCGCCTCGAAGATGGCCGGCGTGACGGTGCGGGAGTAGAGGTCGGAAATGCGGGCCGGGTCGAAGCCGGTCTCGGCGATGGGAAAGGCCAGGCGCAGCGTGCGCAGGCCGTCGGAGCCTTCGGCCGAAGCCGAAGCCGAAGCCGAAGCCGAAGCCGGTGCGTTCAGGCCCGCCAGCAGCCAGGCCGGCAGTCCCGCAGCGACTGGCGAGGCGAGCCGGGCGAGGGCGCGCCGTCGACCCGGGCTTGCGCGGTCTGCCGGCGGGCGGCTCACGGCGCGCTCGGCTCGGCCGTCATGTAGCGCCAGTAGTCGCGCAGGAAAGGGTGGGCCACATAACCCACCACGCCCTGACGCGCCAGCCAGGTGCTCTGACCCCACACCTGGGCCTTGATGGGCATGTAGGCCACCGACAGGCGCAAGGCCTGTGCGATCACCGCATCGCGCTCGGGCCCGTCGGGCATCGAGCGCTGGCGCTCGTAGAGCGCGTTGAAGGCCGGCAGGTCGAAGCGGGAGTGGTTGGACTGGCCCTTGTTCGGCCCGTAGAGCACGTCCAGGAAATAGCCGCCATCGGGCAGCGCCGCACTCCAGCCGGTGGTCCACATCATCAGCTGGCCGGCGCGGCTCGCCTTGATGTTCTCCTGCCAGGCGCCGGCCCGAAAGCTCATGCGAATGCCGATCTCGGCCATGCTTTTCTGCCAGACCTCCTTGAGCTGGCGCGACAGCTGGTCGGGCTGGCCGGTGAACTCCAGCGTGAGCGGCGAGCCGTCGGGCTGCTCGCGCCAGCCGTCGCCGTCGCGGTCGCGGTAGCCGTAGAGCTCCAGCAGCGCCCGCGCGCGTGGCGGGTCGTAGTCGCTCATCTCGGTCTTCAGCGTGGGGTCGAAGCCGCTGACCATCGGCGGCAGCACCGACTGCGCCTGCACCGCCTGGCGCTTGCGCACCAGCTCGATCTCGCGCGGCGTGTTGTAGCCCAGCGCCACCGCGCGCCGCAGCGCCACCCGCTCGGGCGTGTAGCCGCCCACCATCGGGTGCTCCATGCCGAAGTAGGTGTAGAGCGTGACCGGCGTGGGGGCGGTGGTCATCGTCACGCCGCGCCGCTCCAGGTTGGCCGCGAGCTTGCCGCCCGGCGCGGCGATGGTGATGAACTCGCCCGGCACGCCGGCGAAGTCGGTCTCGCCGTTGAGGAAGGCGAGCCAGCGCGGCTGCGCTTCCTCGATCACCGAGAGCACCACACGGTCGAGCATCGGCAGGCGCTGGCCCTTGAGCCGCGAAGCCCAGGCCGCCGCCGGATGGCCGGGTGGCGGCACCTCGTCGTAGACACGGTCGTAGAAGGGGTTGCGTTCGAGCACGATGCGCGAACGCCGCTTCCACTCGGCCAGCCGGAAGGGCCCGGTGCCCACCGGCCGCTCCATCGTGCGGGCGATGCCGCCAGCCGCCTCGATGACCTCGCGGGCCACGGCCCCGGTGACCGCCGGTGTGGCGAACACATAGGGCAGGCGCGGCGCCGGCCGCGAGGTGTTCACCTCGAAGGTGTAGCGGTCCAGCGCCCGGATGCCGGCCACCTCCACGTCGTAGGGGAAGGGCGTCTTGTCGGCCAGCGCCTTCTTGCGCAGTTCAGGCAGGCCCAGCAGGCCGGCGTTCTCGAAATGGAAGAGCGTGGGGCTGCGGGTGGCCGGGTCGTAGAAGCGCTTGACGGTGTAGACGTAGTCCTGCGCGACAAGCTCGCGCGGGCGCCCGCCGAAGGCCGGGTCGTCGGTGAAGCGGATGCCCGGCCGCAGCCGGAAGACGAAGCGCGTGTGGTCGGCGTTGACCTCGGGCAGTGCGACCGCGGTGGCCGGCTTGAGCCGTGCGGGCTGGGCGAAGAGGTCGTAGGTCAGCGGGCTTTCGAAGATGCTGCCCACCAGCGCGGCGGACACCACGTCGCTGACCTGGGCCGGGTCGAAGCCGTTCTCGCCGGACGAGAGCGCCAGGCGGAGCACCCGCTGGGCGGCGGCAGGCCCGGCGGCGGGGGCCACGGCGGAGGACGCGGAGGACGCGGAGGAGGCAGAGGAAGCGGAGGACGCGGAGGAAGCCGGGCTGGCCGCCGGCGATGCGGCCCCGACGGCCACGCTGGCCAGCGGGGAACACAGCGTGGCGAGCACCAGGGTCGACCACGCCAGGGGCGAGCGCCGGCCGGGCCGGGGTGCGGTGAGGAAGGCAGGGCGCATGGGGCCACCGAAGGCAAAGCGGCGAGTCTAGACAGCCCGCCGAGCCGGCCACGCCCCAAGACCCCGATGGCCCCGGGCGGCATTCGTCGGCATCGGGCGGCACCCGCAGCGATGGCCGCGCTTGTCCGAGGCTGCGCGGGGGTTTCTTCGGTCCTGGGACGCGGGCCGCCCCACTAGACTCGCCGCCTTCTCCCGTCACCGTTCGGCCCCCGGTGGCTGCGCCCATGACCGCCTACCTGATCCGCCGCCTGTGGCAGACCATTCCCACGCTCGTCGGCGTGGTACTGCTCGTCTTCTTCCTCTTCAAGTTCTTCGGCGGCGACCCGGCCGAGATCCTGGGCGGCCTGAACGCCTCGCCCGAGCAGATCGACGCCATCCGCGGCCAGCTCGGCCTGAACGAGCCGCTGCTCACGCAGCTGTGGATCTTCGTCAAGCAGATCGTCACCTTCGACTGGGGCCGCTCCTGGGCCACCAACGAGGCGGTCTCCAGCCTCTTCCTGAGCCGGCTGCCGGCCACGCTCACCGTGATGGTGCCCATCCTGGTGCTGGACGTGCTGCTGGCCATTCCGCTGGCCATGGGCGTGGCCTACTGGCGCGGCTCGCTGACCGACCGCAGCATCATGGTCGTCACCACCGTGGCGCTGTCCATCAGCTTCCTGGTCTACGTGATCGTCGGGCAGTACGTGTTCGCCTTCCAGCTCGGCTGGTTCCCGGTGCAGGGCTGGAGCGATTCGGTGTGGACCAACCTCGCCACCTACGCGCCGCTGCCCATCCTGCTGGCCGTGCTGGTGGGGCTGGCGCCGCAGACGCGCCTGTACCGCACCTTCTTCCTCGACGAGATCGGCCAGGACTACGTGCGCACCGCGCGCGCCAAGGGCCTGAGCGAGCGCACGGTGCTGATGAAGCACGTGCTGCGCAACGCGATGATCCCCATCCTCACCAACGTGGCGGTGGCGCTGCCGGGCATCTTCGTGGGCAGCTTCCTCATCGAGACCTTCTTCTCCATCCCGGGGCTGGGCCGCGAGGTGCTGCTGGCGGTGAACCGCAGCGACTACCCGGTGATCCAGGCCGTGACCATCTACATCGCCGTCATCACCATGGCCGTGAACCTGCTGACCGACGTGCTCTACAAGCTCGCCGACCCTCGGGTGGTGCTCAAGTGAGCGCCGTGCCCACTCCCCTGATGGCACCCGGCTCGGCCATCGAAGCCGATCCGCGCCGCTCGGGCGGGTCTGCGCCGCGCGCAGCCGGTGTGTGGGCCGCGGCGTGGAAGCGCTTCCGTGCCGACCGCGTGGGCGTGGCCGCGCTGTTGGTGGTGCTGGCCTTCGCCGCGCTGGTGGTGGCCGCGGCCACCGGCCTTGTGGCCAGCCAGTGGCAGCGCGAGGTGGGCGTGCCCAACGCGCCGCCCACCGTGGTCGGGCCACGGGCTGCCACGGCCCAGGAGGCCGTGCTCAGCCCCAGGGGGCCGAACGTGGACATCTCCGACATCGACCCGCTCGCGCCGCGCTACGCGGAGTGGGCCGAGCGGGCCGCGCAGATGAAGACCGAGGACAGCGTGCGCCGCGAGACCCTGCCCTTCGGCGGCGACCGCCTGGGCCGCGACGTGCTGGCCAAGGCCATCAAGGGCGCGGAGGTGTCCATCCTCGTGGGGGTGCTGGCCGCGCTGACGGCCACCCTCATCGGCACGCTGCTCGGGGCGGCCGGGGGCTTCTTCGGCGGACGCACCGGCGACTTCCTCGAGTGGGTCTACAACGTCTTCACCTCCATTCCCGGCATCCTGCTCATCTTCACTTTCGCCGCGGTGCTCAACCGCGCCGATGCGGTGATTCCCAAGGGCATCTGGACCATCGTGGTCATCCTGGGCCTGACCGGCTGGACGGGCATCTATCGGCTGATCCGGGCGGAGTTCATGAAGCACGCCGCGCGCGACTACGTGCGCTCGGCCGAGGCCATCGGCGCGTCGGCCGCCTCGCGGATGTTCCGCCACATCCTGCCCAACGTGAGCCACGTGGTGCTGGTGCAGTTGAGCGTGCTGGTGGTGGGCTTCATCAAGGCCGAGGTCATCCTGAGCTACCTGGGCCTGGGGGTGTCGGTCGACCAGGTCAGCTGGGGCACGATGCTGTCCGAGGCGCAAAGCGAGCTCATCCTCGGGCACTGGTGGCAGCTGGCCGCGGCCACGGCCTTCATGGCGGTGTTCGTCACCGCGTTCTCGCTCTTCACCGACGCGCTGCGCGACGCGCTCGACCCCAAGCTCAGGGGGCTGGAATGAACGCGGCCACCACCCCGGCCCAAGCCTTGCGGCCCGAAGCCATGACGACGTCCCCCCTCCTGCTGAGCATCCAGGACCTGCGGGTCGCCTTCCGCATGGGCCGCAAGGACGGCGTCGTGCAGCTCGCCCGTGCGGTGGGCGGCGCCGACGGCGCCCCGGGCACCGGCGTGAGCTTCGATGTGCAGGCCAACACCACGGTGGCGCTGGTGGGCGAGTCCGGTTCGGGCAAGAGCGTCACGGCCATGTCCATCCTCAAGCTGCTGCCCGAGAACGCGCAGCGCAGCGGGCGCATCGAGTTCGAGGGCCGCGACCTGCTGGACGCACCGGCGGACGAGCTGCGGCGGCTCCGGGGGCGCGACATCGCCTGCGTCTTCCAGGACCCGATGAGCTCGCTCAACCCGGTGTTCACCGTGGGCGATCAGCTCGCCGAGCCGCTGCGCCGGCACCTGGGGCTGTCGCGCCGCGCGGCGCTCGAGCGCAGCGAGGCGCTGCTGGAGGAGGTGGGCATGCCCGAACCCCGGCGGCGCCTGGCGGCCCACCCGCATGAGCTCTCCGGCGGCCAGCAGCAGCGGGTGATGATCGCCATGGCGCTCTCCTGCGAGCCCAAGCTGCTCATCGCCGACGAGCCCACGACGGCGCTGGACGTGACCATCCAGCGCCAGATCCTCGAACTGCTGGCGGGCCTCAAGGAGCGCCGGCGCATGGCGATGCTGTTCATCAGCCACGACCTGGGCGTGGTGGGCGAGATCGCCGACCAGGTGGTCGTGATGCGCCATGGCCGCGTGCGCGAACAGGGGCCAGTGGGCCGCATCTTCTCCGCACCCGAGGACGCCTACACCCGAGCGCTGCTCGCCTGCCGGCCGTCGCTGGACACCCGCGGAGCCCGGCTGATGGTCATCGACGAGCACATCGCCGCGGCCGACGCCGCACAGCGCGGGCTGGCCACCGAGGCCCGGGTCGAGGCGCCGCCGAAGAACCCGCAGGCGCCGGTCATCCTGGAGGCCAGCGGCCTGACCAAGAGCTTCTGGATCCGCCAGGGCGTGTTCGGGCGCCGCGAGTTCAAGGCCGTGGGCCGCGAGGGCCGGGGCGCGAGCTTCCGGCTGCGCCGCGGCCACACGCTGGGCGTGGTGGGTGAATCGGGCTCGGGCAAGACCACGCTGGGGCTGGCGCTGCTGCGCCTGCATGAACCCTCGGGCGGGCCGGTGGGCGGCCGGGTGAACTTCGACGGCCAGGACCTCTTCGCCCTGAGCCGCCAGCAGATGCTGCCCATGCGGCGGCGCATCCAGGTGGTCTTCCAGAACCCCTATGCCAGCCTGAACCCGCGCTTCACCATCGGGCAGACGCTGCTCGAGCCGATGCAGATCCACCGCGTGGGGGCCGACGACGCGCAGCGCGAGGCCCGCGCCACCCGCCTGCTCGAGCGGGTGGGGCTGGGCGCGGAGGCCCTGCACCGCTATCCGCACGAGTTCTCCGGCGGCCAGCGCCAGCGCATCGCCATCGCGCGCTGCCTCACGCTCGACCCGGAGCTGCTGGTGCTCGACGAGGCGGTGAGCGCGCTGGACGTGTCGGTGCAGGCGCAGGTGCTCAACCTGCTGAAGGACCTGCAGGACGAACTGGGCCTGGCCTATGTCTTCATCAGCCACGACCTGGCTGTCGTGCGCTTCATGGCCGACGAGGTGCTGGTGATGAAGGACGGCGAGGTGGTCGAGCAGGCGAGCGTCAGCGACATCCTCGACCACCCGCGCGAGGACTACACCCGGCGCCTGCTGGGCGCCATCCCCCGTGGCTGGCGCCCGGGGACGCAGCCTGGGCCTCAGCCCGCCTGAACCGGCGCCGCGCCCTGCTCCGGCGCCGCGCCCCGCTCAGCGGAAGCGGTAGTTCACGCCCAGCGTGAGTTGCGGCACCGCGCGGATGTTGGCCACCGTGTCGCGCAGGGTCTGCGTCTCGCGGTCGATGTCGGCCTGCAGCCCGGGCTGGGTGGACCAGGGCCCGAGCGCGCGGCCGTTGAGCTTGGGCTTGCCCAGGGACAGGCCGACGTCGGCCACAAAGCCCCAGCCCGGCCCGCCGCTGCCGTGGTGGCCCCAGCCGAGCCCCAGGTAGGGCGTGGCTGCCGCAAACTCGCCACGCACCTCGTAGCGGTCGTCAGCGCTCAGGGTGTAGGTGTTCGATCCGATCTGCAGCACCCGGCCCGCGCCCGATGCGTTCAGGTCGAGCTTCATGTCGTTCAGCGTGAGGCCGCCGGTCAGGCGGAAGCTGCCCATCCACGGAAACCAGTCGGCGAAGATGCCGATGCGGTTGGCCTTGCCGCTGCCCTGGTAGGAGATGCCGTCTTCCTCGATGGTGCGCTCGATGCGGTCCACGCCGGCGATGTCGGCGCGAAGCGTCAGCCGCGGGCTCAGCGGCAGTCCGACGCCCAGGCCCACGCCGGGCACGCCCACCAGGCCGTAGAGCTCCATGCCGCCAGCCGCACGCGCTGTGCCGGACGCCCCCATCAGGGCGGCCAGTGCAAGGCCGATGGCTGCCGCGGCCGGGGCGGCAGTCCGGTGCAGCGCCGGCCCGCTCTGGGCATGGGGCCTGCCCGCCCGCGGGGTGTCATGGGAGTGCACAGGGTTCATGGCAAGGACCTCCGGAATGCCGCGATCGGGAAGAACGAATGCGATGCTTCACTCTAGGATGCCCGGGCTGACCGCATGCCCTTGATTGAGCGACTTTTTCACCGCAGATGAGGCTTTGACTGCCGCGACCCGCGTGCCAAGGCACCGGGTCCGGTTTCGTGCGGCCTGGCCCGACCCCGGGCCCGCACCCCCCTTGGATGCACCGACCCCGGAGCTCTCGACCATGAACCCCGATTCCGGACCTCCCGCCCCCGCCCCTGCCGCCGCCAACGCGCGCGTCGCCGACTTCAACCCGGACGGCTACCGCCCGGCGATCGACGACCCGCAGGGCCACCTGCTGGGCTGCGGCTGCCGGCTGCACGGCCGACGCCGCCTGGGCGCCTGGGCCGGTGCCTGGGCGGGTGCGGCGGCCTTCGGCCTGGCCGGCCTGTCCTCCGGCGAAGCCGCGGCCCAGGCCCGCGAGGGGGTGGACGTGGGCGAGCGCTCACGCACAGCCAGCCTCGTGCCGGCAGCCGAGGTGGAGCAGGCCGCTGCGCAGCAGTACGCGAAGATGCTGGCCCAGGCGCGGGCCCAGGGCGCGCTCGGGCCCGATCAGCACCCCCAGGTGCTGCGCCTGCGCGCCATCGCCCAGCAGATCATTCCGCAGACGCCACCGTGGAACCCGCGCGCGCGCAGCTGGCGCTGGGAGGTCAACCTGATCGGCTCCTCGCAGGTCAACGCCTTCTGCATGCCCGGCGGCAAGATCGCCTTCTACACCGGCATCCTCGAGCAGCTGCAGCTCGACGACGACGAAGTGGCCGCCATCATGGGCCACGAGGCTGCGCACGCCCTGCGCGAGCACGCCCGCGAGCGACTGGCCAAGAGCACGCTCACCCGGGGCGCCTTCGAGATCGGCGCGGCCGTGCTGGGCCTGGGCGACCTTGGCCGCATGGCCGCCGGGGTGGGCGAGCAGTTGATCAGCCTGCGCTTCAGCCGCGACGACGAGACCGAGGCCGACCTCGTCGGCCTGGAGCTTTCCGCACGCAGCGGCTACCGGCCGGCCGCCGGCGTGTCGCTGTGGGAGAAGATGGGCGCGTTGAGCCGCAACGCGCCCCCGCAATGGATGTCCACCCACCCGGCCAGCGGCACCCGCATCCGCGACCTGCAGGCGAACATTCCGCGCGTTCAGCCGCTGTACGAGCGCGCACCGCGCCCGCCCCAGCGCTTCTCGCCCCCGCCGCGTCGGGCGGCGCCCTGAGCGGGGTGCCTGAGCGGAGTTTGAGCGGAGCCCGGGCGGTGCGTCCCGCCGGCATCGTCGCTACCAGCGCAGCGGCAGCGCCTTGAGCAGCCGCAGCCCGCGACCCTCGACCCGGGTGTAGCCGCCGGTGTCCAGGTCCTTGAGCAGGCGGCTGACCATCTCGCGCGAGCAGCCCAGCCGGCTGGCGGTCTCCGCATGGGTCAGCCGTTCGGCGATGAGCCGGCTGCCATCGGGCAGCGGTGCGGCCGCCAGTGCGTCCAGCAGGCTGCGCAGGCGGGAATAGACATCCAGCAGCGCCAGGCCCTTCGCGTTGTCGGTGGCGCCGCGCGCCCGCGCGATGACCCGCGACAGCAGCTCGAAGGCGAAGTCGGGGCACTCGCCGATGTGCTGCCGGATGCTGTGGCGGGTGACGATGGAGCACACCGTGGTGTCCAGCGCGATGACGCTGGCCGAGCGGGTGCCGCCGTCCAGCGTCATCTCGCCGATGTAGTCGCCCGCGGTGTAGATGCCGTAGGTGATCTCGCGCACCTTGTCGCGCGCGTTGGGCGAAGGCGGCGTCTCGCTGAAGGCCTTGACCCGCCCTTCGATGACGATGAGCAGGGTGTCCCCCGGGTCGCCTTCCTCGACGAGCAGGCTGCCGCGCCGCCAGCGACGCAACTGGCCCCGCTCGGCCAGCGGCCGCAGCAGCGGACTCAGGGGAGCCGCCTCGATCAGGCGGCGGGCTTCTTCTTCGCCGAGGGTGGGCACCGTGCGGACCAGCGGGTGGCAGGCATCCGGCACTGTAGCAAGGGCTTCGATCATCGCGGGGCTCCTTCGGCGCGGTGGCTGGGGAAGGGCGGGAGCGGACGGAGAAGGCGGCCGGCGGGCCCGGGCTCAGCGTTCTCCGAGCGGCGTGGCCATGCCGTCGCGCAGCGCCGGCGCCAGCGGCGGCAGCATGGCCACCTGCTGCGTGACCTCGCGGATGCTGCCCGCGCCGGTCTTGAGCCGGATGGCGTTGACATGGGTGCGAACGGTGGAGATGGCCACACCCTGGGCGACGGCGATCTCGGTGGGCTTGGCGCCGCGGCACAGCGCCAGCAGCACCGATTCCTCGGTGGGGGTCAGGCCATTGAGGCGGGCGAAGTAACCCACGGCCAGGGTGTCGGCCATCTGACGGCGGCCAAACACGATCAGCGCCTGCGGCACACCGGCAGCAGGCTGCAGCGGCACCACGGCCAGCACCAGGCTGGGCGTGCGCCTGGGCGGTGGGGTGCTGGCAGCCTCGGAGGCCGGGTCCGGCAGGTTCGCAGCGGCGGACCCACCCGGTGCCCCCGCCGGATGCCCACCGCCGCCGCGCAGCGACACCAGCCCCCGGCGGCCTTGCAGGCTGGCGGCGAGGGCCTGCTGCAGCAGGCGCTGGTCGGCCGCGTCGGTGGCGCGCACCAGGCCGTCCTCCACGCCGAGCAGGCCGTGGCAGCTGCACTCGGTGAGCGCCTGCCGGTTGGCGTGGCGCAGCCGCCCGCCGGGCACGTCGACGATCAGCAGCCCCTGGCCGACTTCATCGAGCGCGGCCGCCAGCGCCGCGGCCGACACGCCGGGCAAGGGCAGGTGGGACCCTGAGGCCGCGGGATTGGGCGCGCCGCGCGCCGGCAGTTCAAGCATGCAAGCTCCATCCGAGCGAGCCCCGATGGGCCCGACGATCAAAGCTTAGGAAGCAAGGGGCCGGGCCCGGTGGCAGCCTTCACAGCTCGCCAGGTGAATATTCACCAAGCGTCGCCGCAGCCGGATGCTCGCGGTCGACGCTGGAGAACGCGCGGTGGGCCGATTGCCCGATGGCCAGCACCGCCGGGTGGGTGATCTGCCGTTCGGCGGAGATCGCATAGACCTGCTCGACGATGTCGTCGGTGCTCCCCAGCGAGCGCACGCCGTATTGGGCACAGATGCGCTCGGCCACCACCGCGGGCATGACGAACACGCCCGCCCCCGCCTCGCCGAAGGCCTTGAGCAGCGCCGAATCCTCGAACTCGCCCACCACGTGCACGCTCAGTCCGTTGGACTGCAGCCAGCGCAGCAGCCGGGCGCGCACGGCGGAACCCTCGCCGGGCAGCAGCAGCGGGGCGTCCTGCAGGCAGCGCGGGAAGCTCGTCGACATCCGGTCGGCCAGGGCCGGCGTGGCCAGGAAACTCACGCCGCATTCGCCCAGCAGGTGGCTGAAGCCGATGAGGTTGAGCATGGGCGGCATGGGGCGGTCCGACAGCACCAGGTCCAGCCGGTGCACCGCCAGCTCGGCCAGCAGGTCGGGCAGCTGCCCTTCGCGGGCGAAAAGCCGGGGCGGCGGCACGAGGTCAAGCGCCGGGCGCAGCATGCGGTAGGCCAGCGACTTCACCACCACGTCGGCCACGCCCACCCGGAACGGCACCTGCACCCCGCGCGGGCGGTCGCGCAGCGCCAGCTTGAGCTCCTCGGCCGCCGAGAACATGCGCTGCGCATGCTCATGTACCAGACGGCCGGTCTCGGTGAGTTCGAGCTTTCGGCCCGCGCGCTGCAGCAGCGGCTCGCCGATGGCGGCCTCCAGCTGCCCGATCTGCCCGCTCACCGACTGCGGCGTGAGGTGCAGCTGCTCGGCGGCCCGGGCCACGCCGCCACAGCGCACCACCTCCCAGAAGTAGTGCAGGTGCTTGACGTTCAGGTGCGGGATGCGGGTCATGTGGGTGCCAGGGACCATCCAGAAATCCGAACCACGATGCCAAATTATTCGACTTATCCGGCGCGTTGACGAGCTTTAGCCTGCTTCTGTCATAGACAAAGCCGCAGGCGCCGAGGCCCTCCTCGACAAGCGGTGGACGTCAACCCCGGGTTCTGCCCGGGGGTGTCATGGCAATTGTCCAGGCCCGACCCGGGCATCCCTTCCGCTCCCAACGCACTCTCTCGGAGACAACATGGAACGTCGCTCCTTCCTCAGCAAGGCCGCCGTCGGCGCCGGTGTGGGCACCGCTGCCGTCGGCTTCCCGGCCATCGTCCGCGCGCAGCCCGCGGTCCGCTGGCGCTGCTCGTCGGGCTTCCCCAAGGCCCTGGACACCATCTACGGCGCCGCCGAGGACGCGGCCAAGCGCATCAGCGAGGCCACCGGCGGCAGGTTCCAGATCAGCGTTGCCCCGGCCGGCGAGATCGTGCCCATGCCGCAGGCGGCCGATGCGGTGGGCGCGGGCACGGTGGAGTGCTCGCACACCGCCGCGTTCTA
This sequence comes from Rubrivivax sp., assembly GCA_027487905.1. Lineage (GTDB taxonomy): Bacteria > Pseudomonadota > Gammaproteobacteria > Burkholderiales > Burkholderiaceae_C > JAIYCR01. The sequence continues at coordinate 25,075 of JAIYCR010000003.1, read as the reverse complement.
CTACGTCGGCAAGGATCCGACCTGGGCCTTCGGCTCGTGCATTCCCTTCGGCATGAACTTCCGCCAGATGAACGCCTGGTGGCTCGAAGGCGGCGGCGAGAAGCTCTTCAACGACTTCTTGAAGCCCCAGGGCATGCAGTACTTCCTGTCGGGCAACACCGGCGCCCAGATGGGCGGCTGGTTCCGCAAGGAAATCAAGACGATGGAGGACGTCAAGGGCCTGAAGATCCGCATCCCGGGTCTGGGCGGTCGCCTCTTCTCCGCCGTGGGCGCCGTGCCGCAGCAGATTCCCGGCGGCGACATCTACCCGGCCCTCGAGCGCGGCACCATCGACGCGGCCGAGTGGGTGGGCCCCTACGACGACGAGAAGCTCGGCTTCAACAAGGTCGCGCCCTTCTACTACTACCCCGGCTTCTGGGAAGGCGGCGCCGGCCTGGGCTGGCTGGTGAACAACAAGGCCTGGGACGCGCTCACGCCCGAGTACCGCGCCATCTTCCGCGCCGCGGTGAAGGAAGCCAACGCCGGCATGATGGCCCGCTACGACGCGCGCAACGAACCGGCGCTGCGCCGGCTGATCGCCGGGGGCACCAAGGTCACGGCCTTCCCGCGCCCGGTGATGGAGGCCTTCTACCGGGCCGCGCTCACGCTGTACCAGGAGATCGGCGCGACGAACCCGAACTTCAAGCGCCTCTACGACAGCTACAGCGCCAACCAGCGCGCGGCCGTGCAGTGGATGCGCTTCACCGAGAACACCTTCGACGACTTCATGGCGGCCATGCTGCGCTGAGGCTTCGACCGGGGCGGCCCGCCGGACGCCCCGGACCGGTGAACGCGCCGCCGCGGGGAGCGGCGCTGCACGGACCCTGCAGGGCCGCTGGCGTGTCGCCGCCAGCGGCACCGGCTCGACCCTCCGAACAACCAGAACAACGGGGATTCCCGCGTGAACGCCCTTCTCGCCTTCTGCCGGTCCGTGGACTGGCTCACCGAGCGCATCGGTCGCTCGCTCTACTGGCTGCTGCTGGTGGCCGTGGTCATCAGCACGGTGAACGCCATCGTGCGCCGCGCCTTCGACATGAGTTCGAACGCCTACCTCGAGGCCCAGTGGTACCTCTTCGCGGCGGTGTTCATGCTGGGCGCGGGCTATGCCTTCCTGCATGAGCAGCATGTGCGCATCGACGTGCTGTCCTCGCGGCTGTCGCGCCGCACGCAGGTGTGGATCGCGGTGGTGGGCGTCGCCTTGTTCCTGCTGCCCTTGTGCGTGGGCGTGGCCTGGATGGCGCTGCCTTCGCTGATGACGGCCATCGAGACCAACGAGGTGTCGGCCAACCCGGGCGGGCTCCTGCGCTGGCCGCTCTATGCGCTGGTGCCGCTGGGCTTCTCGTTGCTCGCGCTGCAGGCGCTGTCCGAACTCTTCAAGCGCATCGCCTTCCTGGCCGGCCGCGCGGGCGACCCGCACGCCAAGCCCGAGACCCGCGACGAGGAACTGCTGATCGAGGAACTCCGCAAGGAAGCCGAAGACAAGGCCCGCGCCGACGCCGAGCGTATCGCCGCCGCAACCCCTGCCCCTGGAGGCCGCGCATGACCGCCTGGATCGCCTCCAACCTCGCGCCGATCATGTTCGGCTCGCTGCTGCTCTTCCTGATGACGGGCTTTCCCGTCGCCTTCGCGCTGGCGGCCTGCGGCATGGTGTTCGGCTGGATCGCCATCGAGCTCGGCATGGTGCCGGCCGCGCTCTTCAACGCGCTGCCGCTGCGACTCTACGGAATCATGAGCAACGACGTGCTGCTCGCGATTCCCTTCTTCACCATCATGGGTCTGATCCTCGAGCGCAGCCGCATGGCCGAGGACCTGCTCGAGACCATCGGCCAGGTGTTCGGCCCGATGCGCGCGGGCCTGGCCATCGCGGTGGTGTTCGTGGGCGCCATGCTGGCGGCCACCACCGGCGTCGTGGCGGCGTCGGTCATCTCGATGGGCTTGATCTCCCTGCCCATCATGCTGCGCTACGGCTACAACCGGCCGCTGGCCGCCGGCGTGATCACCGCATCGGGCACGCTCGCGCAGATCATTCCGCCCTCGCTCGTGCTCATCGTCATTGCCGACCAGCTCGGCCAGAGCGTGGGCGACATGTACAAGGCGGCCTTCATCCCGGCCTTCACGCTGGTGGGCCTGTATGTGCTGGCGATGGTGGTGCTGGCGTTCGTGCGGCCGTCGTGGGTGCCGGCCCTGCCGCCCGAGGCCCGCATCTACCGCCAGCCCAATGGCGGCGGCGGCTACCCGTCGCTCGCGCTGCTCACCGCCGCGTCGGTGGTGGTGGGCGCCTGGATCTTCACCAACTACGAGCAGGTCAAGCGCTGGACCGGCTGGACCGGCACCGTGTCTCCGCCCACCGACGAGCGGGTGGTCGTCGCGCTGATGGTGGGCATCTTCTTCGCGTGGCTGGTGGCGGTGGTGGACCGGCTGCTGCGCCTGGGGCTGCTGTCGGAGATCGCCAAGCGGGTGACCTTCGTGCTCATCCCGCCGCTGCTGCTCGTCTTCCTGGTGCTGGGCACCATCTTCCTGGGCGTGGCCACGCCCACCGAAGGCGGCGCGATGGGTGCGGCCGGCGCCATCCTGATGGCGATCTCGCGGCGGCGCCTGACGATGTCGCTGATGCGCCAGGCGCTGGATTCATCGGCCAAGCTGTCGATCTTCGTGCTCTTCGTGCTGATCGGCTCGACCATCTTCGCGCTTACCTTCCAGGCCATCGACGGGCCGACCTGGGTGAAGACGCTCTTCAAGGAGCTGCCGGGCGGCGAATTGGGCTTCCTCATCTTCGTGAACGTGCTGATCTTCATCCTCGGCTGCTTCATCGACTTCTTCGAGATCGCCTTCATCCTGCTGCCGCTGCTGCTGCCGGTGGTGCAGGCGCTGGAGATCAACCTGATCTTCTTCGGCGTGATGGTGGCGTTGAACCTGCAGACCTCCTTCCTCACCCCGCCCTTCGGCTTCGCGCTCTTCTACCTGCGCAGCGTCGCGCCCAAGCAGGACTATGTGGACACGGTGACGCGCAAGAAGATCGGCGCGCTCAAGACCGGCGACATCTACCGCGGCGCGGTGGCCTTCGTGGTGCTGCAGGTGCTGCTGGTGGCGCTGGTGGTGTGGAAGCCGCAGATCATCCTGGCGGGGCTCGGCGAGCAGAAGAAGCTCGACGTGCAGAACGTGAACATCAGCATCACGCCCGAGGAGGAGACCGAGGAAGAGGCGCCGCCGGCGCTGCTGGGGCCGCCTGCGGCCAGCGGCTCGGGCAACTGAGCGACCCGGCCCGCGGCAGGGGAGCAGGCCTCGCGGCTTGTCCCCTGCCCTCGGCCCGTCGCACACTTGGCGGTCTTCCGGGAGCCTTCGCGCCATGCACTCACCTGTTCCGTCTGCCGCCCAAGCCGTCCAGTCCTTTCCACCCTTCCTTCCCCAGGGGGGCGTCTCGCTGGTGAGTGGCGCGCTCGAGCCGCCGCTGTCCGAGCGCACCGTGTCCGAGTGGCTGGACGCCACCGCGGCTCGCCTGCCCGAGCACCCGGCCTGCGTCGTGCGCGAGCAGGGCGTGCGCTGGACCTGGCGCCAATTGCGCGACGAGGCCGACCGCCTCGCCGCCGGCCTGCACGCACTCGGCCTGCGCAAGGGCGAGCGCATCGGCATCTGGTCGCCCAACCGCAGCGAATGGGTGCTGGCGCAATACGCCACCGCGCGTCTGGGCCTCATCCTGGTGAACATCAACCCGGCCTACCGCCTGGCCGAGCTCGAGTACGCGCTGAACAAGGTCAGCTGCCGGGCGCTGATCTCCGCGCCCGCCTTCAAGACCAGCCAGTACCTGCAGATGCTGCAGACGCTGGCGCCCGAGCTTTCCACCTGCAAGCCCGGTGCACTCGCCTCCGCCCGGCTGCCACACCTGCAGATCGTCATCCGCATGGGCGAGGAGCGCACGCCGGGCATGTTCGGCCTGTCCGAGGTCGCGGCCCTGGCCACGCCGCAGGGCCTGGAGGCGGTGCGCGCGGTGGGCGAGACCCTCTCCTGCTTCGACCCCATCAACATCCAGTTCACCAGCGGCACCACCGGCAACCCCAAGGGCGCCACGCTCACCCACCACAACATCGTCAACAACGCGCGCTACGTGGCCGCCGGCATGCGCCTCACCGAAGCGGACCGGCTGTGCATTCCCGTGCCGCTGTACCACTGCTTCGGCATGGTGATGTCCAGCCTCGCCTGCACCGTGACCGGCGCCACCATGGTCTATCCGGGCGAGGGCTTCGACCCGCTGGCCACGCTTTCGGCGGTGCACGAGGAGCGCTGCACCGCGCTGCACGGCGTGCCCACGATGTTCATCGCCGAGCTCGGCCATCCCGAGTTCGAGCGCTTCGACCTCAGCTGCCTGCGCACCGGCATCATGGCCGGCTCCCCCTGCCCGATCGAGGTGATGAAGCAGGTGAACGAGCGCATGCACATGACCGAGGTGACGATTGCCTACGGCATGACCGAGACCTCGCCGGTGAGCTTCCAGAGCTCCACCGACGACCCGCTGGACCGCCGCGTGTCCACCGTGGGCCGGGTGCAGCCCCACCTGCAGTGCAAGGTGGTCGATGCCCAGGGGCAGCCGGTCGCACCGGGCGTCACAGGCGAACTCTGCACCAAGGGCTACAGCGTGATGCTCGGCTACTGGGACGACGCGCCGCGCACCGCCGAGGCCATCCGCGACGGCTGGATGCACACCGGCGACCTCGCCACCCTGGACGACGAGGGCTACTGCAACATCGTCGGCCGGGTGAAGGACATGCTCATCCGCGGCGGCGAGAACGTCTATCCGCGCGAGGTCGAGGAGTTCCTCTTCCGCCACCCCAAGGTGTCGCAGGTGCAGGTCTTCGGCGTGCCCGACCCGCGCTATGTGGAGGAAGTCGCCGCGTGGATCGTGCTCAAGCCGGGCGAGGTTTGCACCGAGGACGAGATCCGCGCCTTCTGCCGCGACCAGATTGCCCACTACAAGGTGCCGCGCTATGTGCGCTTCGTGGGCGAGCTGCCCATGACCGTCACCGGCAAGGCGCAGAAGTTCGTGATGCGCCAGCAGATGATCGAGGAACTGGGCCTGCAGGCGGCCAAGACCGCCTGATCGAAGGGCACGCGGCCAAGACCGCCTGAGCAGCGAGCGCGCCGGGCGCGCGGGGCGCAGCCCCGGGGGGCCTTCGCGCCCCGGCGGACAATCCCGCGATGAAAACCCCGTCGCGCCTGCAATCCCTTCTCGACGAAGGCCTCATCGACAGCGTGCAGCGTCAGCTCAAGAGCGGCAAGGAGGCCGAGGTCTACGTCGTGCGCTGCGGCGACGAGACGGTTGCTGCCAAGGTCTACAAGGAAGCCCATAAGCGCAGCTTCCGCCAGGCCACCGACTACACCGAGAACCGCAAGGTGCGCAACAGCCGCCAGGCGCGCGCCATGGCCAAGGGCACCAAGTTCGGACGCGAGCAGCAGGAAGCCGCCTGGCAGAGCGCCGAGGTCGACGCCCTCTACCGCCTGGCCGCCGCCGGCGTGCGCGTGCCCCGGCCGCTGAACTTCCACGAAGGCGTGCTGCTGATGGAGCTGGTGGCCGATGCCGACGGCCAGGCCGCGCCGCGCCTGAACGACCTCGAGTTCACCCCGGAAGACGCTCGCCGCCACCACGCCACCTTGGTCGCCGAGGTGGTGCGCATGCTGTGCGCGGGCGTGGTGCACGGCGACCTGTCCGAGTTCAACATCCTGCTGGCCGCCGACGGCCCGGTGATCATCGACCTGCCGCAGGCGGTGGACGCCGCCGGCAACCTGCACGCGCCGCGCATGCTGCTGCGCGACGTGGACAACCTGCAGCACTTCTTCGGCCGCTTCGCGCCCGAACTGCGAGCGCTGCAGCACGGCGCGGAGATGTGGTCGCTCTATGCCAGCGGCCACCTGATGCCCGGCACCGCGCTCACCGGGCGCTACGAGCGACAGTCCGGCGCAGTGGACCTCTCGGCCGTGATGCGCGAGATCGAGGACGCGCGGCGCGAAGAGGCCGAGCGCCTGCTGCGCCTGGGTTGAGGGCCTGCCCGGCCTGCCTCAGCCCTCGGCGCTGCCCGCCGGCCCGCGCGTGCCGGCCGCGGCGCGCGGCGGCTGGGCCAGCACGTTGCGGATGAACTGCTTCTCGTAGTGCCGGTTGCGCCGGTTGCGCTTGGCCGCGCTGCGCTGGTCCTGCCGCTTGTCGAACACGAGTTCGCCCAGGTCGGTGAGGTCAGCCAGGTCTTCCAGGCCTTGGGGCGAGTTGCGTCGGGTCATGGGCAGGGCGAAGGCCGCCGGGAGCGGCGAAGGCCCGGTTATCGCACCGGCTTGAAAAGCCTGGGGATGTGGGGGAATGCGGCGCGGGTGCGGCCAGCCTCACAGCGCGAAGTCGTAATCCACCGTCACCGGCGCGTGGTCGCTGAAGCGCTGTTCGAGGTAGATGGCCGTCTGGCGGGCGGTCGAGGCCAGGGCCGGGGTGGCCAGGTGATAGTCCAGCCGCCACCCCACGTTCTTCGCCCACGCCTGCCCGCGCGCGCTCCACCAGGTGTATTGCTCGGGCCGCGCATCGAGCCGGCGGAACACGTCCACCAGGCCCATCTCGTCGAGCAGCATCGTCATCCACGCCCGCTCCTCGGGCAGGAAGCCGCTGTTCTTCTGGTTGCCCTTCCAGTTCTTCAGGTCGATGGCCTGGTGGGCGATGTTCACGTCGCCCATCAGCACGAACTCGCGCTCGGCCTTCAGCCGCGCCAGGTGCGGCCCCATGGCGGCCAGGAAGCGGAACTTGGCCGCCTGGCGCTCCTCGCCGCTCGAGCCACTGGGGAAGTAGCAGGAAATGACGCTGAAGCGCCGTGACGGGGTGTCGAAGCGGCATTCGATCCAGCGCCCCTCGTCGTCGAACTCGGGCACGCCGAAGCCGGCGATGACCTCGGTGGGTTCGTGCCGGGTGTACAGGCCCACGCCCGAGTAGCCCTTCTTCTGCGCGCAGTGGAAGTGGCCGGTCAGTCCGGCGAGCGTGTCGAAGCGCCCGCTCAGGTCGCAGGCCTGGGCCTTGAGTTCCTGCACGCCAATACAATCCGCGCCCGTCTGTTCGGCCCAGGCCGCCAGGCCCTTGGTCGATGCCGAGCGGATGCCGTTCAGGTTGAGCGTGACGAGGCGGAACACAGGAGAGCCCTTGATGAGTGAAGTCGCCGCGGACGGTCGGGCCGACGCCATCGCCCAGGAATTCGTCCGCTTCGCGGTGGATGCCGGCGTGCTGCGCTTCGGCGAGTTCAAGACCAAGGCGGGACGGCTGTCGCCGTACTTCTTCAACGCCGGTCTGTTCTGCAGCGGCGCCTTGCTGGGCCGCCTGGCGGAATTCTATGCACGCCGACTGGTGCAGGCCGAGGCCGAGGGCGCGGTCAGGTTCGATCTGCTTTTCGGGCCGGCCTACAAGGGCATCACGCTGGCTTCGGCCATTGCGGTGGAGATGGCGCGCTCGGGCCGCGACCTTCCCTTTGCCTACAACCGCAAGGAGGCCAAAGATCACGGAGAAGGCGGCGTGCTGGTGGGTGCACCGGTGCGCGGCCGTGTTCTGATCGTGGATGACGTGATTTCCGCGGGGACTTCGGTGAAGGAATCGCTGCAGATGATCCGCTCCGCCGGTGGCACGCCCTCGGGCGTGGCCATTGCGCTGGACCGGCAGGAGAAGGCGGTGGTCGACGGCGTGGACACGCCCGGCTCGGCCGTTCAGCATGTGCGCCGGGTGCTGGGCCTGCCGGTGCTGGCCATCGCCACCCTGGCCGACCTGCTCGCCTTCCTGAAGGCCGCCGACGACCCGCTGCTGCGCGCGCACCTGCAGCCGGTGCAGGCCTACCGCGACCGCTACGGCGTGGAGGACGGGGCCTGATGACCAGGCGCCCCGTGGCGTTCGGGCGGCCGGCGTCGCTCGCGCTCGCCTCCACGCTGGCCATGCTGCTGCCCGCCGCGCTGCCTCAGGTGCAGGCCCAGACTCTGGCACAGGCGACGTCGCCGGCCGGCATCTACACCTGCACCGATGCCTCGGGCCGACGCCTCACCTCCGACCGCCCCATCCCCGACTGCATCGCCCGCGAGCAGCGCGTGCTCAATGCCGATGGGTCGGTGCGCCGGGTGGTGCCGCCCACGCTCACCGCCGAGGAGCGCGCTGCCCGCGAGGCCCAGGAGCGAACGGTGTCGCAGACCGCCGCCCAGCAGCGCGACGTGGCCCGGCGCGACCGCAACCTGATGGCGCGCTACCCCAACGAGGCCGCCCACCAGGCGGCCCGCGAACAGGCGCTGCAGCAGACGAGCAAGGCGGTGGAGGCCTCCCAGGCGCGGCTTCAGGCGCTGGCCAGCGAGCGCAAGCCGCTGCAGGACGAGGCGGAGTTCTACCTCGGGCGGTCGCTGCCGCCGCTGCTCAAGCAGAAGCTGGACGCCAACGACGCGGCCGCGCGCGCCCAGGGCGACGCGGTGCAGACGCAGCGCGCCGAGCTGCGCCGCGTCAACGAAGGCTTCGACCGCGAGCTCGTGCGGCTGCGCCGTCTGTGGGCCGGGGCGGCACCGGGTTCGCTCGGGCCGATCGAGGAGGCGCTGCCGGCAGCGGGCGCCGCGACGGCGAGCGCCGCCGCCGGTGCTGCCTCCAGGCCAGCCGCGGCGCCGCCGCCCCCGCGCTGACTCAGCCGATCGAGCGCCGGAACAGCTCGCCGAGCTGTCCGGGGTTGGCCTTGCCCTGGCTGCGCTTCATCGCCTGGCCCACCAGCGCGTTCAGCGCCTTGTCCTTGCCCGCGCGCACGTCGTCGACGAGCTTGGGGTTGTCGGCCAGCACCGCCTGCACGATGGCCTGCAGCGCCGCGCCGTCGTTCACCTGGCGCAGGCCCAGTGCGTCCACCAGCGCGTCCACCCGGGCGAGCGGCTCCGAAGGCTCGGCGCCCTCGCCGGCCGGCGACGTCCACAGCCGTTCGAACACCTGGCGCGCGCCGCTGCTGGACAGCGTGTCGTCCTGCACCCGTCGCACCAGCGCGGCCAGCAGCAGCGGACCCACCGGCGAGGCCGCGATGTCCGCTCCCGCGGCGTTCAGCCGCTTGGACACCTCGCCCATCAGCCAGTTGGCCACCAGCTTGGCATTCGCACCGCTGCCGGCGGCCTCTTCGAAATAGGCGGCGAAGGCGCGGCTTTGCGTCATCTGGGCGGCGTCGTAGGGCGCCAGCCCGTACTGCTGCTCGAAGCGGCGGGCCATCGCCCCGGGCAGCTCGGGCATGGCCTCGCGCACCGCCTGCACCCAGGCGTCGGCGATGACCAGCGGCGGCAGGTCCGGGTCGGGGAAGTAGCGGTAGTCGTGCGCGTCTTCCTTGGTGCGCATCGCCCGCGTCTGGCCGCTGTCCGTGTCGAAGAGCACGGTGGCCTGCTGCACCGTGCCGCCGTCCTCGATCAGGTCGATCTGCCAGTTCACCTCGGCGTCGATGGCTTCCTGGAGGAAGCGAAAGCTGTTGAGATTCTTGATTTCGCGCCGCGTGCCGTAGGTCGCGCCCGGGCGGCGCACCGACACGTTGGCGTCGCAGCGGAAGCTGCCCTCCTGCAGGTTGCCGTCGCAGATGCCCAGCCACATCACCAGCGTGTGCAGCGCGCGGGCGTACTCCACTGCCTCGGCGGCCGAGCGCATGTCCGGCTCGGTGACGATTTCCAGCAGCGGCGTGCCCGCGCGGTTCAGGTCGATGCCGGTCTGGCCGGCATAGTCCTCGTGCAGGCTCTTGCCCGCGTCTTCCTCCAGGTGCGCGCGCGTCAGGCGCACCCGGCGCGGCTCGCCAGCCAGCACGAACTCGACGAAGCCGCCCTGCACCACCGGCGTCTCGTACTGGCTGATCTGGTAGCCCTTGGGCAGGTCGGGGTAGAAGTAGTTCTTGCGGGCGAAGATGGACAGCGGCGCCACGGTGGCCCCCACCGCCAGGCCGAAGCGGATGGCGCGCTCCACCGCACCGCGGTTGAGCACCGGCAGCGTCCCCGGCAGCGCCAGGTCCACCGCGCAGGCCTGCGTGTTCGGCTCGGCGCCGAAGCGGGTGGACGCACCGCTGAAGGCCTTGGAGGCGGTGGACAGCTGGGCGTGGGTTTCCAGGCCGATCACGACCTCGTAGCCCCGCACCAGGGGAGCGGGGGTGTTCACCGTGTTTTTCATCGCAGCGCTCCCGGGCCTGCAGCGGCCGGGCGCTGCAGGTGCCAGTCGGTGGCCTGCTGCAGCGCGTGAGCGGCCTGCAGCAGCAAGGCCTCGTCGAAGTAGTTGCCGATCAGCTGCAGCCCCACCGGCATCGCCGGCGCCGTGGCCGAGGCCGGCGCGAAGCCGGCCGGCACGCTCATGCCCGGCAGCCCCGCCAGGCTGGCCGGCAGCGTGAAGATGTCGGCCAGGTAGGCGGCCACCGGGTCGTCGCCTTGCTCGCCCAGCGTCCAGGCCACGGTGGGCGCCACGGGGCCGGCGATGAGGTCGCAGGCCGCGAAGCAGGTGCGGAAGTCGTCAGCGATCATGCGGCGCAGCTTCTGGGCCTGCAGGTAGTAGGCGTCGTAGTAGCCGTGGGACAGCACATAGGTGCCGATCATGATGCGGCGCTTGACCTCCGCGCCGAAGCCCTCGGCGCGGCTTTGCTTGTAAAGCGCCATCAGGTCGCCGCCCTCGGCGGTGCGGTGGCCGAACTTCACCCCGTCGAAGCGGCTGAGGTTGCTGCTCGCCTCGGCCGGCGCGATGAGGTAGTACACCGGGATGGACAGCTCCGTGCGCGGCAGGCTCACGTCCACCAGCGTGGCGCCCAGGCGCTCGAGTTCGGCCAGTGCCTGCTGCACCGTGCGGGCCACCACCGGGTCGAGGGCGGCCGGGAAGAACTCGCGCGGCAGGCCGATGCGCAGCCCCTGCAGCGGCCGCGCGGCGGTGGCGCCTTCGCGCGGGGCGCCGAGCGCGGCGTGGTAGTCGCGGTCGGGGCGCTGCGAGCTGGTGGCGTCGCGCGGGTCGAAGCCGCCCATGGCCGACAGCAGCAGCGCGCAGTCCTCGGCGCTGCGCGCCATCGGGCCGGCCTGGTCCAGGCTGGAGGCGAAGGCGATCATCCCGTAGCGCGAGCACACGCCATAGGTGGGCTTGATGCCGGTGATGCCGCAAAAGCTCGCCGGCTGGCGGATCGAGCCGCCCGTGTCGGTGCCGGTGGCCGCGGCCACCAGCCCGGCGGCCACGGCAGCGGCCGAGCCGCCCGAGGAGCCGCCCGGCACCCGCAGCGGGTCCCAGGGGTTGCGCACCGGGCCGTAGGCGCTGTTCTCGTTGCCCGAGCCCATCGCGAACTCGTCGCAGTTGAGCTTGGCCACCGTCACCATGCCGGCGGCGTCCAGCCGCTCGACCACGGTGGCGTCGAAGGGGCTGCGGTAGCCCTGCAGCATGCGCGAGCCGGCGGTGGTGGGCAGGCCGCGGGTGACGAAGATGTCCTTGTGGGCCACCGGAACGCCCAGCAGAGCCCCGGTCTCGCCGGCGCGGCGGCGCGCGTCGGCGGCATCGGCGCGCTGCAGCGAGTAGGCCGCGTCGGTGGCGAGCACCGCGCCCAGTGCGCGCGGCCCCTGCAGCCGATCGAGCGCCGCCTGCGCCAGTTCACGCGCCGACACCCGGCCTTCGGCGAGCGCGCGCGACTGCTCGGCCACGCCGGCGAAATCCCCGTCCGCCGGGGTGAGCTCCGCCCGGCTCATTCGATCACCTTGGGCACGAGGAAGAGACCGTCCGCGCTGGACGGCGCATTGGCCATGTTGGCCTCGCGGTCCACCACCTCGCTCACCACGTCGTCGCGCAGGCGCAGCGCCACCTCGGACACGGCGGCCAGCGGGGTGGACAGCGGCTCGATGCCGCCGGTGTCGACCGCGCTCATGCGCTCGACGATGGCGAAGAAGCCGTTGAGCTGCGTCTGCAGGGCCTGCTCCTCGGCAGGCCTCAGCGCCAGTCGTGCCAGGTGGGCGATGCGCCGCACGTCTTCGGTGGACAGGGACATGGAAGAACCGGGTTACCGACGGAAACCGTTGGGGCTTCTGCCGGGGTTTTGCGATGGGCGTCGGCTATTATCGACGGCTGTCCCGAAGGTCCGCCGCCCGGGCCGAACCGACCGTGCGACCACGCCGGCGGTCCGTCGTCCCGGGCCTCTCCCCGAACGAGAACCCCGAACGCCCGGGGCCCTTCCCGAGCCCGCGCCCGAAGATCCGGTCGCCGGGCCCTCGCAGGCCCGTCAGGCGTCGCCCACCCCTGCGACGATTCATGTTTGCATTCTTCCGCCGTCACTTCTCGACGGACCTGGCCATCGACCTGGGCACCGCCAACACGCTGATCTACGTGCGGGGCAAGGGCATCGTGCTGGACGAGCCCTCGGTGGTGGCCATCCGCCATGAAGGCGGCCCCAACGGCAAGAAGACCATCCAGGCCGTGGGCGCCGAGGCCAAGGCCATGCTGGGCAAGGTGCCCGGCAACATCGAAGCCATCCGGCCGATGAAGGACGGCGTGATCGCCGACTTCACCGTCACCGAGCAGATGCTCAAGCAGTTCATCAAGATGGTGCACCCGCGCTCGCTGCTCAAGCCGAGCCCGCGCATCATCATCTGCGTGCCCTGCGGCTCCACCCAGGTCGAGCGCCGCGCCATCCGCGAGTCCGCGCTGGGCGCCGGCGCGAGCGACGTCTACCTGATCGAGGAACCCATGGCCGCGGCCATCGGCGCGGGGCTGCCCGTGTCCGAGGCCTCCGGCTCGATGGTGGTGGACATCGGCGGGGGCACCACCGAGGTGGGCGTCATCAGCCTGGGGGGCATGGTCTACAAGGGCAGCGTTCGGGTGGGCGGCGACAAGTTCGACGAAGCCATCATCAACTACATCCGCCGCAACTACGGCATGCTGATCGGCGAGCCCACCGCCGAGTCCATCAAGAAGAACATCGGCAGCGCCTTCCCCGGCTCCGAGGTCAAGGAGATGGAGGTCAAGGGCCGCAACCTCTCCGAGGGCGTGCCGCGCAGCTTCACCATCTCGTCCAACGAGATCCTCGAGGCGCTCACCGACCCGCTCAACCAGATCGTCTCCAGCGTGAAGAACGCGCTCGAGCAGACGCCGCCCGAACTGGGCGCGGACATCGCCGAGCGCGGGATGATGCTCACCGGCGGCGGCGCGCTGCTGCGCGACCTGGACCGCCTGCTCGCCGAGGAAACCGGCCTTCCGGTGCTCGTCGCCGAAGACCCGCTCACCTGCGTGGTGCGCGGTTGCGGCATGGCGCTGGAGCGCATGGAGCGCCTGGGCTCCATCTTCACCTCCGAATAAGCCACACCGAAGCCGCCGCGTGCGGCGGGGCCTCCACCATGCCGCTGGGCACCCTCGAGCGCACCCCGCCTCCCTTCTTCCGTCAGGGCATGTCCGCCCTGACCAAGCTGGTGTTCTTCTCGGCCTTCGCCCTCTTCCTGATGGTGGCCGACACCCGGCTGCAGCTCACGCAGCCGCTGCGCGCGGCGCTGGCCACGGTGCTGCACCCGCTGGACCAGGCGCTGCGCTGGCCGGCTGTGGCCTACGCCCGGGCCTCGGACTACTGGGCGGGGCTGGACCGGGCGCTGTCCGCCGAAGCCCAGGCCCGGGTGCAGCTGGCCCACCAGTCCGACCGCGCCGCGCAGCTCGAACGCCTGACAGCCGAGAACGAGCGCCTGCGCGCGCTGCTCGGCCTGCGTCCGGGCCTGAGCACGCGCTCGCGCCCGGCGGAGGTGCTCTTCGAGGCTGCCGACCCCTATTCCCGCCGGGTGGTGGTGGACATCGGCTCCAACCGCGGCGTCTCGCTGGGCTCGCCGGTCATCAACGAGGATGGCGTGCTCGGCCAGGTCACCCGCGTCTACCCGCTGAGCTCGGAGGTGACGCTGCTCAGCGACAAGGACGCGGCCATCCCGGTGCTCAACGCGCGCAGCCGGCAGCGGGGCGTGGCCTTCGGCAATCCGGCCACCGCGGGCCTGGAGATGCGCTTCATGGCCGGCAGCGCCGACGTGCTGGAAGGCGACGCGCTGGTCACCTCGGGGCTGGACGGCGTCTACCCGCCGGGCCTGCCGGTGGCGCGGGTGCTGCGGGTGGACCGGCGCGCCGAATCGGGTTTCGCCCGCATCGAGCTCGAGCCCATCACCGCGCTGGACGGCGTGCGCCACGTGCTGGTGCTCGAGCCGGTGGCCGTGCAGATGCCGGTGTCTCCAGCGGGCGCTGCCGCGGCCGCCGCTGCAGCCGCCGTGGCGGCGGCCCCCGCCGGAAAGGCCCGCCGATGATCATGCCGCGCGGGTCGGACCAGCTGCTGCTGCCGGCCAACCCCGTCTTCATCGCCTTCACGCTCTTCGTGGCGCTGGTGATCGACATGGTGCCGCTCGGCCGCGTGGCGGGCGCGCCGGACATCGTCGCGCTGGTGCTCGTGTTCTGGAACGTGCACCAGCCGCGCCGGGTGGGCGTGGGCGTGGCCTTCCTGCTCGGGCTGCTGATGGACGTGCACGAGGGCGCGCTGCTCGGCCAGCATGCGCTGGCCTACACCGTGCTGAGCTTCCTGGCGGTGATGGTGCACCGGCGCCTGCGCTGGTTCGACTGGCCTTCGCAGGCGCTGCAGGTGCTGCCGCTCTTCGCCTTCGCGCACCTGATCTCCCTGGTCGTGCGCCTGCTCAGCGGGGCGGCCTTCCCGGGCTGGACGCTGCTGCTCGCCCCGCTGCTGGAGGCCTTGCTGTGGCCGCTGGCCGGCTGGCTGCTGCTCGCGCCGCAGCGCCGCCCGCCCGACCCCGACCAGAACCGGCCGCTGTAGCCGGACCCGCCGCATGACCGAGTTCCGCGATCCGCAGTTCGAGCTGTCGCGCTTCCGGCTGCGGCTGGTGGCCGCCGCCGGCTTCGTGCTGGTGTGCTTCGGGTTGCTGCTGGCCCGGCTGGTGTTCCTGCAGGTGGTCAAGCACGAGGAGCTGGCCACGCAGGCCGAGGCCAACCGCATCGCGGTGGTGCCGGTGGCGCCCAACCGCGGCCTGATCACCGACCGCAACGGCGTGGTGCTGGCCAACAACTACGCCGCCTACACGCTGGAGCTCACCCGCTCGCAGGTGCGCGACCTGGACGCCACGCTGGAGCAGCTGGCCCAGGTGGTGGAGATCACCCCGCGCGACCGCCGCCGCTTCAAGCGCCTGGTCGAGGAGAGCAAGTCCTTCGAGCCGCTGCCGCTGCGCACGCGGCTGAGCGACGAAGAGGTGGCCCGCTTTTCCGCGCAGCGCTTCCGCTTTCCCGGCGTGGACATCCGCGCCCGGCTGTTCCGCAGCTACCCGCAGGGCGAGGTGGGCAGCCACGTGCTGGGCTACATCGGCCGCATCAACCCGGCCGAGAAGCGGGCGATGGAGGACTGGGAGGACGAGCGCCAGGCCAACTACCGCGGCACCACCTCCATCGGCAAGCTGGGCATCGAGCAGAGCTACGAGGAGCTGCTGCACGGCATCGCCGGCTACGAGGAGGTGGAGACGAGCGCCGCGGGCCGTCCGGTGCGCCGGCTGCGCAGCCAGCCGGCCACGCCCGGGCGCAACCTGCAGCTCACGCTGGACATCCGGCTGCAGGCGCTGGTCGAGCAGATGTTCGGCGATCGCCGCGGCGCGCTGGTGGCCATCGACCCGCGCAACGGCGAGGTGCTGGCCTTCGTCAGCCGCCCGGGCTTCGACCCCAACCTCTTCGTGGACGGCATCGACCTGGAGAGCTGGCGCGAACTCAACGAGAGCATCGACAAGCCGCTGCTGAACCGGGCGCTGCGCGGCACCTACCCGCCCGGCTCCACCTTCAAGCCCTTCATGGCCATGGCCGCGCTGCACAGCGGCGTGCGCACCGGCAGCCAGGCAATGTTCGACGGCGGCACCTTCCAGTTCGGCAACCACACCTTCCGCAGCCACGGCGACGGCGGCCTGGGCATGGTGGACATGACGCGCAGCATCGTGAAGTCCAGCAACGTCTACTACTACGCGCTGGCCAACGACATGGGCGTGGACCTGATGCACGCGGAGCTGTCGCCCTTCGGCTTCGGCCGGCGCACCGGCATCGACCTGGAGGGCGAGGCCAGCGGCATCCTGCCCAGCACCGAATGGAAGCGCCGCACCTACAAGCGTCCCGAGCAGCAGCGCTGGTACGCGGGCGAGACCATCTCCTTGGGCATCGGCCAGGGCTACAACGCCTTCACCATGCTGCAGCTGGCCAGCGCCACGGCCACGCTGGCCGCCGGCGGCCAGCGTTTCGTGCCCCGCCTGGCGCGCGCCCTGCAGGACCCGGTGGATGGCCGCCAGACCGCACCCGAGCGGCCCGAGCTCGCCCCCATCGACCTCAGGCCCGAGCATGTGGCGCTGATCCACCGCGCGCTGCACGGCGTGACGGTGGAGGGCACCTCCACCCGCGTGTTCGCCGGCGCCCCCTACCGCAGCGCCGGCAAGACCGGCACCGCGCAGGCGGTGGGCATCCGCCAGAACGAGAAATACAACGCCGCCAAGCTGGAGGAGCACCAGCGCGACCATTCGCTCTACATGGCCTTCGCGCCGCTGGAGGCGCCGCGCATCGCCCTGGCGGTGATCGTGGAGAACGCCGGCTTCGGCTCGGAGGCGGCCGCGCCCATCGCCCGGCGCGTCTTCGACTACGCGCTGCTCGGCCAGGTGCCGAGCGAGGAAGACCTGGCCGCCACCCGCCAGGGCCGCTCGTCCGCGCCGATGGGGGTGCCGCGAGCGGCGGCGAGCATCGCGCTGCCTGGGGAGCGATCGGCGGCGGCGGCGCCCTTGGCGCCTTCGGCGGCTTCAGCCTCGGGGAGCGCGGCTGCGGCGCTGCCGTGAGCCGGCTGGGCAGCGCCAGGCGCTGGCGTGACACGAGAACATGTGGCGCGCTACAGTGTGCCGATGAACATCACGATGTCGCTCGACGATGAACTGATCGCGGCCGCGAAGTCGCTGGCCGCGCGCCGGGGAACGTCGGTGTCCGCTCTGGTGCGGGCGGCGCTCGAGAACGAGGTGGCCGTGGATCGCCAGGCCGCGGCCTCGGGGTCGTCCGGTGTCTTGCAGACCCTCACCGACTATTCCACCGGCAAGCTTCCCCGCAGCGTCGCCTTGATGGAACTCGGCCTGGACGACTACGGCTCGCTGCTGCGGCTGCTGAACGCGGCTGGCATTCCGCACCCGGTCGTGCCCATCGCCGTTCGCAAGGACATGGCACAGAAGATGGTGGCCACGATCGCGCAGCTGAAGTGAAGGGATGACCGCCCCGAAGAACACGATCCGAGTGGTGCTGCCCGATTCGGGGCCGCTCATCTCACTGGCCTGCGCTGACGCGCTGCACCTGCTGCTGTCGTTTCACGAAGGCGTTCGAATCGTGCTGACCGATGTCGTCGAGTTCGAGGCGACCCACCGCCGCGACGATCTGCCGGACGCGCAGGCCATTCGCCAGTTCATCGAGCGCCACCGGGATCGGATCGAGGTGATGCCGACCACGGTGGGCTCGCTGGTGCTGGCCGACCTGCGTCGCCAGCAGCTGGAAGGGCGTTCTGCCTCCTTGCCCAAGGACATGGGCGAGCTTTCGATCACCAGCTTCATCATTTCGATGCGAACGGCCAATCCCGGTGAACCCACGCTGGTCATCCTCGAAGACGACTGGTTCGAGTCCACCGCCTACGCGATGCCGGGCAACGTCCACCTGCTGTCCACTTCGGCCTGGCTCGACGGGCTGGAGGTGATGAAGGTGATTGCCAGTGCCGCGCAGGTGCGGGCGAGCATCCAGGCGGCGCGTCCGCACTTTCGCGGCGGCCACCTCCTGGACCGGGAAGCGACCAAGCTGTCGCACGGCACGGACTGGCAGAGCGCGGTGCAGCGCGGGAAGACCTGATGCAATGCTTCGCGCGCCGGGCCTGAGCGGGCACCGACCGCCATGACCTCCCTTTCCAACCGCACCCCCGCCTGGCAGCGCCTGCGCCCCTGGCTCACCGGCTTCGACGGCCCCCTGGTGCTGGCCATCGCGGGCCTGGCCGCGCTCGGGCTGCTGTCGATGTATTCGGCCGGCTTCGACCACGGCACGCGCTTTGTCGACCATGGCCGCAACATGCTGATCGCGCTGGTCGTCTTCGGCGTGGTGGCCCAGGTGCCGCCGCAGCGCCTGGCCGACCTGGCCGTGCCGCTCTACGTGGGCGGCGTGCTGCTGCTGGTGGCCACCGAGCTCTTCGGCATCACCCGCAAGGGCGCCACCCGCTGGCTGGACCTGCAGCTCCTCGTCATCCAGCCCAGCGAAATCCTGAAGATCGCCTGCCCGCTGATGCTCGCCTGGTGGTTCCAGCGCCGCGAGGCCACCCGCAACCTGCAGGACTTCCTCGTCGCGCTGGCGCTGCTGGCCGTGCCGGTGCTGCTGGTGGTCAAGCAGCCCGACCTGGGCACGGCCATCCTGATCCTGGCCGCGGGGATGTACGTGATCTTTTTCGCCGGCCTGTCCTGGAAGCTCATCATCCCTTCGCTGGTGCTGGCCGTGGTGGGGCTGACCGCGGTGGTGGTGAGCGAGGACCGCATCTGCCAGCCCGACGTGGACTGGCCGGTGCTGCACGGCTACCAGAAGAACCGCGTGTGCACGCTGCTCGACCCCACCAAGGACCCGCTGGGCAAGGGCTTCCACATCATCCAGGGCGAGATCGCCATCGGCTCGGGGGGCCTTTCGGGCAAGGGCTTCATGAAGGGCACCCAGACCCACCTGGAGTTCATTCCCGAGCGCACCACCGACTTCATCTTCGCCGCCTTCGCCGAGGAGTTCGGCCTGGCCGGCTGCGCGATGCTGCTGCTGGCCTTCCTCTTCCTCATCTTCCGCGGGCTGATGATCGCCGCCGACGCCCCGAGCCTCTTCTCGCGCCTGCTGGCCGGGGCCATCACGTTGAGCCTTTTCACCTATGCCTTCGTCAACATGGGCATGGTGCTGGGCATCCTGCCGGTGGTGGGCGTGCCGCTGCCCTTCGTCAGCTACGGCGGCACGGCCATGGTGTCCATGGGGCTGGCGCTGGGCATCCTGATGAGCATCGCGCGCAGCCGGCGCACCATGGGGTGAGGGGCCTGGGCATGGATGAATCGCTGCGGGGCGGGGCGCCGGTCGAAGGGGGCGCGAACGGGCTGGGGTTGACCGGCGTGGGCGTCATCGGCGTCGGGGCCATGGGGCTGCCGCTGGCGCTGCGCCTGGCCGAGCGCGGCCACCGCGTGATGGCCACCGACACCGACCCGGCCCGCCGGGCCGCGGCCGAGGCTTCGGGCCTTCAGACCCTGCCGGACGCGGCCGGCCTCGCCCGCCGCTGCGAGTGCCTGGTGGTGGTGGTGGTGAACGCCGAGCAGGTGCGCGAGGCGCTCTTCGGCGCCGGCGGGGCCTTCGACGGGGCCACCGGCAGCAGCGCCGCCCGGGCCCGCCGGGTGGTGCTGTGCCCCACCCTCGGGCCCGCCGACGTGGAGGCGGTGGGCGAGCGGCTCGCGGCCCTGGGCGTGGCCTGCGTGGAAGCGCCCATGTCCGGCGGGCCGCGGCGCGCGCGCGACGGCAGCATGAGCCTGATGGTGGCCGGCGCACCCGAGGCCGTGCAGGCCGAGGAGCGCCTGCTCGCCGACCTGAGCGACCGCCTGGTGCGGCTCGGCCCGCGCCTGGGCGACGGCGCCCGCGTCAAACTGGTCAACAACCTGCTGGCCGCCGCCCACCTGGCCGCCGCCGCCGAGGCCATGGCCCTGGCGCAGCGCGTGGGCCTGGAGCCGGCCACCGTGCTGGACGTGCTCGAGCGCAGCAGCGGGCAAAGCTGGATCGCCAGCGACCGGCTGCGGCGCTGGCTGGCCGCCGGCGGCGAGGCAGGGGCCGCTTCCGCCGGCCCCGAGCCTGGCTCCCTGCCGGTGCACGCCGCGCTCGCCCTGCTGGCCAAGGACACCCGCCTGGCGGCCGAGATGGCCGAGGCGGCGGGGCTGCCGCTGGCCATCACCGCGCCGGCGGTGCAGGCCTTTGCGGCCGCGGCGCGGGACGGGCGCGAGGGGTGGGATGACGCGCATTTGGTGGATTGGGTGCGGGGGCGGGGCTGAGGTCTGCAGCCGACGATGCGTACCCACGAGGCCTGCGGTCAGCCATCCGCGCTGCGCGTCATCGACTGCGCGGCCCAGGGACTTCCCTGTTGATCACCGCGTCGGCACTCCCCCCATCGGCGAAAACCGCTCATCCGCCCGCGCCAGCATCGGCAGCGTCCGGCTGGCGGTCAGCCACGAGATGCCGAAGGCCGTGAGCGCCACCGCTTCGCCCCAGAACACGAGCCGGGGAATGCCCGCGGTCAGGGCGCCGCCGAGCAGGGCGTCCAGGGCCAGCGTGGCCATGCAGGCGACGATGGTGAGGCCGCAGGCCGCGTAGATGCCGGCGCGGCGCAGGGCCTCGGCCCACCCCTTGGCCCGCGCGCGGCGGTAGAAGACGCGGCAGAAGAGCGCGAGCACGCCGAACATCACCGCGGCCGAGCCGAAGTGCAGCCACTGCAGGCCGACGTCCGGCCGCCCGCAGCCACACGGGAAGAGCGCCACGCCCAGGGATGCTGCGGCGGCCAGCTTGCTCATCGCCATCTCGTGGCGCGACTCACCGTTGTAGGCGGCGAGGAAAGAGGCGATGGCGAAGAGGAAGCCGATGAAGAGGCTCGTCGACCAGCCCCCCGCGTGGTATGCGGCGCTGATGGAGGGGAGCGGCGCCTCGGCCAGGCCGCTCGTGAGCGGCGCGAGCGTGAGTGCGATTCCGCCCACCATCAGCTTCAGCGTGCGATGGTCGATCTCGGGGCGCTCGGGGGCGGTCGACATGGCGGTGCGGGCACAGCCCGCCGGCCTCACATCCCGAAAATCTTCCCCGGGTTCATCAGGTTCTTCGGGTCCAGCGCCCGCTTCACCCGCCGCATCACCTCCACCGCCGCCTCGCCGGCTTCCTCCATCAGGAAGCCCTGCTTGTGCAGGCCCACGCCGTGTTCGCCCGAGCAGGTGCCGTCCAGGCGCAGCGCGCGCTGCACCAGTTGCTCGCTCAGCCGCTCGGCGGTGGCGCGTTCCTCGGGCAGCGCCGGGTCGACGAGGTAGCCCATGTGGAAGTTGCCGTCGCCCACATGGCCCACCAGGAAATAGGGCAGGCCGCTGGCGTCGGCTTCTTCCACCGTTTCGAGCAGCGCGTCGGCCAGGCGCGAGATGGGCACGCAGGTGTCGGTGGTGACGCAGCGGCAGCCCGGCTTGGTCTGCAGCGCCGACAGGTAGGCGTGGTGGCGGGCGGTCCACAGCCGGGTGCGTTCCTCGGGGGTGGTGGCCCACTCGAAGTCCTCGCCGCCGTGCTCGGCGGCGATTTCCTGCACGGTGGCCGCCTGTTCGGCCACGCTCGCCGGGCTGCCGTGGAACTCCATCAGCAGCATGGGCGCTTCGCGCAGGCCCAGGCGGTCGTGGGCGTTCACCGCGCGGATGGCGTTCGGGTCCAGCAGTTCGCAGCGGGCGATGGGCACGCCCATCTGGATGGTCTGGATGGTGGTCTGAACCGCTGCGGCGATGCTGGGGAAGAAGCACACCGCCGCGCTCACCGCCTCGGGCAGCGGGTACAGGCGCAGCGTCACCTCGGTGATGACGCCCAGCGTGCCTTCGCTGCCCACCATCAGCCGGGTAAGGTCGTAGCCGGCGCTGCTCTTGCGGGCGCGGGTGCCGGTGCGCACCACGGTGCCGTCGGCCATCACCACCGTCAGGCCCAGCACGTTCTCGCGCATGGTGCCGTAGCGCACGGCGTTGGTGCCGCTGGCGCGGGTGGCGCTCATGCCGCCCAGCGTGGCGTCCGCGCCCGGGTCGATGGGGAAGAAGAGGCCGCTGTCCTTGATCTCGCGGTTCAGCTGCAAGCGGGTGACGCCGGCCTGCACGGTGACGATGAGGTCGTCGGGCCGCACCTCGAGCAGGCGGTTCATGCGCGACAGGTCCAGGCTGATGCCGCCCTGCACCGCCAGCAGGTGGCCCTCGAGCGACGAGCCCACGCCGAAGGGGATGACCGGCACCGCGTAGCGGTCGGCCAGCTGCATCACCGCGACCACGTCGTCGGTGGACTCGCAGAACACCACCGCATCCGGCGGCGGCGCGTCGATGGGGCTCTCATCCCGGCCATGCTGCTCGCGCACGGCCATCGCGGTGGAGCAGCGCTCGGCGAAGCGCGCCTTGAGCGCGGCGAGCATTTCCGGTGGGGCGTTGCGCGGCAGGGCCGAGGCGGGCAGGGGGGCGTTCATGGGGTGCTTCCTGTGAAGGCTGACCCTTGATTTTCGGCCGGAACCGGCGCCCGAGGGGGCGGGTGGCGCCCGGGGGTCAAAGGGAATCCAGGTACTGCGAAAGCTTGTCGGGCCGGCGCATGGGGCCATCCGACAGGCTGCGCACCCGGGTGTCGCCCACCAGGGCGAGCTGCTCGATGACCCGGGCCCAGGGGTCAAGGCTTGGGTCCAGGGCCGGGGTGTCGTGGTGCAGGGCGTGGCGCAGGGTGTGGAGCAGCGCCAGGGCCGCGCCGTGGCGGCCCAGCTGGCGCAGCATGTCGGCCAGTGGCAGCCGATCGTCCCAGTGGCCGAGCTGGAGCGCCAGTTCGCGCGGCAGCAGGGGGAAGGGCTCGGCCGGCTCGGCGTGGGCCAGCGTCAGCGCCACCAGCCGCTCGAGGTTGTCGCGTTCGAGCCCCTGCACCGCCCGCCGGTGCGGGCGGTGAACGACGCCGGCGATGCGCATCGACTGGGCGGCCATCCGGGGGCGGTGGTCGTCGTTGAAGCTGTGCCACACCTGCAGCCGCCAGCGGGCCTCATCCTCGGGCGGCAGCCCGAGCGCGGCGATGTCGCGGGCCAGGGCCGCCGGATCGGCCGGCTCCAGCGATGGCCACACCTGCGCCGACTGCATCACCGCTTCCCTGTGCCGGTGGGCCGCCGCGCTGGGTGGCTCGCCCAGCCGGGGCGCCACTGCCCGCTCGATGGGTGTAAGTGCATCCACTTCGAGCCAGGCCCGGCACCCGCCGCAGGCCATCACCATGGGGCGCGTCCGCCCGCTGCGGGCGGTGCAGCCGTCCGTCCACAGGGGAATCGGCTCGAACGCTTGCCAGCGCTGGTGGCGCAGCGCGCTTCCGCAGGCGCTGCACCGGACGATCTGGAGGGTGGAGGCGTGCAGGGTCATGGGGGAGGGGGGGGCAGGTGAAGGGGTGTGGCGAAGGGGCGGGGCGGAGGGGCGGGGCGGAAGCCTCAGGCCACGCTAGCGCAATCGGGCAGGAGACACGAACATCGTGCGTGTTGGCCCCTCCTCGCCCTCCCGCTTCGCCCTCCCACCCCGCCCCATGAAGCCCCCCACGCCCCACCAGATCCGCTCCGTCCGCCTGGCCCTGGGCCTGACCCAGGCCGAAGCCGCCGCCTGGGTGCATGTGACGCCCCGGGCCTGGCAGTGGTGGGAAAGCGGCGAGCGCCAGATGCCGCTGGCCAGCTGGGAGCTGTGCGTGGTGAAGGCGGGGTTGCATCCGGTCTATGGCGAGCGGGGACGGGCGGGCTCTGCGCCCCAGGGTCGTCCGCAGGGGGCTTGAAGGCGGCGGGCGCGGCCGGCTCCGCCGAACCCCGACAATGCCCCCATGGCCAACCGACTCACCCAGATCGCCACCCGCACCGGAGACGACGGCAGCACCGGCCTCGGCGACGGCACCCGCGTCCCCAAGGACCACCTGCGCGTGGCCGCCATGGGCGACGTGGACGAACTCAATTCCAGCCTCGGCGTGCTGCTGGCCGAGCCGCTGCCCGACGACGTTCGCGAGCTGCTCGTCGTGGTGCAGCACGAGCTCTTCAACCTCGGCGGCGAGCTGTCCATTCCGGGCTTCGAGCTGCTGAAAGCCGAGGCCGTGCTGCGCCTGGACGAAGCCCTCGCCCACTACAACGAGCGCCTGCCCCGGCTGCAGGAGTTCATCCTGCCGGCCGGCACCCGCAGCGCCGCGCTGGCCCATGTGTCGCGCACCATCGCGCGCCGCGCCGAGCGGGCGGTGGTGGCGCTGGGCCACGCACCGGCCGGCGACACCCCCGCCGTGCGGGCCGAGCCCCGGCACTACCTGAACCGCCTGAGCGACCTGCTCTTCGTGCTGGCCCGGGTGCTCAACCGGGCCAACCTCGACGGACTGGGCGGCGACGACGTCTACTGGAAGAGCGAGCGCCTGAAGCGCGCCGCGGCCGAGGCATCGGCCGACGACACGGGCGGGTCGCCTACGGCGACGGCCTGAAGCGGCCCTTCCCGCGGCAGCCCCTCAGGCGCTGCGCCGGGGCCCTTTCAACTTGTCAGCCGGTCCGCTCGCCCCTCACCGACGACGCCGCGCCCGCACCCCTTCGCTGAGGGTTTCCAGCGCGCCCACCGTGTCGTCCCAGCCCAGGCAGGCGTCGGTGATGCTCTGGCCGTAAGCCAGCGCGGCCGGGTCGTCCTGGCCGGGGCTGAACTTCTGCGCACCGGCCACCAGGTGGCTTTCGATCATGGCGCCGAAGATGCAGCGCCCGCCCGCGCCGAGTTGCTCGGCGACGCTCTGGGCCACGAGCAACTGGCGCTGGTGCTGCTTGCTGCTGTTGGCATGGCTCGCGTCCACCATCAGCCGGCAGGGCAGCTTGGCCGCCTCGATCTCCGCGCAGGCCGCGGCCACGCTCGCGGCGTCGTAGTTGGGCGCCTTGCCGCCGCGCAGGATGACGTGGCAGTCCGGGTTGCCGCGGGTCTCGACGATGGACACCTGGCCGTTCTTGTGCACCGACAGGAAGTGGTGCGGCCGGGCGGCGGCCTGGATGGCGTCGGTGGCGATCTTGATGTTGCCGTCGGTGCCGTTCTTGAAGCCGATGGGTGCGGACAGGCCCGAGGCGAGCTCGCGGTGGACCTGGCTTTCGGTGGTGCGCGCGCCGATCGCGCCCCAGGCGATGAGGTCGCCGATGTACTGTGGGCTGATCACGTCGAGGAACTCGCTACCGGCGGGCACGCCCAGGCGGTTGATCTCCAGCAGCAGCTGCCGCGCGATGCGCAGGCCCTCGTCGATGCGGTAGCTCTC
>JAIYCR010000047.1 GCA_027487905.1 Rubrivivax sp. | reverse complement strand
CCCCGGCCGGCTTCGCCCTTCAACTGGACGGTCACGGTGCGCGATGGCGACACCTACCACCTGGCCCACCTGAACACCCGGCGCGTCCAGCCGCTGGTGGCTACCGCCGACGACCACTTCATCCGCCGTTTCTCGGCGCCCTACCAGCCGGTGGCCACCGTGACCTGGGAGCGCATCGAGCGCTTCGGCGACGATCCGGCCGGCGCTGCGCTGGCGCGCGAGGCCTGGGAGCGCCCGGAGTTCGGCTTCTACCGTTGGTTCGCCCAGGCGCCGGTGCTCGAGCGGGTGGACGCGGGCGTGGGCACCGCGACCGGCGGCGGGCGCTGCGCCTGGTTCCGCGACCTGCGCTTCGGCTTTCCCGGCCGCGGCGACGCACCCTTCCGCTACGGCGTGTGCCTGAGCGACGGCGCGGGCGGCGTGCGCGAGGCACGGGTCTACACCCGTGATCGGGACGATGGCGAAGTCGTGCGGGTGTCGATGGCCCGCGAAGCGGAGTCGGGGACGGGCGCTGCCGCCGACCTTCGGTGAACCGGGTTCAAGGAGCGGCGCTTCGTTGAGCGGGCCGAGCCGAAGCCGAAGCCGAAGCCGAAGCCGAAGCCGAAGCCGAAGCCCCGAGGTCGCTGGTTCGCGGCTGCGGCGCGTGCAGAGCGTTTGAGGCTCGGCCTCAGCCTCAGCCTCTGTCTCAGCCGCCGATCGGACCGCTTCGCGCCTGGAAACCCACCGCCTGCAGCGCCTGCAGCACCGCCGCGAGGTGCTCGCGCCCGCGGGTCTGCACGACGAGCTCGATGTCCACATGCTGGGCCGACAGCGACGAGAACGCGCGCTGGTGCCGCACCTCGTCGATGTTGGCGCCCGCTTCGGCCACCAGGGCGGTGATGCGGGCGAGCGTGCCCGGCGCGTCGCGTGCGCCCACGGTGAGCCGGGCCAGCCGGCCGGCGCGCACCATGCCGCGCTCGATGATGGCCGCCAGCAGCAGGGGATCGATGTTGCCGCCGCACAGCACAAGGCCCACGGTGCGGCCGGCAAAGCGCTCGCGGTGGCGCAGCAGCGCGGCAAGGCCGGCTGCGCCGGCGCCTTCGACCACCGTCTTCTCCACTTCCAGCAGCATCACCACCGCTTCCTCGATGTCGCCCTCGTCGACGAGCAGCAGTTCGTCCACCAGCGAGCCGATGAGCTGGCGGGTGATCTGCCCGGCTTCGGACACCGCGATGCCCTCGGCAATGGTGCTCGGCCCCATCGGGTGGCGGCTGCCGGTGACGGCGTTGACCATCGACGCATAGCGCTCCACCTGCACGCCGACGAGCTCGATGTCCGGTCGCAGCGCCCGCGCCACCACCGCCATGCCGCCCAGCAGGCCGCCGCCGCCCACGGCCACCACCAGGGTGTCGATCTCCGGGTGGGCGGCCAGCATCTCCAGGGCCACCGTGCCCTGTCCGGCCACCACGTCGGCATCGTCGAAGGGGTGCACCAGCTGCAGGCCGCGCTCGGCGGCCAGCGCGAGCGCGTGGCGGCGCGCGTCGTCGAACTGCTCGCCGTGCAGCACCACCTCGGCGCCGAAGCCGCGGGTGCGCTCGATCTTCACCAGCGGCGTGGCCACCGGCATCACGATGACCGCCTTCAGGCCCAGGCGCTGCGCGTGGTGGGCCAGGCCCTGCGCATGGTTGCCGGCCGACGCGGTGATGACGCCGGGCCGCGGCCGGCCGGCGGCATCGGCGGCCTCGCACAGGCGCATCAGCGCGTTCAGGGCACCGCGTTCCTTGAAGGACGCGGTGAACTGCAGGTTCTCGAACTTGAGCACCACCTGGGCGCCCAGGATGTCCGACAGCGTGCGCGAGGCCAGGCAGGGGGTGTCCAGCACCTGCGGGCCCACGCGTCCGGCGGCGGCCTGGATGTCGGCCAAGGTCACCGGCAGTGGCTCACCGTCGCGGGCCGCGCCTGCGACCACCCCCGCCAGCCGACTCACGCAGTGCCGCCCACCGTCAGGCGGTCGATGCGCAGCGTGGGCTGGCCCACGCCCACCGGCACGCTCTGGCCTTCCTTGCCGCAGGTGCCCACGCCGGTGTCGAGCTTCATGTCGCGGCCGATCAGGCTCACGCGGGTGAGCGCGTCCGGGCCGTTGCCGATCAGCGTCGCACCCTTCACCGGGTACTGGATCTTTCCGTTCTCGACCCAGAAGGCCTCGCTGGCGGAGAACACGAACTTGCCGCTGGTGATGTCCACCTGCCCGCCGCCGAAGTTGGTGGCATACAGCCCGCGCTTGAGGCTGGCCACGATTTCCTCGGGGGCCTTGTCGCCGGCGAGCATGTAGGTGTTGGTCATGCGCGGCATGGGCAGCGCGGCATAGCTCTCGCGGCGGCCGTTGCCGGTGGGCTTCACGCCCATCAGCCGGGCGTTCATCGAGTCCTGGATGTAGCCCTTGAGGATGCCGTCCTCGATCAGCACGTTGCGCTGGCTGGCATGGCCCTCGTCGTCCACGTTGAGCGAGCCGCGGCGGTCGGGCAGGGTGCCGTCGTCCAGCACCGTGACGCCCTTGGCGGCCACCCGCTGGCCCACGCGGCCGGCGAAGGCGCTCGAGCCCTTGCGGTTGAAGTCGCCTTCCAGGCCGTGGCCGATGGCCTCGTGCAGCAGGATGCCCGGCCAGCCCGCGCCCAGCACCACGCTCATCTCGCCGGCCGGCGCCGGGCGGGAGTCGAGGTTGGTGAGCGCCGCCCGCACCGCGTCGTCCACATAGCGCTGCAGCGTGGCGTCGTCGAAGACGGACAGGCCGAAGCGGCCGCCGCCGCCGCCCGAGCCCACCTCGCGGCGGGTCTGGCCGCCTTGCTGCTGCTCGGCGATCACCGTGACCGACAGCCGAACGAGCGGGCGCACGTCGGCGGCCAGGCTGCCGTCGGCGCGGGCCACCAGCACCACGTCGTATTCGGCGGCCAGGCCCGCCATCACCTGCTGGATGCGCGGGTCCTTGGCGCGGGCCATCTTCTCGACCCGCTCGAGCAGCGCCACCTTCTGCGTGCTGTCCAGCGTGCCGATGGGGTCGGTGGGCGGGTAGAGCAGGCGGCTCTTCACCGCGGTGGGCGCCCGGCCGAGCTTGACCCTGCGGCTCTGGCCGGCCGCGGCGATGGTGCGCACCGTGGCCACCGCGTCGAGCAGCGAGGCTTCGGAGATGTCGTCGGAATAGGCGAAGGCCGTCTTCTCGCCGGCCACCGCGCGCACGCCCACGCCCTGGTCGATGCTGAAGGAGCCGCTCTTGACGATGCCTTCTTCCAGGCTCCAGCCCTCGCTGCGGGTGGTCTGGAAGTAGAGGTCGGCGTCGTCCACCCGGTGGGTGGCCATGGCCGCCAGCGCCCGCTGCAGCGCCGACTCGTCGAGCCCGAAGGGTTCGAGCAGCAGGCTGCGGGCGATGGCCAGGCGTTCGAGGGTGGGTTCGCGAGAGATCATCGATCCATTCTAGGGACCGCCCGACACCCCGTCGTCCACCTGCGGCGGGGCCTCGTCCGCGCCCGGGTCGGGGCCGCGCAGGGCCAGCGCCGCCGCGTACAGGCGCTTTCTCGGCGCATCGGTCAGCCGCTCGGCCAGCTGCACCGCCTGGCGCACGCCCAGCCCGCCTTCGAGCAGCACGCGCAGCGTGCGCTCGTGTGCGGCGGCCAGCCCGTGCGGGCCGGCCTCGACGGCCGCCGCGGCTGCATGCACCACCACGACGAACTCGCCGCGCTGGCGGTTGGCATCGGCGGCGAACCAGGCCGGCAGCGCCCGGGCGGCGTCGGTGTGCACCGTCTCGAACTGCTTGGTGAGCTCGCGGCAGACGGTGACGGTGCGGTCGGGGGCCTGTCGGGCCAGGGCTGCGGCCAGCGCGACGATGCGGTGCGGGGCTTCGAAGAAGAGCGCCGCCGGCGCGGCGTCCAGTGCCGCTTGCAGCTGCGCGTCGCGCTGGGTGGCCCCCGCCGGCAGGAAGCCGTGGAAGCAGAAAGGCCCGTCGTCCAGCCCCGCCACGCTGACCGCGGCGGCCACGGCGCTGGCGCCGGGCACCGCCAGCACCGCAAGGCCGGCTGCGCGCACGCGCGCCACCAGGCGGGCGCCCGGGTCGCTCACGCCGGGGGTGCCGGCGTCGCTGACGCAGGCCACCCGCTCGCCGGTCTGCAGCCGGGCGATGACCGCACCCGAGGCGGCCTGCTCGTTGTGCTGGTGCAGCGCGATGAGCGGGGGCGAGAGCCCCAGCGGGCGCAGCAGCCCGGCGGTGTGGCGGGTGTCCTCGCAGGCCACCGCGTCCACCAGGCCCAGCAGGTGCAAGGCCCGAAAGCTCAGGTCGGCCCGGTTGCCGATGGGCGTGGCCACCATGTAGAGGGCGCCGGCGGGATACTGCTGGCCGCCGGCCGCCGCAGCGGCGGCCGCGCGCAGCAGCGAGGCATCGGGAGTGGTCACGACCAAGGCAGTGGGAGATGAGGCGGAAGACGCGGCGGCGGCCTGGCTGCGCGCGCGGGGGCTGGCGATCGTGCAACGCAATTATCGAGTGGCCCGCGGCCCGCACGCGCGGGGCGGCGAGATCGACCTCATCGCCCAGGACCCCGACGGCACCCTCGTCTTCGTGGAGGTGCGCCACCGCGCGGACACCCGCCACGGCGGCGCCGCCGCCACCGTCAGCCCGGCCAAGCAGCGCAGCATCATCCACGCCGCCCGGCACTACCTTGCCACGCTGCGCACGCTGCCGCCGTGCCGGTTCGACGTGGTGGCGATCGATGGCCAGGACGTCCACTGGCTGCGGGGTGCCTTCGAGGCGCGCAGCTGAGCGGACCCGCGCGCTTCCGGGTGCCAGGCGCTGCGTCGTGACCGGTCACGACACCGGGCGTCCCCTATGATCCCGGCCATGCTCGAGCAACGAATCCAACAGCAGTTCTTCGACAGCGCCGACCTCAAGTACGCCGCCGCGGAGACCCTCACCCGGCCGATCGCCGATGCGGTGCATGCGCTGGTGGGCTGCGTGACCGCCGGCGGCAAGGTGCTGATCTGCGGCAATGGCGGTTCGGCCGCCGACGCCCAGCATTTCGCGGCCGAGTTCGTGGGCCGCTTCGAGCGGGAGCGCCCGCCGCTGGCGGCCATCGCGCTGACCACCGACACGTCCATCCTCACCGCGGTGGGCAACGACTACGACTTCAACCAGATCTTCTCCAAGCAGGTGCAGGCGCTGGGCTCGCCCGGCGACGTGCTGATCGCCATTTCCACCAGCGGCAACTCGGCCAACGTGATGGCGGCGGTGGCGGTGGCCAAGGCCAAGGAGATGACCGTCATCGCGCTCACCGGGCGCGGCGGCGGCAGGATGCGCGAGCACCTGGCCGAGACCGACGTGCACATCTGCGTGCCGCACGAGCGCACCGCGCGCATACAGGAAGTGCACCTGCTCACCATCCACTGCCTGTGCGACGCGGTGGACCTGCAACTTATGGGCGAACAGGACAGCGCATGACCCGACCTTCCGGCCTCCAAGGCATCTCCTCCCCCGTCGCCTCCAGCGGGCAGCGCCCCTGGCGCGGTGCCGCGCTCGTGGCTGCGGCGCTGGCGGCCACCCTGGGGCTCAGTGCCTGCGTTCCGGTGCTGCTCGGCGGTGCGATGGTGGGCGGCGCGCTGGCCGCCACCGACCGCCGCACCGCGGGCACGCAGATCGAGGACCAGAGCATCGAGTTCAAGGCCGCCAGCCGCCTGCGCGAGCTGCTCGGCGACCGCGCCCACATCAACGCGGTGAGCTACAACCGCACGGTGCTGCTCACCGGCGAGGTGGGCAGCGAAGCCGACAAGGCGTCCGCCGAGCAGTCGGTGGGCCGGGTGGACAACGTGCGCGGCGTGGTCAACGAGCTGGCAGTGATGGGCCCCACCAGCCTGACCAGCCGGGCCAACGACGGCGTGCTGGCCACCAAGGTGAAGGCCACCTTCGTCGATGCCGGGCAGCTCTCGGCCAATGCCTTCAAGGTGAGCGCCGAGCGCGGCACCATCTACCTGATGGGCCGGGTCACCGAGCGGGAAGCCAGCCAGGCCACCGAGCTGGCGCGCAGCGTGTCGGGCGTGCAGCGGGTGGTGCGGGTGTTCGAGATCATCTCCGAGGCCGAACTGGCCGCGATGCGACCGCAGAGCGCTGCGCCGGCGGCCACGCCAGCGCCTGCGCCCGCCCCGGCCCGCTGAGCGGGGCCACCCCCGGCGGGCGCGGTCCGCCGGGCTTGGTCCGCCGGGCGCAGCCCGCTCAGCTTGGTCCGCCGGGCGCAGCCCGGCGGGGGTGGGTTCACAGCCGCTTGACGAGGCTGGAGGTGTCGCTGCGGCCGTCGCCGCGCGACTGCAGGTCGGCGTAGAACTGGTCGACCAGGGCCGTCACCGGCAGCTGCGCACCGCGCCGGCGGCCCTCCTCGAGCACCAGGCCCAGGTCCTTGCGCATCCAGTCCACCGCGAAGCCGAAATCGAAGCGGCGTTCCACCATCGTGGGGCCGCGGTTGTCCAGCTGCCAGCTCTGCGCGGCGCCCTTGCCGATGACCTCGAGCACGGCCTTCATGTCCAGCCCCGCCTTCTCGCCGAAGGCGATGGCTTCGGACAGGCCCTGCACCAGCCCTGCGATGCAGATCTGGTTGACCATCTTGGCGAGCTGCCCCGCGCCCGCATCGCCCAGCCGCGTGACCGCCTTGGCATAGGCGGCGATCACCGGGCGCACGCGCTCGAAGGCCGCGGCGTCGCCGCCGCACATCACGGTGAGCTGGCCCTTGATGGCGCCCACGTTGCCGCCGGAGACCGGTGCGTCGATGAAGGCGATGCCCCGCTCGGCGGCCACGGCGGCGAGCTCGCGGGCCACCTCGGCCGACGCGGTGGTGTGGTCGACGAAGACCGAGCCGGCGGCCATGGTGGAGAAGGCGCCGTCCTGGCCGATGGTGATGGCGCGCAGGTCGTCGTCGTTGCCCACGCAGGCGAAGACGATCTGCGCGCCCCGGGCGGCAGCCGCCGGCGTCGGGGCGTTGCAGCCCTGGTACTCGGCCGACCAGGCCGCCGCCTTGGCCGCGGTGCGGTTGTAGACGGTGACCCGGTGGCCGTGGCGCTGCAGGTGGCCGGCCATCGGATGGCCCATCACGCCCAGGCCCAGGAAGGCGAGGTCGTGCGGCGCGACCGCGGGCGTGGCGGCGGTGGGGGAGGGGGTGTCAGGCGTCATGGGGCGCAGAAGGGGTTTCTTGCGCCGGCCAGGGCGCGGGGTTCAGGTGACGATGGCCATGTGCTCGGTGCCGGCGGCGAGATCGGCACCGCGGGCGCGGTGGCTTTCGAGCTTGATGCGCAAGCGCAGGTCGTTGTGCGAGTCGGCGTTGCGAAGCGCGTCTTCCAGGCTCACCACCCCATTCTCGAACAGGTCGAACAGGCTCTGGTCGAAGGTCTGCATGCCCTGCTCGCGCGAGCGCTTCATCAGCTCGCGCATCTCGCTGACCTCGCCCTTGAAGATGAGGTCGGCCATCAGCGGGGTGTTCAGCAGCACCTCCACCGCGGCGACCCGGCCCTTGCCGGTCTGGCGCGGCAGCAGGCGCTGGGAGATCAGGCCCTTCAGGTTGAGCGACAGGTCCATCAGCAGCTGGGCGCGGCGCTCCTCGGGGAAGAAGTTGATGATGCGGTCCAGCGCCTGGTTGGCGCTGTTGGCGTGCAGCGTGGCCATGCACAGGTGCCCGGTCTCGGCGAAGGCCACCGCATGGTCCATGGTCTCGCGGTCGCGCACCTCGCCCATGAGGATCACGTCGGGGGCCTGGCGCAGCATGTTCTTCAGCGCCTTGCCCCAGTCCTCGGTGTCCACGCCCACCTCGCGCTGGGTGACGATGCAGTTCTTGTGCGGGTGCACGAACTCCACCGGGTCCTCCACCGTGACGATGTGGCCGAAGGAATGCTCGTTGCGGTAGTCGACCATCGCGGCCAGAGAGGTGCTCTTGCCCGAGCCGGTGGCCCCCACCAGCAGCACCAGGCCGCGCTTGGCCATGGCGATGTCCTTGAGCACCTGCGGCAGGCCGAGCTCGTCGATGTTGGGCAGCGACTTCGGGATGGTGCGCAGCACCATGCCCACATGGCCCTGCTGCACGAAGGCATTCACCCGGAAGCGGCCCACGCCTTGCGGCGCGATGGCGAAGTTGCACTCCTTGGTGCGCTCGAACTCGGCGGCCTGCTTGTCGTTCATCACCGAGCGGGCCAGCGCGAGCGTGTGCTGGCCGGTCAGCGGCTGGGGCGACACCTTGGTGACCTTGCCGTCCACCTTGATGGCCGGCGGGAAGTCGGCGGTGAGGAAGAGGTCGGAGCCATTGCGCGAGACCATCAGCCGGAGCAGGTCGTTGACGAACTTGGAGGCCTGGTCGCGTTCCATTGACAACTCTCCTGTGGGGTCGATGCGGGCTGATCGGCACCTGGCGGCGCAACTTGAGCGCGCCGCCTTGCGGGCCGGCTCAGCGCCGCAGTGTGCACCCGCGCCGCGGCGGCGCTCAGCCGGGGAAGTTCTCGGGGAACTTGGCCTTGGCGCGGGCCTCGGCGGGCGACACCACGTTGCGGCGCACCAGGTCGGCGAGGTTCTGGTCGAGCGTCTGCATGCCCATGTTGTTGCCCGTCTGGATGGACGAGTACATCTGGGCCACCTTGTTCTCGCGGATGAGGTTTCGGATGGCCGCCGTGCCCAGCATGATCTCGTGGGCGGCCACCCGGCCCGAGCCGTCCTTGAGCTTGCACAGGGTCTGGGAGATCACCGCTACCAGCGACTCGGACAGCATCGCGCGGGTCATCTCCTTCTCGGCCGCGGGGAAGACGTCCACGATGCGGTCGATGGTCTTGGCGGCCGAGCTGGTGTGCAGCGTGCCGAACACGAGGTGGCCGGTCTCCGCGGCGGTGAGCGCCAGGCGGATGGTTTCCAGGTCGCGCATCTCGCCCACCAGGATGGCGTCGGGGTCCTCGCGCAGCGCCGAACGCAGCGCGTTGGCGAAGCTCAGCGTGTGCGGCCCGACCTCGCGCTGGTTGATCAGGCACTTCTTCGATTCGTGCACGAACTCGATCGGGTCCTCGACCGTCAGCACGTGGCCGAACTCATGCTCGTTCAGGTGGTTGACCATCGCCGCCAGCGTGGTGGACTTGCCCGAGCCCGTGGGGCCGGTGACCAGCACCAGGCCGCGAGGCTTGAGCGCGAGCTCGGCGAAGACCTTGGGCGCGTTGAGCTGCTCGAGCGTCTGGATCTTCGACGGAATGGTGCGGAACACCCCGCCGGCGCCGCGGTTCTGGTTGAAGGCGTTGACCCGGAAGCGCGCCAGGCCCTGGATCTCGAACGAGAAATCGCACTCCAGCGTCTCCTCGTACGCCTTGCGCTGCGAATCGTTCATGATGTCGTAGATCATCGCGTGGACCTGCTTGTGGTCCAGCGGATCGACGTTGATTCGCCGCACGTCGCCGTGCACCCGGATCATCGGCGGCAGGCCCGCCGACAGGTGCAGGTCCGACGCCTTGTTCTTGGTGGAGAAGGCCAGCAGTTGGGTGATGTCCATGGCGTGGGCGGGTCGGGCAGCAAAGAATCATTATGGAAGTCGCCGAACGCAACTTACAACACGTGCACGAGCGCATCGCCCGGGCCTGCGCCGCCTGCGGGCGGCCCGTGCGAAGCGTCACGTTGCTGGCGGTGAGCAAGACCTTTCCCGCCGAGGCGGTGAGGAAGATGCACGCGGCCGGCCAGCGCGATTTCGGCGAGAACTATGTGCAGGAAGGGCTGGCCAAGATCGAGGCGCTGGCCGACCTGCGCGGCGACCTGCAGTGGCACCTGATCGGCCCGCTGCAGAGCAACAAGACCCGGCCGGTGGCCGAGGCCTTCGACTGGGTGCACTCGGTGGACCGGCTGAAGATCGCCGAGCGGCTGGCGGCCCAGCGCCCGGCGCACCTGCCGCCGCTGCAGGTCTGCCTGCAGGTGAACATCGACGAGGAGGCCAGCAAGAGCGGGCTGAGCCTGCAGGCCTTGCCCGAGGTGGCGCAGGCCGTCGCCGCGCTGCCCGCGCAAAGCCTGCGCCTGCGCGGCCTGATGACCATCGGCGCGCCCTCGGACGACAGCGCCGCGCGGCGCCGCACCTTCGCCACCCTGGCCCGCGCCCTGGCGGCGCTTCAGGCGCAGGGGCTGGCGCTGGACACGCTGTCCATGGGCATGAGCGCCGACCTGGAGGACGCCGTCGCCGAAGGCTCCACGCTGCTGCGGGTTGGCACCGCGCTCTTCGGCGGCAGGTGACGGCGCGGTCTGCCAGGCCTGCGAGGCCTGAAGCGCGCAAACCCTTCACCCCGGGTGTGGCCGCCCTAAATCCCGCTGCCCAGCCCATTGTGCAGTGCAGCATCCGGTGCCTACACTAGCCAGATGACGATCATTGCCTTTGTCGGCGGCGGCAACATGGCCGCCGCGCTCATCGGGGGCCTGCTGCAAAGCGGCCACCCGGCCGCTTCCATCCGCATCGTCGAACCCGACGCCGGCCAGCGCGAGCGGCTGACGGCGCGCTTCGGCATCGCGCCCATGGCCCGGGCGGACGCCACGCTGGCCGCTGCCCAGCTGGTGGTGTGGGCGGTCAAGCCGCAGGTCTTCCAGGAGGCCGCTGCGCCGCTGGCCGATCACGTCGCCGGAGCGCTGCAGCTCAGCGTGATGGCCGGCATCCGCTGCGAGGCCATCGTGCGCGCCACCGGCAGCCCGCGGGTGGTGCGCGCCATGCCCAACACGCCGGCGCTGATCGGCCAGGGCATCTCCGGCCTCTTCGCCCGCCAGGAAGTGAACGACGCCGAGCGTGAGCAGGTGCGCGCCCTGCTGGACTGCACCGGCCAGAGCGTGTGGGTCGAGCGCGAGGAGGCGCTCGACGCGGTGACGGCGCTGTCCGGCTCCGGCCCGGCCTATGTCTTCCTCTTCGCGGAGGCGCTGGTGCAGGCCGGCTGCGACATGGGCCTGACGCCCGAACAGTCGCGCCAGCTGGTGCTGAGCACCTTCCGCGGTGCGGCGCTGCTGGCCGAAGCCGATGGCGCGCCGCTGGCCGAGCTGCGGGAGCGGGTAACTTCCAAGGGCGGCACCACGTTTGCCGCGCTCGAATCCATGCGTGCCGATGGCGTCGCGTCTGCCATCGCCCGTGCCGCCCAGGCCGCCCAGCGGCGGGCGGCCGAGCTCGGCCGCAGCCTCGGCTGAACCGTCCCGACCCGGGCGGCAGCCGGTCCCGGCCGCCGTCCACGAGGCGGCGGCCTTCAACGAAGAGCCGCCATGCCCCATCCCGACCCCTTCCTCTCCTACGCGCCGTCCCAGCCCGGCAGCCCCTGGGAAACCTACATCGCCCAGGTCGAGCGGGTGCTGCCCTACCTGGGGCCGCTGTCGCGCTGGGCCGAGACGCTCAAGCGGCCCAAGCGCTCGCTGGTGGTGGACATTCCCATCGAGATGGACGACGGGCGCATCGAGCACTTCGAGGGCTTCCGCGTGCAGCACAGCCTCACCCGCGGGCCGGGCAAGGGCGGCGTGCGCTACCACCCGGACGTCACGCTGGAGGAGGTGATGGCGCTGGCGGCCTGGATGAGCATCAAGAACGCCGCGGTGAACCTGCCCTTCGGCGGCGCCAAGGGCGGCGTGCGGGTGGACCCGGGGCGGCTGTCGCTGAAGGAACTGGAGAAGCTCACCCGCCGCTACACCAGCGAGATCGGCATCATCATCGGACCGCACCAGGACATCCCGGCCCCGGACGTCAACACCAACGGCCAGATCATGGCCTGGATGATGGACACCTACTCGATGAACATCGGGGCCACGGCCACGGGCGTGGTCACCGGCAAGCCGGTGAACCTGGGCGGCAGCCTGGGGCGGGTGAAGGCCACCGGGCGCGGCGTGTTCGTCACCGGCCGCGAGGCGGCCCGGCGCATCGGGCTGGAGCTGCAGGGCGCCCGCGTGGCGGTGCAGGGCTTCGGCAACGTGGGTTCCTCGGCGGCCGAACTCTTCGGCCAGGCCGGCGCGCGCATCGTCGCGGTGCAGGACCACAGCGGCACGGTCGTCAACGACGGCGGCTTCGACCTGGCCGATCTCACCGCCTGGGTGCGCGAGCGCGGCGGCGTGGGCGGCTTCACCGGCGGCGAGCCGGCCGATGCCGAGGCCTTCTGGGACCTGCCCTGCGACATCCTCATTCCCGCGGCGCTGGAGGGGCAGATCACGCTGGCCCGGGCGAACCGGCTGCACGCGCGACTGGTGCTGGAGGGCGCCAACGGCCCCACGCTGCCCGATGCGGACGATGCGCTGGCCGAGCGCGGCGTGCTCGTCGTGCCCGACGTCATCTGCAACGCCGGCGGCGTCACGGTGAGCTACTTCGAATGGGTGCAGGACTTCTCGTCCTTCTTCTGGACCGAGGACGAGATCAACCTGCGCCTGGACAAGATCATGGTGGGCGCACTGCGCCGCATCTGGGACACCGCCGACCAGCACCGCATCACGCTGCGAACGGCCGCCTTCGCGGTGGCCTGCGAGCGCATCCTGCAGGCGCGGGCCGAACGCGGGCTGTATCCCTGAGCCGGCGGGCGCAAGGGGGGCGGGCGCTCAGGGCACCGAGCGCACCGCCGATTCGAGAGCCACGCCGGCGAAGAGCGCGAAACCCAGCCAGTGGTTCAGCCGGAAGGCCCGGAAGCAGCCCTCGCGCTCGCGCTGGCGGATCAGCCGGTGGTGCCAGGCGGCCTGGGCCGCTGCGGCGGCCACCCCCAGCAGCAGGCCCCAGCCGAAGCCGAGCAGCAGCCCCAGCAGCGTCCAGCTCGCCAGGTGCAGCGCGTAGAAGGCCATGACCGCGGCCACGTCGTGGCGGCCCAGCGTGATGGCCGAGGTGCGGATGCCGATCTTCAGGTCGTCGTTGCGGTCGACCATTGCGTACTCGGTGTCATAGGCCAGCACCCAGAACAGGTTGGACACCAGCAGCGCCCAGGCTGGCCAGGGCACGGCCTGGGCGAGTGCTGCGGCACCCAGCGCGAGCCCCTCGCCCCGGACGGCGGCGAAGGCCATGGGGATGCCGAAGCTGAAGGCCACGCCCAGCACCGCCTGCGGCATGGACACGAAGCGCTTGGCATAGGGATAGGCCACGGCCACGGCGAGCGCGGCAAAGGACAGCGCAATGGTCGGCGGGTTGGTGGTGAGCACCAGCGCGAAGGCCGCCAGCGCGAGGACCGCACCGAGCAGCAGCGCCTCGCGCACGCCGATGGCACCGCGCGTGACCGGGCGGCGCGCCGTGCGCTCGACATGGCGGTCGAACTCGCGGTCGGCCACGTCGTTCACGCAGCAGCCGGCGCTGCGCATCAGGATGGTGCCGGCGGTGAACACCGCGACCAGGTGCCACCCCGGAAAGCCGCCCGCGGCCATCCACAGCGCCGACAGCGTGGGCCACAGCAGCAGCAGCCAGCCGGCCGGGCGGTCCCAGCGGATGAGGTCCAGCCACAGGCTCACGCGGGCGGGAAAGGCGAGGGCATGCACGGCGGAGATTATTCCTTTGCCGGGCAGGAACTTTGCCCCGGGATCGGTCGTCCGAGGGGCGAGCGTGTGTGCCGTGGACCGCCGCGCTGCTCCGAGAGTCCGGTACTCCGCCCGTCCAGTCCCCGCCCCCGCGCCCCAGGGAGACCCCGATGCCCCCCAACAGCACGCCCCCCGAAACCCTCGCCAGCGAGGCCCTGGCCCGTGCCGTCGTCCTGGCGCTCGCCGCCGACGACGCCATCGACGAGCGCGAGCTCGAACTCCTCTCCCGGCTGGACGCCTGGCGACGCCTGGGCGTGCCCGAGCCGGCGTTCCGGCGCCTGGCCGACGACATGAAGGAGGCGCTCGACGGGCGCCTGCGCGACAAGGCCTGGCTGAGCCTGTCGGACACCCAGCTGCTCGACGACGTGCTCGCCCGGGTGCGCAACCCGGCCGATCGCCTGCTGGTGTGCCGCCTGGTGGCCGGCGTGATCACCGCCGATGGCGCGGTGAGCCCGGCCGAGCGCCTGGTCTACGAGCACATGCTGATGCGCTGGCGCGTGTCTCGCAGTGACGTGGCCGGCGCCATCCGCGCCGACCCGGTGCCGGTGCTGGTGGCGGCCCCGGGCGCTTGAAGGTCGGGGCGCAGCCCGCACCCGTTTACCGGGTGAGGGTTGTGCCTTGCCGCCCTATCGGTCCCGCCCCGACTCGCCGGCCGCGGCCTGCATCGGCGGGGTTTTCTGGGCCGAGCCTGCTCGATGCGCCTGCGCGACGCGCAGCCACTGGCGGTTGGCCTGCAGGTCCAGCGTCTGAAGCGAGCGCTCCTCGGCCCGCTGCAGCCAGCCCTGCGCCTCTTCGGTGCGGCCGCTGGCGACCAGCGCGAGCACCGCGCCGTTGTAGGCCTCCGCCAGGCCCGGGTTGGCGTCCGCAGCCCGTGCGAACCAGGCCGCTGCGTCGTCGAAGCGCCGCTCGCGCAGCGCGGCCTGGCCCAGTTCGTGGGCCATCGACACCGTGCGAGCCGAGGGCCCGGGCGCATCGACGACCGCCCCCCCACCGGCTGGCAGCGCCGAAAGCGTGGGCGCGTCCAGCCCGGCGCCCGGCGGCAGCCCCGAGGCCGGCTCGGGCCCGGTGGCGCACGCAGTGCCCAGGCACAGACTGACCGCGCAGGCCAGGCGGGCCGGCCACGGCATCGGGCGCCGCTGCGGCAAGGACGGGCCAGGGTTCGAAGGCATGCCCTGGATTCAACCGGCGGCCCGATGGGCCCGCTCACCGGAGAAATCGGGCGATCGCCGCGCAATCGGGGCGATCATGGGTGGGCATCTTGGGGATCGTGGCGACATCCCTGCCATCCCAGCCCAGCCCAGCCCGCCTGCTGCGGCGCCGCTCAGCCGTCCAGCTGCTTCTGGAACACCAAGCCGGCGTGCTCGCGCAGCGCGTGGAAGCGGATCTTCGGCCAGTTCTCCTGCATCGCCCGGAGCTCCCCGGCGTACTCGAGCAGCACGCAGGGCGCGTTCACCGCGTCGTGGGCCACCCGGTGGCTGTTGGCGTCGATGAAGCGCTGCAGTTCGCGCTCGCCGCCGTCGGCCGCGTCGCAGGTCACCCAGCGCGCCACGTTGTAGCGCGCCGGCTGCACCCGGGCCTTCACGCCGTACTCGTGCTCCAGCCGGTGGGCCACCACCTCGAACTGCAGCTGGCCCACCGCGCCGAGCAGCAGCATGGACGCGGCCATCGGCCGGAACACCTGGATCGCGCCCTCCTCGCCCAGCTGGGTCAGGCCCGCGCGCAGCTGCTTGGTCTTCAG
Organism: Rubrivivax sp.; assembly: GCA_027487905.1. Taxonomy (GTDB): domain Bacteria; phylum Pseudomonadota; class Gammaproteobacteria; order Burkholderiales; family Burkholderiaceae_C; genus JAIYCR01. Next base: position 17,586 of record JAIYCR010000047.1, on the reverse strand, counting down.
CGGGTCGGCCACCTCCACGGTGCGGAACATCTCCGGCGCGAAGAAGGGCAGGCCGGTGAACTGCAGGCTCTCGCCTTCGGTCAGGGTGTCGCCGAGCTGCAGCACGCCGTGGTTGGGGATGCCGATGATGTCGCCGGCATAGGCCTCGTCGAGCAGCTCGCGGCGCTGGCTGAGGAAGCTCACCACCGTGTTCGGGCGCATCTCCTTGCCGCTTCTGACCACCTTCAGGCGCATGCCGCGCTGGAAGTGGCCGCTGGCCACCCGCACGAAGGCGATGCGGTCGCGGTGGGCCGGGTCCATGTTGGCCTGGATCTTGAAGACCACGCCGGTGAGCTTGGTCTCCTCGGCCTTGACCTCGCGCTGGATGGCCGGTCGCGGGCCGGGTGCGGGGGCCAGGTCCACCAGCGCGTCGAGCACCTCGCGCACGCCGAAGTTGTTGATCGCCGAGCCGAAGAACATCGGCGTCTGGCGGCCGGCGCGGAACTCGTCCTCGGCGAAGCCGGGCGCGGCCTCGCGCACGAGTTCGACCTCGCCCGAGGCCTGCTCGGCGTCGATGCCGAAACGCTGGGCGAGCACCGGGTTGGCCAGGCCGTCGATCACCTCCTCGTTGCCGCCCGCACGGTCCTCGCCTGGCGAGAACACCCGCATGCGGTCCTCGCGCAGGTCCATGACGCCGGCGAAGTTGCGGCCCATGCCCACCGGCCAGGTGAAGGGCACCACCGCCATGCCCAGTTCGCGCTCGATCTCGTCGAAGAGGTCCAGCGGCGCCTTCACCTCGCGGTCCATCTTGTTGACGAAGGTGAGGATGGGCGTGTTGCGTGCCCGGCAGACCTGCAGCAGCCGGCGGGTCTGCGGCTCCACGCCGTTGGCCGCGTCGATGACCATCAGCGCGGCGTCCACCGCGGTGAGCACGCGGTAGGTGTCTTCGGAGAAGTCCTGGTGGCCGGGGGTGTCCAGCAGGTTGATCACGCAGTCTCGGTACTCCATCTGCATGACCGACGAGGCCACGGAGATGCCGCGCTGCTTCTCGATCTCCATCCAGTCGCTGGTGGCATGGCGGCTCGCCTTGCGGGCCTTCACCGAGCCCGCGATCTGGATGGCGCCGGAGAACAGCAGCAGCTTCTCGGTGAGCGTGGTCTTGCCCGCGTCCGGGTGGGAAATGATGGCGAAGGTGCGCCGGCGGCGCACCTGGCTCGGGATATCGGCGGCGGACATGGGTGGGGCGGGGGGTGATCGGCGGGGCGCCGCTGCGCTCGGCCGGGCGGCGTGGAGCCGGGGCGCGCAAAAGCCTTGCATTGTCGCCCGGGGCCGGCCATGAAGCCGCGGGCGCTGCCGGCGCGGTGCCGGGGGCTGGCACGGGAAGACACGAAGAGGCGGCTGCCGGGTTTGACGTCACCATCGCGGAACAACACTTCCGGAGGAGACCGCCTTGACCCCGATCCAAGCCACCCCGCGCTCCCATGCCGCCGACCCGTCCACGCGGCGACGCCCTCGCTTCGCCCGTCGAAGCCTCGCTGCCGCGGCGATCGCGTCGCTCACGCTGCTGGGCGCCTGCGCCACGCTCACCGGCCCGCCGCGCATGGGCTTCTTCGTTACCAGCGCCGGCGTGGGCAGCGGCGGAGACCTCGGCGGCCTCGAAGGCGCCGATGGCCACTGCCGGTTGCTGGCCGCCACCGTGGGCCAGGGCGACCGCAACTGGCGGGCCTACCTGAGCCTGCCCGGCCGGGCGGCCACGCCGCTGCAGCCGGCCGAGCCTTCGGTGCACGCGCGCGACCGCATCGGCACAGGCCCCTGGTACAACGCCAAGGGCGAACTCATCGCGCGCAACGTGGCCGAGCTGCACGGCGCGGGCAACAACCTCACCAAGGCCACCGCGCTGGACGAGCGGGGTCAGCCCATCAAGGGCCGGGGCGACATGCCCAACCAGCACGACATCCTGACCGGCTCGCGCCTGGATGGCACCGCATCCTCGCCCGCCACCGACACCACCTGCCAGGGGTGGACAAGCAGCGACGAAGGCTCGGCCATCGTGGGCCACCACGACCGCATCGGCCTCGTGCCCGAGCCCTGGGCGGTGTCGTGGAATTCCTCGCACGCCACCGTGGGCTGCAGCCAGGACGCGCTGCGCCGCACGGGCGGTGCCGGGCTCTTCTACTGCTTCGCGGCCGACAAGCCGTAGGCGGGCGGCGACCCGCCGCGGCGGGTCACGGCTTCACTGCTCGTCGAGCAGCGAGCGCAGCATCCACGCGGTCTTCTCGTGGATGTCCAGGCGCTGGGTGAGCAGGTCCGCGGTGGGCTGGTCGTTGGCCTCGTCGGCCAGCGGGAAGAGGCCGCGGGCGGTGCGCGCCACCGCCTCGTGCCCCTCCACCAGGATCTTCACCATCTTGAAGGCCTTGGGCGGCTCGGCCGGCGCATCGGGCAAGGACGTCAACGCGCCGAACTGGGCGTAGGAGCCCGGCGCCGGGTGGCCCAGTGCGCGGATGCGCTCGGCGATCGGATCCACCGCCGTCCACAGCTCGGTGTACTGCGCCATGAACATCGTGTGCAGCGTGTTGAACATCGGCCCGGTCACGTTCCAGTGGAAGTTGTGGGTCGTGAGGTAGAGCGTGTAGGTGTCGGCCAAGAGCCGCGACAGCCCGCCGGCGATGGCGCTGCGGTGGTCCTGCGAGATGCCGATGTCGATGGCCACGCCGGTGCCGGTGCCGCTGGCCACGACCACGCTGCGCGATGACTTGTTCTTCGCCATGAAATGTCCTTTCAGGTGGGGAAAAGCTGGGTGAGGGAAGGAATCTTCGCCGGGCCGTTCAGCTCGGCCTTTCAGCCCGGCCATTCAGCTCAGCCGTTCAACGCCCGGCAATTCGCAGGCGTAGATGGCGTTGCGCAGCGCGGCGATGGCCTCGTAGCGCGGGAAGCTGCGCCGCCAGGCCAGCACCACGCGGCGGCGCGGCACCGGGGCGTCGAAGGGCAGGTAGACCACGTGGCGCTCTCGCTCGGCGGGCACGCTCAGGCGGGGCACCACGGTGATGCCCATGCCCGAGGCGACCATGTGCTTGATGGTTTCCAGCGACGAGCCTTCGAAGCTCTTGCGGATGCCCTCGGCGTCGCTGGAGAAGCGGGCGTATTCCGGGCAGACCTCCAGCACGTGGTCGCGAAAGCAGTGGCCCGCGCCGAGCAGCAGCATGGTCTCGCGCTTGAGCGCCTCGGCCGAGATGCTGCTGCGCGTGGCCAGCGGGTGCGTGGCCGGCACCGCCACCATGAAGGGCTCGTCGTAGAGGGCCGCCGAGGCCAGCCCGGCGTCGGCGAAGGGCTCGGCCATCACCGCGCAGTCCAGCTCTCCGGTGCGCAGCATCTCCACCAGGCGCACGGTGAAGTTCTCCTGCAGCATCAGCGGCATCTGCGGCGTGAGGTCGATGGCGTTGCGCACCAGGTCGGGCAGCAGGTAGGGGCCGATGGTGTAGATGATCCCCAGGCGCAGCGCGCCGTTCAGCGGGTCCTTGCCGCGCTTGGCGATCTCCTTGATGGCCTGCGCCTGCTCGATGACCGACTGCGCCTGGCGCACGATGGCCTCGCCCAGCGGCGTCACGCTCACCTCGCTGCTGCCGCGCTCGAAGATCTTCACGTCCAGCTCGTCCTCAAGCTTCTTGATGGCCACCGACAGCGTGGGCTGGGACACGAAGCAGGCTTCGGCCGCGCGGCCGAAGTGCTTCTCGCGGGCGACCGCAACGATGTAGCGCAGCTCGGTGAGGGTCATGGTGGCAGACGTCCTGGAGACGAAACGCAGCGCGAGGGTAGCCGCTTGCGCGTCGGGGTCACCTCAGGCGTTCAGGTAGTCCGATTTTCCGCCGCGCAGCCGGTCGACCTGGCGGCGCGCGGCCGCCGGGTCTTCGAGCCACAGCCGCCGGGCGAGCTCGCGGGCGGGCTCGATCATCGCCTCGTCTTCGACGATGTCGGCAAAGCGCATCAGCGCCGCCCCGGACTGCCGGGCGCCCAGCACCTCGCCCGGGCCGCGCAGTTCCAGGTCGCGGCGGGCGATCTCGAAGCCGTCGGTGGTGGCGGCCATCACCTTCAGCCGCTCGCGGGCGATGGCCGACAGCGGCTGGCCATAGAGCAGCGCGCACACGCTGGCCGCGGCGCCTCGGCCCACGCGGCCGCGCAACTGGTGCAGCTGGGCAAGCCCGAAGCGCTCGGCATGCTCGATGACCATCACGCTGGCGTTGGGGACGTCCACGCCCACCTCGATGACGGTGGTGGCCACCAGCACCGCCAGCCGCCCCGCGGCGAATTCGGCCATCACCGCGGCCTTCTCGCGGGCGGGCAGCCGCCCGTGCAGCAGGCCCACGCCCACGCCGGCCAGCGCCTGCTGCAGCTGCGCGTGGGTGTCGATGGCGTTGCTCAGTTCGGCCAGGCGGTCGCGCGCGGCCGAGCCGGGCCGGGGGCGGGCCGCTGCGGAGCGCTGGGTGCCCGCTTTGCCCTGAGCCGCATCGCCCGGCGGCTCGGCTTCGTCCACCGCCTCGACCAGCGGACAGACCCAGAAGGCCTGCCGCCCGGCGGCCAGCTCGGCGCGCACGCAGTCGAGCACCGCGTCGCGCCGGGACTCGGCGAACAGCCGGGTGACGATGGGCGTGCGCCCGGGCGGCAGCGTGTCGATGGTGGACACGTCCAGGTCGGCGAAATGCGCCATGGCCAGCGTGCGGGGAATGGGCGTGGCGCTCATGCCCAGCACGTGCGCCTGCAGCGGCTGCGGCCCGTCGCACTGCTCGAGCTTGCGCCGCAGCGCCAGGCGCTGCTCGACGCCGAAGCGGTGCTGCTCGTCGATGATGGCCAGGCCCAGCCGCGCGAACTCGACGCCGGCCTCGATGACCGCATGGGTGCCCACCACCAGCTGTGCCTCGCCGCTCCTCACCCGTTCCCGTTCGCGGTCGCGCGAGCGGCCCTGTCGACTGCCCGACAGCCAGGCCACGCCCACGCCCAGCGGCTGCAGCCAGGCGACGAGCTTGTTCACATGCTGCGCCGCGAGGATCTCGGTGGGCGCCATCAGCGCGCACTGCCAGCCCGCGTCGATGGCCTGGGCGGCAGCCAGCGCGGCCACCACCGTCTTGCCCGCACCCACGTCGCCTTGCAGCAGCCGGTGCATGGGCTGCGTGCGGGCGAGGTCGTCGGCGATCTCGGCCACCACGCGGTCCTGTGCGGGGGTGAGCGCGAAAGGCAGCGCCTGCCGAAGCCGCTGCACCAGCGAGCCGCCGTCGGCCAGCGCCGGCGCGGCCTGGGCCGAGCGGGCCGAGCGGGCCTCGAGCTGCGAGAGCTGCTGGGCGAGCAGCTCGTCGAACTTGAGCCGCTGCCGCGCGGGGTGCGAAGGGTCCAGCAGCGCGTCGGGATCGGCCGGCGCGCTGGGGTGGTGCAGCTGCTGCAGCGCCTGCGCGAGCATCGGCCAGTGCCGCGAGGCCGGCAGCAGTGCGTGCAGGACGGCCTGGTGCGCCGGGCTCAGGATCTCGCGCAGGTCGGCCCGCTGCAGCGCCGATTCGATGGCCCGGCGCAGCCAGGCCTGGGGGAGCGCTGCCACCGTGGGATAGACCGGGGTGAGCGTCTGGGGCAGCGGCGTGTCGGGTTGCACCACGCGCACCTGCGGGTGGACCATCTCGCGGCCGAAGAAGCCGCCGCGCACCTCGCCGCGGGCGCGCACCCGCGCACCGCTCACCAGGGCGCGGCGATGCGCCGGGTGCACATGCAGGAAGCGCAGCTGCAGCCGCTCGTCGGCGTCGCTGCGGTCGTCCTCGCCGAAGCGGGCGTCGCTCAGGCTCACCACCCACTGGCGTCGCGCTCCGCCCGCCGGCCCGGCCGACTCCACCAGCCCCTCGACCAGCGCGGTCTGGCCGTCGCGCAGGTCGGCGATCGGGCTCAGGCGGGTCTCGTCCTCGTAGCGCAGCGGCAGGTGCAGCGCGCGCTCGATGTCGCGCGACAGGCCGAGCTGCTGCAGCGCCCGGGCCGGGCCGGAGGGCGCGGCGGCTTTCGGGGGGGCGTTCCGGGCGGCGTTCGGGGCGCGGGGCATGGAAGAATTCTGCCGGTCCCTGCGCCCTCCCCCGCCACGGCGTTCGCCGGGGCCCGCCACCATGTCGTCCCCTACCGATTCCGCCCCCGCCCTGTCGCTTTCCGACTTCGATTTCGAGCTGCCGCCCGAGCTCATCGCGCAGCATCCCGCGGCCGAGCGCAGCGCCTCTCGGCTGCTCGATGCACGCGCGATGGCCACGGGCGGTGCAGCCGTGGACCGGGTGTTCCGCGACCTGCCCGGCTGCCTGTCCAGCGGCGACCTGCTGGTCTTCAACGACACCCGCGTCATCAAGGCGCGGCTCTTCGGCCGCAAGGCGAGCGGCGGCGCGCTGGAGGCGTTGGTCGAGCGGGTGCTGCCCGCGGCCGACGGCCAGCCGGGCGCTTCGCACCGGGTGCAGGTGCACCTGCGGGTCAGCAAGAAGCCGCCGGCGGGCAGCCGCATCGTCTTCGTCGACCGCGAGGGGCGCGATGCCTTCGAGGCGCAGGTCGTCGGGCGAACGGGTGCGGACGATGCGCTGTTCGAGCTCGCCTTCCCCGCCGATGCCTCGCCCTTCGACTGGCTGGAACGGGTGGGCCATGTGCCGCTGCCGCCCTACATCGAGCATGCCGACGGCGCCGACGACGAACGCCGCTACCAGACCATCTTCGCCCGGGCGCCCGGCGCGGTGGCCGCGCCCACCGCAGCGCTGCACTTCGACGAGGCGGTGATGGCTGCGCTGGCCGAGCGCGGCGTGCACACCGCCAGCCTCACGCTGCACGTAGGGGCCGGCACCTTCCAGCCGGTGCGGCAGGAGAACATCGCCTCGCACACCCTGCACAGCGAATGGTTCGAGCTGCCGGCAGCCACCGTGCAGGCCGTGCAGGCCTGCCGCGAGCGGGGAGGGCAGGTCGTGGCGGTGGGCACCACCACGCTGCGCGCGCTGGAATCGGCGGCGCGCGAGGTGCCGCCCGGTGCGCCGCTCGTGGCCGGTGCGCGCGACACCGCCATCTTCATCCGGCCGGGCTTCGACTTCCGGGTGGTCGATCGCCTGGTCACCAACTTCCACCTGCCCAAGAGCACGCTGATGATGCTGGTCAGCGCCTTCGCAGGCCATGAGCAGGTGATGTCGCTCTACCGGCAGGCGGTGCAGGCGCGCTACCGCTTCTTCAGCTACGGCGACTCGATGCTGCTGGCCCGCCGCCCCGGCTGAGGGCCCGGCGCAGCGCTCGCCGCGACAATGCGGCGATGCTTGAATTCGAACTGCTGGCCACCGAAGGCCGCGCCCGTCGCGGCCGCCTCACGCTGAACCACGGCGTGGTGCAGACCCCCATCTTCATGCCGGTGGGCACCTACGGCACGGTCAAGGGCGTGCTGCCGGCGTCGCTGCACGAGATGGGCGCGCAGATCATCCTGGGCAACACCTTCCACCTGTGGCTGCGCCCGGGCCTGGACGTGATGCGCCGCTTCGGCGGCCTGCACCGCTTCGAGGGCTGGAGCCGGCCCATCCTCACCGACAGCGGCGGCTTCCAGGTGTGGAGCCTGGCCGGGGCGGATGGACGGGCCCGCAAGATCACCGAGGAGGGGGTTCACTTCGCCTCGCCCATCAACGGCGACAAGCTCTTCCTCACGCCCGAGCTGAGCATGCAGATCCAGACCGTGCTGGACAGCGACATCGTCATGCAGCTGGACGAATGCACGCCCTGGCAGACCGCCGGCGTGGAGACCACCGAGGCCCAGGCCCGCCGCTCGATGGCGATGAGCCTGCGCTGGGCCGAGCGCTGCCGCGTGGAGTTCGAGCGGCTGTCCAACCGCAATGCGCTCTTCGGCATCGTTCAGGGGGGCATGTACGAGAGCCTGCGGGAGGAGTCGCTGCAGGCGCTGGCCGCGATGGACCTGCCCGGCTACGCCATCGGTGGCGTCAGCGTGGGCGAGCCCAAGGAGCAGATGCGCCGCATCGTGGCCCACACGCCGCACCGGCTGCCGGCGCACAAGCCGCGCTACCTGATGGGCGTGGGCACGCCCGAGGACCTGGTGGACGGTGTGGCCAACGGCGTGGACCTGTTCGACTGCGTCATGCCCACCCGCAATGCGCGCAACGGCCACCTCTTCACCCGGTTCGGCGACCTGAAGCTGCGCAATGCGCGTTTCCGCGAAGACGAGGGCCCGATCGACCTGAGCTGTGCCTGCTATGCCTGCAAGGGCCGCACCGCGCCGGACGGCTCGGTCAGCGGCGGCTTCAGCCGCGCCTACCTGCACCACCTGGAGCGCTGCGGCGAGATGCTCGCGCCGATGCTGTCGTCCATCCACAACCTGCACTACTACCTGAACCTGATGGCCGAGATCCGCCAGGCGCTCGAGCGGGGTGGCTTCGAGGCCTGGTCGCGCCAGTTCCATGAGGATCGCGCCCGCGGGGTGTAGCGGCGGGCGCTGCGGGGCGGTGGCCCGAGGCCTTCAGACCCGGTGCGCGTTGACGAGCCAGGCCGGCTCTTCCACCTGCGACAGCGTCGAGGCCAGCCAGGGCAGCAGCACGCGCAGTTCGTCCTCGAGCGTGAACGGCGGGTTGAGGATGAACATGCCGCTGCCTTGCAGCCCGAAGCCGCGCTCGTCGCTGAGCGCCACCGTCAGGCGCGCGTCCAGCCAGCTGCGGCTGGCCAGGCCCTGCAGCCGCCGCGGCAGCTCGCGGGCGTGCACCTTCTGCACCACCGGATACCAAACCAGCACCACCGCCTCGGGGAATCGGGCGAGCGCTTCGCGCAGGCTCGCCAGCACGCGGGTGTAGTCCGCGTCGCCCTCGTAGCTCGGGTCCATCAGGATCAGGCCGCGGCGGGTGGGTGGGGGCAGCTGCGAGCGCAGGGAGTCGAAGCCGTCGCGGTCGTGCACCTGTACGCCGCGCTGCTCGCCCAGCCAGCTCGACAGGATCTTGTGGTCGGTGGTGTGCAGCTCGAACAGGCGCAGTTCATCCTGGGGCCGCATCCAGCGGTGCTCGAAGGCCGGCGAGCCGGGGTACTGCTGCAGCCGGCCTTCGGCATTGAAGGACTGCACCGCCTCCAGGTAGGGCTGCACCAGCGGCGCGATCTCCGGCGGAAAGGCCGCCGCGCCCGGCCGTGCGGCCTGCTGCATGGCCCACAGCCGGCCGATGCCGTCCTCGAACTCGGCGCGCTTCTGCGCGTAGCGGCCGTCCAGCGCGTAGCCCCCGGCACCGGCGTGGGTGTCCACGATGCGCAGCCCCTTGTCCTTCTTGTGCAGCAGCGCGAGCGTGCGCTGCAGGACGATGTGCTTGAGGACGTCGGCGTGGTTGCCGGCGTGAAAGGCGTGGCGGTAGGCGAGCATGCGTGAGTGTCGGTGATGCGCTGGGCGCGGGGCTGCGGCTCGTTCAGTCCCCGCGCCGCGCGGCGCGGGCGCGGAAGAGTTCGACGATGCCCACCTCGCGCGGCCCGGGGACGAGCTCGAAGGCATCGCCCGCCTGAAGCGTTCCGGGCACGCGAACGGCCAGGTAGGCGCCGCACCAGGCGTTCTGCGTCATCAGGCGGCTGGCCTGCGGGAAACCCATGGCCTGGTTGAACTTGAAGCAGGGAAAGCGCGGCTCGCTCACCGCCAGCGAACAGCGCTCGAAGCGCAGCAGGTCGCCGATGAAGAGCTCGCTTTCCAGCACGCCGGTGAGGGTGAGGTTTTCGCCCATCGCCCCGTGCGGCAGCGCATCGTCCCACAGCGACACCCGGGCCTGAGCCCGCACCGTCTGCCAGAACGAGTAGTGCTCGACCGGGTAGGCGTAGACCGCCTTGGACAGGCCGCCGTGCACCGACGGGTCGGCCTGCTCGTCGCCCTGCAGGCCCAGCGGCCCCACCGCCACCGGCCCGGCCACGGGCTGCTTGTGGATGGCGGTCATGACCTTGCGGTCCTTGATCATCACGGCCCGGGCGAGGGCGGTGTTCACGCTGACGATGCGTCGGGCTATGGGCTTGGCGGGCATGGCAGGCTTGGATGTCTTGTGCAGGAGGGTCGATGGCGGGCGTCGTTCGGCGCGCGGGCGGGTCAGGTCGGTCTGCGCTCGGGTGCCCTCGCGTCGCCCGCGACCACGCCGGGCAGGCGGGCGAGCGAGCGGCGGCCGGACGGGCCCGTCGCCCAGTCGGCGAACAGGCGCGCCGCCGGATGGCGGCTGCGAAAGGATCGCAGCCATTGCAGCGGCACCGTCAGGCGAGGGTCGTGGTCGACGACCCGCCCCCAGGCGGCTGCGCCGGTGTCAGCGCCTGCCCTGGCGGCCCGCTGGGCGGCCGGGTTTCCCGCCAGGTCCGCGGGCGGCAGCGACCACGCGCCCACCAGCGCCCAGGCGGCGCGCTGTCGCGCCTGCTCGAGCAGCGACGCCGCTTCAAGGCTGACCGATTGCTGCCAGGGCACCGGGGTGCTCAGGCCGGCCTGGCGCCACAGCGCCGCGGCGAGGTCGCCGGTGGCGGTGTGGCCGCTCGGGATGAGGAACAGCCGATCGGAGGCCGGGTCGGCTTCCAGCGCCTGCAGGCTTGCCACCGCATCGGTGGACAGCGGCCCGCTGACGGCTTCGGCACCCGGCCCGGCGGCACCGGCGCCAGCGGTCCCGGAGCGCTTGGCATCCGGGCCGACGCCGCCGGCTGCGGCCCGCCGAGGCCCCAGCAGCAGCCAGCGCAGGCGGGCGACGGTGCGGGCGTCGTGCAGCAGGCCCTGCGCCAGCAGGGCCGAGGCCCGCATCGGACTGGCGCTGAGCACGGCGTCGCAGCGCCCTGCCTCGGTCTCGTCGAGCGCCGCCTGCGCGTCCAGCGCGATGAGTTCGAGCGCCAGGCCGGTGTCGCGCGCGAATCCACGCGCCAGCGCCTGGGCCACCCCGCTGCCGTTCAGGTCGATGTCCACGGCCAGGCGCAGCGGCCCTGCGTTGGCGGGCACGGTGCGTGCCAGCGCGAGCCCGAGGGCGGCTGCCGCGAGCGCCTTCAGGCCCTGTCGGCGGCGGCTGCCGGCGTGCACGGCGTTCCTGTGCGTTTTGTCATCAGTGCTTTGCATGGCCCCCCGAAGCGCGGTGGTTACCGCCCGATTACACTGAAAACAGAATCCCTGAACAGGGGGTGTCGTCATCGACGGCCGGCGCAACGTCGGCCACCGGTTCCCGCCTTCTGGCAGTCCCCGGCAGTCGTCGGGCCCGCAGCGGTATTGGGCAAGTTCGCGCTTTGCGCGCATTTGCCGGCCGTTCGCCGCTTCTGACGGTGAATGCGTCGGTGTTGCGTCCAAAAGCCCGGATTTGCCCAATCCCGCTTTTTTTGACCTCCAAGGAATCCCACGATGAACGCCCCTGCCCTCGAAGGCCTGCGCCTGAATGTTCCGGACCACGTGAAACACGCCCGGCTGGTGTCCTGGGTGGCGGAGATCGCCGCGCTCACCGAAGCCCGGGACGTCTACTGGTGCGACGGCAGCACCGAAGAGTATGACCGGCTGTGCGCGCAGCTCGTTACCGCCGGCACCTTCAAGCGGCTCAACCCCGAACTTCGCCCGAACAGCTATCTGGCCCTGAGCGACCCGGGCGACGTGGCCCGCGTCGAGGACCGCACCTTCATCTGCACGCCCTCGCGCGACGACGCCGGCCCGACCAACCACTGGATGGACCCGGCCGTGATGCGCGGCATCCTGCAGACCGGCCAGCCCGACGGCACGCCGGCGCTGTTCAAGGGCAGCATGCGCGGGCGCACGATGTATGTCGTGCCCTTCAGCATGGGGCCGCTGGGCTCGCCCATCGCGCACATCGGCGTGGAGCTCTCCGACAGCCCCTACGTGGCCGTCAACATGAAGATCATGACCCGCATGGGTCGCAAGGTGCTCGACGTGCTGGGCGCGGACGGCCACTTCGTGCCTTGCGTGCACACCGTGGGCGCGCCGCTGGTTGATGGCCAGAAGGACGTCTCCTGGCCCTGCAACAAGACCAAGTACATCGTCCACTACCCCGACACCCAGGAGATCTGGAGCTATGGCTCCGGCTACGGCGGCAACGCGCTGCTGGGCAAGAAGTGCTTCGCGCTGCGCATCGCCAGCACCATGGGCCGCGAGCAGGGCTGGCTGGCCGAGCACATGCTGGTGCTGGGCGTCACCTCGCCCACCGGCGTGAAGCGCCACGTCGCGGCGGCATTCCCGAGCGCCTGCGGCAAGACCAACTTCGCCATGCTCATCCCGCCGGCCGGGCTGGATGGCTGGAAGGTCACCACCATCGGCGACGACATCGCCTGGATCAAGCCGGGCACCGATGGCCGCCTCTATGCCATCAACCCGGAAGCGGGCTACTTCGGCGTGGCCCCGGGCACGAACGAGAAGACCAACCCGAACTGCATGGCGAGCCTGAAGCGAGACGTCATCTTCACCAACGTCGCGCTGACCGACGACGGCGACGTCTGGTGGGAGGGCATGACCGACACGCCGCCCGCGCACCTCATCGACTGGCAGGGCAAGGACTGGACGCCGGCCGTCGCGAAGGAGACCGGCGCCAAGGCCGCCCACCCGAACGCCCGCTTCACCGTGGCGGCCATCCACAACCCGGCGCTGGACGCCGAGTGGGACAACCCGGCGGGCGTGCCCATCGACGCCTTCATCTTCGGCGGCCGCCGCTCGACCACCGTGCCGCTCGTCACCGAGGCTCGCAACTGGGTCGAAGGCGTCTACATGGCCGCCACCATGGGCTCGGAGACCACCGCCGCCGCCGCCGGGCAGCAAGGCGTGGTGCGCCGCGATCCCTTCGCCATGCTGCCCTTCATGGGCTACAACATGAGCGACTACTTCAGCCACTGGCTGAAGCTGGGCGAAAAGCTCAAGGCTTCGGGTGCGGCGCTGCCGAAGATCTACTGCGTCAACTGGTTCCGCAAGGGCGAGGACGGCAAGTTCGTCTGGCCGGGCTATGGCGAGAACATGCGCGTGCTGCAGTGGATGCTCGGCCGCATCGAAGGCACGGCCGGTGGCCAGGAGAACCTCTTCGGCGTGTCGCCGCGCTACGGCGACCTGCAGTGGAAGGGCCTGGACTTCAGCCCGCAGCAGTTCGACACCGTCAGCGCGGTGGATGCCGCCGCCTGGACGACCGAGCTGGACAGCCACACCGAGCTCTTCCAGCAGCTCGCGCTGCGCCTGCCGGCCGAGCTGCCGGCCACGCAGAAGCAACTGCGCGAGCGGCTGGCCGCGCTGGCCTGACCCCGCTGCGGGCGCCTGGGGTGCCTGGGGCCGGTGCCACTGGCATCGCGTCCCCTCGCACCCCGGCCTGTGCTTGCACCCCGCCAATGGCCGGTGAGGCGCTCGCGCGCCCGCCATGGGTTCCAATCGCGGGATGGACCTCACACAAGCCGAACTGCAGGAGCTCGACGAGCTGCTGCATGCCACCCCCGAACCGCTTCAGGCGCTGGACGTCGTCAGCCTGGACGGCTACCTCTGCGCCGTGCTGGTGCAGCCGCGCCTCATCGCCGAGGACGACTGGCTGCTGCCCATCCTCGACACCGAGGGCCGCGCCCGGCCCGACGGCGTGCAGCCCCATCCGGGTTGGCGCGCGCGCATTGCCACGCTGGCCCGGCGCCGGCATGCGGCGCTCAATGAAGCCATCGCCGAAGACGGCTGGTTCGAGCCGCTGATTCCGCCGCCCGAAGAAGAGCTCGAGCCCGAGTCCGAGCCTGAGGCCGAGGCCGAGGCCACGGCCACGGCCACGGCCACGGCTTCGACCCCCAGCGGTCCGCCGGCTTCGCCCCCCGAGCTGGACGCACCCCGTATCCGCGACACGCTTGCCCCGTGGTCGGCCGGTTTCGAATACGGGCTGAACTGCTTCCCCGACCTGCTGGACGGACCGGTCGGGGCCGAAGGCGCCTCGGCCGCCGAGGACGATCCGGCGGTCGGCGAGGCCATCGCCCGCGTGCTGCGCTATCTGGAACCCCAGGACGAGGCCGAGGCGCAGCTGCAGGCGGTGCTCGACCGTGAACAGCCGCTGACCACGCTGGACGATGCCATCGACGATCTCGTCGCTGCGGTGGCCGACCTGTGGGAACTCAACCGCGAGGCCCGCTACAAGGTCGAGGTGCGGCGCCGCGACGCGCCCAAGGTCGGTCGCAACGATGCCTGCCCTTGCGGCAGCGGCCGCAAGTACAAGCGCTGCCACGGCGCCGACGCCTCCGCATGACGCCGCCGGCCTTGCGGCTGCAGCTGCTGTCCGACCTGCACCTGGAAAGCGAATCCTTCGCGCCCCGCCCCGAGCCGGGCGCCGATGCGCTGATCCTGGCGGGGGACATCGACGCCACCTGGGCGGGCTACGAGCGCTTCGCGGGCTGGCCCGTGCCGGTGTTCGCGGTGGCCGGCAACCACGAGTTCGATGGTCGTGACTGGCATGCGGCCTGGGCGGGCCTCAAGGCGCTGGGCGAGCGGCTGGGCATCCGCTGGCTCGAACAGGACGCCGCACAGCTCGTCACCGCCTCGGGCTGCCGCGTGCGCCTGCTGGGCTGCACCCGGTGGAGCGATTTCGACGCCTTCGGCCCTGCGGGCCGGCCCAAGGCCGAGCGCGCGGCGCGCTTCTTCCTCGAGCGCATGCAGGCCACGCTGGGCGGCGCGCCGCTGGATGCCGCCGCGCTGCGCGCATTGGGCCTGGCCAACCGCCGCTGGCTCGAGCAGGCGCTGGCCGAGCCGTCCGACGCCGACGTCACGGTGGTGGTCACGCATTTCGCACCCAGCCTGCGCTGCGCCGACCCGCGCTACGGCCTGCAGCCGGGAACGGCGAGCTTCTGCAACGCCGACGACGACCTGATGGGCCGGGCCGATCTCTGGCTGCACGGGCACCTGCACAGCCGACACGACCTGTGGCTGGACGCGCCGAAGGCTGCAGCGGGGGCGGCCCCGGGCTTCACCCGGGTGGTCAACAACGCGCGGGGTCTGGCTCGGCGAGGCGAGGCCGATGGCCATGACGGCTGGCCGTCCGTCGTGCAGTGGCCCTTGCCGCGCCCCGAGACGGCGCCGGCTTCATCCGTGGACGCGGGCCTTGACCCCGCGCCGCTTGAGGCCGCGCAGACCCGCGCACCGTCGCTTGTGGAAGACTGCGCGCCGCGACGCGGCCATGGTGCGCCTTCGGACGACCGCCCGCGGCACGCTTCGCAAGACCTCGACCCTGGAGAACGCCCATGAAGATCCTCATCGCCGCCGACGGCAGCCCCTACACCAAGCGCATGCTGGCCTACCTGGCCGCCCACGACGAATGGCTGGGCAGCCGCCACGACTACACCGTGCTGCACACGGTGCCGGCGGTCCCGCCGCGGGCCGCGGCCGTGCTGGACCGCGACCTGCTCAAGCAGTACTACGTCGACGAGGCCGAGAAGGTGTTCAAGCCCATCCGCAGCTTCTTCGTCAAGCGCAGCATCAACGCGAGCTATGTGTCCAAGGTCGGGTCGGCCGCCGACACCATCGCCAAGCTCGCAGACGACGGCGACTTCGACCTGCTGATGATGGGCTCGCACGGCCACGGCAGCCTGGCCAACCTGGTCATGGGTTCGGTGGCCACCAAGGTGCTGGCCCACTGCCGCAGGCCGGTTCTGCTGGTGCGCTGAGTCCCCAGCGCCTGCCCATCACCGATCGCGCCGCGGGGGAGAAGACCTCCTGCGGCGCGGGTTCGCCTGGCGGCGGAAGGCCCCGCCGGCGAGCCTCAGGCGGGCTCTGCGGCGCGGCGGGCACCCGCCGCCGATGACCGCGCGGCGGGCTCGGCCGCCGCGCCCGCCCCCACCCCCTCGAAGCAGGTGCCGACCAGCAGCTCGACGATGCGGTCATCGCTGTGCTGCCCGGTGGCCTTGAGCATGCCCAGCACCGGGTCGCAGGCGCGCGCGAAGAGCGTGTAGAGCACCACCTCCGGCGGCAGCGACGGACGGATCTCGCCGGCGGCCTGTGCGGCCGTGATCCAGCCGCCCAGCTGCTCGCTGACCCCGAGCAGCCGGTCCATGTAGGCGCGGTTGGCCAGCAAGGCGGCGCGAAGCGTCGAGTTCTGCGCGGGCAGCGCCGGCATCTCGCCAGCCAGCTGCACCCGCATCGTCCAGCGTGCCACCGCCTGCAGACGGTCCACCGGCCGCTTCAGGCTTGCGTCGCCGGCGATCTCGCCGATGGCCGCCTGCGCGCGATCGAGCAGGCGCACCATGGCCGCAGCGGCCAGCTCCTCCTTGGACGTGAAGTGCTTGTAGAGGCTCGCCTTGGCGATGCCCACGTCCGCGGCGACCTCATCGACCGTCATCAGGTCGAAGCCCTTCTCGGCGAGCAGTCGGTTCACCGACTCGACGATGGCGTCCTCGCGGGCGCGCAGCACTTGTTCTCGGAAGCTCAGACGGGCCATCGCGCAAGTGTAGACGCCGCGCTGAAGAAACGACCGCAGGGTTCACGCGCTTCCCGGAATCTCCAGGAACAAGACCCCACGGTTTGTGAGAAAACCATCAGTTCTCAAAGATTACCGTTTAGTCTTTGTGTGACCGATCGGTTAGATCGGCGGTGATGCCGCCCGCCTTGCGGTGGCCTGATCAGGAGCAGACCCATGATTCGCTGGATCCAGCGCGCCCTCGCCGCCAGTGCGGTGACCTTCCTCGCCGCCTGCGGCGGCAGCGACCCCGTCGAGCCCGCACCCCCGGTGAACCTGGCCCTGACGGCCGGCAACGCCAACCTCACGGCGCTGGTCGCCGCGGCCACCAAGGCCGGCCTGGTGGACACGCTGACCAGCGCGTCGACCAACGTCACGGTGCTGGCGCCCACCGACGCCGCGTTCAACACGCTGGCCACCCGCCTGGGCTTTGCCAACGCCGGCGCGATGGTCCAAGCCCTGCCCGCCTCGGCCCTGCAGAGCATCCTGCAGTACCACATCCTGGCCGGTCGGGTCACCGCCGCCGACCTGCAGGCTGGCGCTGCGACCCGTCCCACGCTCTACAGCTTCGCCGGTGCGCCGGCGACGCTGCGGGTGTCGGCCACCGGCGGCGTGGGCTTCACCGATGCGGTGCTGACCCGTGCGGGCGTGGTCAGCGCCGACGTGCAGGCCAGCAACGGGCTGGTGCATGTGGTGGACAAGGTGCTGGTGCCGCCGGGCGTGCTCACCGTGGTGCAGATGGCGCTGGCCAACCCCGAGTTCACTTCGCTCACCGGCGCGCTGGCCAACCGCAACCTGGTCAATCCGCTGTCGGGTGCCGGGCCCTTCACCGTGTTCGCTCCCACCAATGCCGCGTTCACCGCCATCGCGTCGACGGTCAGCGGCCTGAGCCCGGCGCAGCTGGCCACGGTGCTGACCTACCACGTGCTCAACGGACAGGTGCTGTCCAGCGGCATTCCCTTCGGCACGCCGGTGACCACGCTGGCCGCGCCGCGCACCATCATCATCACCGCGGGGCCCGCGCCCGCGGTGGCGTCCATTGCCGACAGCACCAACGTCGCAGCCCGCATCAATGCGGTGGACATCCGCGCCAGCAACGGCGTGATCCACGTCATCGACAAGGTGCTGATCCCCAGCCCCCTTTGAGGGCGAAGCCTGGCCTTCGCAATGGCCCTCGGCGTGCTTTCAGGAGGCCCTGCAGGGGCCT
>JAIYCR010000070.1 GCA_027487905.1 Rubrivivax sp. | reverse complement strand
TCGATGTCCAGCAGGTCCATCCGGGGGGCGGCGACCATCACGTCGCCGGCGGACATGTCCGCCATGCGGATCACGCCTTCGAGCATCGCCCGGGATTCCGGTGCGATGAGCTCGCGCTCCTCGGCATCGGCCAGCGATTCGATCAGCTCGTCGCGCGAATCCGGGCCCGGCGAGATGAATTCCACCAGGCGCTGAAGGAAAGTACGCCGCTCGCCGGGCGGATGCGCAGCGGCGGAAGGGTGTCGGGCCGTCGGGCGAAGGTGGGATTCACCGGCCTTCGGGCCCCGGCCTGGCGAGGGATCGGACATCGCGCGGGGCGAAGAATGGACAGGCGGGCAAGCTTACAGGACGTTCTTGACGGCTGTGATAGCTTGTGGCCATGCAACGCGCGGCATCGCCCGCACCCCCGGAGCCCCATTCATGAGCCTGATTCCCGCCACCATCCTCACCGGCTTTCTCGGCAGCGGCAAGACCACGCTGCTCAAGCGGGTGCTCACCGAAGCCCACGGCCAGAAGATCGCCGTGATCGAGAACGAGTTCGGCAACGAGAACATCGACAACGAGATCCTCGTGCAGGACACCGAGGAGCAGATCATCCAGCTGAACAATGGCTGCGTGTGCTGCACCATCCGCGAGGATCTGCGCACCACCTTGTCCGACCTGGCGGAAAAGCGCCGCAAGGGCGAGCTGCAGTTCGACCGCGTGGTCATCGAGACCACGGGCCTGGCCGACCCCGGCCCGGTGGCCCAGACCTTCTTCATGGACGACGAGATCGCCGAGAGCTACCTGCTCGATTCCATCCTCACGCTGGTGGACGCCAAGCACGGCGAGCAGCAGCTCGACGCCCGCCAGGAGGCACGCCGCCAGGTGGGCTTTGCCGACCAGATCTTCATCAGCAAGGCCGACCTCGTGGACGAGGCGGCGGTGGATGCGCTCGCCCACCGGGTCAGGCACATGAACCCGCGCGCGCCGCAGCGGCGGGTGAACTTCGGCGAGGTGCCCCTGGCCGAGGTGTTCGACCTCAAGGGCTTCAACCTCAATGCCAAGCTGGACATCGACCCCGATTTCCTCGCCGAAGGCGGCAGCCACGGGCATGACCACGGACACGACCACGACCACGAGCACGGCGAACACTGCGACCACCCGCACCACCATGCCCACGACGACGACGTGAAGTCCTTCGTGTTCCGCTCCGACCGCGCCTTCAACCCGGCCAAGCTCGAGGATTTCCTCGGGGCGATGGTTCAGGTCTACGGCCCCAAGATGCTGCGCTACAAGGGCGTGCTCTTCATGAAGGGCAGCGAGCGCAAGGTGATCTTCCAGGGCGTGCACCAGCTCATGGGCAGCGATCTGGGCCCCAAATGGACCCCTGGCGAGAAGAAGGGCAGCAAGCTCGTGTTCATCGGCATCGACCTTCCCCGCGACGTGATGCTGCAGGGCCTGGAAGGGTGTCTGGCCTGAGCGGTCGTTTTCCCGTCATCCCAAGCTCAGCCGGCGTCCCTACAATCCGCCGCTTTTCAAAGAACCGGGCCGAGCGTCCACCCGCCGTCGCGCCGCGACGGCGCCGGAGCCGAGCCCACGAGGAGGAAGCGACGTGAACAAGCCCGCGGCCGCCAAGCCACCCGCCAAGAAGTCTTCGGCGTCGGCCGAGACCGCCGCCGCCCCGGTGTCCGCCCCGGCGGCGGCCACCCCTGCACCGCCCCCTGCCACCACGGCCGCGCCCAAGCCGGCCGGCCGCGGCGGTCGGGGCTCCCGCTATGGGCAGGTGCCGGAGCAGGCGCCCATTCCGCCGTCCACCTCCCGCTTCGCCGACCGCTTCGCGCCGGCGCGGCCGCAGACGCGGCCGCTGGTCGACCCGGAGGCACACCAGCCCAAGCCCCAGGGCAAGGTCGACCCCAAGCTGGCCAACGCCTGGAAGTCCAAGGCCGGGCGCGATCTCTCCGACGAGGAGTTGATGGCGATGCCCGAGGCCGAGTACATGAACGACAAGCAGCTCGATTTCTTCCGGGCGCGCCTGCAAAAGCTCAAGGACGACCTGCTCAGCAATGCCGGCGAGACCACCGAGCACCTGCGCGAGGACACCTCCATCGTCCCCGACCCGGCCGACCGCGCGACGATCGAGGAGGAGCACGCGCTCGAACTGCGCACGCGTGACCGCGAGCGCAAGCTGCTCAAGAAGATCTCCCAGTCGCTCGGGCGCATCGAATCGGGCGATTACGGCTTCTGTGACGAAACCGGCGAACCCATCGGCATCGGCCGTCTGCTGGCCAGGCCCACCGCTACACTGAGCCTCGAAGCGCAGCAGCGTCGCGAACTCAAGCAGAAGATGTTCGGCGACTGACCCCCACGGGGCCCGGGCCACCCGCTCCTGCGGACCGCTTCGCGACGTCCGCCGCTTTCCCGCCATGAGCGAGCCCAAAGACAGCACCAGCTTCTTCCGCAAGGTCGTCAAGTTCGTGGCCAACCCGGCCACCGACTGGAACGACATCCAATCGCCCCAGCCGGAACTTCGCGAACAGGAGTTCGCCAAGTCCGAGCTGAAGGCGATGATCGAGCGCAAGCGGCGCAACGACTTCGTCCGCAAGCGCGAGTTCGACATGCTGCGCCGCGTGCGCCGCGAGGGGCTGACCAGCGACCAGCTGGCGGCCCTGGGGGGATCGTCCCGCCTGGACGACTCCGAAAGCCGCATGGCCGAGAACGGGGCCCGCCAGGACGGCGAGGTCAAGGCCAAGATCGACGCCATCGAGCAGCAGATGGTGGGCGACGGCACTGCCTCGCCCTCGCGGCGCCACCCTGCCCCGCCGGTCGCGCCGCCGCTGCCCGCCGCAGGCACCGACTTCTACAACGCCACCACCAAGCCGGTGCTGGGCCTGCACCCGCCCTTGCAGCGATCCCCGGCGGTCCGTCCGGACGGCAGCGGCGCTCAGCCGGCGGCGCGCGCCGCCCCCGGACGCGATGCACCGCTGCTCACCGAGGTGGTGTCCTCCGACGCCCTTCAGGGCCTGCGGCCCAACCCGGCGGACCCGGTGCCGCTGCAGGGTCTGGGCCTGGGCAGCGGCTCGAACGGGCTGGAGATCAGCGAGATCGCCTACGACCCCGAGCTTGACGAGGCGGTGATCGCCTTCGCCAACGCCGACTTCACCGCCTGCGAGCAGAGCCTGGCCCTGCTCACCGCCAGCCACGGGGCCCGCGCCCACCACGCCGACACCTGGCTGGTGCTGTTCGATCTCTACCGCGCTGTGGGCCAGCAGCACAAGTTCGAAGCGCTGGCCAACGAATACGCGCAGCAGTTCGGCTGGTCCGCACCCCAGTGGTTCTCGCTGCCCCAGCTGGTGGCCGACGCCAGCGCCGAGCAGCGCAGCGCGGCGGGTTCGAACCAGGCCGCCGGCTGGTCATCGCCCGCCCACCTGGACCGCGAGGCCATCGGCCATCTGGCCGGCCGGGCACTGCAGATGCCGCTGCCCTGGGTGCTGGAATGGTCGGCCCTTCGCAGCATCGACGCCGAGGCCTGTGCCCGGCTGACCGACCTCTTCCGTGGCTGGGCCCTGCAGCCCATCGACATGCGCTGGCTGGGCGGCGAGACGCTGTTCCACGTGCTGCGTGACGCCTCGCCCGCCGGCGTGCGCGATGTCGACCCCGCCGTGTGGCGGCTGCGCCTGGAGGCACTGCGCCTGGCCAACCGCGCCGACCAGTTCGACGAGGCCGCCATCGACTACTGCGTCACCTACGAGGTCTCCCCGCCCAGCTGGGAACGCGCGCAGTGCAAGGTCAAGGTGGGCGCTGCCGGCAGCTCGCAGCTGCCCTCCTCGGTGATGCCCGGCTCGGAGCCGAGCTCCGGCTTCGCCGAATCGCAGATGAGCGACGGCGCCACCGGGCCGGCCCACTGCGAGTTGTCCGGGCAGCTCACCGGCGACATCACCGCGCTGCTGCACCAGCTCACGCTCGACCTGGGCACGGCCACCGGCGTGCAGGTGTCGTGCGCCCGGCTGATCCGGGTCGATTTCATCGCCGCCGGCGACCTGCTGAACTGGGTGCTGTCGCGCAAGGCCGAGAACCGCCAGGTCACCTTCACCGACGCGAACCGCCTGGTGGCGCTGTTCTTCGGCGCGATGGGCATCAACGAGCACGCCCACGTGCGGGTGCGCAGCACCTGAGCACAGCCCCCCCCCGGGATGACCCGGGGCACGCGCCGGCGGCTTCGGGCTTGAAGCGGCCCGCCCAGCGCCCATCTGCTGCCGATGGAAAGCTTTCACGGAACGACCATCCTGAGCGTGCGCCGCGGCCGCCAGGTGGCCATGGGCGGTGATGGCCAGGTGACGCTGGGCAACATCGTGGTCAAGGGCTCGGCGCGCAAGGTGCGCCGCCTGCACCGCGACCAGGTGCTGGCCGGCTTCGCTGGCGCCACCGCCGACGCCTTCGCCCTCTTCGAGCGCTTCGAGGCCAAGCTGGAGAAGCACCAGGGCCACCTGGTGCGCTCGGCCATCGAGCTCACCAAGGACTGGCGCACCGACCGCGTGCTGCGCCGCCTGGAGGCCATGCTCGCCGTGGCCGACCGCGACGCCTCGCTGATCATCACCGGCAACGGCGACGTGCTCGAACCCGAGCACGGCATCATCGCCATCGGCTCGGGCGGTGCCTATGCCCAGGCGGCGGCCCGTGCGCTGGTGCAGCACACCGAGCAGTCGGCCACCGATGTAGTGAAGTCAGCCCTCACCATCGCTGGCGACCTCTGCATCTACACCAACCAGCACCACACGATCGAGACGCTCGACTGAGCGCCGGCCTGTGCCCAACGCGAACGCCGAGTGCGTCCCCCTCCCATGTCCGGCATGACCCCCCGCGAGATCGTCCACGAGCTGGACCGCCACATCGTCGGCCAGGCCGGCGCCAAGCGGGCCGTCGCCATCGCGATGCGCAACCGCTGGCGCCGCCAGCAGGTCGACGAACGGCTGCGCCACGAGATCACGCCCAAGAACATCCTGATGATCGGCCCGACCGGCGTGGGCAAGACCGAGATCGCCCGCCGCCTGGCCCGGCTGGCCGACGCGCCCTTCATCAAGGTGGAGGCCACCAAGTTCACCGAGGTGGGCTATGTGGGCAAGGACGTGGACACCATCATCCGCGACCTGGCCGAGGTGGCCGTCAAGCAGGAGCGCGAGGCCGCCCTCAAGCGCCAGCGCCACCGCGCCGAGGACGCCGCCGAGGAGCGGCTGCTCGACGCCCTGGTGCCGCCACCCCGCGAAATGGGTTTCGCGCCGGCGGCCGGCGGCGCGGCCGACAGCACCGCCCGCCAGGTCATGCGCAAGCGCCTGCGCGAGGGCACGCTGGACGACAAGGAGATCGAGATCGCGCTGGCCGACCCGCGTCCGTCGGTGGAGCTGATGGCGCCGCCCGGCATGGAGGAGATGACCGAGCAGCTCAAGGGCCTGTTCGCCAACCTGGGCGCCGCCCGGGCACGGCCGCGCAAGCTGCGCATCGCCGACGCCCGCACCGCACTCGTCGAGGAGGAGGCCGCCAAGCTCGTCAACGAGGAGGAGATCCGCACCCGCGCGCTCTTCAACGCCGAGCAGAACGGCATCGTCTTCATCGACGAGATCGACAAGGTCACCTCGCGCAGCGAGGGCCAGGGCGGCGGCGAAGTCAGCCGCCAGGGCGTTCAGCGCGACCTGCTGCCCCTGGTGGAGGGCACCACGGTGACCACCAAGTACGGGATGCTGCGCACCGACCACATCCTGTTCATCGCCTCGGGGGCCTTCCACCTGGCCCGCCCGAGCGACCTCATCCCCGAGCTGCAGGGCCGCTTTCCCATCCGGGTGGAGCTTTCCCCGCTGGGGGTGGAGGACTTCGAAGCCATCCTCAACCAGACGCAGGCCAACCTGGTCACCCAGTACCAGGCGCTGCTGCGCACCGAGGGCGTCACGCTGGAGCTGACGCCCGAGGCGGTGCGGCGCATCGCGCAGATCGCCTGCGAGGTCAACGAGCGCACCGAGAACATCGGCGCGCGGCGGCTGGCCACGGTGCTGGAGCGGCTGCTGGACGAGCTGAGCTTCGATGCCCCCTCGCGCAGCGGCGAGACGGTGCGCATCGAGGCGGCGATGGTGGACGAGCGCCTGGGCGAACTTGCCCGCAACGAGGACCTGTCGCGCTTCGTGCTGTGAGGCGGGCAACAGCCGCTCAGCGCAGCCCGGGCGCGCTGGACTGCAGCACCAGCAGGCCGTCGAAGATGAGCGACTCCACCAGCTCGTGCGGCACGGCCAGGTAGGGCGCCACCTTCCAGCCCGCGCCGCCGGTCATCAGCACCCGCGGCTGCTGCCCGGTGCGTTCGGCCAGGCGGCGGTGCACCCGTTCGATGGCGCCGGTGATGGCGTCGGTGCCGCCGCTGGTCAGCGCGTCCGAGGTGTTGGTGGGGAAGTCGCGCACCTCGCCGGTGGGCACCCGAAGGCCGGCGGTGCCGCCTTCCAGCGCGCGCAGCATGATGCCGTGGCCGGGCAGGATCAGCCCGCCCAGGAAGTGGCCCTGCGCATCGAGCGCGTCCACCGTCACCGCCGTGCCCACCATCACCACCACCGCCGGCCCGCCGGGGCCGCCGCCGGCCAGCACCCGGTGGCGGGCACCGACCAGCGCCACCCAGCGGTCGGCGCCCAGCCGATGCGGGTAGTCGTAGCCGTTGGTGACGCCCGCCGCCGATGCACCGGGCACCACCCAGCGCGGCGTCAGGTCCCACAGCTCCAGTTGTTCCTCGATGCGCTGTCGGATGCCGGCAGCGGCCACCAGGCAGCCCAGCATCTGGCGCGGAACCGGAAGGCCTTTCCAGTCGGTCTCGACCAGCTGGTCGATGGTCTCCAGGAAGGCGGCCCCCTGGTGGGCCGGTTCGCAGCCCGGATCGGCGCGTTCGTACCAGGCCCACTTCAGGCGCGTGTTGCCGACATCGATGGCGAGAAAACTCATGCGGGAAGTCCAGTCCGGTTCGGGGACGGACCCGGTTGCAACGCGGCCAGCATCGGATGCCGCTGCGGCGACACCCCTCCGGGCCGCATTGTGACCCTGCCGCGCAGCGCCCCGCCAGCGCCCGAGTCGAGGAGAACCCGAAGGGCGCCGCGCCCGCGGGGCCGCAGCCGCTGCCGCTAGCCCATCCGGCGCGCGAGACCGCGCGCCGGGGCCTCGGCATCCAAGCGCCGGGCGGACTCGGTCCGCGATGGGCCTGCGCCCGCCAGGAGGAAGTCCAGGTCGACCCGGCCCAGCGCGGCGACCGAGCCGATCACCAGCACCGCCGGGCTGCGGATGCCGGCGCTGGCGATGGCCTGCGGCAAGCCCGCCAGCGGCGCGCGCACCGAGCGCTGCGCGGGCGTGTGCGCCGACGCGATGGCCGCGGTGGGCAGTCCCGGCGACAGTCCGCAGCCAAGCAGCGTGTCCACCAGCGCCCCGACCGTGGCGAGCCCCATGTAGACCACCAGCGTGAGTCCGCTGTCCGCCAGGGCCTGCCACGGCGGCGCGCTGCCGCCCTCCTGCGCATGGCCGGTGACGAAGATCACGCCCGGCGTGTGCCGCCGATCGGTCACCGGCATGCCCACCGCCGCCGGAGCGGCCATGCCGGCGGTCAGGCCGCTGACCACCTCGACGGCCAGACCCGCCTCGCGCAGCGCGTCGCACTCCTCCGCGCCGCGACCGAACACGAAGGGGTCGCCGCCCTTGAGCCGCACCACCCGGTGGCCTTGCAGGGCCTCGCGCACCATCAGCTGGTGGATGAAGGCCTGGTCGGTGCTGATGCAGCCGCCGCGCTTGCCCACCGCCAGCACCCGCGCGCCGGGCCTGGCCAGCGCCACCACCCGGCGGTCCACCAGGTCATCGACCAGCAGCACATCGGCCTGGCCGATCAGGCGGGCCGCACGCACGGTGAGCAGCTCGGGGTCTCCGGGGCCTGCGCCCACGAGCCACACGGGCGGCAGATCGGGCCGCAGGCCGGGGACGGACGGGGTGTCGTGCAGGCTCATGCTTGGATCTCCGGGGTGGTCGCCGGCGTGTTCGCGGCCAGGGTCGGCCGGGCGGGGTCGGCCTGCGGCTCGACCGCCGCGACCAAGCGGCGCAGTTCAGGGCGGCAGGAGCCGCAGGAGGTGCCGCAGCCCAGTTGCGACTGCAGCGCCTGCAGGCGTTCGGCGGACGTGCCCGCCAGGGTGGCCAGCGCGCTTCGGATCGGGGTCTCGTGCACGCCCAGGCAGCTGCAGACCTGGCGCGAGGCCTGCGCCGAGCGGCCGTCCTCGCGGGTCTCGGGTTCGCGCAACGCGCGCAGGTCCCGGTCATCGGGCTGGAGCAAGGCGCGTGCTGCGCGCCCGGCAGGGCCCAGCGGGCGGCCCGATCGCCACAGCGGCGCCAGCCAGGCGGACGCCTGGCCATCTCGGGCGCCGCAGCTGACCAGCGCATCCAGCCGGGCCGCCTGCGGCGCGCCGCCCAGGCGCAGCACCCGCCGCTCGCCGCGCTGGGCGTCGGCGTAGCGCAGCACCGGGCCCTCGGCCAGGCCCAGCGCCTGCTCGATCTCTTCCATCAGTGTGGTCAGGTCATCCGGCGCGGCCACCGACGCGGCATCGAAGGCCAGGCCGGTCATCGCAGGCATCGCCGGGGCCTGCACCGGCACGCAGCGCGCGTGGGCGAAGCGCGCGAAGAGCGCGACCAGACGCCGCCGCGCGGCCACCGCTGCCGCAGGCGCCAGCCAGGCCATGGCCTGCAGCCGCCAGGGCAGCTCCGCCCGGACGACGGACACCGCCGCGTGCTTGAGCTCGGGCTGGTGCGACTGCCCGCAAGCCTGTGCATGGGTGAGCGTGTTCACGCCGCCGCGGGAGCGACCCTGCGCATCCTGCCCGCCGACGAAACGGCCGCCCCAGTGCATGGCCGCCTGCAGCTGCAGCGGCTTGAGGCCCTCGTCGGCCTGCACCGGCAGCACCAGCGAGCCGCGGCGGCTGCGCAGCTCGGCCAGGTCGCCGCTGCGCAGCTGGCGGCGGACCATGTCCTGCGGGTGCATCTGCAGCACCGGCTGCGGCGCATGGGCGAAGAGCGCCGGCACCGTGCCGCTTCGGCTCATGCCGTGCCACTGGTCGCGCAGCCGCCCGGTGGTCAGCGAGAAGGGGTGCCGCGCATCCGGCGCCTCGGCCACCGCCTGCACCGGTGCGGCCACGAAGCGCGCCCGCCCGGTGGGCGTGGGAAAGACGCCGTCCTCGTAGAGGCGCTTGCGGCCCTGCAGGGCCCCCGCAGGCAGCGGCCACTGCTGCGGCCCCAGGGCGTCCAGCATCGCCCAGCTCAGGCCGCCGATGTCCAGGTCGCGGCCCACCGTGGTGGCGCGGTGCTCGTTCCAGACGGCCTGGGCGTCGGGGTAGTCGAAGGCGCCGTCGCGGGTGGCCTGCGCGAACTCGCCAGCCGCTGCGTTCAGCAGCGGCTCCAGCCGACGCCCCACCTCGGCGGCGATGCTCCAGTCGGCCCGCGCCTGCCCGGGCGGCGGCACCGCGGCACGCACCCGGCTGATGCGCCGCTCGCTGTTGGTGACGGTGCCGTCCTTCTCGCCCCAGGTGGTCGCCGGCAGCAGCAGGTCGGCCAGCGCCGCGGTCTCGGTGTCGGCGAAGGCCTCCTGCACGATCACGAAGGGGCAGCGCGCCAGCGCTTCGCGAATGCGGTTCTGGTCGGGCATGGACATCGCCGGGTTGGTGCAGACGATCCACAGCACCTCCAGCTCGCCCCGCGCGGCGGCCTCGAA
Organism: Rubrivivax sp.; assembly: GCA_027487905.1. Classification (GTDB taxonomy): domain Bacteria; phylum Pseudomonadota; class Gammaproteobacteria; order Burkholderiales; family Burkholderiaceae_C; genus JAIYCR01. The sequence goes on along the minus strand of JAIYCR010000070.1, from coordinate 61,369 downwards.
CATCTGCACCGCGGGCAGGCCGGGGCGCTCGGGCAGGGCCGGCACGCCCCAGATCGCCGCCACCTCCGCGCGGTGCGCCGGATCGGCCGGATCCCGGTGGCCGGGCAGCGCCGTGGCCAGGCCGCCCGCCTCGCGCCCGCCCATCGCATTGGGCTGGCCGGTCAGGCTGAAGGGCCCGGCGCCGCGGCGGCCGATCTGGCCGGTGGCCAGGTGCAGGTTGATCAGCGCGGAGTTCTTCGCGGTGCCGCTGCGGCTCTGGTTCAGGCCCTGGCAGTAAAGGCTCAGGGTGGCGGCGCGCGGCGCGGCATCTTCCGGCGGGGCGTCCGCGCCGCCCCAGGCGAACCACCGGGCGGCGGTTTCGATCTGCGCGGGCGAAAGGCCGGTGATGCGGGCGGCCTCGCGCGGCGTCCACGCCGCGACCTGCTGCTTCAGCGCCGCGAAGCCTTCGGTATGGCGCTGCACATAGGCCCCGTCGAGCCAGCCCTCCCACACCATCACATGCAGCATCGCGTGGAAGAGGGCGACATCGCTGCCGGGCTGCAGCGCCAGGTGCAGATCGGCCTCGGCGGCGGTGTCGGTGCGCCGCGGGTCGACGACGATGGTGCGCAGCGCCGGACGGGCCGCTCGGGCGTCCTCGATGCGGCGGTACAGCACCGGGTGGGCCCAGGCCGCGTTCGACCCGGCGATGAACAGGCAGCCGGCGTCGGCGATGTCGTCGTAGCAGGCCGGCGGGGCATCCGCACCCAGGCTCTGCTTGTAGCCGGACACGGCGCTGCTCATGCACAGGCGCGAGTTGGTGTCCACGTTGTGGGTACCCACCCGCCCCCGCGCGAGCTTGTTGAAGACGGCGTAGTCCTCGGTGAGCAACTGGCCGGACAGGTAGAAGCCCACCGAGTCCGGGCCCTTGCGGCGGACCGCGTCGGCGATGCGCTCGGTCACAGTGGCGAGCGCCGCGTCCCAGCCGATCGGCTCGGCGGCCGCCCCCCGGTGCGCCCGCCAGCGCGGCTCGAGCAGACGCTCGTGCAGGCGCACGGCCTCCGACGCGGTGTGGTGCAGGTTGGCGCCCTTGCTGCACAGGCGGCCGAAGTTGGCCGGGTGGTCCGGGTCGCCGCGCACGCCGGTGATGCGCGGCTGGGCCTGGGCGTCCGGCGTGGTCTCGATGATCACGCCGCAGCCCACGCCGCAATAGGGGCAGGTGGAGCGGGTCTCGGCCATCGGCGGGGCGGGGCGGGGTGGGACGGCGGGACGGGGCGGGGGCGGCTTCGGCTTCAGGCGCGTTCGGTGCAGCGGCGGCCGCAGGCCGATGCCGGCAGCGCTTCGGTCGCGCGGCTGGCCAGTTCGGCCGCATCGAGCCACACCTCGTCGCCGCGCAGCTGGACCGAGAACGCAGGGGTGCTGCCTTCGTCGGGAGCGGCCGCGGCCCCATCGGCCAGGCCGATGCTCCACTGGTGCAGCGGGCAGCTCACCCGCTCGCCGTGCACGATGCCCTGGCTGAGCGGGCCACCCCGGTGGGGACAGCGGTCGAGCAAGGCGAACACGCGGTCACCTGCCGTGCGGAACACCGCCACGTCGGCGCCCTGCGCTCGCTGCACGCGCCGCGCCCCGAGCGGGGGGATGTCGCCCAGCCGGCAAAGCCTCTTCCATTCCTGCATGGCCCGTCCCCTCAAGTCATCGTGAGCGCGCTGAACTGCCGGGTGTCCACCCGCGCCTGTTCGAAGTCGAACCAGGGGTCGGGCTCGCCTTCCAGCGCGAAGCGCAGACGCTCCCACAGCGCCTGGCGGTTGGCTGAGTCCTTCAGCACGCGGTCCTTGCAGTGCTCCAGGCCCACCCGGGCGATGTAGTGGCAGGTGCGCTCGAGGTACCAGCCCTCCTCGCGGTAGAGCTGCAGGAAGGCGCCGGCGTGCTCGAGCACCTCCTCGGGCGTCTTCACCTTGCAGAAGAACTGGGCCACCTCGGTCTTGATGCCGCCGTTGCCGCCGACGTAGAGCTCCCAGCCCGACTCCACGCCGATGATGCCCACGTCCTTGATGCCGCTTTCCGCGCAGTTGCGCGGGCAGCCGCTGACCGCGAGCTTGACCTTGTGCGGCGCGTACATGCGCCACAGCGCGCGTTCCAGATCCTTGCCCATCTGGGTGCTGTCCTGGGTGCCGAAGCGGCACCACTCGGACCCGACGCAGGTCTTCACCGTGCGCAGCGCCTTGGCATAGGCATGGCCGCTGGGCATGGCCAGGTCCTTCCACACCGCGGGCAGGTCCTCCTTCTTCACGCCGAGCATGTCGATGCGCTGGCCACCGGTGACCTTCACCGTGGGGATCTGGTACTTGTCGACCACGTCGGCGATGCGGCGCAGTTCGGACGAGGAGGTCTCGCCGCCCCACATGCGCGGTATGACGCTGTAGCTGCCGTCCTTCTGGATGTTGGCGTGGCTGCGCTCGTTGATGAAGCGGCTCTGCGGGTCGTCCACCGCCTCCTTGGGCCAGGTGGACAGCAGGTAGTAGTTCAGCGCCGGGCGGCAGCTCGCGCAGCCGTTGGGCGTGCGCCAGGCGAGCGCTTCGATCACCTGGGGGATGGTGGTGAGATGCTGGGTGCGGATGGCCTCGCGCACCGCCTGGTGGCCGTGGTCGGTGCAGCCGCACATCGCCTTCTTCGTCGGCGTGGCGGAGAAGTCCGCGCCGGCTGTGGCCATCAGGATCTGCTCGACGAGGCCCGTGCAGCTGCCACAGGACGCGCTCGCCTTGGTGTGCTTCCTCACCTCGTCCAGCGTGGTCAGGCCCTGCTCGCGGATGGCCTTGCAGATGCGGCCCTTGGTCACGCCGTTGCAGCCGCAGACCTCGTCGGCATCGGCCATCGCCGCCGCGCGGCTCTGGCCCTGGTGGCCGGTGTCGCCGATGTTGGATTCGCCGAACATCAGGCGGTCGCGCAGCTCGCCCACCGGGCGGCCTTCGCGGATGAGCTTGAAATACCAGCTGCCGTCCACCGTGTCGCCATAGAGGCAGGCGCCCACCAGCCGGTCGGCCTTCACCACGAGCTTCTTGTAGACCCCGGCATAGGGGTCGCTCATCACGATCTCCTCGCAGTCCGCGTCCTCCGGGCGGCCGCTGGAGCGGCCCATGAACTGCCCGGCCGAGAAGAGGTCGATGCCGGTGACCTTGAGCTTGGTGCTGGTCTGGCTGCCGGTGTAGCGGCCGATGCCGAACTGCGCCAGGTGAGTCGCGCAGACCTTGGCCTGCTCGTACAGCGGCGCCACAAGGCCATAGGCGATGCCGCGGTGGGCCGCGCATTCACCCACTGCGTAGATGCGCGGGTCGGTCACCGTCTGCATCGTGTCGGTGACCACCACGCCGCGCTGGCAGTGCAGGCCCAGCGTCTGCGCCAGGTCGGTGTTCGGGCGGATGCCGGCGGCCATGACGACCAGATCGGCCGGCAGCTCCTCGCCGTCCTTCAGGCGCACGGCCATGACGCGGCCGTCGGCGCCACCCACCAGGGCCTCGGTGCTCGCTTGCAGGCGGAATCGCAGGCCGCGCGCCTCGAGCGACTGCTGCAGCAGCGAACCGGCGGGTTGGTCGAGCTGGCGCTCCATCAGCCAGGGCATCAGGTGCACCACGGTGACCTGCATGCCCCGCAGCATCAGGCCGTTGGCCGCCTCCAGGCCCAGCAGCCCGCCGCCGATTACCACCGCGTGGCGGAAGCGCCCTGCCGCCTCGATCATGGCCTCGGTGTCGGCGATGTCGCGGTAGCCGATCACGCCCTTCAGGTCCTTGCCGGGCACCGGCAGGATGAAGGGGTGGGAGCCGGTGGCCAGCAGCAGCCGGTCATAGGGCGCCTCGGTGCCGTCATCGGCCCGCACGATGCGTGCGCGGCGATCCACCGACACCACCTTGCGGCCGGTGTGCAGCGTGATGCCGTGCTCGGCATACCAGGCCAGCGGGTTGAGCACGATCTCCTGCACCGTCTGCTCGCCCGCCAGCACCGGCGACAGCAGGATGCGGTTGTAGTTCGGGTGCGGCTCGGCGCCGAACACGGTGATGTCGTAGAGCTCGGGCGCCAGGCGGATCAGTTCCTCCACCGCGCGGATGCCGGCCATGCCGTTGCCCACCACCACCAGCTTCAACTTCTGCATGTGCACTGACTCCGAAGGCTCGACGGTGCCGGGGCTCAGGCCCGGGCCTCCACATGGGCGTGGCGGGTGTAGAGGAAGTCCAGCACCTGCCGGCGGCAGTGGACGTAGCGCGGGTCCTCGGCCAGGGCCACGCGGTCCCGCGGGCGCGGCAGGTCCACCCGCAGGATCTCGCCGATGGTGGCCGCCGGCCCGTTGGTGAGCATCACGATGCGGTCGGACAGCAGCACCGCCTCGTCGACGTCGTGGGTGACCATCATCACGGTGGCACCGGTGCTGGCCACGATGCGCATCAGCTCGTCCTGCAGCCTGGCGCGGGTGAGAGCATCCAGCGCGCCGAAGGGCTCGTCCATCAGCAGCATCTTGGGCTGCATGGCCAGCGCCCGCGCGATGCCCACCCGCTGCTTCATGCCGCCGGAGATCTCATGCGGGCGCTTGGCGCTGGCGTGGGCCATGCCCACCAGTTCGAGCGCGGCCTCGGTGCGGGCCTTGAGCTGCGGGCGGTTCTCGGCCTGGCCGAACACCCGCTCCACCGCCAGGTGCACGTTGTCGAAGCAGGTGAGCCAGGGCAGCAGCGAATGGTTCTGGAACACCACGCCGCGGTCGGGCCCCGGGCCCTTCAGCTCGCGCTCCTCGAGCAGCAGCACGCCCGCGGTCGGCGTGGTCAGGCCAGCCACCAGATTGAGCAGCGTGGACTTGCCGCATCCCGAATGTCCGATGAGGGTGACGAACTCGCCGCGCTGCACCGACAGGTCGATGTCGCGCAGGGCCACGAAGGGCCCGCGCTTGGTGGGGAAGGTCATGCCCACCTGCTCGATGTGCAGCGTGCGGCTGCTCGCGGCGGGCGGTGCGACGGGACGGCTGAGCGTGGCTTCGATCATGGGAGGCTCCGGTGGACGGGCACGACAGCGATCAGCTGTAGTCGAAGCGGCGGGCCACCGCGAGCAGCGCCCACTCCAGCAGCAGGCCGACCAGCCCGATGACGAAGATGGCGATCAGGATGTGGGCCACGTTCAGGTTGTTCCACTCGTCCCAGACCCAGAAGCCGATGCCCACGCCGCCGGTGAGCATCTCGGCGGCCACGATGACGAGCCAGGCGGTGCCCACCGACAGGCGGATGCCGGTGAGGATGTAGGGCATCACCGCGGGCAGCAGGATGCGCGTGGCGATCTTCCATTCGCTCAGCTTGAGCACGCGGGCCACGTTCAGGTAGTCCTCGGGCACGCGCTGCACGCCGGCCGCGGTGTTCAGCACCATCGGCCAGATCGAGCAGATGAAGATGGTCCAGATGGCTGCCGGGTTGGCCGACTTGAATACCAGCAGCCCGATGGGCAGCCAGGCCAGTGGCGACACCGGCTTGAGCAGGCTCACCAGCGGGGAGACCATGTGGTTCAGCGTCGCGAAGCGCCCGATCAGGAAGCCCAGCGGAATGCCCACCACCGCGGCCAGTCCGAAGCCCAGCCCCACCCGCTCGAGCGACTGCAGCACGTTCCAGCCGATGCCCTGGTCGTTCGGGCCATTGCTGTAGAAGGGGTCGGAGAAGAGCTTGACGGCCGCCTCGAAGGTGGCCGCCGGCGTGGGAAAGGAGCCGCTGCCGCCCAGGGTCGCCAGGCCCCAGAGCCCCACCAGCAGGCCGATGCCGAAGACCGGCGCGAGCAGCCGGACCAGCCAGGCGCGGAACTCGGAGCGCTGCATCAGCGGCAGCCGCCGGGCAGCAGCCAGGCCAGAAGCCGGGCTTGCGGCCGGCGCCGCGGCACGCTGCTCCCCGGCCGGTGCCACGGTGGCGAGGGAAGAATGGAAGACGGCACTGACCATGGCGGACCTCGGCGGCAAGGCGGCGGGTGGAAGCGGGAAAAAGCGCGAAAGAAGGGGAGGCGCAAGCCGGCGCAGAGGCTCAGGCGCCGGTCTGCCGGACCTTGAATCCGTCGGCGTAGCGCGCCGGGTCCTTGCCGTCCCACACCGTGCCGTCGATCAGCTTGCTGCTGCGCATCGGCTCCTTGGGCACGCTCACCTTCACCTGCGCTGCGGCCTGCCGGTACAGCTCCACCTGGTTCACCTGCTGGGCCATCTGCAGGTAGTTGGGGTGTTCCTTGAGCAGCCCCCAGCGCTTGTGCTGGGTGAGGAACCACATGCCGTCGGACAGGTAGGGGAAGTTCACCGCGCCGTCGTCGAAGAACTTCATGTGATGCGGGTCGTCCCAGGTCTTTCCCAGGCCGTTCTGGTAGCGGCCCAGGATGCGCTGGTTGATGACGTCCACGCTGGTGTTGACATAGGCCTTGTCGGCGATCGTCTCGGCCATCTGGTTCTTGTTCTTCAGGCCCGCGTCGATCCAGCGGCTCGCCTCGAGCACGGCCATGATCACCGCACGTGCGGTGTTCGGGTTGCGCTTGACGAAGTCGCCCGTGGTGCCCAGCACCTTCTCGGGGTGGTCCCGCCAGACGTCCTGCGTGGTGGCCGCGGTGATGCCGATGCCGTCGGCGATGGCGCGGTGGTTCCAGGGTTCGCCCACGCAGAAGCCATCCATGTTGCCCACGCGCATGTTGGCCACCATCTGCGGCGGCGGCACGGTGATCACCTTGGCATCCTTCATCGGGTTCACGCCATAGGTGGCCAGCCAGTAGTAGAGCCACATCGCGTGGGTGCCGGTGGGGAAGGTCTGCGCGAAGGTGTAGTCGCGCGGGTCGGCGGCCATCGCCCGGGCCAGGCTCGCCCCATCGACCGCACCCTTGTCGGCCAGCTTCTTCGACAGCGTCAGCGCCTGCCCGTTGCGGTTGAGCGTCATCAGCACGGCCATGTCCTTCTTCGGCCCGCCGATGCCGGCGTGCACGCCGTAGACCAGGCCGTAGAGCACGTGCGCCATGTCGAGCTCGCCGTTGACGAGCTTGTCGCGCACGCCGGCCCACGACGCCTCCTTGGTGGGAATGATCTTGATGCCGTACTTCTCGTCGAACTTGAGCACCGAGGCCATGACCACCGAGGCGCAGTCGGTCAGCGGAATGAAGCCGATGCGAACCTCCTTCTTCTCCGGTGCGTCCGAGCCCTGGGCCCAGGCGCCGGTGGACAGGCCCGCGGCGGCGGCGGCCACGCCGGCAGCGGCGGCGGAGCCTTGCTGGATGAAGCGGCGGCGCGGTTCGTTCATCAGTTCCTCGCGGGGGGTCATGGGGGGCTCCTCGAAGACGGGCCGGAAAACAAAAAAGGCGCTCGACAAGCTCCGTGCGGTGCACGAAGTTGCCGAACGCCTTTGCTCGGTTGCACCCGATTCATCCGGGTGCGGAACCGACGCCGTTGCCGGTCCCATGGGCATGCACATGCACGAGCCGTGCCAGCGTGCCCGCACCGGGACGGTGCGGGCGATGCGGGCGTCAGATCAGGCCGGCGTCGCGCAGCTCGTGCGCCTCGATGACCTTGGCAGCCACCTCGTGCAGCGCGAGGCTGCGGTCCATCGCCTGCCGGCGCAGGCGCTGGAAGGCCGCGTCCTCATCGAGGCCGGCGCTCTTCATCAGCAGGCCCTTGGCGCGTTCGATGGTCTTGCGCTGCGCGAGCTGAGCGCTCAGCCCGTCGAGCTGCGCACGCCGCTCGGCCTCCTGCTCATAGCGCGCGATGGCCACGCGCAGCACCGGCGCGAGGCGCTCGGCGCGCAGGCCCGCCACCACATACGCACTGACGCCGGCCTTCAGCGCCGCCCGCATCGGGTCCTCGGCATCCGACTCGGAGAACACCACCACCGGGCGGGGGCTGCGGCTGCCCATCAAGGCCAGGTGCTCCAGGGTGTCGCGGGTGGGCGATTCGCTGTCGACGATCACCACATCCGGCGCCAGGCGCATCACGCAGTCGTGGATCAGCGTGGCCTGCTCGATCACGCCCACCACATCACAGCCCTGGCGCGCAAGTTCGTCGCGGATCAACGCCGTGCGGTGCGCACCGTCGTCGATCAGCAGCACCCGCAGCGGTGCGTGCGGGGCGGCGCCTGCGCCGGCAACGGGCGCAGCGGCCGCCGCCACCAGGGGCGCAGGCCTGCGCACGACGGGACGGGTGCGGGTGGGCATCGCGGGATGCTCCGCAAGACACGTGCCGGGCCTCTCGAGGCCGTCCCGACCGGAACCCGATCGAAGTCCGACCCGGGGACTCCCCCGTTCCGATTGACGTATACGTCAATTAAGATGGAATGCGGTGGCCGCCCCTGCCGGGACAGCCCTCGCCGGACCCCATCGCCCCCACCCAGCCCGAGAACCGCCCGATGACCGATCTGTCTGCCGAGTACCAGGCGCTTGCACGCTACCGCCCGACGCACAAGGTGCGCTTCGTCACCGCGGCGAGCCTCTTCGACGGCCACGACGCGGCCATCAACATCATGCGGCGCATCCTGCAGGGCATGGGCGCCGAGGTGATCCACCTCGGCCACAACCGCAGCGTCGACGAGGTCGTCACCGCCGCGCTGCAGGAGGATGTGCAGGGCATCGCGGTCAGCAGCTACCAGGGCGGCCATGTCGAGTACTTCAGCTACATGGTGCAGCTGCTGCGCGAGCGCGGCGCCACCGATGTGCAGGTCTTCGGCGGCGGCGGCGGCGTGATCGTGCCGGCCGAGGTGCGCGCGCTGGCCGAGCAGGGCGTGCGCATCTACAGCCCCGAAGACGGCCAGCGCATGGGCCTGAACGGCATGATCGGCGAGATGCTGATGCGCTGCGACCGCGCGCTGCAGCACGGCGTGCCCGCCGACGCCGCCGCGGTGCAGGGCCACACCGACGCCGCCTGGCGCGCGCTCGCCCGCACGCTCACGGCGCTGGAGAACGGCCATGCATCGGCCGAACTGCGCGCGTCGCTTGCCGCCGCGGCCGCTGCCGGGCCGCGCATTCCGGTGATCGGCATCACCGGCACCGGCGGGGCGGGCAAGTCCAGCCTCACCGACGAGCTCATCCGCCGCATCCGCCTGGACCAGGGCGACGCCCTTCGCATCGCGGTCATCAGCATCGACCCGAGCCGTCGCAAGAGCGGCGGCGCCCTGCTGGGCGACCGCATCCGCATGAACGCCATCGGACCGTGGCAGACCGGCGCCGCGGGCGGGCCGAGCGCCGCTGCGCCCCAAGCCGGCCCGACCCCCGCCGGGGGATCGGTCGGCGTACCCGCCGACCGAGGGGCCCGTGTCTTCATGCGCAGCCTGGCCACCCGCGACTTCGGCAGCGAAGTGAGCCAGGCCCTGCCCGACGTGCTGCTCGCCTGCCGCGCCGCGGGCTTCGACCTCATCGTGGTGGAGACCTCCGGCATCGGCCAGGGCGATGCGGCCATCGTGCCGCTGGTGGATGTGCCGGTGTACGTGATGACGCCCGAGTTCGGCGCCGCCAGCCAGCTCGAGAAGATCGACATGCTGGACTTCGCGGCCTTCGTGGCCATCAACAAGTTCGACCGCAAGGGCGCGGCCGACGCGCTGCGCGACGTGGCCAAGCAGGTGCAGCGCAACCGCGAGGCCTGGAGCGAGAAGACCGAGGCCATGCCGGTCTTCGGCACCATGGCCAGCCGCTTCAACGACGACGGCGTCACCGCCCTCTACCAGGCGATGAAGCCACAGCTCGGCGAGCTGGGCCTGCCGCTGGCCGCGAGCCGCCTGCCCGCGGTGGCCACCCGCCACAGCACCCACCAGACGCCCATCGTGCCGGGCGCCCGGGTGCGCTACCTGGCCGACATCGCCGACACCGTGCGCGGCTACAAGCGCCGGGTGGGCGAGCAGGTCCGGCTCGCCCGCGAGCTGCAGCAGCTGCGCGAGAGCGCCCGCATGCTGCAGGAGGCCGTGCCCGAGAAGCACCGTGCCCGCGATGCCCTGGAGGGCCAGGCCGCGCTGCGCGACGCACGCCTGGAGCCCGCCGCCCGCAAGCTGCTGGCCATGTGGGACGACCTGCAGCGCGCCTATGCCGGCGAGGAATACGTGGTGAAGATCCGCGACAGCGAGATCCGCACCCGCCTGACCCACACCACGCTTGCGGGCAGCACCATTCGCAAGGTCGCCCTGCCGCGCTACGAGGACCACGGCGAGCGGCTGAAGTGGCTGATGCTCGAGAACGTTCCGGGCAGCTTCCCCTACACCGCCGGCGTCTTCGCCTTCAAGCGCGAGGGCGAGGATCCCACCCGCATGTTCGCCGGCGAAGGCGATGCCTTCCGCACCAACCGCCGCTTCAAGGTGGTGAGCGAAGGCATGCCGGCCAAGCGCCTGTCCACCGCCTTCGACTCGGTCACCCTCTACGGCCACGACCCCGACCTGCGCCCGGACATCTACGGCAAGGTGGGCAACTCGGGCGTGAGCATCGCCACGCTCGAGGACATGAAGGTGCTGTACGGCGGCTTCGACCTGTGCAGCCCGACCACGTCGGTCAGCATGACGATCAACGGCCCGGCGCCGTCCATCCTGGCGATGTTCATGAACACCGCGATCGACCAGCAGCTCGACAAGTTCCGCTCTGACAACGGCCGCGAGCCCACCGACGACGAGGCGCAGAAGATCCGCGCCTGGACGCTGGCCAACGTGCGCGGCACGGTGCAGGCCGACATCCTCAAGGAGGACCAGGGCCAGAACACCTGCATCTTCTCCACCGAGTTCAGCCTGAAGGTGATGGGCGACATCGCCGAGCACTTCGTGCACCACCAGGTGCGCAACTTCTACTCGGTGAGCATCTCGGGCTATCACATCGCCGAGGCCGGGGCCAACCCGATCAGCCAGCTGGCCTTCACGCTCAGCAACGGCTTCACCTTCGTGGAGGCCTATCTCGCGCGCGGCATGCACATCGACGACTTCGCGCCCAACCTGAGCTTCTTCTTCAGCAACGGCATGGACCCGGAGTACACGGTGCTGGGCCGCGTGGCCCGGCGCATCTGGGCCGTGGCCATGCGCGACCGGTATGGGGCCAACGAGCGCAGCCAGAAGCTCAAGTACCACGTGCAGACCAGCGGGCGCAGCCTGCACGCGCAGGAGATCGCCTTCAACGACATCCGCACCACGCTGCAGGCGCTGATCGCGGTCTACGACAACTGCAACTCCCTGCACACCAACGCCTACGACGAGGCCATCACCACGCCCACCGAGGAGAGCGTGCGCCGCGCCATGGCCATCCAGCTGGTGATCAACCGCGAGTGGGGACTGGCGAAGAACGAGAACCCCAACCAGGGCGCCTTCGTCATCGACGAACTCACCGAGCTGGTGGAGGAAGCCGTGCTCGCCGAGTTCGAGAAGATCGCCGAGCGCGGCGGCGTGCTCGGCGCGATGGAGACCGGCTACCAGCGCAGCAAGATCCAGGAAGAGTCGATGCACTACGAGATGCTCAAGCACACCGGCGAGCTCCCGATCATCGGCGTGAACACCTTCCGCAACCCCAAGGGCGATGCGGTGCCCGAGACCATCGAGCTCGCCCGCAGCACCGAGGAGGAGAAGCGCTCGCAGCTCGAGCGCCTCGCCGACTTCCACGCCCGCCATGCCGCCGAGGCACCGGCCATGCTGGCCCGGCTGAAAGCGGCGGTGATGGACAACCGCAACGTGTTCGAGGTGCTGATGGACGCGGTGCGGGTGCTGAGCCTGGGGCAGATCACCCAGGCGCTGTTCGAGGTGGGTGGGCAGTACCGCAGGAGCATGTGAGGGAACTGGGTCCGGTGGCAGGCCCTGCACGCCGCCACCGCCCTCCCCTCAGCGCATCAGCAGCCCGCCGTTGAGGTCGAAGGTGGCGCCGAGGAAGAAGCCACCCTGGTCGGATGCGAGCAGCGCCGCGGCCGCGGCGATCTCAGAAGCCTCTCCGAAACGGCCGACTGGGACCAGCTTCTCGATGCGGTCGATCTGCTCAGGCGACAGGCGTGCCTTGGCGGTGGAAATCGGGCCGGGGGAAATGGCGTTGACCGTCACGCCGGTGCCGGCCATCTGCTGGGCGAAGTACTTGGACAGCATCGTCGCGCCCGCCTTGGCCGCTGCGTAGTGCGCCGAGGCCACCGTGCCGCCGTTCTGGCCCGCCAGCGACGTGACGTTGACGATGCGCCCGTGGCCGTGGGCGCTCATGTGCTCGCAGAACACCTGGCAGCTCAGGAAGACGCTGCGCATGTTGATGGCCACGATGTCGTCGAACTCCTCGGGGGTGATCTCCCGGACCGGCGTGCGCTTGGCGAACCCAGCGTTGTTGATCACGATGTCCACGCGCCCCCAGTCCTGCGCGATGCGGTCGCGGGCGGCTTCGAAATCGGCCTTGCGACGCACGTCCAGCATCAGCGGCTGCGCGGTGTCGCCGCTCGGATCGAGGGCGTGCGCGACGGCGCGCACGGCCTCGACGTTGACGTCGGCCAGCGCCACGCGGGCACCGGCGCCATGGAAGAGACGGGCAATGACCTCGCCCACCCCCCGGCCCGCGCCGGTGACCAGCACCGATTGCCCTGAAAAATCGAACCGGACGGAGGCCTTCTTCGCAACGGATGACATGTCGATGGACCGGGTGGGGGGAGCGCAGCGTGGGCGGGTGGACGCTCAGAGGTCAAGGGTGAGCACGGACGACCGGGCGCCCGAGCAGCAGGGCATCACCGCGGTGTTGGCGTCCCGCTCCTGCGGCGTGAGGAAGCTGTCACGGTGGTCGGGAACACCCTCGAGCACCGTCACGCGGCAGCTGCCGCAGACCCCCTCATAGCAGGCGAAGCCGACGTCCACGCCAGCGCCCAGCAAGGCGTCCAGCATGGTCTCCCCTGGGGCGACTTCCACCCGCTTGCCGCTTCGCTGCAGCAGCAGCTGATAGCCGCCTTCGTTGGCCACGGGGGCGTCCGACGAGAAGTACTCGTAGTGCAGGCGATCGCCCAGGCGCGCGCCCTGTTCCCGGAAGGCGCTGAGCATGCCCGCAGGGCCGCAGCAGTACAGGTGGGCACCCGCAGGGGCCGAGTCCACCAGGCCGGCCAGATCCAGGCGTGGCGTGGCCGGTTCGTCATCGACCGTCAGGTGAACCTGTGCGTACCCGCCCAGTCGGTCCAGGAACGCCGCGCGGCTGCGGCTGCGCACCGCGTAGTGCAGCTCCCAGCGCCTGCCCAGGCGTTGCAGGCGCGCGATCATCGACAGCATCGGCGTGATGCCGATGCCGCCGGCCACCAGGATGCTCAGCTCGGCATCCTCGTTCAACGGGAAGTGGTTGCGCGGCTCGCAGACCTCGACCACCTGGCCGGCCCGCCAGTGCTCGTGGATGTGCTGGGAGCCTCCGCGGCTGGCCGGATCGAGCTGCACGCCGATCACGTAGACGTCGGTCTCGGCCGGGTCGTTGAGCAGCGAATAGCTGCGGCTCAGGCCGGGCTTGAGGGCCAGCTCGATGTGCCCTCCCGCGGTGAAGGGCGGGAAGTGCGCTCCCGGCAAGGGCTCCAGCCGGAAGCACAGCACATGGTCGGCTTCCCAGCCGATGGATCGGATGCGGGCTTTCATCGCGTCAGGCCTCCTGGGTCCAGCGGACCGCGCCTTCGAGCTGCGCACGGTAGGCCTCGTCGAGCGAAGCGGAAGGGTCGTGCAGGAAGGATCCGGCCCGTGCACCCAGGAAGACATCGGGCTCGTGCGACCCCGGTGGCAAGGTGCCCTGGTCGCGCCACGCACGCGCCGCCTGCAGCACGAGACGCCGCGTGCGGGCGATCATCTGGTCGGTGGGCGCCAGGTTCTCGAACGCATGGTCGGTGATGGGCCCCATGCTTTCGGTCACCGCCTGGTCCTGGATGGTGATGTTGGCGATGCCGGTGTACTGGGTGCCGTTGCGCTGGGACTCGCGGTCGATGCCCCAGTCGCTGTCGGCCCGGTCCCGGCAGCGCCAGCGCCCGTACCAGTCGGTGGTGTTGGGTTCATAGACGAACTTCTCGAACAGCGGATCGCCGTTCCTGCGGGTGGAGATGTAGGCCGGGTTGCCTTCGTCCACGCCGCCCGAGATGTCGAAGAGCATGCTGTGCTCGTCGTCCATGGGCACCCAGGCGCGGGCGATAGCCCGGGTGGAGAAGCGGGCATTGGGGGTCTGGGTCCAGAAGGGAAACATGAAATGCGCGACGCGCCAGGACATCTGGCCGTCCGGATTGGGGCGGTAGCCGCCGTACATCGCACCCCAGCGCGTGGCTCTCACCTCGTATTCGGGCGTGCGGTTGAGCACCGTCGGACGCATCGGGTGGTCCTCGGGCAGGTCGTCAGGCTGCAGCATGCCCACATGCAGGAAGCCGACGTGCGAGGTGTCGATGTCGCCCTCCAGCGCCTGCAGCCAGTTGCACTCGCGCTGCAGGCACCAGATGTCCGGGTTGGGTACGAGACTGGCTTCGATCCAGGGCAGTGGCGGCGGCGAGGCTTGCTCCCGCCCCATGTAGACCCAGATCAGCCCGTTGCGCTCGGCCGTCCGGTAGGCCTTGGCCTGCACCTTGTCCTTGAAGTCCATGCGAGGGGGTACGTTGGGCATGTCCACGCAGCGCCCCGTCACGTCGAACTTCCACCCGTGATAGACGCAGCGCAGGCCGCTGGATTCGTTGCGGCCCAGAAACAGCGACGCACAGCGGTGCGGGCACCGGTGGTCGAGGATGCCCACCCGGCCTTGCGAATCGCGGAAGGCGACGAGCTTCTCGCCCAGCAGCATCAGCCGCACCGGGTCTCCGTCCTGCCGCACCTCCGAGGACATCGCCGCGGGCATCCAGTACTGACGCATGAACTCGCCCATCACCGTACCCGGGCCCACCCGCGTCAGATCGACGCTGTCTTCCTGCTTCATTGTTGGCTTCTCAATCGGGCGGCCTGCGCCCCTCAGTGAAATCGAAGGGCCGGCTGGCACCGCCCCGTGGATGGGTGGCGACGTGGCCCGGCCCGTCAGGCGGGCAGCCGGACCGCGGCATCCGCCACGGTCTGGTGCTGCGCAGCGGCCTCCGCCTGCTGCATCGCGTCCAGCAGCATGCGAGCCCGGTTGACCGCCCCGTCGCTGGAGATTCCGACGAAGCGCATGTCCGGGGTGTCGCTGATGCGGCTTTGCTGCGCCTGAAGGGCGCGTTCGTCCTCGCAGATGGTTTCGTGGAACTGGTCGAACAGAAGCTCCGGCACGCCGGACTCGCGCGCTGCGTTGGTGCAGATCGTCCAGATGTAGTGGGTGGTGGTGGCCGTCTCCGGTGTCACGCCATGCACGTTGAGCAGCACGAAGCCGTTGTCGCGGCGGCCCTCGTAGGCACCGGTGCCCACGTCGCAGGCGCCGGCATTCACCCTCAGCACGTTGCCGCCGGCGGGTCGGTACTGCACCTGCTGCCAGCGGTCCACACGGCCCTTGAAGCCGCCCGCGGCGACGTAGGTGCGCGGTGGCACGGAATCGGGCATCTTGCGCAGCAAGGTCACCTGTTCGCCGTCGAACTGGACGCTCACATCGGCGCTGAAGTGGGTCTGCGGGCTGCCGCCGATGGTGTTGGCATGGATGTAGGCCACGTGGGTGAGGTCCAGGATGTTGTCCACGAGCAGTTGCCAGTTCGCCTTCACGTGCATCGTGTAAGGGCGCCAGCTCCACGCCGGGTCCTGGTGTTCGGGGTTGGCCATGATGGCCTGTGGGTCGGCCTTGTCCGGATCGCCCATCCAGATCCAGATCAGCGCGTCGCGCTCGACCACGGGGTAGGCGCGCACATGGGCCGCCACGGGGATGCGCTGCTGGCCCGGAATGCGCTCGCAGGCGCCGGTGGCCGAGAACTCGAGGCCGTGATACGCGCAGCGGATGACCTCGCCATCCACATGCCCCGCGCTGAGTGGCATGGCCCGGTGCGAGCAGCGGTCGATCAGCGCACTCAGCCGCCCCGCCTGGGTTCGGAACAGCACGACAGGCTCGTCCAGGAAGCGGCGTGCGAGGCACTTGCCGGGCTGGACGTCGGCCGAGAAGGCGGCCACGTACCACATGTTGCGCAGGAACATCCTGTCTCCAAGGTCTGCCGGACATCGCTGCGGTGCCGGTCTGCTGTGCTCACGGACCGGGTCCGTCTGCGGCCGATGTTAGGAGCCTCCCCCGGCCAGCCGAATTCAATGCGGGTTCCACGCATTCAAGAAGCGGAAGTCTCAGGGCTTACTCTTATAGTGCCCGCAGCAGCATGGAAAACATGAATCCCAACCCCGACGACGCTGCCGCCGCGGCGATGACGACCGCCTTCGACCTCAACCTGCGGCACCTGCGAGGGCTGCTGTCGGTGCAGGAGCACGGGAGCATCAGCGCGGCCGCGGCGGCGGTGAACCTCAGCCAGCCCGCGCTTACCCAGGGCATCCTCAAGCTGGAGCACCAGCTGGGCGAAGTCCTGTTCGAGCGCCGCTCCGAAGGCATGGTGCCCACGGTCCTGGGGTCGATGGTCCTGGATCGGGCGAAGGCCTGCATGCGCCACCTCGGCGCGGGCAGCCGCCTGGTCGCCGGCGCCGACTTCGAGCCCGACCGTCGGCTGACGATGACGCACCTGCGCGCCTTCCTCGGCCTGTTCGACGCCGGCGGCTTCTCGGCCGCGTCCGAACGGCTGGGCCTATCGCCGGCCGCGGTTCACCGGGGCGTGCGGGAGTTGGAAGACGCGCTGGCCCGAAAGCTGGTCGAGCGCCGCGGGCGCGGCGTGCAGATCAACTTCGCCGGTCGCCGCTTCGCCCGCAGTTGCCGGCTGGCCATCGCCGAGCTGGAAGCCGCGCTGTCCGAGCTGGGCCTGGACCCGCACAACCCGGTGATCGCCATCGGCACCACGCCGCTGGCGCGCGCCTTCCTCGTTCCCGAGGCGATGGCGCGGCTGGTCGCCGAGCAGTACCCGGCCGGCTACCGCATCCAGGAGGGCAGCTGGGGCGAACTGGTGGAGTCGCTGCGCGATGGCCACATCGACATGGTCGTCGGCGAGGTACCGCCCGATGCCGCCCCGGACCTGTCCACCCGCCCCCTCTACACCGAAGCGCCGGTGATCGTGGCGGGGCGCCAGCACGCGCTGGCGGGCCGCCGGGACCCACCTGCGGACGCCCTGGCGCGCCATCCGTGGATCATCGCGCCGGCCGGCTCGCCGCTGCGCGCCGAATGGGAGCGGCTGTTCCCGGCGGTGCACCCGCAGGTCCCGATCGAATGCGGCTCGATCATGATCATCGGCCGCCTGCTCACCAGCAGCGACCTGCTCACGCTGGCCATGCCCGACCAGGTTGCCCTGCAGATCCGCACCGGGCTGCTGGTGCGCATCGGCGAGCCGCTCACGGGCAGCATGCTCACCATCGGCGTCACGCTTCGGCAGAGCTGGCGGCCCACACGGGCGCAGTCCCGCTTCCTCGACGTGCTGCGCGAAATCGCGCAGGGCGTGGGCGCCGACAGCACCCGCAAGACCTTCATCGACCGCGGCTGGGTCTGACGGCCCCTTCACCGCAGCGAAGCCGCCAGCCACGCTGGCTTTCGGGCCGGGCATCTTTTCCGGTTTCTGAATAGGCGGATCCCGTTTCGAATTCATTGGTTGGTCCAATGGTTCTACATTGATCCTGATCAACAAGAGCGAGAGCGCACCGCGCCACGCCGAAGGAGACAGGACAGAAGGCCCACGGCCACTGCCGCAGGGCATCCCGCGTCGGTGCGCCCCGACGCCGCACCGCCACGCAGGACGCGCCCCACCTGACCCGACCCGCGGTCGCACCGACGCCCACCCCTTCCTGGACCCTCGGCTCGTGTCCGAGACCCCAACCGGATTGCCCACCCATGCCTGACACCACAGCGCCTGCACTGCCCGGCTTCCTCCGCGGAGGCCCCAAGCGGCTGTTCATCGACGGCCGCCACCTTGCAGCCGCCTCAGGCAAGACCTTCGAGACGATCAACCCCGCCACTGGCCAGGTGCTGGCACAGGTGGCGCAGGCAGGCGCCGAGGACATCGACCTGGCAGTGCGCGCCGCCCGCAGGGCTTTCGAGGGGCCGTGGAGCCGCTGGAGCCCGCTGGATCGGCAGCACGCAATGCTGCGTCTGGCCGACCTGGTGGAGCGTCACTACGACGAGCTCGCGATGCTGGACACCCTGGACCTGGGCGCGCCCATCGCGCGCACGACGCTCGGGCGCAAGCGCGGCGCGGCGCTGCTGCGCTACTACGCGGGGCTGGCCACGTCGACCCACGGCGAGACGATCACGAGCTCCTTCATGCCGCGCGATTCGCTCACCTACACGCTGAAGGAGCCGGTCGGCGTGGTCGGGGCGATCAACCCCTGGAACGGCCCGATCGGCATGGCCATCTGGAAACTGTGCCCGGTGCTGGCCACCGGATGCACGGTGGTTCTCAAGCCGGCCGAGCAGGCGCCACTGTCGCCGCTGCGCCTGGCCGAACTGTGCATGGAGGCCGGCATCCCCGAGGGCGTGGTCAATGTGGTGACCGGCCTGGGCGACGCCGGCGCGGCGCTGGCCGAGCACCCGGGGGTCGACAAGATCGCGTTCACCGGCTCCACCGAGGTCGGGCAGAAGATCGTCCGCGCCTCGGCGGGCAACCTCAAGCGGCTGTCGATGGAGCTGGGCGGCAAGTCGGCCAACATCGTCTTCGCCGATGCCAACCTCGACCTGGCCGTCGCCGGCGCGGCAATGGCCGTGTACACCAACTCCGGCCAGATCTGCAGCGCCGGAACCCGTCTTTTCGTCCAGCGCGCCATCCACGACGAGTTCGTCGAGCGGGTGGCCGCCTTCGCTCGCGGGATCCGGGTGGGCGATCCGCTGGACCCCGAGACCCAGATGGGGCCGCTGGTCTCGGCCGAGCAGATGCAGCGGGTGTGCGGCTATCTGGACATCGGCAAGTCGCAGGGCGCACGGGCCATCGCCGGCGGCGCCCGACTGACCGACGGGGCGCTGGCCAATGGCTACTTCGTGCCGCCCACCCTCTTCGTGGACGTTCGCGACGACATGCGCATCGCCCGCGAGGAGATCTTCGGCCCGGTTGCGGCCGTGCTGCCCTTCGACACGCTGGAAGAGGCGGTCGCGCGTGGCAACGATTCCGAATACGGACTGGGCGGGGGCGTCTGGACCCGCGACCTGAACAACGCCCACCGCGTGGCCAAGGGCCTGCGCACCGGAACCGTCTGGGTGAACTGCTACCAGGTGCTCGACCCGGCGGTTCCCTTCGGCGGCTTCAAGGCAAGCGGCTTCGGCCGCGAGTCCGGCAACGAGCATGTGCACGAGTACCTCGAGACCAAGGCGGTGATGGTCAAGTTCGACCAGTGATCCGCGCACCTGCAGTCCAACACAACAGGAGACCTTCATGACCCGCAAGACAGCCCTTCCCGCATTCCGCCGCGCCGGCACAGCCGCGGCCGTCGGACTCGCCCTGGTCGCCGGAACGGCCACCGCATCGGAGGACCTGAAGATCGGCACGGTGCTGTCGTTCTCGCAGGTCATGGGGGTGTACGGCAACGCCATCCTGGACGGCATCAACCTGGCCATCGAGGAAGCCGGCGGCAGCGTGGCGGGCCGCAAGATCGTCCTCGTCAAGGAAGACGACAAGAACGATCCCCGGGTGGCGCTGCAGCTCGTTCGGCGCTACGTCAAGGACGAGAAGGTGGACTTCCTGATCGGTCCCGTCGCCTCGCACGTGGCCGCGGCCATCCGCGACGAGGTCCACCGCTCCAAGACCTTCCTGCTGATCGCCAACGCCGGCAACGACGAGCTGACGCGCGAGCTCTGCAGCCCCTACACGATCCGCACGTCCTTCTCCAACTGGCAGTGGAACCACCCGATGGGCCAGTACGCCGCCCAGAACCTGGGCAAGCGCGCAGCGGTGGTGGCCTCCAACTACGTGGCCGGCAAGCAGATGGGTGGCGCCTTCGCCGACGGCTTTCGCAAGGCCGGCGGCACGGTGGTGGACGAGCAATGGCCGGCCATGGGCACGGCCGACTTCGCCAGCGTCATGACCAAGCTGCGCGGCCTGGACAACGTGGACGTGGTCTGGAACTTCATCCCCGGCAGCGGTACGGTGAACTTCATCAACCAGTACGCCCAGGCGCGGCTCAAGCCCCTGCAGGCCGGCCCCCAGAGCAACGCCGACGAGTTCTTCTTCGACGCCTTGAAGGACAACGCACTGGGCGTGATCGGGTCGGGCCACTACGTGAGCGGCATGAACACCCCGCGCAACCAGGCCTTCGTCGCCGCCTACAAGAAGCGCTACAACCGCGCGCCCGCTGCGGTGGACGTGGCCGGCTACGACTCCATGCGCCTGATCATCGAGACGGTCAAGCGCATGAACGGCAACCTGTCTGACCGCAAGGCGGTGCGCCAGGCGATGGTGACGGTCGATGTGGACAGCCCCCGCGGCTTCTTCCGCATCGACCCCAAGGACGGCAACGTGATCCAGAACATCTACATCACCAAGGTCGTCAAGCGGGCCAACGGGGCCTACGGCCACGATGTGCTGGGCACCTTCGAGAAGGTCCAGGATCCGGACGACTCCTGCAAGCTGAGCTGGGACTGAGGGGGCGGCCGGGATGAATCTCGCCAGCGCAATCGAATACGGGGTCAACGGGCTGCAGGCGGGCTTGCTGCTGTTCGTCATCTCCGCCGGCCTCACGCTGAGTTTCGGCCTGATGCGCGTGGTCAACATGGCGCATGGCTCCTTCTACATGATCGGGGCCTTCGCGGGACTCACGGTCGCCCAGCGGACGGGGTCCTTCGCCGCGGGGCTGGGGGTGGCCGTGGTGTCGGCGGCGCTGGTGGGTTGGCTGGTGGAGAAGACGCTCTTCCGGCGCCTGTATCCGCGCGGCCCGTTCGCGCAGATGCTCGTGTCCTTCGGGTTGATCTTCGTCTTCGACGAGCTGGTGCGCATCATCTGGGGCGGCGAGATCAGAAGCCTCCCCCGCCCGTCCTGGCTGAGCCACTCCTACGACTTCCTCGGCGCGAGCCTGGAGTCCTACCGGCTGTTCCTGGTGGCTTTCGCCGTGGCCGTCAGCGCGGCCCTTTTCCTCGGCCTGGTGCGCACGCCGCTGGGCACGGCGGTGCGCGCCGCGGTGGATGACCGCGAGGCCTCCGAGCTGCTGGGCATGCGAGTGACCTCGGTGTTCAGCATCGTCTTTCTCGCCGGCGCCGGATTGGCCGGTGCCGCAGGCTACGTCGCCATCCCCATCGTCAACGCGTTTCCGGGCATGGGCGACGAGGTGCTGGTGTCCTGCCTGGTGGTCGTGGTCATCGGCGGGTTGGGCTCGGTGCTCGGCTCGCTGCTGGCCAGCCTGCTGATCGGCTATGCGCTGACGCTGGGCCAGGTCTTCGTGGCCGGCTATGCGCCGGCGGTGATGTATGCGGTGCTCACCGCGGTGCTGCTGCTGCGCCCGCACGGGCTGCTCGGCAAGGCAGAAGGAACATGAACGCGAACTCGAGCGTACGCCGGTTGCGCACCGGCCTCTTGCTGCTCACCCTGGGAGCCCTGCTGTGCGTGCCGGTCTTCTCCAAGGGCTCGGGCACCGAGTTCACCGCCGACATCCTGGTCTTCGCGATCATGGCGGTGGGGCTGTATGTCCAGATCGGTCTGCTCGGGCTGGTGAACTTCGGCTTCAGCGCCTTCTTCGGCCTGGGTGGTTATCTGGGTGCGCTCTTGCTGATGAAGCTCACGCCGTCGCTGCTGCCATCGCTGGTGCTCACGGTGCTGGCCACCGCGGCCATCGCAGGCATCTTCGGCTGGATCGCCCTGAAGACGCGGGAGATCGCCTTCACGATGATCACGCTGACCTTCGCCCAACTGCTGTACGTGCTGGTCGTGGCCGATGACCGGTGGACAGGGGGCGTGAACGGACTGAGCGGCGTGCCGCGCCCGCGCCTGCCGGCCATCCTCACCGAGTCGACGGGCCTGAACCTGAACACGGACGCCGGCTACTTCCTGCTGGTGCTGGCGGTCTTCGTCGGGGTGGTCGCCTTCGTGCACCGGCTGTCGCGCTCCCGCCTGGGAGCGGTGTTCGCCGGCATCCGCGAGAACGAGGAGCGCATGACCGTGCTGGGCTACGACACGCAGCGCTACAAGCTGGCCGGCTTCGTCATCTCGGGCGCCATCGGCGGCATCGCCGGCTACCTGAACGCCGCCTTGTTCGGCTTCGTCGGTCCGGGCGCGCTGTTCTGGACGGTGTCGGGCGAGGCCATCCTGATGGTCATCCTCGGCGGCACCGCCACGCTGCTCGGCCCCATCGTCGGTGCGGTGCTCTTCGTCGGCGTGTCCCATCTGGCGGTGGGCTACACCGACCACTGGCGCCTCTTCGTGGGCCTGACCTTCATCGTGCTGGTGATGTTCGCACCCCAGGGGCTGGTGCAGATCGTGCGCGACCGCCTGGGCCGGCTGACTCCCGGCCGCATCCCTTCTGGTCAGGCGGCGCGCGGCGGGCCCGTCCCGCGGCGGGCGGACCCGGAGGACAAGGCATGAGCGATGCCATCGAACTCACCGGCGTGAGCAAGCGCTTCGGGGACTTCACCGCAGTGGACGGCGTGGACCTGAGCGTCCCGCTGGCGCAGCGCTGTGCGCTGCTCGGACCCAACGGGGCGGGCAAGACGACGCTGCTCAACCTGATCAGCGGCCGGCTGGCGCTGAGTGCCGGGCGCATCGTGCTGGGCGGCCACGACGTCAGCCACGCGTCGGCCCTGCGGCGTGCGTCGCTTGGCGTGGGCCGCAGCTTCCAGAAGACCAACATCTTTCCGAGACTTTCCCTGCTGGAGAACGTGCGCCTGGGCGTGCAGCACCGAGAGGGGCGGCGCAACTGGAGCTTGTGGAGGCGTGCCGACTCGGATGCCGTGCTCAACGACAGGGCTGCGCACTGGTTGCGCCGGGTGAACATCCAGCGCCGTGGCGACGCCATGGCCAGCGAACTGTCCTACGGCGAGCAGCG
This sequence comes from Rubrivivax sp., assembly GCA_027487905.1. GTDB lineage: Bacteria > Pseudomonadota > Gammaproteobacteria > Burkholderiales > Burkholderiaceae_C > JAIYCR01. The sequence continues at coordinate 38,459 of JAIYCR010000070.1, read as the reverse complement.
ACAGCTCGAGCTGGCCATCACGCTGGCGATGGAGCCGAAGATCGTGCTGCTGGACGAACCCACGGCCGGCATGAGCCACTCGGAGACGGCCGTCATCATCGAGCTGATGACCGAACTGCTGCAGGGCTTGACGGTGGTCATCGTCGAGCACGACCTGAGCGTGGTCGACAGCGTCGCGCACCGGGTGGTCGTGCTGGAACGCGGCAGCATCATCTCCGACGGAACGCCGGCGCAGATCAAGGCCGATTCGCGGGTGCAGAGCGCCTATCTGAAGGGAGCCCATCGTGCTTGAGGTCACCGGGCTCTTCGCCGGCTATTCCCAGTTCGCCGTGCTGGAGGACATGAGCCTTTCGGTGAAGCAGGGCGACTTCCTGGGCATCCTGGGTCGCAACGGCGTGGGCAAGACCACCCTGCTCAAGGCCATCGCCGGGCCGGTGCGGCCCACGGCAGGCGCCATCGCACTCGGTGGCCAGGACATCACCCGCTGGGGCACACCGGAAATCGCACGCTCGGGCGTCGCCCTGGTGCTCGACCGCAAGGGCATCTTCCGCAGCCTGTCGGTCACCGAGAACCTGCAGCTCGCAGCACGCCTGAACCGGGGCAAGCCCCAGCGCTGGGGCGTGGGCGACGTGCTGGCGATGTTTCCGCGGCTGGCCGAGCGGGCGCGCGCCCCCGGCGGCGGCCTGTCCGGCGGCGAGCAGCAGATGCTGGCCATCGCCCGGGCACTGCTGTGCCAGCCGCGACTGCTGCTGCTGGACGAGCCCACCGAGGGCCTCGCCCCGAAGATCGTCGACGAAGTGGTCGACCTGCTGCAGCGCCTGCGTTCGAGCGGTGTGACCGCCATCGTCGTCGATCAGCGGCTGGAGACCGTGTTCGACACCTGCGACGAGGTCATCGTCATGGGCCGAGGAACTGCCGCCGTGCGCAGCACCTCGGCCGAATTGCGCCAGCGCCCCGACGTGCTGGAAGAGCACCTGGGCGTCTGAGCGCCCCCCAACGAGACCCGATTCCATGCAAGGCTTCGACTACATCATCGTCGGCGGCGGATCCGCCGGCTGCGTGATCGCCAACCGGCTGTCGGCGAATCCGGATCTGAAGGTGGCCCTGCTGGAGGCAGGCCCGTCCGATCTGGGCTTTCCCACCAATGTGAAGGCCACGCTGCCGATCGGCAACGTGTTCCTGCTGCCGCACGCCCGCTACAACTGGCAGTACAGCTTCACCGGGGGCCGGGGCGTGGGCAGCCGCCCCATTCCGTGCCCGCGCGGCAAGCTGCTGGGCGGGTGCAGCTCGGTCAACGGCGGCGTCTACATCCGCGGCCACCGAAGCGACTACGACGCCTGGGCAGCGGCGGGCAACCCGGGATGGGGCTACGAGGGCGTGCTTCCCTTCTTCAAGCGCCACGAACGCCGGCTGTGGGGCGACTGCGGTCTTCATGGCCGGGACGGCGAACTCGATGTCCAGCAGCCGCGCAGCGTGAACCCGCTGACCCGCGCCTTCGTGCAGGCCGCGCAGGCGGCCGGGCATCGCGCCACGGACGACTTCAACGGACCCGAGCAGGACGGCTTCGGCGTGTGGGACGTGAACCAGCGCCAGGGCACGCGGCTTTCCAGTTCGCGGGCCTTCCTGCACCCGGTCATGGGTCGGCGCAACCTGACGGTCCTGACCGACTGCATGGTCGAGAGCGTGACGCTGGCCGGCGGCGCGGCCACCGGCGTCACCGTGGTGCGGCAGGGTCGGCGCGAGCGCCTGGACGCTGCTTGCGAGGTCATCCTCTGCGGCGGCGCCATCAACACGCCCCAGCTGCTGATGCTCTCGGGCATCGGCGACCCCGGACAGCTCGAACCCCACGGCGTCCGGGTGCAGCACGCCCTGCCCGGCGTGGGCCGCAACCTGCAGGACCACCCGTCGGTGCCGATGGCGATCATGGATCGCAGTGCCACGGCCTATGCGCTGTCCTGGCAGTCGATGCCGCGGGTGCTGGCCAGCCCCCTGCAGTACCTCTTCAGCCGAAGCGGCATGCTGAGCTCGAACGCGGCGGAGGGCGGTGGCTTCCTGCGCACCCGCGCCGGGCTGGACCGACCGGATGTGCAGCTGACCTTGCTCGCCGGACTGAAGGGCACGGCCAGGGCCATTCCACGCGAGCACGGCATCATGCTGATGGTCTCGCTGCTGCGGCCTTCGAGCCGCGGCTTCCTGAGCCTGGCGTCGTCCAGCGCCGGCGATGCGCCGGTGCTGCACCCGGCGTTCCTGGAAGACCCAGCCGAGGTGCGCACGCTCATCGCAGGCGTGCGCGAAGCGCGCCGCATCCTGTCGATGGCACCGATCGCGTCGGCCCTGGGCGAGGAACGCACCCCCGGCGTCGAGCGCCAGTCCGACGAGGCCCTGGAGCAGGTCATCCGCAACACCCTGTCCACCGTCTATCACCCGGTGGGCACCTGCAAGATGGGGCCCGCCGAGGACGCCTTCGCCGTCGTGGACGCCCGGCTTCGGGTGCACGGCGTGCCACGCCTGCGGGTCGCCGACGCGTCCATCATGCCGGACATCATCGGTGGCAACACCAGCGCGCCGGCGATGATGATCGGCGAGCGCCTGGCCGCCTTCCTCGCCGAGGGACCGTCACCCTTGGCCACCGAGCGCAGGGCAGCCGCCGCGGCCCTGGCCGAGGCCTGAGCGCCGCAGACTCCATCCCATGCAGACAGCGGTGAGGCCCTTCGAGGTCCGCGTCGACGATCGGGTGCTCGACCGCATCCGCCAACGGCTGCAACAGGCGCACTGGGCGCCGATGCCCGACGACGACGCCGGCTGGATCTATGGCACCGACGCAGGCTGGCTGAGCGCTCTGGTGCGGCACTGGACCGAGTCCTACGACTGGCGCGCAGCCGAGCGCGAGCTCAATCGATGGCCTCAGTTCCGGGCCACGGTGGACGCCCAGGACGTCCATTTCTACTGGGTCAAGGGTTCGGCCAGCCAAGCCCGCCCGCTGCTGTTGACCCACGGTTGGCCCGGATCGGTGCTGGAGTTCCTGGGCTGCATCGACCGGCTCGCCCATCCGCAGCGCCACGGCGGGCAGGCCGAGGACGGCTTCGACCTGGTCATTCCGTCGCTGCCAGGCTATGGCTTTTCCGGAAGGCCCGCCCGGCCGATCGGTCCGCGGCGTGTCGCCATGCTCTGGCGGCGCCTGATGGTGGAGGTGCTGGGCTATCCGGCCTTCTTCGCCCAGGGCGGCGACTGGGGTGCCGCCGTGACCAGCTGGCTGGGCATCGACCATGCGGACGTGACCCGCGCCATCCACCTGAACATGCTGCCGAGCTGGGTGTTCACGCCATCGCAGCAGCCCGACGCCGACGAGCAGGCCTACCATGCACGGGTCGCCCAGGTGCGGGCGTCCGAGATGGGCTACATGGCCGTGCAGAGCACCAAGCCGCAGACGCTGGCGCTGGCACTGGCCGACAGTCCGCTGGGCTTCGCGGCCTGGGTGTGCGAGAAATTCCGCACCTGGGGAGACACTGGGGGCGACATCCATTCCCGCTTCTCGCCGGACCTGCTGATCACCAACCTCATGCTCTATCTGGTCAACGATGCCGTCGGCCCGGCACTGTGGATGTACCGCGGCCGCGCCGAGGAGAGCCCCCCGGGGGCTGGCGTGCCTCGGGTGGAGGTTCCCACCGGCGTGGCCTGCTTCCCGGCCGAGTTCATTCCCTACCCGCCGCGAGCGGTGGCACACAGAGCCTATGACGTGCAGCGCTGGACCGTCATGCCCAGCGGGGGCCATTTCGCCGCCCTCGAAGAACCCGAGTCCTTCTGCCGGGACGTGCAAGCCTTCTTCGCGCAGGTGAAGCCTTGAACCCGGGGCCTGCCGATGCCGCCACCGCGGCGGGTGACGAGCCCGGCCCCCGGGCCCGCGTGCAAGCCACCTCCAAAGCCACCTGCGATCCGCTGCGCACCCTCGCCTCACGCGGCCGGGCGGTCGACGACATCACGGCTGAAATTCGTGCGATGGTCGCGCAGGGGCGGCTTCGACCGGGCGACCGGCTGCCGTCCGAACGCGAACTGGCGCTGCGGCTTCAGGTCAGCCGCAACACCCTGCGCGAGGCGCTGCGCACGCTCGAACACGCCGGCATCATCGAGATGAGGCAGGGCGCGACCGGCGGCTCATTCGTCCGCCAGGGCAGCAGCGGGGTCATCGTGGCCGGCATGAGCGACCTCTTCCACCTGGGTGCGATCACACCCGCACAGCTGACCGACGCCCGCATCTGGCTGAGCGAGCTCACCGTGCGGGCTGCCTGCGTGCGCGCCACCGAGGAAGATTTCGTGGCCCTGGAAGACAACATCGCCGCCGCGTCGCTGGCCCACGAGACCGGCCGCTTCGACGACCGGCAGAAGCTGCACCGCGAGTTCCACGTGATCCTCGGGCGGTCCACGCGCAATCCGATCATCGCCATCACGATGGAAAGCGTGATGGGCGTGTTCGGGCTGTTCATCGAGAAGATCGGTCCGAGCGAGAACCCCTACACCCTGCCCTCGCGCAAACGATTCATGCGGCACCTGCGCCGCCGCGAAGCCGATGCGGCCGTCCAGGAGATGGCACGCCACCTGCGCCGCCTTCACCGGCAGTATCTGGCGCGCTGGAACACCCTCACCCCCGCCGAGTGACCGGCGAACGCGCCTCACCCTGGCCCAGGACCTCCGACCAGTAGCTGCGCGCCCGGCTCATGTGACGCAGGATGAGCCGTTCAGCCTTGTCTGCATCCCGGTCGCGGACGTGGGCTGCGAGCCTGCGGTGATCCCTGGCGGAGGCCAGCGCCTGTGCCCGGTCGGCGAACAGCATCTCGCGACGGCGGGCCGTGAACCGGTAGAACGCGTTCATCACCCGGACCAGCACCGAGTTCTGCGTGGCGTCGACCAGTGCGATGTGGAATTCGGTGTCCACCTCGGCCATGTTGCCGCCTGCGGCGAGCACTTCGTCGGTGCGGGCGAGGATCGCATCGAGGCGCCGCAGGTCGTCGTCGCTGCGGCGCTCGCACGCGAGCCGCGCGGACAAGGCTTCCAGGTGGGCTCGGACTTCCATCGTCTCGGCCACTTCGGTCGGCGTGGGCGTCGCGCCCATGTCGGCGAGCATGACCATCGCCTCGAAGCTGCTGTCGCGGGAAAGGTGTCGCAGGTAGATGCCCGAGTTCGGGCGCGACTCCACCATGCGCAGCGTGACCAGGGTGGCCAGTGCCTCCCTCACGGCGTTGCGTCCGGCACCCAGCCGCTCGGCGAGATCGCGCTCGGACGGCAGGCGGTCGCCCGGCTGCAGGCGTCGCTCGCGGAGGTATTCGACGATGCCGGCGATGACACTGGCCGAGCCGCTCTCGCGGCCCTCGGGCACCGTGGCCTTGTCAGACGGCATGGGTGCGCCCTCGCGATCTGGGTTTGGACGTGGATTGGGGGCCTGTGGTCGACGCGAGGGTCGCGGCCGCAGCAGCCCGAGCCGCGTTCGACCCGCGTCGGCGCAGTGCCGGCGCGTCAGGGGCCATGCCCAGCGCCTGGCGTTCCTCGCGGATGAAGGCCTGTGACGCGCGCTCGACCTCATCGAGGTTTCGGTACACCCGGCGAAGCAGGTCGCGCAGCACCTGGACCTCGTCGTCTCCCAGCACCGACAGTGCGACCTGCTCGCGCAGGCAGGCGAAGCGGATGATGCGGTCGTGCAGGGCCCGGCCCGCAGGCGTGAACACGGCATGCCGGGCCCGCCGGCCGGCCGCGTCGCCGTCCTCCTCGAAGCTGAGCAGGCCGTCGCGGTGCATCGCCTTGAAGGTGCGACTGATGGCGCCCTTGTCGGCGTCCAGCAGCTGCACCATGCGCTGCGCGGTCACCCGCTCCTCGATCGCGAGCATCACCATCACGCGCCAGGTCTCGATGCCCACTGCATACAGGGCCAGATAGGCCGAGGACGCCCGGCCGGACAGGTTGCTGGCGATCAGTGTCAGCAGGCCGGGAACATAGCGATCGAGATCCAGCACCGGCCCCCCCGGCGTGGGCCGAACCGAATCGCGCGCACCGCGTCCGCGCGGGGACACCGCCGAGGAAGGCTTTCGACTTTTGGCCGTCATGCGGCGAAGCTTAGCGGCGTGCGACGGTTGTCCCTCTCCTAGCGCTGAAAGTCCGGCAGCGACAAGCGCAGGCCGTCAAGCGCTTCGGTCATGCGCAGCTGGCAGCTCAGCCGGCTGGTCGGCCGGCGCTCGACCGCGGTGCCTTCGAGCAGGTCGTCCTCATTGAGGCTTGGAGGCGGCAGCCGGTCGGCCCAGGCAGGGTCGATGAAGACATGGCAGGTGCCGCACATTGCCGCGCCGCCGCACTCGCCGATGATGCCGCTCACACCGGCATCCACCGCGGCTCTCATGATGCTGCTGCCCAGGGGCACTTGGAGCACCTGCGTGCTGCCGTCGGACCTTTGCACATGGACGGTAGGCATGGTGCACCTCCGGCTCAGGCCGCCACCAGCTCGAGCGGCAGGCTGTGCATCGCGCGCAGCGAGTTGTTCAGGTGCCGTCGATGAGGCCCGGTGAGCCGGACCTCCTTGACGCGCTGGGCCAGCGTGCGCAGCACGATCTCGCCTTCCATGCGAGCGATCATCTGCCCGACGCACCCATGGATGCCCGTGCCGAAGACGAGGTGTCCGACCGGGTTGCGCTCGACGTCGAACCGGTCCGGGTCGGCCCACTTGCGCGGGTCTCGGTTGGCCGACCCGAGCAGGGTGAGCACCTTGCGATCCTCGGGGATCGACACGCCGGCGATCTCGGTAGGCCGGGAGGTCGTGCGGAAGATGGTCTGCACGATCGACTCGTAGCGCAGTCCCTCCTCGAAGGTCTGACGCGCCAGCCCCGGGTTGGCGTGCAGCTTGGCGTATTCGGCGGGATGCCGGGCCAGCGTGAGCAGCAGATTGGCAATGCCGCCGATGGTGGTGTCCACCCCTGCCGACAGGAAGGACCGCACCAGCATGGCAGCCTGTTCGAGGGTGACCTCGCCCTTGTCGGCCGCTTCGTAGATGAGGTGTCCGAGCCCGCCGGGCAGCAGCGCCTCTCGCTTGCAGTGGTCCATGACCCAGGAGGAAACGGGCTTGTACTTCTCCATCGAACGCTCGAACAGCGCGTTGCGAGGCCCCAGCGCATTGAAGACCATGTCCCCGTAAAGCAGCAGGTTCTCGCGCCCCTCGGATTCCAGCCCCACCGCATCGGGGAAGACCTTCAAGGGGAAGTGCTCGGCGATGTCGCGAACGCCGTCGATCCGCCCCTTGTCCAGCGCCCGGTCCACCATGATGACCGCCTCGCGCTCGAAGAGTTCGCGCAGGCGCTGCAGGTTGCGGGGCGACATGATGCGGGAGATCACCGTGCGCACGACGGTGTGGTCCGGCGGGTCGGCCTCGAGCAGGATGCTCTTGGGCCGGAACGGGGCTTCATGACGGAAATTGGCAAGCCCCACGCCGGCGGAGGAGATGAAAGTCTCCCAGTTCGACAGCACAGCCTGGCATTCGGCATGGCGGGGAACGACGAACAGCTCGTAGCGCGGCAGGTAGGCCACCGGGCCGGCCTCGCGCAGCACCTGATGCATCGCGTAGGGTTCGTCGATCATCTCGTCGCTGAAGGGATCGACGTCGATGTGGGGCAGGGACTCGCTGGCAACGGCAGACATGGGGCACGCTCCGAAAGTGGTGGGACCAATTTACCCATTGGTGGTTGATCTTTCAACCTCAATGCCTGCTCGGTTTCCCTGATGAACCGTCCGGCGAACTTGTCTGCCGGCGTTGCACAGGCCTAGAATTGGTCCTACCAGTCTGGTAGTTCCAGAAGAGGATGTCTGCCGAATGCTTTCCCCTGAAGACAACGAAACCATCACCCGCGTCGGCCCGGGAACCGCGATGGGCCTGCTGATCCGCCAGTACTGGCTTCCGTTCCTGACCTCCGCCGATGTGCCGTCGGACGGGCAGCCCTATCGGGTCAGGCTGCTTGGTGAGGACCTCGTCGCCTATCGGGACAGCGAAGGCAGGGTCGGCCTCGTTGATCAGGCCTGCCCCCACCGCGGCGCGCCGATGGTGTTCGCGCGCAACGAGGAGGGCGGCATCCGCTGCGCTTACCACGGCTGGAAATTCGAGGTCGATGGACGCTGCGTGGAGATGCCGGCCGAGCCGGTGAACAGCCCCATGCTCAAGCGCGTGCGCATCAAGGCCTACCCGGTGCGCGAACGCAACGGCGTGCTGTGGACCTACATGGGACCGGACGTCGAGACACCGCCACCGCTGCCCGACGTGGAGTGGAACCTGGTGCCGCCATCGCACAGCCTCGTGACGCTTCGCGTGCAGGAATGCAACTGGCTTCAGGCACTCGAAGGCGAGGTGGACTCCGCCCATGCAGCCATCCTGCACGGGCGGCGCGGCAGCACCATCGCCCAGTGGCGCCAGGGCCAGGACCTGACTCCCACCTTCGAGATCCAGCAGCACGAGGCCGGCATCAGCGTCGCGGCCCGCCGCAAGGACGGCAGCGAGCGCAACTATGTGCGGGTCAACCAGTTCCTGATGCCATTCTGGACGCTGGTGCCCCCGCAGACGCAGTACCCCGAACTCAGCGGCCATGCCTGGGTGCCCATCGACGACCACCACACGCTGGCCTTGATGTTCTCCTACACCCCCGACCAGCCCTTCTACGAGAAGTCGCGCAAGCTGTTCAAGGAAGGCTACAAGGGGCGCGAGACCGGCCACCACTCCAACGGCGCCTACGAACCGCGCCCGTTGACGACGCCCTACGCCAACTACTGGAGCCGGTTCAACCGCGCGAACGCCTACGCCTACGACTACGCGTCCGGCATGCCGGGGCTGTGGCTGGAGGACGCCGCAGCCCAGTCCGGCGTGGCAGCCATCTACGACCGCTCCAAGGAACACCTGGGCACCAGCGACACCGGCATCGCCCGCGTCCGCCGGATGCTGCTGGACAGCGTACGCAAGCTGGCGCAGGGGCAGAAGGCACCCGCAGTCGGCTCGCCGTCGTCCTTCATGGTGCGTGCGGTGTCGCTGACGCTGCCGGCCGGAGGCAACTGGACCGAGCTGGGTGCCGAGCCGATGCGCGCCGAACTGGGCAAGGGTTTCGGCTACACGCCCTGAGCAGACCATCGGCGCTGCGCCGCAGCAGCGGCACCTCAACGCCGTGCGCAGGACTCCGCACGGACCCCTCTCCCGGCACTGCGCCCTTCCCCGGACTCCAAGCCCCATGCTCGAGCAGCTCGAAACCGACTTCCCTGAACACCGGCCGCGCACACCCGGGGCGCCACATGCGCTGGATGGCATCCGCGTCGTGGACTTTTCCCACTTCATCGCCGGCCCCTTCGCCACCCTGATCCTGGCCGACCTGGGAGCCGAGGTGCTCAAGGTCGAGGCGCCGCACCGTGGCGACGACCTGCGCCGCTACCCGCCAGTTCACCCGCAGCTCGACCAGGGGGCTCCATTCCTGTGGAGCAACCGCAACAAGAAGAGCATCGCCCTTGATCTGAAGTCTCCCGAAGGGCTGGCGCTGGCCCGGCAACTGATCGCCCAGGCCGACGTCCTGGTGGAGAACTTCTCGGCTGGCGTGATGGACCGCCTGGGCCTGGATGCAGCGTCCTGCCAGGCGGCCAACCCGCGGCTCGTCTACTGCTCCATCGCGGCCTACAGCCGCGATGGCGCCTTCGCCGACCGCCTGGGCTTCGACCCCATCGCCCAGGCCGAGAGCGGCTTCGTCTCGATGAATGGCTATGCCGACCGCGAGGGGGTGCGCGCGCTGTCGCCGGTGATGGACATCAGCACCGCGATGATGGTGGGCAACGCGGTGATGGGCGCGCTGCTGGCGCGCAGCCGGCTCGGCGTCGGGCAGCGGGTGGAGGTCTCGCTCTTTGACACGGCGGTGCTGATGACGGGCTACGCCAGCCTGCAGAGCCTGTTCACCAACCGCGAGCCCCAGCGCAACGGCAACACCAGCCCGGACACCTGTCCGTCGGGCGCCTTCCGGGCCCGGGACCGCACGTTCTACATCAACAGCGGCAACGACAACATCTTCCAGCGGCTGATGGGCCAGGTCCTGGAACGGCCCGACATGGCCGCCGACCCTGACTACGCGAGCCCTTCGCTGCGCAACCGGCACCGCGACCGGCTTTTCAGCTTCCTCGATGCTGCGTTCGCGCAAGCCGACTGGGCGCACTGGCAGACGCGCATGCGCGCCGCCGGCGTGCCCTGCGGGCTGGTTCGCACCGTGGGCGAGGCCATCCGCTCACCGGAGGCGCGCGACCACGAACTGGTGACGCGGGTGGCCCATCCGGTGCTCGGCTGGGTGCCCAACGTGCGCCTGCCCATCCGCTTCGGCAGCACCCCGATGGCCGACCCCGTCCCCGCCCCTTCGGTCGGCCAGCACACCGACGGGGTGCTGCGCGAGGTGCTGGGCCTGACCGATGCGGACATCCAGTCGCTTCGAGAGCGCGGGGCGTTTGGCTCCGCGTCGCATGCCCCCGACCCGAGGCAGGCGTCGCCCACCGCCCCGCCGACACGGCCGTCCCACGCGGAACCGGCCGCCCAGAACCCAAAGGAGACGACATGACCCCGTTCACTTCCCGCCGCGATGCCCTCAGGACCCTGCTGGCCGCCGGCGCCACCGGCATGGGCCTGCCCGCCCTCGCCCAGCCGGTCGACCCGACCAAGGTGGTGCGCATCGTCGTGCCCTACCCGGCCGGCGGCACCACCGACCAACTCGCCCGCACCGTGGCGATGCACCTGCGCGACAGCCTGGGACAGAACGTCATCATCGACAACAAGCCAGGGGCCGGCGGAACCCTGGGAACCGACCATGTGGCCAAGCAGCCGGGAGACGGATTGACGCTGCTCTTCGGCAACAGCGGGCCGAACGCCACCGCTTCGCTGATGCGCAAGCTGCCCTACGACATCGTCAAGGACTTCCGACCGCTGAGCGGCGTGGTCCGCGTACCGCTGATCCTGGCCGTCGCGGCCGACTCCCCGCACAAGTCGGTGGGCGAGTTCGTCGCCTGGGCGAAGTCGCAGGGCACGGCACTGAACTACGGCTCGACGGGCATCGGCGGCAGCTCGCACCTGGCCAACGAGTACTTCAACGAACTGGCCGGCACCCGCTTCCAGCACATCCCCTACCAGGGCGGCGCCCCACTGCTGACCGCGCTGGGCAGCGGTCAGGTGCAGATGGCCTTCGTCACCGGGCTGGATGGCGCGGGCATGGTGCAGGCCGGCAAGATCCGCTACCTGGCGGTGGCGTCGCCGCGCCGAACCGACGTGCTGCCAGGCCTGGCGGCCATTGCCGAGGACGTGCCCGGGTTCAGCGCGGTGGTGTGGTTCGGCATGCTCGCACCGCATTCGGTGCCCACCGCGCAGGCAGACAAGCTGGCCGGCGCCATCGCCGCGGTCGTGCAGAAGCCAGAGGTGCGCAAGTTCTTCATCGACCGCAACGTGGAACCTTGGGGCAGCACTCCACAGGAGCTGGCCAGGACCATCGAATCCGAGCTGGCGCAGTGGGGACCGATCGTGCGCAAAGCCAACATCACCACCTGAACGGGCCATGAGCGAACGCACGCTGAAGGGCCGCGTGGCGATCGTCGGGGTGGGCGAGTCGGCCTACTACAAGCACGGGCAGTCACCACATGCGGAGTTCAAGCTCGCGCTGCAGGCCATCCTGAATGCCTGCCGGGACGCCGGGATCGACCCGCGCCGCATCGACGGGTTCTCCTCCTACGGGGACGACCGCAGCGAGGCGACCCGACTGGCCACCGCACTGGGCCTGCCCCGGCTGCGCACGTCGGTGATGCAGTGGGGTGGCGGCGGCGGCGGCTCGTGCGCGGCCGTCGCCAACGGCGCGGCGGCGATCGCGACCGGCCAGGCCGACTGCGTGGTGGCCTTCCGCTCGCTGGCGCAGGGCCAGCACGGACGGTTCGGCCAGAGCACCGCCACCGGCACCGTGTCCGGTGAACGGGCCTACCTTGTGCCTCATGGCGTCATTTCCCCGCCCCAGCGTTTTGCGATGCGCGTGCGGCGCTTCATGCATGAGCATGGCGTGGGTCAGCAGGCCCTGCGCGCCATCGCGATGGCGTCCTACCACCATGCCCAGGCCAACCCCCGAGCGGTCATGCACGGCCGGCCGCTGGACGAGGCGCGCTATGACGCTTCGCGCTGGATCGTCGAGCCCTTTCACCTCTACGACTGCTGCATGGAGAACGACGGCGCTGCCGCGGTGGTCATGGTCAGCGCCGACCAGGCGCGCGACTGCGCCGCGGTGCCGGCCTATGTGCTGGGCGCGGCCAGTGGCGCGAGCCACCGCTTCGCGGCCCAGGCGCACAACGCCCCGGCCTACGCATCGGCAGACTTCACCACGGTGGCAGAAGACCTCTACCGGATGGCCGGCGTCGGTCCGTCCGACGTGGGTGTGGTGCAGAGCTATGAGAACTTCACCGGGGGTGTGGTGATGGCGCTGGCCGAGCACGGATTCTTCCGGCCCGACGAGGCCAACGAGTTCCTGACCCTCCAGACACTGAGCGCACCGGGGGGTCGGCTGCCGCTGAACACGAGCGGCGGCAACCTGGCGGAGTGCTACATGCATGGATTCGAGCAGGTCATCGAGGCGGTCCGCCAGGTCAGGGGCAGCTCCACGGCGCAGGCCGCGCGTCATGACGTGGCGCTGGTGATCGGCGGGCCGATGGTGGCGCCGGCCAGCAACCTGCTGCTGGGCAGCGCAGCCGCCGCGGGGCATGCCCGATGAGCACGGCTGCCTACCTGCCAGGCGGACTTCCGGCCCCGGTGGCCGAGCCCGACGGGGTCTCCGCGCCTTACTGGGCCGGGTTGCGCGAAAGCGTGCTGCGGGTTCAGCACTGCGGCCACTGCGGGCAGTGGCAGTTCGCGCCCGAGTGGATCTGCCACCGCTGTCACGCCTTCGACCCGGCCTGGGTGGAGGTGGCGCCTGAGGGGCGCATCTTCAGCTGGGAGCGGGTCTGGCATCCTGCGCACGCCGCGCTGAAGACAAAGGGGCCCTATCTGGTCGTCCTGGTGGAGCTGGCCCACGCAGGCGCGATTCGAATGGTGGGCAACCTGCTCGGCGACCCGCTGCAGGAGGTGGTGATCGGCGCGTCGGTACAGGGCGTGTTCGAGCACCATCCGGATCACGATCCGCCCTACTCCTTGCTGCAGTGGCGCCTGGCCTGAGGTCCCCGACCTGCCTCGCCCCGCGTCGCCCTGGCGCCGGTCGCCCCTCCCGCAGCGCGCCATGGCTCCAGCCCCGAACCGATCTCACCGGCCGCAACGGCCCACAGCAGCATGACCCCCGAACTCGAGTCCCTTGCCGCGCAGCCATCGGATGCCGCAACGCTGCTGGGCTTCAGGCCCATGGACGACATCCATGCCGAATTCGCGCAACGGGTGCAGGACGCGTTGAATGGTCCGGACCTCGGCTTCCCGGCGCGTCTGGACGCGCTGGTGCAGCATCTGCAGGCGCACTTCGCGCAGGAAGATCGGTGGATGGAGGACAGCGGCTTTCCGCCCCGTGAATGCCATCAGCAGGAGCACGCCGCCGTGTTGCGCTCGGCCACGGAAGTGCAGGCGCTGGCCGAACCGGCTCGAACCCGCATCGGCCGCGACTTCGTGCGCGAAGTCGATGCCTGGTTCGGCCCGCATGCCACCCACCTCGATTCAGCGCTGGCGGCCTGGATGTGCAAGCGAGCGCTGGGCGGCAAGCCGGTGGTCCTGCAGCCTCGCCCTGGACAGGGCGCGCGACCGTGACCGGGGCTCGCAAGGCCGAGCCCGGGTCGGGCCCGCTCACGGGGCTGCGGGTGGTGGAGTTCGCGGGCCTGGGGCCTGCGCCCTTCGCCTGCATGATGCTCGCCGACATGGGCGCGCAGGTGCTCACCGTCGACCGCAGCGGCGCCAAGACGCCCGGTGCGACACGCATCACCCAGCGCGGCAGACGCCGCGTGCAGGCCGATCTCAAGAACCCGAGCGAGCGCGAGCGCGTGCTGGCCATGGTCGATCGTGCCGACGTGCTGGTGGAGGGCTTCCGACCCGGCGTCATGGAGCGCCTGGAGCTCGGGCCGGAGATTGCGAGCTCGCGAAATCCCCGGCTCGTCTATGCGCGGATGACGGGATGGGGCCAGCACGGTCCGCTCGCGCAGGCCGCCGGGCACGACATCAACTACATCGCCTTGACGGGTGCGCTGCACGCCATCGGGCCCGCCGATTCGCCGGTACCGCCGCTGAACCTGCTGGGCGACTACGGTGGTGGCGGCCTCTACCTCGTCGTGGGCATCCTCGCCGCCCTTCATGAGGCGCGTCGATCGGGTCGGGGCCAGGTGGTGGACGTCGCCATCACCGACGGTGTGGTCAACCTGATGGCCCAGTTCATCGGACAGTCGCAGTCCGGCGCGTTCACCGAGCGACGGTCGTCCAACCAGCTCGACGGCGGCACGCCGTGGTACGGCGTCTACCGGACGTCGGACGACCAGCATGTGAGCCTTGGCGCGATCGAACCTGCCTTCTTCGCGCGCTTTTGCGAGCTTGCGGGCCTGCCGCAGGCTCTGCGGGACAGCCACGCCAACCGCAGCCAGTGGCCGATGCTGAAGACCGCGCTGCAAGACCTTTTCGCCTCGCGCACGCTCGCCGAGTGGTGCGAGCGGCTGGAGGGCACGGACGCTTGCTTCTCGCCGGTGCTGCCCTTGAGCCAGGCGCGGCACCATGCGCACCATCGCGCTCGCGCCACCTTCGTGGAGCACGGCGGCGCGATCCATCCGGCGCCTGCGCCACGCTTTTCGCTCACACCAGCGTCCATCCAGCCGAACGTCGAGACTTCGCTGGCCGAGGTCGTCGAGGCGCTGTGGACCGATTCACCGGAATGAGGTGAGCTTGCGGCACCGCCCGCCCCCACCGGGGTTTCACCGGGCGGCGCGTCCACCGTCCCTGGGCATCAGGCCGCCAGCGACGGCACCCCCAAGAAGGCGCCGCCCTCCGACCTCCTGAGGAGCGCCCTTGACCCCCACTTCCAGCCAGCCGTCATCGATCGCGGCCCTGCTCGCCGCCGCCCTGCTCGCCGGCTGTGCGAGCCTGCCCCCCGGCACCGACAGCCGAACCGCCACCGTCACGCGCACCGCCCACGGCGTGCCGCACATCGTCGCGCCCGACCTGGAGACGCTGGCCTATGGCGTGGGCTACGCGCATGCGCAGGACAACGTGTGCCTGACGGCCGATCAGCTGCTCACCGTGCGCGGCGAACGATCGCGCCACTTCGGCGGCAGCGCCCAGGGCCTGCTCGGGTTGCGCTGGCTGCCCAACGAACAGATCGACGCCTATGTGGCCACGATGGTCGACGACGCGGCGCTGGAACGGGCCTGGAGCCGGGCCAGCGGCAACAGCCAGGCCATGGCCCGTGGCTGGGTGGCGGGCTACAACCGCTTCCTGCAGGACCGGGCCGGCAACCTGCCTGCGGCCTGCAAGGGGCAGCCCTGGGTGCAGGCGATGACCCTGCGGGACTTCCGCCGCTTCACCGAGATCCTGTCCATGCAGGCCGGGCAGGTGGCCCTGGCCGACGCGGTGGTCGGCGCGCGGCCGCCCGCGGCATCGCCGGCCGCTGCGACAGCCCCGACAGTCCCGGCAGCCCGGGCGGGGGCAGTTTCCGCCGACGCCCTGGCCGAAGCCGTGGCCGCCTTCCGGGAGGTCGGCCTGGTCGATCCGCCCTACGGCTCCAACGCCTGGGCCTTCGGCCGCGACACCAGTGCCGGCAGCCGCGGCGTGCTGCTGGGCAACCCGCACTTCCCTTGGGTGGGCAGCAACCGCTTCTGGCAGATGCACCTGACCATCCCCGGGCAGCTGGACGTGATGGGCGCGAGCATCGGCTGGGCCCCCTGGGTGCAGATCGGCTTCAACCGCGACGTGGCCTGGTCGCACACCGTGTCCACGGGCGTGCGCTTCACCCTGCACGAGCTGCAACTGGTGGAGGGCGACCCCACCGCCTACCGCGTGGACGGGCAGGTGCACCGCATGCAGCGCCGCGAGGCGGACATCACCGTGCGCGCGGCCGACGGCAGTACCCGGGTGCAGCGCGTGGGCGCCTGGAGCACCCGCTTCGGCCCGGTGGTGGTGCTGCCCCGGGCGGGCCTGAACTGGACCGCGCGCAACGCCTACGCGCTGCAGGACGTCAACACCGGCAATGTGCGCTCGGGTGACACCTGGCTGGGTTTCGGCAGCGCGTCCCGGGTGCAGGACCTGCAGGCCGCCATGCGCAACCTGGGCGTGCCGTGGGTGAACACCGTTGCGGCGGACCGCCAGGGCCAGGTGATGTACGCCGACGTGAGCGCCGTGCCCGACATGGACGCGGCGCTGCTCGCCCGGTGCGCGCCCAGCCGTGCGGCCGCCGCGCTGCTCGGCGCCGCCCGCATTGCCGTGGTGGACGGCTCGCGCAGCGAATGCGACTGGCGCCGCGACGCAGGCTCGCCGGTTCCGGGGGTGACGCCCATCGAGCGCATGCCGGTGGCGGTGCGCAGCGACTGGGTGCACAACAGCAACGACAGCTTCTTCTACACCCACCCTGCCCAACGGTTCGAGGGCATCTCGCCGCTGGTGGGCGACGACGTGATCCGCCGGCTGCGCACCCGCTCGGGGCTCACCGAACTGCCCGAGCTGATGGCCCGCGGCCCGGTGACGCCCGAGGCCGCGCTCGGCCAGCTCTTCGCCAACCGCAACACCGCCGCCCGGCTGGTGCTGCCCGACCTGCTGGCCGCCTGCGCGGCCACGCCGCCGTCCCAGGCGCAGGCCCGCGACGGCTGCACCGCGCTGCAGGGATGGGACCGCAGCAACCAGCTGACGGCCCGGGGTGCGCATGTCTTCCGCGAGTTCTGGCGCAGCGCTTCCGCGTTGCCCAACGTGCACCGCGTGCCCTTCGACCGCGCCCGGCCGATCGCCACGCCCGACGGTCTGCGTCTGAGCGACCCGGCGGTGGCGCCCAAGGTCTGGGAAGCCCTGGCCGCTGCAGTGGTGAAGGTGCGCGGCGCGGGCTTCGCGCTCGACGCGCCGCTGGGCAGCGTGCAGCGCGCCATCACCAGTGCCGAGCCGATCGGACTGCACGGCGGCGACGACACCGAAGGGGTGCTGAACAACCTGGGCGATCGCCGCGCACCGGGCATCACCGCCCGCGGCATCGTCATCGACTACGGCACCAGCTACCTGCAGGCCGTCGGCTTCGACGAGCGGGGGCCGGTGGCCCGCGGGCTGCTGAGCTTCGGTCAGAGCGTCGACCCGGCCTCGCCGCACAGCAGCGACCAGACCCGGCTCTTCGCCCGGCAGGAAGTGCCGCGGCTGCCCTTCCACCCGGAGGAGATCGCCCGCGAGCGGGTGGGCGAGGTGCTGCGCCTGGTGCGGCCTTCGGGCATGCCATGAGCGCAGGCCTGGCGACGCGCCGGCGGCGTGCGCCGCGCCTTCGGACGGCTTGAAGGCTCGGGAACTTCTCGATCAGGCAGCGCTAGGCAGGGCTGACGATGGCCGTGCGCTCGAAGAACACGCACGACCGTTCCATCCCCGCGAACCTCAGGCTCGGATTGCAGCCGGGCCAGACAACAAAAAGCCCTGGAGCGTTGATGCTCCAGGGCTGTGTGGACCGCTCGGGATCGTGGGGAACGTCCCGAAATCGATGTCTGGTGGCCAAGGGCGGAATCGAACCACCGACACGCGGATTTTCAATCCGCTGCTCTACCAACTGAGCTACTTGGCCGAAGCCCGGGAGTATAGCCGTGGCGCGGCGGCCAGCCAAGCCGGGCGGGGTTGGCGCCGGCTCAGAAGCTGTTGCGTCGGTTGCGCGACAGGTCCACGCCCAGTTGCTTGAGCTTGCGGTAGAGGTGGGTGCGCTCCAGCCCCGTCTTCTCCGCCACGCGGGTCATGCTGCCGTTCTCGCGGGCGAGGTGGAACTCGAAATAGCTCTTCTCGAAGGCGTCGCGCGCCTCGCGCAGCGGGCGGTCGAGCTCGAAGACCTGTTCGGACATCGGCCCGGCGGCCGGCTGCGGGGCCCCTGCCGCTTCAACCGCGGCGGACCCGGCGCTGCCGCCGCCGTGCAGCGAAGCGCTGCCATTGAGCGAGGACACGGCGCCGGCGAGCGCCGGCGATTCGGTGGGCAGCAGGCCCGCTGCGAAGGCGGCCAGCGGCGGCCGCGCCGGCGCCGGGGGCGCCGCTGGCCGCGGGGCCGGGCGTGCCAGGCCTTGCTCGACCGCGCGCAGCAGCTTCTGCAGCGTGATGGGCTTTTCAAGGAAGGCCATCGCGCCCACCTTGGTGGCCTCCACCGCGGTGTCGATGGTGCCGTGGCCGCTCATCATGATGACGGGCATGTCCAGCTGGCCGTTGGCGCCCCATTCCTTGAGCAGGCTGATGCCGTCCACGTCAGGCATCCAGATGTCCAGCAGCACCAGGTCGGGCCGGCCGCGGTCGCGCGCGCGGCGTGCCGCGGTGGCGTTCTCGGCCAGCTCGACGGCGTGGCCCTCGTCGAAGAGGATCTCCGACAGCAAGGCCCGGATGCCCAGCTCGTCGTCAACTACAAGGATGTTGGCCATGCCAGGGTGGAGGGGGATGGCGCGCGCAAGGGGAGACTAGGAGCGAAGGCTCGGTGAAGCTTCGGCGGCCGCGAAGTTCGAAAATGATATCGAAACCTGCGCGCCCCCCGCGCGGGGCGTTTCCCCGGGCGAGGAATCGGGCCCCGGAAGGTTGGCCAGCCGGACGCGGGCGCCGTGCTCGTCGGCGATCTTCTTCACCACAGCCAGGCCCAGCCCCGTGCCCTTGGACTTGGTCGTCACATAGGGCTCGAAAGCGCGCTGCAAGACCGACTCGGCAATGCCCGGGCCGTTGTCGCTCACCTTCAGGCGCGCGCCGCGCGGCGCGCCGGCGGCGTCGCTCAGGCGCTCGGTGTCCAGGCAGACGCGGCCGTCCGGGCGGTCGGCCACCGCGTCCAGCGCGTTCTGAAGCAGGTTGTGGACCACCTGGCGAAGCTGCGTGTCGTCGCCCTGGATGATCAGCGGCTCGCTGCTCAGCGACACCTGCAGGCGTCCGCTGTCGGCGGCGTCGGCGTAGAGGCCCAGCACCTCCTGCACCAGCGCGTTCAGATCCAGCGCCTGCAGCCGGGCGGTGGGCAGCCGGGCGTAGTCGCGGAACTCGTTGACCAGCGTCTTCATCGACTGCACCTGCGCGACGATGGTGGCCACCGAGCGGGTGAGCATGGCTGCGTCGGCGGCCTCCAGCTTGCCGGTGAGGCGGTGGGCCAGACGCTCGGCCGAGAGCTGAATGGGCGTCAGCGGGTTCTTGATCTCGTGGGCCACGCGGCGCGCCACCTCGCTCCAGGCCTGCACCCGCTGGGCGGAGACCACGTCGGAGATGTCGTCGAAGACGAGCAGGCGAGCACCCTGCGGCATCGCCGCGCCGCGCACCAGCAGCGTCAGGCCGGCCCGCGGCGGAGCGCCCGCGGGCGGCGCCACCTGCAGCTCGAAGGAGTCCTGCCAGTGGTCCCGTTCGCCGGCTTCGGGGCTCGCCCGGTGGGTCTCGAAACGGCGCTCGACGGTGGCGGCGAACTCGGCCAGGCCGGGCACGGCGCCCAGCGGCTGGCCGCGGTAGGCCGAAAGCGGCAGCCGCACGATGCGGGTCGCGCCCGGGTTGACGGTGTCGATGCGACCGGCGGGGTCGAAGACGATGACGCCCGCGGACAGGTTGTCCAGGATGGTCTGCAGGTTGGCGCGGGCGCTGTCCACCTGCAGCACGCTTTGCTGGACCAGGTCGCGGGCCTCGGCGAGCTGGCCGGTCATGTCGGCGAAGGCACGGGTCAGGCCGCCCAGCTCGTCGCGCGAGGCGAACACCGGCTTGACGCTCAGGTCGCCCTGGGTCACCTGGCGCACGCCCTCGGCCAGCAGCAGCAGCGGCCGCGCCAGCTGGTTGCCCAGCGCCACGGCCAGCAGCACCGCGGCGAACACCGCCAGCACCAGCGTGAGCGTGAGGGTGGCGAAATACATGCGCTTGAGGCCCTCGCGGGCCAGCGCGCGCTGCTGGTATTCGCGATAGGCCGCCTGCACCGACAGCGCATTGGCCAGCAGCGTGGGCGACAAGGTCGCGGTGGCCATCAGGAAGCGTTCCTCGCCGGTCAGGGCCACCGCGCGATTGGGCAGCCAGGCCAGCGCTCGGACACGGGCGGCGGGGTTTGCCGCATTCGCACTCACACCCGCACCCGCCCCTGCACCTGCACCCGCACCTGCACCTGCAGCCGGATTCGCACCGGCCTCCTCGTCCAGGCCCTCGATGCGGCTGGTCACACGCTGGGCGCGGGCCTCGCGCAGCCAGGCCGCCGGTGGCCGCTCGGGCTGCAGCACGAGGCTGCGGGCATCGCGGCCGGGCGCTCCGACCACCTGCAGGATCTGCCCGCTGCCCGACACCAGCACCAGCTCCTGCAGCGCGAGCTGCTCGCGCATGCGCTCCAGCGCCAGCACGGTGGGGCCGCCGGTGCCGTTGTCCTCGAGCCGCTCCGCGGCGATGCGGGTCTTCTCCGCCAGGTCGGCGGCCTGGGCTTCCAGCGCCGAACGCCCGAGGTTCAGGCCGGCCTCGAGCGCACCGTCGACACGGGCGTCGAACCAGGTCTCGATGCTGCGGGAGACGAACTGGAAGGACACCGTGTAGATGAGGGCGCCCGGCACCACCCCCACCAGCGCGAAGATGGCCGCGAGCTTGAACAGCAGCCGGCTGCCGAACTTGCCGCGGCGCAGGCGCGAGGCCAGCCGCATCGCCGCCACGCCCACCACCAGCAGCAGCGCGCCGGCCACGCTCACGTTGACCCAGAAGAGCCAGACGTAGTGCTGCTCGAAGTCGCCGCGGTTGTTGGTGGCCAGCGACAGCAGGAACAGCAGCACGGCGGCCGCCCCGACGCTGGCGATGGCCGACACCAGAAGGGCCCAGCGCGTGGGACGGGTCATCGCCGGGGCGCCGCGTCAGTCCACGCGCAGCGTGCGTTCGAAGCCGAGGTTCCAGTCCGGCTGGCCACCGATGCCGATCTGCATGGGGCGCGGCAGCAGGCTGGTGTCCAGGCGATAGCTGAATTCGACATAGTGCCGCGCGCCGTCTTCCAGCTGGGCCGGCTCGGCAATGCGCCAGGCGGACGCACGCGCGCAGGCGGCCAGCGCCGACTCCAGATCGTCCAGGTTCTGCGCAAGCCCGCCCTGGCCGACGCGGAAGCGCCGGGTCAGCGGCTGGTAGGTCAGGCGCCACCCGCGCACGGCAGTGGCCACGCGGCGGTCGGTCCAGTACCAGCGTTCGCGCATCAGCTGGGCCTGCGCGGTGAAGTGCAGCGGCAGGCCCTTGAGCAGCGCGTCCTCGACGCTGCGCGGCAGCTCGAAGGCCAGCACGAAGGCCAGCAGCAGTCCTTCGTCGCTGCGCGACAGCTCCAGGCTCTGGATGCCGCTCGGGCGGGGCTGGGGCTGCAGCGGCGGCGCCTGGCCGTTCGACGGCAAGGGCGGCAGCCCCCCCGAGAGCCCCGAGCCGGCCGCCGCAGCGCCCCCGGACGCCGCAGGCAACACCGGCAGCGAGGCCCCGTGCGGCGCGGGCCCCACCCCCTGGCCCCACGCCGTGGTCGGCCGCAGCGCAGCGGCAGCCACGCCCGCGCCCAGCGCACCGAGCACGCAAGCCCGGCGGTGGGGGTCGACCGCGTGCTCTGCCGCCTCAGCGCCGGTCGCGCGGTTGCGGTTCAGGGGGCGGCGCGCAGTCATGTGGGGCGGCGTGACGGGGGCGTTGGAGCAGCGCGTAGAAGAAGCCGTCGGCCAAGGCCTGCTCATGGGCCGGATTGTCCGGCAGCCCCAGCAGATGGCCGGGCGAAGCACCCGGTCGGCCGGGCTGGACGCCTGGATGACGTTGCAAAAAAGCGTCGATCCGCCCGCTGCCTTCCTCCCGGAACACCGAGCAGGTGGCGTAGAGCAGCACGCCCCCCGGGGCCAGCAGCGGCCACAGGGCCTGCAGCAGCCGGTCCTGCGTGCGCGCGAGTTCGACGATGTCGCGTGGCCGTCTCAGCCAGGGGATGTCCGGGTGGCGCCTGACCACGCCCGAGCCGCTGCAGGGGGCGTCCAGCAAGATGGCGTCGAAGGGCTCGCCATCCCACCAGCTGTCCGGTCGTGCCGCATCGGCCACCTGGGTGCGCGCGGCCAGACCCAGCCGTGCGAGGGTCTGGTCCACGCGCTGGAGGCGTTCGCCGTCGCTGTCCAGCGCGAGCAGGTCCAGGTCGGCCAGCTCCAGCAGGTGGGCGGTCTTGCCGCCCGGCGCTGCGCAGGCGTCGAGCACCCGCGGCCGGCGCCCGGCGCGGCGGGCCGGTTCCCCGCGGGGCGCGGGCTCACCCTGGCCGCCTGGCCACCCCGCGTCGCGGCTCAAGGCGTCGAGCAGCAGGGGGGCGGCGCGCTGCGCGGCCAGGTCCTGCACCGACACCGCACCCTGCGCGAAGCCCGGCAGCCGGTCCACCGGCACCGGCTGGCGCAGCAGCAGCGCATGCGGGGCCAGGCCCGTGGGGTCGGGCCGGGCGTCCAGCCCGGCAGCGTGCAGCCGCTGCAGGTAATCGTCGCGGTGTCCGCGGCGCGCGTTCACCCGCAGCGTCATCGGCGGCGCCCGGCGGGCGGCGCCGGCCAGCGCACGGGCTTGCGCCGGCCAGTCGGCGTTCAGGCGCTGCCACCACCAGGGCGGCAGGTTCAAGGCGGTGGGGTCGTCGCGAAGCAGTTCGTGCTCGCGCCAGGCGGCCTCGCGCAGCCAGCGCCGAAGCACGGCATTCACCAGGCCGGGGAGGCTGCCGTGCTGCCGCTCGGCCTGCACGCACTGGTCGACCACGGTGTGCTCGCCGTAGGGCAGGGCTTCGTCGGCGTCGATGCGCCACAGCAGCGCCAGGCCCACCCGCAGCAGGCCGGCGGTGGCCGGTGGGGGCTCTCGCTCCACCAGGCTGCGCAGCGCGGCCTCAGCGGGCGCCAGCCGGCGCAGCACGTGAAAGCTCAGCGCCTGGGTGCCGGCGCGACGGTCGGGCGGCACGCGGGCGAGCGCCGGGGTCAGAGACTCGCCACCGAGCACAGAGGAGACCGACTGCGCCACCCAGGGCAGCAGTTCGGCCAGCGCGACGCCCACGCCACCGCCGCTGCCCACCGGCCGCGGGGTGGCCTCGGGCGCGCGGCTCGAAGGCGAGGAGCCGCGTCGGCGTGCGGGGTCCGAAGGGCGGGGACCAGAAGGCCGCGCGGAAGGCCGTGGGGAAGGCGGCGGGGAAGGCGGTCGGGAAGGCATCCGGCAGTCTAGGCGCGCAGCGACGCGCGATGGCCGGGTGAGATACGCTTCGGCGCTTCTGCTGAACGTGGCGCCTTGGGCGCCGCCCGCCCGCCATGGCCCCGGACACCCCTGCCGCGATCTTCCGTTCGGAAGACGAACTCTCCCGCCTGCCGGCGTCCGAGCGCATCCGCTACCGCCTGGTGGGCGCGCGCTGCCGCTACCACGCGAACGACAACATCTCCGCGCACATCCGCGATGGCGAGATGGACGAACTGCGCGACGAGGTCACGGCGAAGATGCACGAGGTGTTGCGCGCCCTGGTCATCGACACCGACAGCGACCACAACACCCAGGAAACGGCCAAGCGCGTGGCCAAGATGTTCCTCACAGAGGTGTTCCGGGGTCGCTACGTGCCCATGCCCTCGGTGACCGAATTCCCGAACGCCTCGCGGCTGAACGAGCTGATGATCGTGGGCCCGCTCACCGTGCGCAGTGCCTGCTCGCACCACCTGTGCCCCATCATGGGCCGGGTGTGGATCGGCATCCTGCCCAACGAGTTCTCCAACCTCATCGGCCTGTCCAAGTACGCCCGCATCTGCGACTGGATCATGAGCCGCCCGCAGATCCAGGAAGAGGCGGTGACCATGCTGGCCGACGAGCTGCACGACCGCGTCAAGCCCGACGGCCTGGCCATCGTGATGGAGGCCGACCATTTCTGCATGCACTGGCGCGGCGTGAAGGAAAACGATTCGATGATGACCAACTCGGTCATGCGCGGCGCCTTCCTGAAGGACGCCAACCTGCGCCGCGAATTCCTTTCGCTGCTCAGCAAGAAGAACTGACCCCGGCGAGGCCCGGTGGCCCGCCCTCCTGCCAGGAGATTCCCATGCTCGTGCGCCTCATGTATGCCAGCCGCGCGGTCGACTCCATCGACCACGACGCCCTGCTGGCCATCCTCCGCAAGTCCAAGGCCAACAACCCCGAACGCGGCGTGACCGGCGTGCTGTGCTTTTCCGGGGGCATCTTCCTGCAGGTGCTCGAGGGCGGCCGGGCGGGCATCAACGAGCTCTACAACCGCATCGTGGGCGACCCGCGCCACACCGACGTGATGCTGCTGAGCTACGAGGAAGTGGGCGAGCGGCGCTTCGCCGGCTGGTCGATGGGCCAGGTCAACGTCGGGCGCCTGAACCCGGCGCTGCTGCTGAAGTATTCGGAGAAGGCCGTGCTCGACCCCTATGCGGTGTCGGGCCGGGTGTCGATGGCGCTGCTCGACGAACTGGTGGCCACCGCGTCCATCATGGGCCAGAGCTGAGCGCACCGCCCGCACAGGAGCACACCCCATGACCCCCACCCGCCGCGAACTGCTGCGGCGCAGTGCCGCCGTCGCCGGCCTGCTGGCCTCCGTCGGGGCGCTTCCGCTGGCGGCGCGCGCCGCCTGGCAGCAAGCCGCCTTCGAGGCGCGCACGATGGGCGAGCTCACCCGCGCGCTCGGCGTGGGCACGCCCGTGGAAAGCCGTGAGGTGGCGCTGACGGCACCGGACATCGCCGAGAACGGCGCGGTGGTGCCCTTTGGCCTGGCCACCACGCTCAGCGGCGTGCGCCGCATGCTGCTGCTCGTCGAGAAGAACCCCAACCTGCTGTCCGCGGCCTTCGACCTCACCGACGCGGTGGAGCCCAACTTCAACCTGCAGGTGAAGATGGGCCAGTCCTCCCGGGTCTTCGCCGTGGCCTTGATGGGCGATGGGCGGGTGCTCTTCGCCCAGAAGGACGTGAAGGTGACGCTGGGCGGCTGCGGCTGAAGCCCGCCGCCGCCGCCGCCGCCCTGGCCCGTGATCTGCCCCGAGCGAACCGAGCGAGAACGCCCATGACCGAACCCACCCGCATCCGCGCCCAGCTGAGCGGCGACAAGGCGCTGGTGCGCATGCGCATGACCCACGAGATGGAGTCCGGACAGCGCCGCGAGGACGGCAAGCTGGTGCCGGCCTGGTTCATCCGCGAGGTCACCGCCTCGCTGAACGGGCAGGTGGTGCTCAGTGCCCAGTGGGGGCCCAGCGTGTCGAAGAACCCCTTCCTGCAGTTCAACCTCAAGGGTGTGAAGGCTGGCGACAAACTGGCTGTGAGCTGGATCGACAGCCGCGGCGCACGCCGGTCCGACGAGGTCACCGTCGCTTGAACGGGCGGCCGCGCCCGCGGCCGCCGCAGGAAAACCCCCGACCGGCATCGGGGTGAGCGCGTGTACTCTGTATACGGAACACAGCGCTCGATGACCGAACGTCCTCCTTCCCCGTCCACGACCCCCGCTGGCGCCCCTGACGGCGACCCAACGGGTGCGGCAGATCCGCTGCAGCCCCTGCAGGCGGCGCCCGATCTGGTCGAACGCGTGCGCGCCGCGCTGATGGACGCCATCACCACCGGCGCGCTGCGCGGGGGCCAGCGCCTGCGCCAGGAAGAGCTCGCCCTGCAGTTCCAGGTGTCGCGTCAGCCGGTGCTGCAGGCCCTGCGACTGCTCAAGGCCGAAGGCCACATCACCGACGCTCCGGGCCGCGGCCTGCAGGTCGCGCCGCTGGACGCGCGATGGATCGAGCAGGTCTACGAGGTCCGCAGCGCGCTGGACGCCATGGCTGCCCGACTCGCCGCGCGCGCAGTCGCCCGCCGGGCCAGTGGCGCGGCGCCCACCGTCCAGGCTGCGCCGGCGGCAGCCGTTTGGCAGCCCGACGCGCTCATCAGCGCCGGTCGCCAGGCGGCCCGCGGCAGCAGCCTGGCCGCGCTCATCGAGGCCGACTGGGCCTTCCACCGCGCGCTGTATGCGCTGGCCGACAACCCGCTGATCGAGCGCAGCGCCACGCAGCACTGGGGCCCCATCCGGCGCGCCATGGGTGCCACGCTGCAGACCTCCTCCCTGCGCGCGAGCGTCTGGGACGAACACGAGGCCATCGCCGCGGCGGTGACCCGCGGCGATGAATCGGCGGCGCACCGCCTGGCGCTCGGCCACAGCGAAAGCGCAAGCCGCCACCTGACCGAGCGGCTGCGCCAGCCGAACGCGGCCTGAGCCCGAACCCCGACGGACAGCCCCCGCCGGCCCCCCCTTCCCTTCCCTTCCCCTCCCCTTCACACCACCGGCAGGCCCCCCCAGGCGCCGCCACCCCACGGAGACACGGCATGAAGCTCACCCCCGAACAGATCGCGCAGTTCGACCGCGACGGCTACCTCTTCTTCCCCGGCCACTTCACCCCGGAGGAAACCCGCCGCATGACCGACGAGGTGCCGCGGCTGTACGAGGTGCGGGCACCGTGGAACGTGCGCGAGAAGGGCCGCGACGCGGTGCGCACCAACTTCGCCGCCCACCTGGTCAGCCCGGTGTTCGCGCGGCTCGCCCGCCACCCGCGCATGCTCGCGCCGGTCGAGCAGCTCTTCGGCGAGCGGCTGTACATGCACCAGTTCAAGATCAACGGGAAGATGGCCTTCGAGGGCGACGTCTGGCAGTGGCACCAGGACTACGGCACCTGGCTCAACGACGACCACATGCCCACCGAACGGGCGATGAACGTGGCCATCTTCCTCGACGAGGTGGACGAGACCAACGGCCCGTTGATGTTCATCCCCGGCAGCCACAAGAAGGGCGTGCTGCAGGCCGGGCATGACCTGTCCACCACCAGCTACCCGCTGTGGACGCTGGAAAACGAGCAGGTCGCAGCGCTGGTCGAACGCGCGGGCGGCCGCCACGGCGGCATCGTCATCCCCAAGGGCCCGGCCGGCTCGATGCTGATGTTCCACAGCTGCCTGGTGCACGCCTCCAGCAGCAACCTGAGCCCGTGGAACCGGGTGAGCGTCTACCTCAGCCTGTGTGCGGTGTCCAACCACATCCGCCGCTTCAAGCGGCCCGAATACATCGCGCACCGCGAGTTCACGCCCCTGGAGCACCTGGCCGACGACTGCCTGCTGAGCGCGCCGCCGGTGGACACCCCCTGGGCCGCCGGCATGCCCGCCAGCGCGCTGGAGACGTCCTCGGAGGACCTCGATTTCTCCACCCTGGCCACCGCCGATCGCTGAGCGCCGCCCCGCCATGAACCTGCACCGCAAGCTCCTGCAGCGCCAGGCCGAAGGCCGGCCCATCCGCGTGGCCCTGATCGGCGCCGGCAAGTTCGGCGCGATGTACCTGGCCCAGGTGCCGCGCACGCCCGGCGTGCACCTGGTGGCCATCGCCGACCTCCACCCGGAGGCGGCCTGCCGCAACCTCGAGCGCGTGGGCTGGGACCCTGCACGGGTGCAGGCCGCGTCGCTGGACGCCGCGCTGGCCGACGGGCGCAGCACCTGGATGACCGACGACTGGCAGGCGGTGGTGCGCCACCCCGCAGTGGACGTGGTGGTGGAATGCACCGGCCACCCCATCGCCGCGGTGGACCACTGCCTGGAAGCCTTCGCGCACGGCAAGCACGTGGTCAACGTGACGGTCGAGGCCGACGCCTTCTGCGGCCCGCTGCTCGCGCGCCGGGCCGAGGAGGCGGGCGTCGTCTACTCGCTGGCCTTCGGCGACCAGCCGGCGATGATCTGCGAGCTCGTCGACTGGGCGCGTACCTGCGGCTTCCCGGTGGTGGCCGCCGGGCGTGGCCACAAGTGGCTGCCGCACTTCAGCCAGAGCACGCCCGAGACGGTCTGGGGCCACTACGGCCTCACGCCCGAGCAGGCGCAGCGCGGGGGGCTGAACCCCAAGATGTTCAACAGCTTCCTGGACGGCAGCAAGCCGTCCATCGAATGCACCGCGGTGGCCAACGCCACCGGTCTTGCGGTGCCCAGCGACGGCCTGCTCTACCCGCCGGCGAGCGTGGAGGACATTCCCTTCGTCACCCGCCCGCGCGCCGAGGGCGGCGTGCTCGAGCGCAAGGGCATGGTCGAG
Organism: Rubrivivax sp.; assembly: GCA_027487905.1. Classification (GTDB taxonomy): domain Bacteria; phylum Pseudomonadota; class Gammaproteobacteria; order Burkholderiales; family Burkholderiaceae_C; genus JAIYCR01. The sequence continues at coordinate 10,272 of JAIYCR010000070.1, read as the reverse complement.
GTCATCAGCTCGCTGGAGACCGACGGCCGTGTCATTCCCTACGACATCCGCATGGGCGTGTGGGTGACGGTGGAGGGCGAGACCGACTACATCCGCCACTGCTTCGAGGAGTACAAGGCCCACACCGATCCGTCCGGCCGCTACTTCACGCTCTACAAGCGCTGGCACCTGATCGGCCTGGAGGTCGGCCTGAGCGTGGCGAGCGTCGCCTTGCGCGGCGAGCCCACCGGCGTGGCCACCGGCTGGCGCGCCGACGTGGTGGCCACCGCCAAGCGCGACCTCGCGGTGGGCGAGCGCCTGGATGGCGAAGGCGGCTACACCGTCTGGGGCAAGCTGCTGCCGGCGAGCACCAGCCGGCGCATCGGCGGCCTGCCGCTGGGCCTGGCCCACGACGTCACCGTCGTGCGGCCGGTGCGCCAGGGCCAGAGCCTCACCTGGGCGGATGTGGCCATCGACACCGGCACCCGCGCCTATGCGCTGCGCCGCGAGATGGAGGGCCTGTTCGAGCCGGCCGACACCCCGCTGGCCACAGCCACGGCCGCGGCTGCGGCCTGAGGAGGCGCCGGCCATGGACGATCTCCTGATCCGCGGCGCCTGCGTCTACGACGGCAGCGGCCGTGCGGGACGCATCGCCGACGTGGCGGTCCGCGGTGGCCGGGTGATCGCGGTGGACCGGGACCTGCCGGTGGACGCGGCGCAGGTGGTCGATGCCGCCGGTCTCGCGCTGATGCCGGGCATCGTGGACAGCCACACCCACTACGACGCGCAGATCACCTGGGACCCCACGCTGTCGCCGAGCCCCGCGCTGGGCGTGACCACCTGCGTCATCGGCAACTGCGGCTTCACCATCGCGCCGTGCCGGCCCGAGCACCGCGAGCTGACGATGCGCAACCTCACCCAGGTCGAGGGCATGTCGCTGGAGGTGCTGCGCCAGGGCATCCGCTGGGGCTTCGAGGGCTTCGCCGCCTACCTCGCGCAACTGCGCGCGCAGGGCAGCGTGCCGCATGTGGCGGCCTACGTCGGTCACAGCAGCGTTCGCACCTGGGTGATGGGCGAGGACGCCCATCGCCGTGCCGCCACGGCCGAGGAGATCGGCCAGATGGCGCAGATCGTGCGCGGCGCGATGCGCGCCGGCGCCATCGGCTTCGCCTCGTCCACCAGTCCCGCGCACAACGGCGAGGCCGGCATTCCCATGCCCTCGCGCCTGGCCGACGACGCCGAGTTCGAAGCCCTGCTCGATGCCATGGCCGCCGAGGGGCGCGGCACCTTCATGCTCACCAAGGGCGGCCACACGCGGATGGACTTCCTGGAGGGGCTGGCCGCGCGCACCGGCCGGCCGGTGATGGTGGCCGCCCTGCTGCACAACCCCACCAACCCACAGGCGGTGTTCCGCGACCTGCAGGCCATCGCCGAGGCCCGCGCGCGGGGCCATGCGCTGTACGGTCAGGTCTCGGCCTGTCCGCTGACCATGGATTTCACGCTCGCCTCGCCGTATCCGGTGGAAGGCCTGGCGGGCTGGCGGCCCTTTCTCGGGCTGGAAGGCGCTGCGCGGCTGGGGGCGCTGCGCTCACCGGCCTTGCGCCAGGCGCTGCGCGACGAGCTGGCCGCACCCGCGGTGTTCCGGCTCTTCAACGGCGAATGGGACAAGGTGCGGGTGGTGGAGGTGGTGCAGCCGCGTTGGCGGCCCCTTGAGCAGCGCACCGTGGCCGAGATCGCGGCCGACCCGTCCAGCGGCTTCGGCCCCGACCCGCTGGACGCGCTGCTCGACCTGGCCCTGGCCGACGGCGGCGAAGGCCTGGGCACGGTATTCACCGCCGAACTGCTCAACAGCGACGAGGCGGCGGTGGGCCGCATGCTGTGCGACCCGAACGCGGTGGTGAGCCTGTCCGACGCCGGGGCGCACCTGACCTTCTTCAACGACGCTGCCTTCGGCCTGCACCTGCTCGGGCACTGGTCGCGCGACCGTGCGGCCATGCCGCTGGAAGAAGCGGTGCGCCGGCTCACCCGCATGCCCGCGGCCGTGCTCGGGCTGGCCGACCGCGGCCGGCTGGAGCCCGGTTCGCCCGCCGACCTGCTGCTCTTCGACCCCCGCACCGTCGGGCGCGGGCCCAAGCGCCGGGTGTTCGATCTGCCCGGCGACGCGCCGCGGCTGCACACCGACGGCGTGGGGGTGCACGGCGTCTGGGTGCAAGGCCAGCGGGTGGCCGATGAGCGCGGGCTGCTGGCCGACGCCCCGCGCGCCGGGCGGCTGCTGCTGCCGGCGGGTCACCCGGGGGCCGAACTCAGCGGCTGAACCCAGCGGCTGAACCCAGCGGCTGGGCACGGCAGCCGGGCGGAGCTGCGGGAGGGAGCAGCGCCAAGGAGCGGCAAAACGGAGCGGCAAAACGGAGCCCCCGCAGGCTCGCTGCAAGCCTTCGCGGCGACACTGGCGGACCCATGCAAGCCATCCTTTCGGTCACCCTGCCCTTCTTCGCGCTGGTCCTGATGGGCTATGTCGCCGCCGCCCGCGGCTGGCTGCCCGCACCGGCCATTCCCGGCCTGAACGGCTTCGTGCTGTTCTTCGCCCTGCCCTGCATGCTCTTCCGCTTCGGGCAGAGCACCCCGGTGGGACAGCTGCTCGACCCCGCGCTGATCGCGGTGTGGTTCACCTGCGCGATGGTCATCGTCGTCTTCACCGTGGCGGTCACCCTGAGCGATCGAACGCCGCTGCGCGACGCGGCGTTCGGTGCACTGGTGGCGGCCTTCCCCAACACCGGCTTCATGGGCGTGCCGCTGCTGGTGGCGTTGCTGGGGCCGGCCGCCGCGGGGCCGGCCATCGCCACCATCCTGGTGGACATCTTCATCACCACCTCGGTGTGCATCGGCATCGCGCAGGCGCAGGGCGCCGCAGGCCAGGGCGCACGGGCGGCGGCGCTGCGCGCCGTGCGTGGCGCGGCCAGCAATCCGCTGCCCTGGGCGGTGGCCCTGGGCGCGCTGTTCAGCGCCACGGGGATGGCCCTGCCGGGGCCGGCCGATGCGGTGGTGCACATGCTTGCCGACGCGGCCAGCCCGGTGGCGCTGTTCACCATCGGCGCCGTGCTGTGGCGCTCCAGCCGCGCCATCCAGGCGGGGCCCGCGGCCGGTGAACACGGTGACGAGAGCGGGCAAGCGCTGCAGCCACCCGCTCCCGCCGGCGTGTGGCCGACGGCAGCCATCAAGCTGCTGCTGCACCCGGTGCTGGTGTTCCTGGTCGGTGTGGCGGCGATTTCGCTCGGAGCGCCCGTGTCCACCTTCTCGCTGATGGTGGTCACGCTGGTGGCCGCGCTGCCCAGCGCCAGCAACGTGAGCCTGCTGGCCGAGCGCTATGGCGCGGACACCGGTCGGGTGGCGCGCATCATCCTCATCAGCACCGTGGCGGCCTTCGCGAGCTTCAGCCTCATCGCCTTCGGCTTCGGCGTGCAGCCCGCGCCCGGGCGCTGAGGCCATCGCACTGGATTCAAAGCGCCAGCGGGTCGACGTCCACCGCCCAGCGCAGCACGCCGCGGTGCTGCGCTCGCAGGGCGTCCAGCAGCGGCAGCCAGCCCCCCAGCAAGCGCTGCAGCGCCCCGCGCGAGCTCGACTCCACCAGCAGCTGCGCGCGTTCGATGCCCGCCACCTTGACCATGGGCATGGGAACGGGCGGATAGAGCGTCACCGCCTGCAGTGCCGCGGCGAACGCCGGGTCGTCGCGCAGCAGCCGGCTGGCTTCGGCGAGGAAGTCGCGTGCGGCGTCCAGGCTGCGCGCCTCGGAGCGCAGCAGCGCCAGGTGGCTGTAGGGCGGCAGGCCCGCCGACCGGCGTTCGTCCAGCTGCTGGGCGGCAAAGGCCTCGAAGTCGTGGCGGACCAGCGCCTTGAAGATCGGATGCGTCGGGTGGAAGGTCTGTATCCACAGCTCGCTGCGCCCGGCCTGTGCGGCATCCCGGCCTGCCCGGCCGCCGGCCTGCATCAGCAGCGCGAACAAGCGCTCGCCGGCCCTGAAGTCGCTGCTGAAGAGCGCGCCATCCGGGTTCACTGCCGCCACGAGCGTGATGCGCCGGAAGTCATGTCCCTTGGTGACCATCTGCGTGCCCACCAGGACCTCCACATCGCCCGAGTGGACCTGGGCCAGCTGCGCGGCGAGCTGTCCACTGCCCCGGGCGCTGTCCGCGTCGATGCGCGCCAGGCGCACGGCGCCGCCGTCGCGCCCGCGCAGCAGCGCGGCAAGCTGCTCCTCCAGCCGTTCGGTGCCACGGCCCACGGGCGAGATGTCGGGGTTGCCGCAGTCCGGGCAGGCGCGGGGCACCGGCTCGGTCAGGCCGCAGTGGTGGCAGCGCAGCGTGCGGTCGCCCTTGTGGAACACCCGCCAGGCCGAGCAGTGCGGGCAGCCGCTCTTCCAGCCGCAGTCGCCGCAGTGCAGCACCGGCGCATAGCCCCGGCGGTTGAGCAGCACCAGGCTTTGCTCGCCCGCGTCGATGCGCTGCTGCATCGCGGCCAGCAGCGCCGGGGACAGGCCGCCTTGCGGGCCGCTCGGGCTTCGCCGGCCGGCATCGAGCTGCCCCATGTCGACCAGGCGCACGCGGGGCATCGCGCCATCGCCGATGCGCCGGCTGAGCGGCAGGCGGCGGTAACGGCCGACTTCGGCATTCAGCCAGGTCTCCAGCGAGGGCGTGGCCGAGCCCAGGACGACCGGAACCCCCTCCAGCCGGCCCCGCGCCACGGCCAGGTCGCGCGCGGAATAGCGCGCGCCCTCCTGCTGCTTGTAGGAGGGGTCGTGTTCCTCGTCCACGACGACCAGCCCCAGCCGAGGCAGGGAGGCCCACACCGCCAGCCGCGTGCCCAGCACCAGGTCGGCCAGGCCCAGGTGGGCCTGCAGCCAGCTTTGCAGCCGCTGCGCGGGCGTGAGTCCACTGTGCATCGACACCAGGCGGCGTTGGGCGAAACGCTCGCGCAGCCGCGCCTCGAACTGGGGGGTCAGGTTGATCTCGGGCACCAGCAGCAAGACCTGGCGCCCCGCCTGCAAGGCCGCCTCGGCCGCCCTCAGGTAGACCTCGGTCTTGCCGCTGCCCGTCACGCCGTGGAGCAACCAGGCCGCCGGCTGCCCCTCGGGTTCGGCCAGCGCCCGCAGCAAGGCGGCCACGGCGTCGGCCTGCTCGGCCTGCAGCGCGGGCGGGGCTTCGGTGGAGACGGGCGGGTCGCTCGCCTCGGCAGCGCCGGGCTGGGCCTCGCGCTTGTGCAGGCGGGTCAGCCGCCGCTGCAGCGCCACCCCGGTGAGCGCGCGCAGTTCCGGCGGCACCGCGGCGGCGGCCACCTCGCCCGCGCTGCGCTGGTAGTAGCGGGCCGCGAAATCGACCAGCGAGCGCCAGGCATCGCCCAGCGGCGGCAGGTCCAGCGCCTCGCGAACGGGCCTGAGGGTGGGGCCCGTTGCAGTGTCGCCACGGGGGGAAGGCCCGCCGGCGGCCGAACCCGCCGCCTCTTGCTCGCCACCGGGGGCAGCGCCGGGCTCGGGCCAGACCACGCCCCAGACCTCCCGACGCCCCAGGGGCACGCGGACCATGGTTCCTGCGGCGAGCGGCCGCTCACCCAGGTAGTCCAGCGTCGGTGCCATGGCGGCGTGCCGGGGCGTGTCCACCCGAACCGGGATGCGGACCGCCGCCTCGATCGGGGGCAGCGGCCCGACGGCCGTATCGGGCGCCTTCATCGGCGTGTCACGCCGCGTCGGGCGTTTCGGCATTTTCGAGAAATCGACGCTAAGTTCTTGATGGGCAAGCGCTTTGCCCGCCGTCCACCGGAACTGTGGATAACTTTGTTCACAACCCGGGTGCAGACACGCTAACTGCTTGTGGCGCCAAGCCGGCGGTTACAGTGCCCACTTTCGCAGCACCGGCGCAAGTCTCGAAGAATCAAGGACTTGCGTGCGTTTTCTAAGGGTCGCGCCGGGCCCGGGCCAGCAGCGGCCGTGGATGACGACGAATGGCGTTTGTGGGGATAAGTCAAGCCCTTAGTGCTCGCTCACAGGGAAAATCCCACACCTGGAAAATTCACTGCGGGCTGCCGGTCAGGCGGCTTGACGCAGGCGCCGGGAGTGGGCATGCACCGTGTCGACCAAGGTGTTTACGTGTTCGGCCGGCGTGAACTGGCTGATGCCGTGGCCCAGGTTGAAGATGTGGCCGTCCCAGCGTCCGTCGGGACGCTGCGGCGGGCCGAAGCGGTCCAGCACCTCGCGCACCTGCACCTCGATGACCTCGGGCGGCGCGAACAGCACGTTCGGGTCGAGGTTGCCCTGCAGCGCCACCCGATCGCCGACGCGCCGACGCGCCTCGCCCAGGTTGACCGTCCAGTCCAGTCCCACCACGTCCGCGCCGAGGTCGGCGATCTCGTCGAGCCAGGGCCCGCCGCCCTTGGTGAACACGATGCAAGGAATGCGCTGGCCGTCGTGCTGGCGGTGCAGTCGCTCGACCACCCGGCGGGTGTAGGCCAGGCTGAAGCGCTGGAAGGCGCCGTCGGCGAGCACGCCGCCCCAGCTGTCGAAGATCATCACCGCCTGGGCGCCGGCCTCGATCTGGGCGTTCAGGTATTGGGCGACCGCCTCGGCGTTGATCTCCAGGATGCGGTGCATCAGGTCCGGGCGGGCGTACATCATCGTCTTGACCAGGCGGTAGTCGTCGCTGCCCGCGCCCTCGACCATGTAGCAACCCAGCGTCCAGGGGCTGCCGGAGAAGCCGATCAGCGGAACGCGGCCATCGAGCGCCTGGCGGATCGAGCGCACGGCGTCGAACACATAGCGAAGGCGCGCCATGTCCGGCACGGCCAGTCGCGCCACGTCGTCCTCGTGGCGCAGCGGCCGCTCGAAGCGCGGGCCCTCGCCCTGGGCGAAGCTCAGCCCCAGACCCATGGCATCGGGCACGGTGAGGATGTCGGAGAAGAGGATGGCCGCGTCCAGTGCATAGCGGTCCAGCGGCTGCAGCGTCACCTCGGTGGCGAAGGCGGGGCTGGTGGCCAGGCCCATGAAGCTGCCCGCGCGGGCGCGGGTCTCGCGGTATTCGGCCAGGTAGCGCCCGGCCTGGCGCATCAGCCAGACGGGCGTGTGCGGCGTGGGTTGGCGCAGGCAGGCGCGCAGGAAGGCGTCGTTCTTCAGCGGTGCAGTCATCCTCGAATTATTGACTCGCGCGGAGGGTTTTTGGCGTCGGGCGCATGCGCCGCGGTGCGGCGGGCATGGCGCCTGCCAGACCCGACGCCCGCCCATCCCTTGCGCGGGCCCGAGGTGGCGGCGTTCTGTGGCGGCGTTCGGTGGCGTCTGTCGGCGCAGGCTGCCGGCGCGGGTGCCTCGCCGGGCAGCGCCCTGCGGGGCTAGCATGGGGCCCTCGCCTTTCCACGGAGTCCGCACCATGTCGCGCCTGTCCTGCCCGGTCGTGCCTTCGTCGCCTTTCGCCTGGTTGGCCTCGGCGTGGTGCAGCGCCGCCGGCCGGCGCTGGCTTCGACGCCCTGAAGCGGCCGCCGGGTCCCGCTTGCTGCGGGCGACGCTCGTCGTGCTGGCCGGGCTGGCCGGGCTGACCCTCAGCGGCTGCGGCTACAACGACTTCCAGCGTCTGGACGAAGCGGTCAAGGCCAGCCAATCGGAGGTGCTCAACCAGTACCAGCGGCGTGCCGACCTCATCCCCAACCTGGTCGCCACCGTCAAGGGCGAGGCGAACTTCGAGCAGGAGACCCTGACCCGCGTGATCGAGGCGCGCGCGCGCCACATCCATCCAGGTCACGCCCGAGACGCTGGACAACCCCGAGACCCTGGCGCGCTTCCAGAAGGCGCAGGGCGAGTTGTCCAGCGCACTGAGCCGCTTGCTCGTGGTCAGCGAGCAGTACCCGAACCTGCGCGCCAACCAGGCCTTCTCCGACCTGCGGGTGCAGCTCGAGGGCACCGAGAACCGCATCACCGTGGCGCGCAACCGCTACATCAAGGCGGTGACCGACTACAACGTGCTGGTGCGCCAGGTGCCCACCAACCTCACGGCGCTGGTCTTCGGTTACGCGGTCAAGCCCAGCTTCACGGTGGAGAACGAGGCGGCCATCACCTCGCCCCCGTCGGTGTCCTTCGACAAGCCGTCGCCTGCGGCACCCCCGGCCGCGCCCGCATCGAGATGAACCGACGGCCCACCGCGCAGCCTGCGAGGGCGCTGGGCCTCTGGCTGGCCGCGGTGCTGATCGGTTCACGGGTCGGTCCACGGGTCGGTCCACGGGTCAGTTCGCTGGTCAGCGCCCGCGGTCGCGCCCTTGCCCTTGCCCTTGCCCTCGCCCTCGCCCTCGCGCTGATCTCTTCGCTGGTGTTGGGGTTCTCGCCGGGGCCTATGGGTCGGGCCCTGGCCCAGCCGGCTGCACCCTCGGTGAGCGGCCCGCCCGCCGCTGCGGCGGCATCCCCCGAGACGGCCGGCTCGCCGCTGGAGCTCGCAGCGCCCGACCGGCGGGTGGTCGACCTGGCTGCGCTGCTGGACGCCGCACAGCGCCAGACCCTGGAGGACAGGCTGGCGCGGCTGGAGGCCGAGCGCGGCGCCCAGGTGGTGGTCCTCATCGTTCGGACCACACAGCCCGAGGACATCGCGAGCTTCGCGCAGCGCACCGGCGAGCGCTGGAAGATCGGCCGGCGGGATGTCGGCGACGGTTTGCTGCTGGTCGTGGCGCTGGACGATCGCCGGGTGAACCTCCAGGTGGCCAAGTCGCTGGAGGGTGCCGTCCCCGACCTCGCTGCCCGGCAGATCATCGATCGCTCGATCACGCCTGCGTTCCGCGCGGGCGACTACGCCGGCGGCCTGCTGCGCGCGGTGGACGCGCTGGACCAGCGCATCGCCGGTGAAGGCCTGGCCTCGCCGCAGACTCAGGCGCAGGGGGCACCGCAGACGGGTGTCGACCTGCGCGAACTCGAGTCCGTCGGCGTCCTGTTCATCATGCTGGTTCCCTTGCTGGGCAGCGTGCTGGTGCGTCTGGCCGGCCGCCGCCTCGGCTCGCTGGTGGCGGGGGGTGCCGCCGGGCTGCTGGCGGGCTGGCTCACCGGCAGTGTGGCGGTGGCCTTGGGGGCGGCCCTGGTGGGCGTCGTCGTCGTGGGACTGTTCGGCGCGGGATCGGTTCGGCGCTCAGGCGGGGTTGGTTCCAGCCATGGCCGCGGGGCGCCCATCGTCTGGGGCGGCGGTGGCGGCTTCGGCGGGGGCGGCTCCTGGGGCGGCGGCGGTGGGGGAGGCGGCGGCTTCAGCTCAGGCGGTGGCGGCGATTTCGGTGGCGGTGGTGCTTCGGGAAGCTGGTGATGCCTGAGAACGTGAAGCCTGTGGTCTCACCCTCGCGCTGGCGCCGGCTGATGCGCCACCGCTGGAACGAGGATGCTGCGCTGGCGCTGCTGCCGGCCAAGGTGCTGGCGGCTTTCGAGGCCTCGGTTCAGCGCAGCGAGCACTTCCACAGCGGCGAGATCCGCCTGGTCGTGGAGGGTGGACTGCCCTGGAGCTACCTGTGGCGCCGGGCCTCGCCGCGCGAGCGTGCGGTGGCGCTGTTCGGCAAGCTGGGCGTCTGGGACACCGCGCAGAACAACGGTGTGCTGATTTATCTGCTGATGGCCGACCGGGCCATCGAGATCGTGGCCGACCGGGGCCTGTCTGAGCGGGTGGACCCGCTCGAGTGGTGCGCCATCGTCGACGCGCTGTCACCGGCGCTTCGCGCCGGGCGTTTCGCCGAGGGGCTGGCGCAGGCGGTCGAGGCGGTCGATGCGCTGCTGCAGGCGCACTACCCGATCGACCCTCGGGACGATCCGGCCGGCAATCCGAACGAGCTGCCCAACCGGCCGCTGCTGCTCTGACTTACTTCTTGCGCAGCTTCTGGATGGCCGCCAGCTGGGCGGCCATGGTGGCGAACTCGCTCTGGGCGGCGGCGAAGTCGATGTCGCTCTTGGCGTTTTTCATCGCCTCCTGAGCCGCCTGCTTGGCCTCGGCCGCCTTGGCTTCGTCCAGGTCGCTGCCGCGGATGGCGGTGTCCGCCAGCACCGTCACCGTGCCGGGCTGCACTTCCAGGATGCCGCCGGCGACGAAAACGAACTCCTCCTCGCCGTTGTCGGCCCGCTCGATGCGCACCGCACCCGGACGGATGCGCGTGATCAGCGGCGTGTGCCGCGGCAGGATGCCCAGCTCGCCGTTCTCCCCCGGCAGCGCGACGAACTTCGCCTCGCCCGAGAAGATGCTGGCTTCAGCGGAAACAACGTCGACATGCAGCGTGGCCATGACTCAACCCTTCGATAAACCGTGAACC
>JAIYCR010000076.1 GCA_027487905.1 Rubrivivax sp. | reverse complement strand
CGACTTCAAGGCTTCGGTGGGGAAGTTGGCCTTGATCTCGTCGATGACGCTGTCGGGCAGGATGCCGTCGATGACGATGTGCGGGAAGGGGTCGGCACGCGCGTAGTCGTCGGCCAGCAACGAGCCCAGCGCCCGGGCCTCCTGCGGGTCCATCCGCAGGCCCTGGTCGTGGGCGATGGGCAGGGTGACGTTCTGGATGCTCATGCGGGTGTTTCCTGGGGCGAAGGGGGCGGCGGGCCGCGCGGCAATCCGCACGCCGGGTGAGCGCTGGGCTTGCCGCGGCCCGCAGGGGCGGCAGGCCGCAGGAGCAATTATCCCGGCGGCTTCCCCCGGGTCTGCGCAGGGCGCGGGCTGCTGCAGCCAACAAATCAACGCTTGGACCCCGGGATGGAACCGACGGACACAATCGGCCGCTTCATCAGAACAGGAGACCTCCCATGCCCCTGACCCGTCGCCGCGCCCTGGCTGCGTCCGTGCTGCTGGCCTCGAGCGGCCTGGCTGCCGCCCAGGGCGCCGAGCCGCCGCTTCGGCTGATCGTGCCCTTCACGCCGGGCACCGGCATCGACCTCATCGCCCGCAGCATCGGCCCCCGGCTGTCCGAGCGGCTCAAGCGCCCGGTGGTGGTGGAGAACCGGGTGGGCGCCTCCGGCAACCTGGGCACCGAAGCGGTGGTGCGCGCGCCCGGCGACGGCAACACCCTGCTGGTAAGCGTGAACACGCTGGTGATGAACCGCAGCCTTTATCCGCAGCTGCCCTTCGACCCGGTGCGAGACCTGCAGGCTGTGAGCCTCACCAGCTGGGGGCAGCTGATCCTCGTCACCCACCCGCGCACCGGCTGGCGCACCGCGGGCGAGTTCGTCGAGGCCGCGCGCCGTGCGCCCGGGCGGCTGAACTACGCCTCGCCCGGTGTGGGCACGCCCCACCACCTGTCGATGGAGCTGCTGAAGAACACCGCGCGCGTGTTCGTCACCCACATCCCCTATCGCGGCACCGGCCCGGCGGTGACCGACCTCATCGGGGGGCAGGTCGACGCCATGTTCCTGCCCATCCACGTCGCCCTGCAGCAGGTGCGTGCCGGCCGCCTGGTGGCGCTGGCCATCGGCAGCGACAAGCGGCACCCGCTGCTGGCCGAGGTGCCCACGCTGGCCGAGGCCCGTGCGGGCGAGGTCAACGTGGACATGTGGTACGGCGTCTTCGCCCCGCGCAGCCTGCCCGCTGCGCAGGTGGCCCTGCTCAACCGCGAGATCAACGACATCCTGCGCAGCGACGAGGTGCGCAAGGCCTTCGAGGCGCAGGGCATGGACCCGGCCACCGACACGCCCGAGGGCTTCGGCCGGCTGGTGGCGCGCGACGCCGACCGCTGGGCCGCGCTGATCAAGGCGCAAGGGATCAAGGCCGAATGAGCACGCCGTTCGATGCGGGCATCGCCGTGGTGGGCGGCGGCATCGCGGGGCTGGCCTTTGCGCTGGCCCTGCACCGGCGCGGCATCGCCTGCGAAGTCCATGAGGGCGTGGCCGAGGTGAAGGAGCTCGGCGTGGGCATCACGCTGCTGCCGCACGCGGTGCGCGAGCTCGACGCGCTGGGCCTGCTGGGCGAGCTCGAGTCGGTGGCCATCGCCAACCGCGAGAGCGTGTTCTTCAACCGCTGGGGGCAGTTCGTCTACCGCGAAGCGCGGGGCCGGCACGCCGGCTATGCACTGCCCGAACTGGGCATCCACCGTGGCCGGCTGCACGGCGTGCTGTGGCGCGCCGCGCTGCAGCGCCTGGGGCCCGAGCGGCTGCATACCGGCCGGCGCTGCGTGGGCATCGCACCCGACGCCACCGGCGCCACGCTGCACTTCGAGGGCGGCACCACCGCCCGCGCCGGCGTGGTGGTGGCCTGCGACGGCGTGAACTCGGTCGTGCGGCGGCATTTCTTCCCGGACGACCGCGTCTGCTACGCCGGCATCAACACCTGGCGCGGCACCACGCTGCGCGAACCCATCCTGACCGGCGAGAGCTACATCCGCATCGGCAGCATCGACACCGGCAAGATGGTGATCTACCCCATTGCCCACGACGCGGACGGCCAGGGCCGGCAGCTCATCAACTGGGTGGCCGAGATCCGCGACCCGTCGGCCCGCATGAACGACTGGAACCGGCCCGGCCGGCTGGAAGACTTCCTGCCCACCTTCGAGGACTGGCGCTTCGACTGGCTGGACGTGCCGGCCCTCATCACCGGCGCCGAGCGGATCTTCGAATACCCGATGGTGGACAAGGACGCACTGCCCCGGTGGAGCCACGGCCGCGTCACGCTCATGGGCGACGCCGCGCACCCGATGTACCCGCGCGGCTCCAACGGCTCGGCCCAGGCGCTCATCGATGCCCGCACCCTGGCCGATGAACTGGCCGCCACGCCCGACGACCCCGCTGCCGCGCTCGCCCGCTACGAGGCCCTGCGCCTGCCCGCCACGGCCCGGGTGGTGGAAACCAACCGCACCGTGCCGCCCGACGCCATCATCATGAAGGCGGACGAACTCAGCGGCGGCCAGCCTTTCGACAGCATCGACGCGCTGATCAGCGCCGACGAGCTGCGGGCGATCTCCGACCACTACAAGGCGGTGGCGGGGTTTGCGTTGCCCCCGAAATGATTCGAGACCCGGCGCCTGGGCTTCAGGGCGCCAGCACCTGCGGCCCGGCGATCGACGCGAGCCACTCCCCATAGGGTGCGACCAGCGTGTCCAGCGCCAATCCGCCCGGGCGCGAACCGCGCCGGGCATCCACGGCAGCATGGATGCCGGCCACCTGCCATTCGAGTGCACCGCTGCGGGACGGCCGGGTGGCGTCGGGCGAACGCTGGATGGCGTCCGCTCGGGCGACCTGGACCAGGGTAGGCCCGCCGGAGTCCTGCGCGCCCAGCATCGCCTCGTCAGCGCCCAGGCCCAGGCTGCTGCGGCCACCGGGCATCCTGCCCAAGGTGTTCGCGCCGACGCTGCCGTCGTCAAAGTCGAACAGCGCCACCCGGTTGCCGTAGATGGCCGCCGGAGTCATGCGGGCGTCGTATTTGTTGCGGCCCCAGTGCAGCTGGCCGGCTGGCTCCGGCCGTGCAAGGGTGCCGCCTGCGCCAAAGCCGGTGACCAGCACCCACGGCGCCGCTTCCACCCGGGCCATCGTGGCCAGGCGGTAACCGGGCACCCCGGTGACAGGCGCCTCCAGCGTCATCAGCGACAGGTCTTGCTGGGCGACCGTGCCGGCCCATCCCGGCGCCAGAGCGACGGAGACGATGCGCACCGGACCCTGGCTCGGCCGGGCCGGGAAGCGTGCCTCGGCCCCGGGAGCCCCGGCGCAATGGGCGGCGCCCAGCAGGTGCCGCCCGCCGGCCAGCAGCACCGCGGAACAGCCGTTGTCCAGACGGGCCACACCGGCCAGCTCCTCCAGCGTGGCCGCCGGTTCGGAAGCCTGCTCGAGCGTCAGCACGGCGCGGGCCGGCAGGCAGAACAGGGTCGAGGCGGCAGCCAGGCCCAGGGCGAGCCTGCGCCACGCCACGGCGCGGGGGCGGCCCGGGCGAGCGGGACCGCCAGCCAGCGGCGGATGACGGGCAAGGACGGGAAGCGAGGCAGGAGGCTGGTGCGACATGCCGCCATCTTGCCCCCCCCTGCACGAGCCGATGGGCCCTCGACCTGTCAGGGTCCGCTTTCACACAGTCCGAACGCACGGACCGAACTTACGGCCGAACGTACGGCCGAACGCACGGCCGAACGCACGGCAGAACGCACGGCAGAACGCAGCGCCGAATGCAAGGCTGAATGCACACCCGCTCGCCTCTCGTGGGCCCGTGCCGGCCGGCTCGCCCTGGAGGCCGTCCGAGAATGCGGTCCTTGCCAGCTGTCACGCGCTGCGGCCGGCGTCCTCAAGCCGCCCGATGCGCGCCTCCTCCCCCTTGAATTCCTCCCCTGCCACTTCCCTTCGTGTGGCCATCGTCCACGAATGGTTCGAGACCCATGCCGGCAGCGAGAAGGTCGTCGAGCAGCTGCTCGCGCTCCATCCCCAGGCCGATCTCTTCGCCGCGGTGGACTTCATGCCCGAATCGGTGCGCGGCTTCCTGGGCGGACGGGCGGTGACGACGAGCTTCGTGCAGCGCCTGCCGGGCGCGAAGAAGCGCTTTCGCAGCTACCTGCCGTTGATGCCGCTGGCGATGGAGCAGCTGGACCTGTCGGCGTATGACCTGGTGCTGTCGTCCAGCCATGCGGTGGCCAAGGGGGTGATCACCGGGCCGCACCAGCTGCACATCAGCTATGTGCACTCACCCATGCGCTATGCCTGGGACCTGCAGCACCAGTACCTGAACGAGGCCGGGCTGACGCGGGGCCTGAAGAGCGCTGTGGCCCGCCTGCTGCTGCACTACCTCCGCCTGTGGGACCTGCGCACCGCCCACGGCGTGGACCACTTCGTGGCCAACAGCCGCTTCATCGCCCGCCGCATCCAGAAGGTCTATCGGCGCGAAGCCGAGGTGGTGTACCCGCCGGTGGATGTGGCGCGCTTTCCGCTGCGCCAGGCGAATGCTGCTGACGCCGCCGCCGATGCCCCCTACCTCACCGCCGGCCGCATGGTTCCCTACAAGCGGGTGCCGCTGGTGGTTGAGGCCTTCACCCGCATGCCCGACAAGCGCCTGGTGGTGGTGGGCGACGGGCCCGAATTCGACAAGGTGCGCGCCAAGGCCGGCCCCAACGTGCAGCTGCTGGGCTACCAGGGCCATGCCGAGCTGGTGCGGCAGATGCAGCAGGCCCGGGCCTTCGTGTTCGCGGCCGAAGAGGATTTCGGCATCACCCCCGTGGAGGCCCAGGCCTGCGGCGCCCCGGTGATTGCCTACGGGCGCGGCGGCTCGCTCGAGACGGTGCGCGGACGGGACGATGACGGTGCCGACCGCACCGGCGTGTTCTTCGGCGAGCAGACGGTGGAATCCATCATCGAGGCCGTGCAGCGCTTCGAGGCGCTGCCCGACCCGATCACCCCCGGGGCCTGCCGCCGGCATGCCGAAGGCTTTTCGATCGAACTGTTCCGCAAGCGGATGGCGGCGGTGGTGGAGCGTGAGATTGCGGCGAGGCGCTCCAGCGATGCTGCGGTCAGTCCGCCGCCGCCGCGACGCCCTTGAACACGTCGTCCATTGAAAGCCGCGCGTAGCGTGCTTTGTGCGAACGCCCGGCAGTCCGTGCCGTCACCTCGCCGCGATGGAACTCATGCCGCTCGGATTCGGCCTCTTCCCACGCCAGGAATTCGGCGAGGGTCATGCGCGCGGCGGGCGGTCCCATGGTGGTGTGAGGCGGTGGTTGCAGCGAAACCCGATGGTCGTGGGCGCACAGGCTGCACAAGCCGCTCAGCGCAACGCCGGCACCGCCGCCACGCGGGCTTCGATGTCCCGCATCAGCGCCTGGTAACGGGGTGATCCCTCTTCGCCGATGGCCTCCCGGAATGCGGCTTCGTCGAGAAAGCTGGGCAGGCCGACAGTGTCGGGCAGCAACTCGGCGTCGACTGTGACGGCAGCCAGGCGGCGCTGCAGGGCGATCGGGTCGCGCAGGGCAAGTTCGCCCAGGCGCCGACCAGCGCGGTCGACGGCGAGGTCGTCGAAGCTGAAACCGCTGCCCGCGGACGAGCGGTCGCTCACTTCCTTCAGGATGCCCAGGGCGTCGGCCAGACGGCCGTTAGCCTCCGCGGTCAGCACGGCGGCCAGCAGCAGGTGCTGAGGCCGGTCTTCTCGTCCCGCGCCCAGCACGGGACGAACGGCAGGTTGCGGCCAGGTGCGGGCTTCGCTCAGCACGCGGCTCAGCGGATGGCCGTTCACATAAAGCGCCAGCACCAGCAGCGCCGCACGGTTCTGCAAGGCAGCCTCGGTGAGGCGGGCAGTCTCGTCGCCCGAGAACTCGGCGGTGCGCTGGGCGGCCAGCTGGAACACCGACGCGACGAGCGGCGCAAGGTGGAGAGGACCGGTCGGCGTGCCCCCCGCAGACAGGGAGTGCGCAGGCACCGGCTGCGCGCCCTGCGCCAGACGGAGCAGCCGCTCGTGGAAGACCCGCAGCGCCCGTCGCAGGGCGTCGGACACCCAGGCCCGGCGCAGACTGTCCGCCAGGGCTGCGTCGCGTCGCAGCGTGGCCGTGACGCCCGCTTCGCGGATGGCCAGGCGCTGCACCATCGCCATGCCGATGGCCAGCGATTCGGCATGGCCATAGCGATCGGCCACTCGCAGAAGGGCCCAGCGGGCGAACGCCGGCGGAACCGGCAGACGGCCGATGCGCAGCGCGCTGAGTTCGGGAAGCCCGTCGACCGATTCACGCGCCGACCCGCTCAGGTGGATCCAGGCCGACTGCGGCAACGCGACGCTCACAGGCCAGGGCAGGCGGCTGCGCGGCACCGGCAAGGTGAGCGCGAAATCTGCAGCCGCCGGGCGCAGCCCCAACCGGGCCGATCCCTTGAGCAAGCGTGCCGAGGCTTCTTGGACGACCAGATCCAACTCGCGCGCCCGGAGGTCGACCGATACCGGCGGCCCGTCGGGTTGACGCATTTCGTCGATCACTCCGGCGAGCGATCGCAGCCGCCAGAGGTCGCGTGGGGTCAGGCTGTCGGTGCGGGTGAAGGCCGGCGCGGTGTCGACCACCGCCCAGCCCAACGCGCCCAGCGCCAACAGCAGCGCGCATAGTGCCGCGGCCAAGCCGCCGAGCCAGCTGCGGATGCGACGGCGGCGCGGCGCCCGGGGCTGCGGGGCACTGAAGCCGTCCCGCGGGCCTTTCGCAAGAGGAGCGTGGCGTGCCATTGCCGGAATGATCGCCGCCGGAACCGAAAACGAAAACGGGGGCGGAAGGGGGAACGGAAGCTGAACGGGAAACGACAACGGCCCCGAAGGGCCGTTGCGGGGTCGGGCTTTGCGCCCGACCTGGGGTGTGGCGCCGGACGCCTGGGCCGTTCAGGCCGCCGCGCCCTGCGGCAGCGCTGCACCGCCAGCGGCCGACTTGCGACGACGGGCCATGAAGCCCACCACGCCCAGGCCGGCGAGCATCAGGGCGTAGGTGCCCGGTTCCGGCACGGCGGTGATGCTGACGGTGTCGATGACGAAGGCGCTGCCCAGGGTGGGGCCACCGTTGCTGAAGCGCAGGGTGTAGTCGCCCGGGGTGACCGGCGCTCCGAAGTAGTACTGATACAGAGCGCCGCCAGGATCGGCGCCGGGGGTGGGCGAGCCCACGCTGACCGGCAGCGGCTCGAACCGGTTGGTGATGTTCAGCGAGCCGGGGGCGGTCCCGGCGAAGGTGACGTCCAGGTAGTCGCGGTCGAAGCCGGTGAGGCGGGCCGCGTAGAAGGACACCAGGTAGAAAGGCGTGGGCGTGCTCACCGTGAAGGCGAAGGTGGCTGCCGCGTTGCCGGTGAGGAGCAGATCGCCTGAAACGACGGACGAGGTCGACCCGAAGCTCTGCTGGAAGCTCCAGCCCTGCGTCTGCAGGCTGGTGGTGGTCTGGCCATCGAAGGTCTGCTGGAAGGACTGCGCGCTGGCGGCACCAGCCATCAGTGTCGACGCTGCCAGTGCAATGAGCTTGAGTTTCATGAGCGTGCCTGCCGTTTCAAGGGATGAGGGATTGAACATCGGCTGGGCCTGGGCCGCAGCCCCAGTTGTAGTGAGGCGTCTCGGTCCGTCGCGGTGGACGACCCCCTTGTTCAAGGGGGTGTCCTCCCGACCACCTTCGTTGACGACACCAGCCGCCTTCGATGACCCGCATTACTGCACCTGCGGCTTCGGGCGACCACCCGAATAGTGGGGAGGGCGACCCGGGCACGATGCCCGGCCGCCACCTGACGTGATGCACTGCACGTTCGCGGGTGCAGCTCGACGCCCTTCGCGCCCTTGGCGCCACACCACCGCCGCTGCCTGCGGTCAGGACGCCAACTCCGTCATGCCCACGGCCTTGACTGCCCAGAACTGGGATGGTGCGAAGCGCCCCGGCCCCCAACAATGCCGCAACGCAGCAAGCGGCCCATCTTCCGGAGGCCCTCGGCCGGGCAAGCCGCCTCGGCCCCACCCCAAGCCCGCCTGCGACACGCATTCCCCCTCCCGCCGCCCGCATGAGCCAGACGATCGATCGTTCCAGCCCCTTGCCTTCAGGTGCGTCCCTTGCGCCCGGCCTGGACCCCGCAGGCCGCGCAGCCTCGTCCGCCGGGGCTCCATGGACGCTGGCGCTCTTCGGCCTGGCGCTGGCGCTGCTCTACGGGCCCACGGTGTGGAGCCTGTCCAACAGCCTGTGGCAGGACGACACCCATTCGCACGGGCCCATCGTGCTCGCGGTGGTGGCGTGGCTGCTGGCCCGCGGCATCCGTTTCCAGCTCGACCAGACGCCGGTGGCCTTGCGCGCCCCGGGGCAGGTGGGGCTGGGCTCGGCCTGGGTGGGCCTGGGCCTGCTGGCCTATGCCGTGGGACGCTCGCAATCGCTCTACCTGCTGGAAGTGGGGTCTGCGCTGCCGGTGGTGCTGGGGCTGGTGGTCCTCGTCTTCGGCACGGGCATGGCGCGCAAGCTCTGGTTCCCGCTCTTCTTCATGCTCTTCCTGGTGCCGCTGCCCGGCTCCTTCATCGACACCATCACCCACCCGATGAAGCTGGGGGTCAGCTGGGCCAGCGAGCACCTGCTGCACCTGCTGGGCTACCCGGTGGGACGGCAAGGCGTGATCCTCTCGGTGGGGCAATACCAGCTCTTCGTGGCCGATGCCTGCGCAGGGCTGAACTCGCTGTTCATGCTGGAGGCCTTCGGCCTGCTGTACCTGAACGTGGTGCGCCACGAAAGCGCGCTGCGCAACGTGGCGCTGGCCGTGCTCATCGTGCCCATCTCCTTCGTGTCCAACGTCGTGCGCGTGTGCGTGCTGGCGCTGGTCACCTACCACCACGGCGACGCCGCTGGCCAGGGCTTCGTGCACGGCTTCTCGGGCATGGTGCTCTTCGGCGTGGCGCTGATGCTCACCATCGGGGCGGACACGGTGGTGCGTGGCGCGGTTCGCGCCTGGCGGAGCCGCCGCGGGTTCACCGCGACCCGTGAGGACGACGCCGGCACCCCGACGCCCGGGCTGTGGCCTGCGGTGCGCAGCTGGGCCGGCGTGAAGGTGCCGCTGTCGCGCGCGGCCGGCATGGCGCTGGCCGCGCTCGCCGTGGCCACGCTCGCCTGGGCCGCCACGCCCCAGCCGCAGCCCGGCACCGCCGCAGGCGACCTGGAGGCCCTCATCCCCAGGCAGTTCGGCGACTGGACGCTGGTGAACCGCCCGATGATTCCGGTGGACGTGGTGGCCAGCGAACCTGGCGAGACCAACCTGAACAACCCCTACGACCAGGTCGTGATGCGCGTCTACCGCAACGCCGCCGGCGACGTGGTGGACCTGGCGGTCGCCTACGGCGCCCACCAGCGTCAGGAAGTGAAGATCCACCAGCCCGAGCTGTGCTTCACCAGCCAGGGCTTTCGCATCGCGGGCCGCTCGCCCACTCAGTTCAGCCGCCCCGCCGGCAACACCGGGCCGGCCATCACCGGCCAGCACCTCTACACCGAGAGCGGCCGCGCCAACGTGGCGGTGAGCTACTGGATCCGCATCGGCACCATCTACGCCGACAGTGCCTGGGAAACCCGCTGGCACATCTTCAGCCAGGGACTGAAGGGCCGTGCCACCGACGGTGTGCTGGTGCGCGCCACCACGCGGGTGGCCGGCCGCGACGAAGCCCCCGCCGCCCAGGCCCGGATGGACGCATTTCTGGAGGAACTGCTGAGGGCGGGGTCTCCGGAGTTGAGGCGGGCGTTGGCGCGGTGAGTCGGTTTCCCCTTCAGCGTTGCCGCCCTTTCCCAGGATCCGTCCCGCCATGTCAGTCACTCGCCTGAAGGTTCACGCCATCATCTTCTGCTGGCCTGGGAAAAAGGCGAACGCCCTGCACATTGCAAAGGGTCTGGTGGGCCACGCAGACCGCGTCACCGTCATCGATGCCTGCGGCATCGACGAACAGCCCGCGGTTCCGCCATCGAAGGCGTTCGAGTGGCGGCACGTTCCGTCGAGCTGGTACTACGGGGCCAAGTTCACGCTGGCGCTCGAGGTCTTCGAGGGCGATGTCATGCTCCAGATCCAGGCCGACGCCACGTCGGACGATTGGCCCGGTATTGCCGCGGCCTGCCGCAAGGCCTTCGATTCGGATCTGCCCATCGGTGTCTGGGCCGCGGACGTTGCCTTCACCTACTTCCCCACAGCGGACGTGACGCTGTACCGCGACCCGGCTACCGGCTACTGCGTCGTGTCCCAGACCGACTGCATCGTGTGGGCGCTGGCTGGGGCCGTCGTCGAGCGCATGCGCAAGTTGACGTTCGCGCAGAACCCGCTCGGCTGGGGCGCTGACACCGCAGCGTTGTGCCTGACCTATGGATGCCGGCAAATAGCGGTGCGGGACTGTTCCGTGCGGGTCAAGCACCCGCGTGGGCGCGGCTACGACACCACTGCTGCGGAGAAGCAGCTCAAGGCCTTCCTGGATCAGCTGGACCCGAACACCAGAGCGCTATCCGAGTTGCTGGGGTCACACTCCTTCCTGAACGGCATGGGTGTGCGTGGCCTTCTGGATCAGAACAAGGCCGTTCTGCGGCGGCAGATCACGCGACGCCTGGGCATCGGGGCGGCAGATCCGGCCTTGAGCGGCAAGCGCTGAGCGCCTGAGATGGCCGTTTCGCTCACCCCCATCAGGAGGCGCAGGACGCAGCAGGATGCGCCTGGGCCACTCGCCTCGGCAAGCACCGGAAGGACGCGCCGTTTAGCTCTGAAGTGGGCGGTCGGCTCGGTGGCCACGGCTTGTCAGGGCATTGGCCTGTCGAGCGCTGCGCAGCCCTTGCCATCATCCGTCTTGCCACTCCTGCCTCCTGATCGACCCTTCGGCGACAGCATCGGCCTGGGCGTGAAGTTCTATCAGGGCGAGCCGGTGCAAGGGCTCTTCGCGCTGCGGGAACTGGGTGTGCGCTGGGTGCGCGAAGAGCACCACTGGGCGAGCTTCGAGCCGGCCGCTGGGCAGTACCGCGGCTTCACCGGTGCCTTCATCAACCGGCTGAAGTTCTATCGCCAGCACGACATCGGGGTGGTCTTCATCCTGGCCTACGGGAACGGTGTGGCCTATCCGGACACGGCGGAGCGCCCGTTGAACTCGATCGACCCGGACGCCTTTGGCCGCTACGCCGCAGAAGTGGCGCGCCGCCTTCAGGCGGCGGGCGTTCGCTTTGCGCTGGAGGTGTGGAACGAGCCACACAACGGCGAGATCCAGAAGAAGGTGGGCGGCAGCTGGCAGGGCGCGGGGCCGGCTCCGTGGGTTCACCACTACGTGAAGCTGGTGAAGGCGGTGCGCGACGTGGCCCGCGCACTGGACCCGGCCATCCCGGTGTTCAGCCAGGACGACATGTGGATCTGCCACTACTGGTTCCTGGAGGCCGGGCTTCCGGCAGACCTGGACGGGTTCAGCATCCACCCCTACCAGCCTTCCCCGGAGCGTGCGGCGGTGGCGCACGACACCGACTGGTGCCGACCCTTCCAGGTGGTGGACCGCGACGGCAGCTTCCGAAGCGGCGTGCGGCGGCTGAAGGAGCAGGGGCTGGAGAAGCTGGGGCGGGAGCCGCGCATCTGGATCACCGAAATGGGATATCAGGCGGCCAACCAGGGGCGAGAGGGCGGCATTCCGGCAGAGCGCATTGCCGCCTATGTGCCGCGTTCCTACATCAGCGCCTTCGCCGCCGGGGTGGAGGTGAGCTGCTGGTTCTCGAGCTTCGACGGGCCGGACGGACCGATGGGCCTGCGGGACAACCGCGGCGACAAGCGGCCGGCCTATCACGCGTTTCGCACGATGAGTGAACAACTCAAACACGCGAGGCTGATCGATCAGCCGCTGGGTGCGGGCGGACTCACCGCGGGCCCACAAGCATTCCGGTTCCAGCAGGGCAGCGAACAGGTGATGGTGATGTGGGCGGCGGATGACCGGCAGCACCAGGTGATGTCGCCCGGCGCGACGCGCGTCATCGATCTGCTGGGTGGAGACCGGCCGGTCGCGAACGGCGACCTCGTGGTCGAAGAAGCGCCGATCTATGTGCATGGCCGCTGGACCGATGAGCAGATCGCGTCCTGGCGGCTCGGGGTGCGGACTTGATCCCCACCTGGTTCGCGCTGGTCTGTCTGGCGGGCGTCTGGTGGGCCCGCAGCCGCGAGCACGGCATCGTGGTGGTGGTGCTGCTGAGCACGGCCTTCGGAGCCACCGCGGCCGCCGAGGTGGTGCTGCTTGGAGGGGCGCCACTGACGCCATTGATGTTCGTGCTGCCCTTCCTGTTCTGGCATGTGGTGCGCATCGTCGGTTGGCGCGCCCTCGTCGCGCAGTGCAGCCTTTGGCGCCCGGGAGGCTGGCTCCTGCTGTTCTTCCTCTGGTCGGCCTTCACCGCTGTGGTCATGCCGAGGGTCTTCGCAGGCGACACGATGGTGTTCACGACGAACCGCCAGGAGGGGCTGGGCGTTCTCCTGGTGCCGCTGCAGCCCAACAGCACCAATATCACCCAGTCGGTTTATCTGGGCACCAGTGTGCTGGTCTTCGTCGCCGTCGCTGCGCTGGTTCGCGCGCGGGTGTCCGCCAGTGGCGTGGTGTTCACCGGGCTTTTCGCGGTCGGGGCATTGAACATCGCAGGCGCGATCCTCCAATTGGCGGAAGCCTATGGCGGCGTGAACTTGGGACTCTCGCTGCTGCGCAATGCCAACTACGCGATCACCGAGGGGCAGATGGTGGGCCGGCTGGTTCGCATACACGGCTTTTTCGTCGAGACCTCCAGCTTTTCCGGCTTCAGCGTTCCGCTGTTCGCGGCGTTCATGGTGTGCTGGGTACGGGGCTACCGCACCCGGGTGGCGGCACCCTTGGCCCTGGTGACGCTGATGCTGCTCTGCCTCACGACATCGACGACGGCCTATGTGTCGCTGGCGCTGGTGGTGTCGATCCTCGCCGCGGGGTGGAGCCTTGGCCGACTGGTGAACGAGGGCGAAACACGGTTCGGCAGTGCAAGCCTGGTGTTGCTGCTGGGCGTGTCGGGGCTGTGTCTGGTCCTGCTGCTCAAGCCCGCCCTGGCCGACCAGGCCGCCCGACTGGTTCAGGAGATGGTCTTCAACAAGCTGGACAGCGACAGCGGACGCGAGCGCGGCGACTGGACCGCCCGAGCCTGGGCCAACTTCATCGACACCTATGGCCTGGGCGCGGGTGCCGGCAGCTCGCGCGGCTCGAGCTGGCCGGTCGTGGTGATGGGCAACGTGGGGCTGCCAGGTGCCGCGTTGATGACGGGCTTTCTGATGATGGTGATGTGGCCTCTGCCGTCGGGTGCGTCCGAAGAACTCCGGACCCAGGCACTCGCCGCGCAGGCAGCACTGGCCGGGGTGCTGGCGTGCGCGGTGGTATCCGGCACGATGATTGATCTTGGCCCGGCGGCTTATCTGTATCCGGCCCTCGCTGCGGGCCTGCGGTTCCGTGCACGGGATCACTCGACCGCAAACACCAGCCTGACCCGGCCCCGTGCCGCACTTGCATGAACGCACCCGACACCCTGAACCCCGCCGCATTGGAATCGAGCTCGGTGGCGCCGGCCTCGGCTGGCTCCCCTGCGCAGCCGGCGGTGTGGGTCGGCATCGCGACGGCCGGCCGCCGACAGCAGATGGCGGCCACCCTGCAAAGGCTTGCCCAGCAGACGCCATTGCCTGCCGGTGTCTTGGTTTGCCCGGCCACACCCGACGATCTTGACCCGGCGTGTCTTCACGGTCAGCCCTATCCGACCGTGCGCGTGGGCGCTTCCGGCAAGGGACTGACGATCCAGCGCAATGCGATCCTGGCCGAGCTGAGCCGCCATCAGCAGGCGATGGCTGATCCTTCCGCTGTCGTCTTGTTCATCGACGACGACTTCCTGCCGGACTGTCACTACGTCGATCAGGTGGGGCAGCTCTTCGCTGACCATCCGGATGTCGTGGCGGCCTGCGGTCGGCCCCTGGTGGATGGAGCCACAGGCCCGGGGGTCACCATGGCCGACGCACTGTCCTTGCTCGGGCCGCTGGACGCGACGCCGCCTGGCCCTGCGACGCTCAGGGACACCTACGGCACCTATGGCTGCAACATGGCCTTTCGCCTGAAGACGCTGGGTGATCGAGGTCTGCGCTTCGATGAAGACCTTCCGCTCTATGCGTGGCTCGAGGACATCGATTTCAGCCGACGCGTTGCCGCCTGCGGCCGGGTTGTGGACTCGACGGCACTTCGCGGCGTTCACCTGGGGGCGAAAGGGGGACGGGTGTCGGGTCTTCGATTCGGCTACTCGCAGGTCGCCAATCCGGTTCATTGCGTTCGGAAAGGCAGCATGAGCGTGCGATATGCCAGCCGCCAGATGGCGCGCAATGTGCTTGCCAACCTGTTCCGCGCGGCCTTCCCCGAGCCTTGGGTGGACCGGCGCGGGCGGCTCCGCGGCAATCTGCTGGCCTTCTGGCACTGGGCGACCCGACGGCTTCACCCCAAGGGCATCCTGGCCTTGTAGGCCAGGCCAAGCGCTGCCATGACCGCACTGCACCGAGGTGTGCCTGCCGCTGCCTGGACGATTTCGGCCCGACTGATCGCCAAGGTCTGCGACTTCCTTGCGCTCATGCTGCTGGCGCGCTTGCTGACCCCGGCGGATTTCGGACTGATCGCCATGGCCATGACCGTGGTGTGGATCGTCGAGGCGGTCTTCGACCTGCCGATCACCGCTCCGTTGATGCGGGGTGACGAGCCGTCGGAATCCATGTTCGACACGGCCTTCACACTCGGCCTGCTGCGGGGGGTGATGGTGGCGGGCCTGCTGTGGGCACTGGCGTGGCCCTTGGCTCTGTACTTCCGCCAGCCGGCCCTGGCCCCGGTGATTGCCGTCCTGGCATTGGCCCCGGTTGCCCGCGGCCTGGTCAGCCCGCGGATGGTGCGTTTCATGCGACAGATGGACTTCAAGCGCGAGTTCGCGCTGGAGGTGACGGGCAAGCTCGCGGCCATGACGGTCGCTGCCGTGATGGCCGCGACAACGGGCAGCTACTGGGCGCTGGTGGCAGGCACCGTCATGGCGCCTGCTGTGATGCTGGTGCTGTCCTATGCCTTCGCGCCCGGGCGGCTGCGCCTGGACTTGCAGCACTGGCCGATGTTTTCGCAGGTGGTGGGGTGGGGCATGCTGAACCAGATGCTGGCCGCCTCGGCATGGCAAGGCGACAGGCTGCTGCTCGGGCGTGTTGTGGAGCCCGGACCGCTCGGGCAGTACTCGATGGCCTCGAACCTGGCGGCGCTGCCGACCCAGGCCTTGGTGCTTCCGGCCATGCGCCCGCTGTCGGCGGCGCTGATGCGCGCGGCAGCACCAGCCGATCAGGCCCGCATCTACGCCATGGGCTCCGGCCTTCTGATGCTACTGGCCGGGCCGGCGCTGCTGTCGATGGTGCTCTTCGCTCCCTTGTATGTGCGTGCGCTGCTCGGTCCCCAGTGGGCTTTGGCCGTACCCTTCCTCCAGGCGCTGGCGGCGGTCTACCTGATCGAACTGGCGACCGCGCCGTTTCCCAGCCTTGCCATCGCCGCCGGGCGCCTGCAGGTCTACACGATTCGGCTGGTGGTCGACGTGTGCATCAAGCTGGGAGTCATCGCCGCCCTGGTGTCCAGCCAGGGCATCTGGGCCGCTGTGCTCGCCTATCTCTTGGCGGCTGCCGTCAGCTGCCTCTATTCGGGCCTCGCGGTGCGTTGGCTCTGCGCGTGTTCCCTGACGGCTCAACTCAGCGCCGTGTGGCGGCCGATGGCGTCGATGGCGCTGGTCGCACTGGTCGTGGGCTGGTCAGAGCCGCTGCCCGACAGCGTCAGTCAGACGGGCTGGGCGTTGCTGGCCTTGCCGGTGGTGGTGGGCTTCGTTCATGCAGCGGTCTGGAGCTTGTCGGCCTTGCTCTGGCGTCTGGAAGGTTCACCCGCGGCTGCGGAGCGATTTGCGCTGGATGCCGTCGTTAAGGTGTGGAGCTCGGTCGGCAATTCTCTGCGTTGGCGACCTGTAGGCCGATGACCGGCCGAGGTCGCCGATGTCCATCGGCCAGCAGCTTTCGGCCTAAGGCCTTGGCATTTCCGCACCGGCTTTCGCCGCCTGCGCCCGTTGCCGCCCCGAACGGCCATTCACCGCCTGGTGAATTCGCTTCGCCAAACGCAGTGCGAGGCTGGGCGCCAGCAGCGTCGGGATCAACTGCAGCCAGGTGACCTGCAGGCCTGCGTAGTGGGTGAGCACCAGGCGCAGGGCCGACGCCTGCTCCCGTGCATCGATGCCCTGCAACTTGCCGTTGCGCACTCTGGACACCACATGCGCTTCAGCGATTCGGCACAGCATCGTGCGGTGCACCTGAAGCTGCGCGCCGAACAGGGCGTCGGCGATCGACCGATAGCCCACCACGTCGGCTTCCAGCCGCCGATACCAGCCCAGTTGTCTGCCGAACTGGTCGTTGTCCGATCGGTAGCCGACGCACAGCTCGGGCGTGACGCCCCAACGTCCGTCGTCGCCAACCGCCCGGCCGATGACATAGACCTGGCTGTAGAGGTTCTGGAAGCGGTCCACCGGGTCGCGTTCGCAGACCTGCAACCACCGGTCGCGTCGTATCACCAGCGCCGACATGAAGCCCAGGTGCTCGGCCATGAGCGAGAACAGCGCTCCCGCTCCGATGACGACCTGTTCGTCAGGCATGTGGCGCAAGCCGGTCACCCGTGACAGGGTGGCGTCGTAGTCGATCACGCCGATGGTCATGCCGATGAGGTCGGGCCACCGATTCAGCAAGGCCAGCACCCGGTCGATGGCGCCGGGCTCAAGCCGGTCGTCGTCGCCCATCATCCACAGGTACTCGCCGTGCGCCAGTCTGGCCACGGCCTGGTAGTTCGCGTCCAGGCCGATGTTCAGGGCGTGGGTGCAGGCCACCAGAGCCGGGATTCGAGCGCGGTAGGCGGTGATCACCTCAGCGGTGTCGTCCGGAGATGCGTCATCCGCGATCACCACCTCCACCCCGTCACGCCACTGCGATTCGATGCTGTCGAGCAGCTCGCGCAGCGTGTCCCGCCGATTGAAGGTGGGTATGCAGATCGAAAGCTTCATGGTCTGCTCCCCGTCCCCAGTGCATCGAGCAGCGCATCGACCCGGCCTTGCCAGCGCCAGCAGTCCGGGACCTTGCCCTGCGCGTCAGAGCCGCCGGCGCGCCGCATCCTTGCCTGCACGATGCTGGCGGCCAGACTTTCGGCCTGGTTGGCGTCGCTGGTCACAGTGGCGTCGGGTCCTCCCGCCTCTCGCAATTCCGGCACATCGGCCACCACCACCGGTGTACCGCATGCCCTGGCCTCGAGCACCGGCATGCCGAACCCCTCGTAGCTCGACGGACACACCAGCACATCGGCCAGCGAATAGAAGGCCGGTAGATCCCTTTCAGGAATGAAGCCCGGCAGGCGCACACCGTCGGCGTGCGACGCCTTCAGCGTCGCCGCGAAGCCTGGGTCCTGCCAACCCCGGGCACCGACGATCACCAGCTGGTGTGCGCCCAGGCGGCCACTGCTGCGCAACAGATTCCAGGCATCGAACAGCGCGCGCAGGTTCTTGCGCGGCTCCAGCGTTCCCACCGCCAGCAGGTAAGGCGGGCGGATGCCGTGATCGGCCATCAGCATCGCAGCAGCGGCGTTGCGTTCCGCCTCGGTCAGCAGCCGGAAGCTTTCGTCCACCCCGGGGCGCACCACCATGTCTGCGGCCCGTCCGTTCCAGTAAAGCAGCCGGGCCGAGGTGCCTGCCGAGTTGGCCAGCAGGACATCCACCCGCCGAACCTCGCGGTCGAACCACAGCCGGTGCGACCAGCGGGTGGCGCGCTCCATCGTCTGCGGTACCAGGCGGTGGTTCAGATCGTGCACGGTGGCCAGGGAGCGCACGGTGGGGCCGAGTTCGGGTCCGATCGTGCGGCCGGCCCAGAAATGGGTCAGTCGATCTTGCCTGGCCAGTGCCGCGCCGCGCGTGCGAAGCCAGACAAAGGAGGGCAGCCGGCGCCACAACGCCGACGGCTCCTGCCGCACGACCCAACGCTGCGACGGGAGCGCCAGGCGTTCGGGCGGCAGGCGGGTGTAGAGGAACAAGCAGGGATGCGGCGTGCCCGGTGGCGTTTCGGCCACCAGTCGATCCTCCAGCGCCTGCGAAAGCCTGAGAACGTACTTGCCGACGCCGGATACGGGGTGGCGCAGTGCGTCCCCGTCGATCCCCATGCGCACAGCGCTGCCCGCTGGCGGCTGGGCCTGTCGTTCGGGTGGGTTCGAGGCGCGGTGCATGGCGATGGCGATGCCGTGGCCTAGCGAGCCCCGTGCGGTGCGGGAGTCATGGCTGCGCTGCATCCTGCACCCGTTCGCTCGGTGCTTGGCGGATGGACAGCCCATCGCTGAGCGCCAGCCGGCGCATATGACTGACGCTCCTTGCTTGTCGGCCGCAGGAGACCGAGCGCACGGCGTTCGCATAGGCAGCGCCGACGTCCGGGTCGTCGCCAGCGGCGAGGCAGACAATGGGCGCGCCGCAGGCTTCGGCGAAGGGCACGATCTTCGTGTCTCCGTCGGAGACGACGATGACCGGCGCCGCGGCCATCGTTCCGAGGATCAAGGCGTGCAGGCGGCTGCTTAGCACCAGCGTTCCGGGGCGGTAGATGCTGTCGAGCAGCGCAGGTGTCGGCAGGTCGATCTGACGGACGGGTATGCGCCCGTCACGCCCGATCTGTGCGGTCAGTCGCTCGCAGACCGCCCTGTCCAGCTCGACGTCGTGCGCCAGCACCAGGATCTCGCTGGCGCCGTGCAGATGGGCCAGATCGACCGCCAAGGCCGCCCACCGCTCCGACTGGATCTGTCGCGACTCCATCGCGTCGGAGGCCGGCGCGACAAGCACGCGAGCCGCCATGCCCGCCGGCGTGACCGCCGCGGGCCATTCCTCGCGGCCGTAGACGACATCGGCGCTCAGGCGTGCCCGAGCTGCCACGGCCGGCCAGTGAAGGTGCAGGCGTTCCAGCGATCCGGCATCGCGAACGGAGATGGTGTCCATGGCTCGAAGAAGCCAGTCCCAGACCCCACGCTTCCATCGGTGCTTGCGCGCAGCGGCCACACCGACGCCCAAGGCATGGGCTGCGCCACCAGTGAGCGTGGCGATGGCGACGACGGCCAGCAGGTGCAGCAACCAGCGAAGTCCGACGGTGTCGCGCACGGCGTTGCCTCCGGCCAGCACGACGCGGGCGCCGGCGGCGGCGCGCAGGTTTGTCCATACCCGGCCTTCAAGCCCGATTGCCAGCGCTCCTGCCGCGGCGAAGTGCTCCTTCATTTCGGCGGAGGGTTCGCGCCAGGACAGGACCTCGATGCACGAAAAGCCGTCCTTCCGGAAGCGGCGCACGAGCGTCTCGGCGATCAGTGCATCGCCGAGGTTGCGCAGTTCGCCTGCGCAGTACAGCTGAAGTCGGGTTTCGATCACGGCAGACGAGACGTGGGTCGGTGCACGGCCCCCAGCACGGCGACCGCCGCCCTGTCCCACCCGTGCCGCGACAGCACCGCCCGCTGCCCCTCCCCGAGCGGAGCGGGCTCGCCTTCAGCGGGTGCCTCGCGTTGCAGGCGCCAAAGATCGCGAAGCCCCTGTGCCAGCGCCCTCACGTCACCTGGGGGATACCACTGCACGGCGTCCCCCAGCACTTCTGGCAACGATGCCGCCCGCGCGGCCAGAACCGGGCACCCGTTGGCCAGCGCCTCGATGGCGGGCAATCCGAAGCCCTCGTAGAGCGATGGCATCACGAAGCCCCGCGCATGGCGGTAGAGGGCGAAGAGGTCGGTGTCGTCCACGAAGCCCAGGCGCTTGACGCGCGGATCCGCTGGCAGCGCTGACTGCGCGTCCCCGGTCGGAAACAGGCGGGGGTCGGCGGCACCGGCGATGGCCAGCGTCAAGTCCTGCAGGCCGGGTTCGCCTGACAGTGGCAGGCGCTGCAGCGCCTGCGCCACCTGTTCCAGCCCCTTGCTGCGCTTGAGGCTGCCCACGCAGAGCAGGTAGCTGCCCGGCTCGAGGCCGAAGCGTTCACGCACCCGCGAAGCCGGCGCCAGGCTCACGGCGTGCTCGGCGCCCTCATGGCCCACGCTCAGTCGGCTGGCCTTCAGGCCATACCAGCGGACCAGCTCCTGCCGGCTGAATTCGCTCACCGTCATCACGCGTTGAACCCGCGGTGACAGCACCGACAGCAGCAGGTCGTGCAGCCAGCGGTAGCTGCGCGAGTAGGTGTCGGAGAAGGCCCGCACCGCAGCGTCGTGCACGGTGATGAGCTGCTTTCGGTGGAGCACCGGCCCGCTGTAGCTGAAGCCAACGAGGAAGGCCCCGCGGGCGTGCAGGGCGAGCGTGGTCTGTTCCCAGAGGTGGCCATGGCGGGAGAAGGCCGCAAGCACCACAGGCGCGATGCGATTCAGGCGGCGCGGCAGGGCGCGCGCGCCCTGCGGCAGCGCCACTTCGAAGCTAGTGCCGGCCCATTCAGGGGGCGCCTGCGATCCGCTCAGCAGCGCGTCCAGTGCCAGCAACGTTTCCTGGGCATATCGCTGCACGCCAGTGGCCCCCTGCAGGAGGAATCGGCCATTGAAGACGATGCGAGGGGGTGCAGGCGTCACGCGCTATTCCCGCGGTGGAACGCAGCCAGCACATGACGCCGGAAACCTGCATCCGAAAACCGCCCCAACGCATCCCGCCGCGCCGCGGCCGCCAGCTCCTGCCGCAGCGCCTGTCCGCCCAGCAGTTCGGCCACCGCATAGCTCAGCGCGGGCATGCCGGGCGCGAGCAGGCCGGTCTCCAGGTGCACCACCATGTCATCGTGCGCCGGCACGGCATCGGCCACGCACGGCAAGCCCACCGCCATGGCCTCGGCCAGCGCCATCGGAAAGCCCTGACCGGCCGACGGCGCGACGAAGAGGGTGGCGTCGGCCAGCGCATGGGCGCGGTGGTAGGGGTCGGCCGCCTGCTCCTCGGCCATCACCGACACGCCCGCGGCTTCCAGCACCGACACGCTGGCGGGGGTGGCCGCGCCGATCCAGCGAAACCGCAGCCCCGGCTGGCCATCGGCCATCAGCACGGCCAGCTGGGCGAAGCGCTCGGCGGCGGCCACGGCATCGGGCGGGGCGCTGCCCACGATCACGGGGCTGGGCGCGTCCACCTGGTGCGCCACCTGGAAGAAGACGTCGGCCACCGGGCTTTCGATCAGTCTAGCGGGCAGGCGGGCCATGCGCTGCAGCGCCCGCACGTCGAAGGGCACGTTGGCGATGGTGCGGTAGTTGTGCAGCGGCACCAGGTGTCGAAGAACGCCCAGCATCGGGCGGCCCAGCCAGCGCAGGCCGCGCAGCGAGCGCGAGTTGTGCGGCGAGACGAACACCCGGGTGCCCGAACGTTCGAGCTGCCGCGCGAGCGGCGCGCCCAGCACCACCGGCACCAGCCCGTGCAGATGCACCGCCGTCCAGTCCTGGCGCGGTCCGGCCAGGCGGCCCATGCGGCGGGCCAGGTTCAGCAGGCGGTGCAGGCCGTTGCGGCCCTCCGGCGCGCTGACGATGCGCAGCGACGGGTGCAGCCGCGTGGCCATCTGTCGGCCGATGGCGTCGTCCACCATCAGCAGGGTCTGATGGTGGCCGTCGGCGGCCAGCGCCTGGGTCATCGGGCCGACCAGGTGGAACACGGCTTCGGTCAGGCGTCCCACGACATGCAGCACGGCGGGTGCAGCTGGGGTGGTTCCGCCGTCCGCGGCGTAGCATGAGCTGACTCCGCCTGCGGGCGGCACAGGCCCTTCAGGCGGGGCGGCTTGGACGGGGCTTCGAGCGGCGAGCGGCAATCGAGGTCCTGGGGTCGGGGGTCGAGCAAGTAACCGGGCGGGGCCGCTGGGCCGCGACGGTTGCGAGTGGCATTGGAGGGTGGCCGGTTCGGGTCAGACGTCGTTGATGACCACGCCGGCGAACTGCAGGTCGCCCTTGGCCAGCTGGCGGGCGGCTTGCTGCAGAACCGGCAGGCTGCTGTGGTGTCGGCGCGCCACCAGCACCGACGCGCCGCTGCGGGCGGCCACCACGCGGGCGTCCGCGCCTCGGGACAAGGCCGGGGTGTCGACGATGACGTGGGTGAACTTCTGGCGCAGCCGCAGCATCAGCTCGCCGAAGCCGCGCCCCTGGAGGATTTCCAGCGGGTTGGGCGGCACGACCCCGGCCGGAAGCAGGTAGAGGTGCGGCAGTTCGCGCACCGGGCGCATCACGTCGGCACGGTGGCGGCGGCTCAGGATGCCGGACAGGCCTGTCTTGGGGTCTTCGATGCCGAACACGCTGTGCAGCCGGGGCGTGCGCAGGTTGGCGTCGATGAGCAGTGTGCGGGCGCCGAGCTGGCTCAGGCTCACGGCCAGGTTGGCGGCAAACCAGGTCTTGCCGTCACCGCTGTCCGGGCTCACCAGGGCCAGCGCACGGGGCGGGGCGGCATCGGGGTTGAGCACGGTCTGCAGCAACTGGCTGCGCAGGTCACGGATGGTTTCGGCGGCCTGGCTGAAGGGGTGCTTGGCCACCACCAGGTCGTCGCTGAAGCTGGCGGCATCGGCCGGCGTGGTGCTGGGCGCGTAGTCGTAGCCGAATTGCTGGCTCAGGGCCCACAGGACATCCGCGCTTTTCACGTAGCCCAGGGCGACGGCGCTCTCGCCGAAGCGGGTGCGGTGCCGGGCCTGGTGGGCCAGCACCGCGTCGACCTGCTCGCCGGTGAGAAGCGCCCGTGCGCGCAGCATGTCGCCGAGCATGCGTGCCGAGGTTTCCATCAGCACCGTGCGGGCGAAGTCTTCGCGATCGGCCGCGTCGATGGGCACCACCTCCGGTGCGCGGACCGTGGGTGCCGCGGGCTCGCGGGGCGCGACGGTGAGCGGGCCTTCGGCGTCCGGCGTCGAGGCCCGCGCCGGCGGGATGTCGTGCACGTCGATCAGGCGCATCGTGCCTTGCTGGAACCCGTGCCGGGGCTGCGACTCCAGTTCGATCACGTCGTCGTCGGGCTCGAAATCGTCCAGGCGCTCGAGCGATGCCGTCGGGGGCGCGTCCCGGCCCAACAGCCTGCGCAGCGCCTTCATGAGGCGGCCCTCCGGGGGCGCAGCACCAGGCCGGGGTTGGCCTCGCGGGTGAGTGCGTGCGGCGTGGCGCGGGGCAGCACGCCCAGCAGCGGCACCTGCAGCAGTTCCTCGATGTCGCCATCGGTGCGAAGGCGGCGGTCGCGCCATTCGCGCATCAGCGCGAAGGCCAGGGCCAGCACCAGCCCCAGCACCACCGAAATGGCCGCGTTCAGCAGCGTGCGCGGGCTGCTGGGGGCCAGCGGCTCGGTGGCGCGCTCCAGGAAGCTCACGTTGCTCTGGGTCGTCTGGCTTTCCAGCCCGGTCTGGCTCAGGCGCTGCAGCACGTTCTGGTAGGCCAGGCGGGCGCTCTCCACGTCGCGCTCGAGCACCGCCGCTTCGTCGCGCTGCTCCTTCAGGCGCAGCACGCGTGCACGCTGTTCAGCCAGGGAGCTCTGCACCTGGGCCAGCCGGCCCTGGTTCACCGTGTTGCTCACGCCCAGGCTGCCCGTCACGCGGGCACTCTCGGCGTTGATGCGCCGGCGCAGTTCCTCGATGCTCGCCCGCAGCTCGACCACCTGGGGGTTGGCGTCGCCCAGCCGGCTGGTGAGCTCCTGCAGCCGGGCCTGCTGGCGGGTGAGGTCGGCGGTGAGGCCGGACACCAGCGGGCTGGCCAGCACCTCGGGGGAGCGGTCGCCGGACAGGCCGGCCTGGGCATTGCGCCCGCTGCTTTCCGCGGCCAGCGCCTGCAGCATCACGACCTGGGTGGAGAGTTCCTGCAGCCGGGCCGTCTCGATGTCGAATCGCTCGTCGGTGACAAGGAGTCCGCGCTGGCGCTGGTAGTCCGACAGCCGCGTCTGCGCGGCCTCCAGGGCGTCGCGGGCGAGCTTGGCGCGTCCGTCGAAGAAGCCGCTGAACTGCTTGGCGGGTTCGGTCCGAAGCTCCAGGTTGGTGTCGATGAAGGCCTGGGCGAAGGCGTTGGCCAGGGCCGCCGAGAAGCGGGCGTCGCCGGAGAGGTAGGTGATGTCCAGTGCGCCGCTGTCGCGGGTGGGGCGCACCTCGAGGTTGCGGCGCAGCAAATCGGTGAGCCAGGCCTCGAACTCACCCCGCCCCTCGGTGGCGGCCAGCCACTGCGAGCGCAGTTCGTTGTTCTCCCCGAGCCGCAGCTGCTCGATCACCCGGCGTGCCACGCGACCGCTGCGGATGATGTCCACCTGGGTGACCATGTAGCTGGTGGGTGCCACGCCGCCATAGGACTGGCCGCTGATCGGATCGGGGTTCTTGAAGTCGATCAGCACCGTGGCGGTCGCGCCATAGCGTTTGGGCAGGCTCAGCGTCACGCCCACCACGCCGCCCACCACCAGCGCGAAGACGAGCAGCGCGGCCAGCCAGCGGGCCCGCAGCACCGCCAGGACCTGGCTCAAGGTCATTTGAGACCCAGGCCTTTCTTCACCGCGTCGCCCGCCAGGCCGTCGCCGCCCGAGGCGGCAGGGGCAGCGCCCGTCGGGGCAGCGGGCGCTGCGGGTGCGGCAGCACCCTCGGCGAACTTGCCGAAGGTCTCGACCTTCGCCGCCGCGCGCAGGGCCTTCATGTCGGACTCCACCTTCAGGCGGCGCCGTTCATTGGTGATGAACTGTTCGATGGCTGGACGGGCGCTGGCTTCGTCCACCGGGGCGAGTTCGCTGCGCAGCAGCAGCATCACCTTCAAGCCAGAGTTGCCCTGGGGCAGCAGCAGCGCCTGGCCATCGGGCAGGGCGGCCATGCGGTCGAGCAGTTCGAGCGGCAAAGACTCCGCTGCCACCGTTCCCTGGGTCAGCTGATGACGCAGCTTGCCCGCGCGCAGCCAGCCGACGAACTCCGCCGGCGTGCGGCTGCCCGCCAGGCGCTCGCGCACGCTGGCCAGTTCGTCCGGCGAGCCCTGCACATTGGCTTCCTGGATGTTGTAGATCTTGCGCTGCCGGAAGAGGGCAGGACGCTCGGCGTAGAAGCTGGAGATCTCCTGCGGCGTGGGCTTGGCCACGCCTTCTCCCATCTTGTCGAGGTAGGCCCTGGCCAGCACGTCGCGACGGGCGGCGTCCAGTGCCTGCAGCACGGCAGGGCTGCGGTCGAGCTTGAGTTCCTGCGCCTGCTGGATGGCCAGCTCCTGGCTGATCAGCCGTTCGAGCACGGCGCGGGCCGCCGCGTCGGCGTTCTCCGCCGTGACGCCGGGCGTCCGCTGCAGCAGATGGTTGAGCTGGTGCACCGACAGCTCCTCCTTGTTCACCTTGGCCACCACCTGGCCCGAGCCCTTGCTCGCGTTGGCTTCACTGCGGCTGCACCCGACTGACACGAGGGCGCAGGCCATGGCGGCGAGCACCAGCGCTGCCGACCGCGAGCGCCGGCTGCCCGGCCTGGAAAGCCCGCCAACGGCCTGTTCGACCGGGGCGGGAAGAAGATGGAGTGAAGGCTTTTGCATCACGGAGCGGCTCGTTGCGATCTCGAGAGAAGTCGGCTTCAGTCTAGGTTCATCGGACGCCTCGACCGGGCGCTTGGGTGTACGCAGTGGGCGCAGGGGTCGAATCGTTCCGGTGAATGGCGTCTGCCCGTCGGGGCTGCCGGCCCATCACCAGAATTGGGGATTCCCCAAGCAACAAGCCCGCACCGGTTGAGCGGAGCGGGCTTGGGCGGGCGTGCCGCGGGGGCGGCGCCTGAGGGTCGGTGGTTCAGCGCGCGCCGTGCCCGGTGGCCACGACCAGCGCCGTGCGCACGAGGATGGTGAAGTCCATCCACGCGTTCCGTGACTCAACGTAGAGGCGGTCCAGCTCGACGCGCTCGGCATAGCTCAGGTTGTTGCGTCCGCTGACCTGCCACAGGCCGGTCATGCCGGGCGTCACGCTGAGGTAGTGCCAGCGGGCGTTGCCGTAGCGGCGCAGTTCCTCGGCGGTGATGGGGCGAGGGCCGACGAGCATCATCTCGCCGCGCAGCACGTTGAAAAGCTGGGGCAGTTCGTCCAGGCTGGTGCGGCGCAGGAAGTTGCCGATGGGCGTGATGCGCGGGTCGTCGGCGAGCTTGAAGTCGCGTGCCCATTCGGCGCGTGCCGCCGGGTCGGTGGCCAGCAGGTGGGCCAGGCGCTGCTGGGCGTCCACGCGCATCGAGCGGAACTTCAGCACCTTGAAGAGCCGGCCATCGCGGCCGACACGGTAATGGCCGAAGAGCAGCGGCGCGCCATCGGTGCGCCAGATGGCCATCGCCACGACGAGCATCACCGGCGAGAGCAGCAGCAGCAGCACGCCGGCGAGCAGCTGGTTGAGCAGCCCGTAGCAGCGCTGGCCCCAGTGCGTTCCTGCCAGGACCGGGGCTGCAGCGCCCTGCGCGGGCAGGCGGGCGGAGGAAGACGTCGTATCGGAAGGGAGGGCCGTGGCGGCGAGCGTTCCGTGCACGATGGAGTCCTTGGTTTTCGATCGGAATCGACTGAAGCCAGTCTAGGGATCGACCCTGATGGCGACGCCCCAACTAATGGGGAGAGTCGGTCACCATTTGCAAGCGAATCGGCTCGATTGGGGCACTCCTCACGCTTCTCGGGGGTGCCCCCCAT
This sequence comes from Rubrivivax sp., assembly GCA_027487905.1. GTDB lineage: Bacteria > Pseudomonadota > Gammaproteobacteria > Burkholderiales > Burkholderiaceae_C > JAIYCR01. The sequence continues at coordinate 342 of JAIYCR010000076.1, read as the reverse complement.
TTCTGGTGATGCGCGGCGTGCGGATCGACCCCGCTGTGGTTCATCGCGATCCTCCGGCGCGTTTTCGTCATGGGAAGATCCGGCGGCGACGACCCCAGGACCGCCCCGATGACGCCCCCTTCGCCCAGCACGCCTTTCGAACCGCGCACCGTGCACGCCTGCTGCCCGCACGACTGCCCCGACACCTGCGCCATCCGCGTCACCGTGGCCGATGGCGCGGTGGTCAAGCTGCAGGGCGAGCCCGACCACGCGCACACCCGCGGCGTGCTGTGCACCAAGGTGTCGCGCTACCTGGAGCGCACCCACCACCCCGAGCGGCTGCTGCATCCGATGAAGCGGGTG
>JAIYCR010000073.1 GCA_027487905.1 Rubrivivax sp. | reverse complement strand
GCGGCGACCGCCGCCATGTAGTCGCCAGAGCCGTGGATGGTTGCCGCAGCGTTGAAGATGCCGAACAGGCTGTCGGCGTTCTGGTAGGCGTAGATCTCCCACATGCGTCGCTCCAGGGGGAGCGTGGATCCTGAAGCGATGTGACGATGGCGTCGGCCAGGAACGACCTCAAAAGCACGGGGATATCGGCACTAAGGTGAACGACGGACTCCCGCCGGGGCTGGCCCACCCCAACCGGCTGCACCCGGTGGAGGGCCATCTTCTTGCACCCACAAGCCCGACCGAAGGGCGATGGCGAGTGCAGGGCGATGCTGGGACGGTAGAGGTCCCCATCGAGTCCTCTGCATGCCGTGCACGCCGCCCGCCAGCCCGGTTCCTTACCCGGCTTGGCCAGCCGGCTCCACTACGAACGCCACCGACCGGAGCAGACCACGCTGTACCGCCTGGTCCAGCAGCATGCGGCCAGCTTCATCGCCCACACCGAGGCCAGCACGGACGCCGAGTTGCCGCGGTTCATCAAGGACGAGTTCGACGCCTTCCTCGAGTGCGGCATCCTGGCGCATGGATTCCTGCGGCTACGCTGCGGCGAGTGCGGCCACGACAAGCTGCTGGCCTTCAGCTGCAAGCGCCGGGGATTCTGCCCCTCTTGCGGCGCCCGGCGCATGTCGCAGACCGCTGCGCACCTGGTCGACCACGTCATCCCGCACGTGCCGGTGCGGCAATGGGTGCTGTCGCTGCCGATCCCGCTGCGCGTGCTGCTGGCCGCGCAGCCGGAACTGGTCACGCCGGTGCTGCAGGTGGTGCAGCGCGTGGTCACGCGACATCTGCTGCGGCAGGCGGGGCTCAAGGCTGACGAAGGTCACGGCGGCGCCGTCACGCTGATCCAGCGCTTTGGCTCGGCCGCCAACCTCAACATCCACCTGCACTGTCTGGTACTGGACGGGGTGTACTGCTGCGACGCCGATGGTTCGCCGGCCTTCATTGAGGCGGATGCGCCCACCGACGACGAATTGCACGCGCTGCTGCAGACCGTCATCGCCCGGCTGATGAAGATGCTCACGCGCCGGGGCGTGCTGGTCGAAGACATGGGCCAGACCTACCTGGCCGAGCCGGATGCCGACGGCGAGGAGGCGCGCACGCTGCGGCCGCTGCAGGCCGCGGCCATCACCTACCGAATCGCCTTCGGGCCGCGCGCCGGGCAGAAGGTGCTGACCCTGAGAGGCGCGATGCCGCGCGAGGACTCGGCCCGCCAGCCGCTGTGCGCCGACATCGACGGATTCAGCCTGCACGCCGCGGTGCGGGTCGAAGCCCATGACCGCAAGCGGCTGGAGCAGCTGTGCCGCTACATCACCCGGCCGGCGCTTTCCGACGAACGGGTGCAGGTCAATGCCGCCGGGCAGGTCGAGCTGAAGCTGAAGACACCGTGGCGCGACGGCACGACGCATCTGGTCTTGAGCCCGCTGGAGTTCATGCAGCGGCTTGCGGCGCTGGTTCCCCGGCCGCGTCTGCATCTCATCAGGTTCCACGGCGTGCTGGCGCCCAACGCCAAGCTGCGGTCCCTGGTGGTGCCGCAAGGGCCCGAGGTGGAGGAACGGGCCACCGCAGCCGTTGCCGCCAGCGAATGCGTGGTCCAGACCGAGACTAACCCGGACCGGCCGGACCGACCGCACCGAATTGCTTGGGCGCGGCTACTCAAGCGCGTGTTCGACATCGACATGCAGCACTGCCCCAACTGCGGCGCCGGGGAGCTCAAGATCATCGCGGCCATCCTGGAGCGACCGGTGATCGAGAAGATCCTGACCCACCTGGGACTGGATCCGCAGCCGCCGCCCAGAGGCCGAGCGCGCGAGGCGCGGCAAGACTGAAGCCGCCTGAGCCGCGTCGACCGTCCCGGACACCGTACACATCACAAAGGGCTGCGCAGCCTGGCGCCAGTGGCCGGTGGCGCTGCGCCCGCGTGCGGACTGGATGGCGGAAAACACAGGGTCAACCCCGAGATCAAGGCCCAACGAGCGCGAGGCGAGCCGTCAGGGCGGGCCGAATCCAGACAAGGCAACGGCCCAGGCGCCAGTTCCAAGCCATCCAGGCAGGCATCGGCTGCCCACCCAGGGCTGAGTCGGGCTTTCCAGGCTTTTCACAGACCAGACCGTTTGAAATTCCTATGCGCACAGGCCGCCAAACTGGTGGAGTCGGTACGAGTGTTCAGGTTGGCAGTTGTCTAAGCCTGCGACTTCAGGTTACCCGTCTAAAATCAGGCAACAGGCCGCGTGGTCGGGCTTGGAAAACCTGCGGCACTTGCCGCTGGTCAAATGGGCCTGCGCTCTCGTGGCCGAGACTAACCGCGCGTCTCATCGGCGCCGAAACAACCGGGGGCTCATGGCGCCATTGCGTGATCTTGACGTTCGTGCCCCGTCCCTGGGCGACGAAGGCGATGGCTGTGGTGCCGGCGGCGGGGGTCTGCTGCGGACCATTGGCGCCACCGTGGTCACCAGAGCCGCATGAACCCCCCGCAGCATCGCCGTCCGCCTTCCGGCCGAGTGCCGGTGCGTGTGCTGCTGTTCGGGCTGATCGTCGCCTGCCTGTTACCGGGCGTCATCGGCGTGGCGGTGCTGATGGCCAAGATGTACCGGGACGACCGCAGCCAGACCGAGACCGCCACGATCCTGACGGCACGGACCATGTCGTTGGTGTTCGATGCCGAACTCGCGCGCGCCCGAGCGGTGGGCATGGCACTGGCCACCTCTGACTGCCTCGCGGCGGGCGACCTCGCCGGGCTGCACCGGCGCGCGATCACCCTGCTTGGGAGCGAACGGGTTGCTTCCAACGTGTCGCTGGTCACGCGCGATGGCCAGCATCTGCTGAACACGCTTCGCCCTTTCGGTGAGGTCCTGCCGCCGCACGGCGACTCGCCGCAGTTGCGGCAGCTGTTCGACCAGGGCGTGTCGGTCGTGTCCGACGTCTACACCGTCGGTATCACCCGCAAACCTGTCGTTTCCGTCGACGTGCCCGTCCGGCAGGATGGTCAGGTGACCCAGGCGCTGCGGCTGGTGCTGCAGCCCGACTACGTCAATGATCTGATGGCCCAGCAACGCCTGCCGGCCGAATGGATAGCGAGCGTCACTGACCGCTCCGGCACCACCGTCGCACGCACAAACCTGGCCGAGCGCTTCGTCGGCCAGAAGGCCAACCCCGAGCTGCTCCGCCGGCTCGGCGCCGCTGCGGAAGGGGCCTACGAGACGGTGACCCGGGAGGGCATCCCCGCGATCGTCGCCTTCAGCCGCTCGCCGGTGTCGGGCTGGACGGTGGCCATCGCAATCCCGAAGCAGGCGCTGAATGCCGAGTGGCAGCGCACGACGGCGCTGATCGGCGCCAGCGTGCTGATGCTGTTCGCGCTGGGCATGGGCTTCGCCTGGTGGCAGGGCGGACGGATCGCCCGCTCGGTGCAGCATCTGGCCGAAGTCGCCGTGGCGATGGCCGACGAACAGCCCACCAGCCCGCCATCCGAGGCCGGCGCGGCGCAGCCCCGGAACCTGCACTTTGCGGAGGCCGAAGACGCGGCCCGGGCGATCGGCCAGAGCGAGGCCCTGCTGGTGCAGCGCTCGATGGCGGAGCGCTCGCTGCTGGAGATCCTGCGTGTGAGCGAGGCGCAGCTGGCCGAGGCGCAGCGCCTGGCCCAGCTGGGCAGCTGGTCCTGGGACGCCGCCACGGATGCGCTGACCGCGTCGGAAGGGATCCGCGACGTGTTCGGGCATGCCGATCTGCCGACCCTGAGTGCGCTGGCCAGTGCGCTGCATGCGCCCGAGGCCGCTGCCGCGTTGGTCGAAGCCGCCCGGCGTGCGCTGCGCACCGGTGAGGCGTTCACCGAGCAGCTGCCCGCGCACCACGCCGACGGCCGCTCGATCTGGGTGCAGCACCGGGCCGAGGTGCTTCGCGCGGACGACGGGGCCATCGCCGGGCTGCGCGGCACCACCCAGGACGTCACCGAGCAGCACCGTCGAGAGGCGGCGCTGCTGCGGGCGCAGGAGCGGCTGGGCCTGGCGCAGCGTGCCGCCAGTGCGGGTCTGTGGGACTGGGACCTCGCGACCGGCGAGCTCACTTGGTCGGACCAGATATTCGCCCTGTTCGGGATCGATCCGGCCATTCACCGAGCCGGCTTCGACCCCTGGCGCGCGGCCCTGCATCCCGAGGACCGCACGCTGGCAGAAGACCGGGTCCGGGCTGCCATGCAGGCCCATGCGCCGCTCGACACCGAGTACCGCATCGTGCTGCCCTCCGGCGACGTGCGCTGGATCGATGCCAAGGGCGACGTGCGCTACGACGCGCAGGGCCAGTGCGTGGGCATGAGCGGCATCTGCATCGACATCACGAAGCGCAAGCAGGACGAGTTCGAGCTGCAGCGGTACCGGCAGCACCTGGAGGAGGTGGTGGTCGAGCGCACAGCGGAGCTGGCGCTGGCCAAGGCCGCCGCCGAGGAGGCCAACCGCGCGAAGAGCGCCTTTCTGGCGAACATGAGCCACGAGATCCGCACGCCGATGAACGCGATCATCGGCCTGACGCACCTCATGGCGCGCGACAACCGCGATGCCATGCAGCAGGAGCGCCTGCGCAAGATCGACGGCGCGGCCAAGCACCTGCTGCAGGTGATCAACGACATCCTCGACCTGTCCAAGATCGAGGCGGGCAAACTGGTGCTCGAGGACGTCGAGTTCTCCCGCGACGAACTGCTGCAGCGAGCCTTCGAGATGGTCAACGACGCCGCCAGCGAGAAGGGCCTCGAGCTCATCCTCGACACGGACCACCTGCCCGACCGGCTGCGCGGCGACCCCACCCACCTGGCCCAGGCGCTGATCAACCTGCTGGCCAATGCAGTCAAGTTCACGGATCGAGGGTGGGTGCGCCTGCGCGGAGAGCTGCTGGCCGAGGCTGGCGAGCGGCTGCAGCTGCGGTTCGAGGTGCGTGACACGGGCATCGGCATCGCGCCGGACCGCCAATCGTCGCTTTTCAAGGCCTTCGAGCAGGCAGACGGCTCCACCACGCGCCGCTACGGTGGCACCGGACTCGGCCTGGCATTGACCGGCCGCCTGGCTACGCTGATGGGAGGCGAGTTCGGCGTGGAAAGCGAGCCCGGCGTGGGCAGCACCTTCTGGTTCACGGCCTGGGTCGGGCGCGCCGCAGAGGCCGTCGACTGGCAGGCGGCCAGATCGCTGCGGGGCTTGTCGGCGCTGCTGGTGGACGACCTGCCCGAGTCGCTGTCGGTGATCGCTGCGCGCCTGGAGATGCTCGGTCTCGAGGTCGACGCCTGTGTCAGCGGTGGCGAGGCACTGGATCGGGTGCAGGCCCGAAGCGCCGCCGGCCGGCCCTACGACGTGCTGCTGATCGACTGGCGCATGGAACCGATGGACGGCATCGATACCCTGCAGGCGATCCGAGGTGTCCTGGGCTCGGGCATTCCGCCGAGCGTGCTGGTGACGGCCTACGACGAGGTCTCGATGTGGCGGCAGGCGCGTGGAGCGAGCTTCGACGCCGTGCTCGTCAAGCCGATCACACCTTCGATGCTGCAAGACAGCCTGATGCGAATCTTCAGCCGAAGCAGTCAGGGCGACCTGATCGTGCCGCCCACGGAGAGCGAGGCGATCAGTGAACTGCGACAGCATCACCATGGCCAGCGCGTGTTGCTGGCTGAGGACAACCCGATCAACCAGGAGGTGGCCGTCGAGTTGCTGACCTCGGTCGGTCTGACGGTGGAGGTCGCCGCCGACGGCGCCGCCGCCGTGAGACTAGCGACGAACCGAGGCTATGACTTGGTGCTGATGGACGTGCAGATGCCAGAGATGGATGGGCTGACGGCCGCCCGGGTGATCCGCCAGCGGATCGGCCGCAAGTTGCCGATCCTGGCGATGACGGCCAACGCGTTCAAGGACGATCGCCAAGCCTGCCTGGACGCCGGCATGAACGACCACATCGCGAAGCCGGTCGATCCGACCTTGCTTTACGCCACCCTGCTGCGCTGGCTGCCGCGGCCGCTGGAACCCGGCGATCGTCGGAGGTCGTCCGCGGGCGATGCGGAGTCCGTGGGATCGCAGGCGCAGTCTTTGGAGGTGCGCCTGGCCGCCGTGCCGGGGCTCGACTTGAACCAGGCACTTCGGCAACTGGGAGGCCAGGTCGGCGTGTTGGAGAAGGTGCTGCGCAGCTTTGTGCGCAACTATGCCGGCGGCGAGGCGGGCCTCTCAACGGCTGTGGCACAGGACAACCGGTCCACATGGCGCCACGCGTGCCATTCCCTGCGTGGTGCCTGCGCATCGATAGGCGCAGCGTCGCTGACGCAGCTGCTCACGGCCTTCGAGCGCGATCTTGAGGATAGCGAAGACATCGCAGCGCTGTCCGTCCAGGCTCGAACGGTGAACGAGGCGCTGAACGACTTCGTGGCCGAGTTGAGCGCTGCGCTCGACGGGCCAACAGGGCCGTCGCGGTGATCCAGTGGTTCGGAGCGCCGGCTGAACGAGGACGCAGCAGAACTCACGAACCTCGCAGCAGTGCTGGAGCGGTAGGTGATGGCGCGAGACCTTAGGAATCTAGGTCTTCAGGCACAGGGCTGCGGCGGGCACGCCATGCTATGAATGTCAGCTTCGCCGAGTTGAATCGCGACCACCGAAGGCCAGCTCAGGGTCGCTATGGACAGCTTTGCATAGCGACCCCTATGCATAGGACTCAACTATGCGTAGTTCAGGCGCCGCGGGTTGCGCCGCACGAGTAAGGCCACGCGGGAAGTCGGTGTGGATGCTCAACATAGTTTCGGCCCGCCCTAAGGTAGCGGCTCGCGTCCGAGGCAACGAGCGCGGGAGTGAGGTGATGGCCGGCAAGTCCCTCGCCCCGTCGTAAGCGTCGGGGATGCGAGTGGGCAGAGCAACGCTCGTCCTCGCCATGGCCGCCACGGCCTGCGCTCCTGCGGCGGAAAACTATGCGGAGCGCGGGTCGACGGGCTACGAGGGGCACGGTCGTCGAACTTTGCATAGTCAACATCTATGCATAGGGGTCGAAGGGAACAGTTCGTCGCCGGCGGGAGCAGTCGTTGGTTCGCCATCACCGAGGGCCTGACCCTCCCGCGGGTCCTGCCGCCAACGGAGGTCAAATTCCGAGGTACAGCTGACAGCCAGCTTCTCGGGCGCGAAGGCGTAGGCCACCAGCGCCGCGATGAAACCGCAGAAGGCCACGGCGGCGACCGCCGCCATGTAGTCGCCAGAGCCGTGGATGGTTGCCGCAGCGTTGAAGATGCCGAACAGGCTGTCGGCGTTCTGGTAGGCGTAGATCTCCCACAT
>JAIYCR010000102.1 GCA_027487905.1 Rubrivivax sp. | reverse complement strand
TTCCTAGAGTGCGATCACGCCCTCCACCCGGAACCGACACCATGGCCCACACGCTCGCAGACATCCTCATCGACAGCGTCGCCCGCCACCGCGATCGCATCGCCCTCGTGGTGGAGAGTCGCCAGTACAGCTTCGGCGACCTCCACCAGCAGTCCGACCGCGTCGCGCACGGTCTGGTGGCGCTGGGCGTGAAGCGCGGCGACCGCGTCTCGCTCTTCGGCGCCAACAGCGGCGAGTGGGTCGCGGCCTACTGCGGCATCGCCAAGGCCGGCGGCGTGATCAATCCGCTGAGCAGCATGCTCACCGCCGACGAACTGGGCTACACGGTGAGCGACGCCGGCGCGCGGGTGGTCGTCGCGGCAGCCGACAAGGCAGCGCTGCTGCGCGAATTGAAGTCGGCCGGCGTCATCGATCACATGGTGCTCTGGGACACCCCCACCGCCACGGCGGCCGCATCGCCGGACGCCCTGGCCTTGGCCGACTGGCTGACCCAAGACACAGGCCCCTTCGAGCCGCGGCAGCGCGAGCCTTCGGACCTCGCGGTGATTGCCTACACCTCGGGCACCACCGGGCGGCCCAAGGGCGCGATGCAGAGCCACCGTGCGGTGGTGGCCGCCGCATCGGGCACCGCCTTGATGGCGGCGCGCAGCGCCGACGACCGCGTCATCAGCGCGCTGCCGCTCTTCCACGTCTATGGCAGCTGCGTGCTCAACGCCGCGCTGATGGCCGGTTCGATGCTGATCACGCTGCCGCGCTTCAACGAGCTGGCGATGCTGGGCGCCATCCAGCAGCACCGCGCCACGCTGATGGACGGCGTGCCCACCGCCTACTACTACCTGCTGGCCCACCCCGAGTTCGATCGCCACGACCTGTCGAGCCTGCGGCTGTGCTGGGTGGGCGGGCAGACGCTGCCGGTGGCCAAGTCGCTCGAGTTCACCCGGCGAACCGGGTGCCCGGTGCACGAGGTCTGGGGCATGACCGAACTGGCCGGCGCGACCAGCGCCAACCCGTTGTACGGCCTGAACAAGCCCGGGACGATCGGCGTGCCCTACCCGGGCAATGCGTTCAAGGTCGTGGGCCTGGAGGACCCGACGGTCGAGATGCCGCCGGGGGAGCCGGGCGAGCTGATGTACCGCGGGCCGCTGGTGATGATGGGCTACCACGGCAGACCCGACGCCACCGCCGAGACGATCCGGCCCGACGGCTGGCTGCACACCGGCGACGTCGCGGTGATGGACGAGGACGGCTACGCGACCATCGTCGACCGCAAGAAGGACATGATCCTGACCGCCGGTTTCAACGTCTACCCGGCCGAGCTCGAGCGCGTGCTGTGCATGCACCCCGCGGTGGCGCTGGCCGCAGTGGGCAGCATTCCGGACGAGGCCAAGGGCGAGCTCGCCAAGGCCTACGTCATCCGCAAGCCCGGCGCCGAGGTGAGCGCCGAAGCCCTGATCGCCTTCTGCCGGGACCACCTCGCGGCCTACAAGGTGCCGCGCGCGGTGCAGTTCGTGGAGTCGGTGCCGATGACGGCCTCGGGGAAGGTGATGCGGAGGATGTTGAAAGGTTTGGACGACGGAGGGAGTGCGGGCGCGTCGAGCGCCTGACCGATCCCGACCTGGACCGCTCGGAACGCGGCTCAGGTCAAGGTCGCCATCAAGCCTGGCAGACGTGCCACGGCCGGCTTGATCGCCTGCCGATAGCGATGCATGAGCGCGGCTTTGTCGCCCTCGTCAGGGCCGATGCGCCCGGCCGAATGGAACATCGAGTTCAAGCGCGACGTGGCCAGCCACTGCTGGAGCTGCGGGTAGCGGGACCACTGCTGCTGGTTCCTCATGCTCACCGCCAGCAGGCGCAGCCAGTCGGTCGCCAGCGTGGGCGGCGACAGCGGCGTGCACAGCGCGTTCTTCTCCGCCTCGTCGTCGAACGTGGCTTCCACATGGGCGATGAAGGCGGCGCTGAACACGGTGCCGAAGGAGCGCAGCCATTGCGGCGTGATGCGCTTGCCCGCCCACACCGGCACGGTCTCGACGCTCGGGATTCCGGAAGCGCTGCAGTCCACCACCAGCGTGCCGGGACGCAGCTCGATGCTGCCGCGCTCGAGGTGGATCCGGTCGGCGTCGATGGACTTCACATGACCGAGCCGGACGATGCCCTGGATGCGGCGCAGCTGCGCCAGTTCGGCCCGGCTGAGGATGGCGCCGTGGTAGGCGGTGGGCATGACGTTCGGGTCGATGCGCATCCACTCGCCGGCGGCTTCGAGCCGCAGCATGAGGTCCGTCACATCGCGCGCCGCTGCGACGGCTTCGAGCTGCCCGGACATGGTGCCCCAGGTGTTCGCGAAGAACTCGTCGTCCGACTGGATGTTCGCCCGGTCCAGCACCCAGGAGTCGCGCGGCATGATCCAGCGGATGTGGTCGGGGTCGACCCCCTGCTCGAGCAGCCAGCTGCAGGCGTCCATGCCGGTCTTGCCCGCCCCCACGACCACATAGGCGGGCTGTGGCTGGGCGAGCTTCGCCAGTTCGTTCAATGGGACGCAGCGCACGCCCGGCGCCACCGAATAGCGGGGCGTCGTCGTCGAAGGCACCTGCATGCGCGAGTGGGTGGCATCGACCACCTTCTTGCGCACCGTGACCGGCTGCCGAGCCCCGGGGACCAAGGACTGCACCTCGCCATCGCCCACCACCTGGCTCATCGGCAGGAAGCGCACGCGGCCCGAAGGCAAGAAGCGCTGCTGCATCACCTGGTCGAAATAGGCCAGCAGTTCCGGGCCGCTGGACAGGCCGTACATCCCTGCATTCAGCCCGGCCGTCTCCTTGACGCCCTGACTCAGCTCGCGCGAGTTGACGCCGTACTGCGCCGCCGGTTGGTGCAGGCGCACGAAGGGATAAGCCTCGTTCCAGTGGCCTCCCGGCCGGTGGTGCCGATCGACCATGACGATGTGCGCGTCCGAGTCGGTCAGCAACGTGTCCACGAAGGCCATGCCAATGGC
>JAIYCR010000065.1 GCA_027487905.1 Rubrivivax sp. | reverse complement strand
CTGCAGCACGAGGTGCTCCACCGTGCTCACCCAGCCCGGCACCGTCCAGCCCTTGTAGGCGTACATCGCCGATGGATGCACCACCGCGCGCCGGCGCGAAGCCCAGTCGTCACCCAGCAAGGTCTGCAGCGCCGCGGGCTCCGATGTGGCCGGCGCAACGACCTTTGCGTGGCGCTGCACGCCGAGGACGTCGGCCAGGGCGAGGTATTGCTCCACGGCGTGGTTCCGATGAAGATCGAGTTCGCACCATCCGTCGGACAGCCAGCGCTTAAAACGAGCGCTGGGGTGGCCGGTGTACGGCACAACTGCCACCCGCACGGCTGCGGCGACCCACGCTTGCAGGAAGGGACGATCGTTATGCTGGGTGCACACAGCGAGGTCGTAGCGCCTCCACAGACGCACCAGCGAGGCGACCCTGGTGGCCAACGATCCTCGTGGCTCAATCAAGACGGCGTCGACGTCGGTGTTCCCCTCGAGTATGGGAGCCGTGGCCTGCGGCACCATCACTTCGATTCGGGCCTGGGGCCAGGCCTCGCGTAGGCTATGGATCAACGCCGTCGCAGTGAGGACGTCGCCGATCCGTCGAAGGCAGATCACCAGCACCCGCTTCGGGGGTCGCGGTAGCGAATGTGTTTTCAACGCAGAGCTTCCGGCACCGCGCCAGGTTGGCAGCAGTTTTCGCTGGATTGTCCAGCCTCGCGAAGTTTTCATCCTCATCAACCCGGCGCGGTGAGCGGAACCTAGCGGATACCGTTAGATCGTCGACTTCAACTTCACCTTCCATGCAACTGCCCATCAGCGTAGTCATCCCCACCCGTAACTCGATTGAGCGGATCGGAAGGCACCTGGATGTGCACCGCGAGATGTTTGCCGCATGTGCGGAAATCATCCACTGTGACAGTGAGTCGACCGACGGCACGGTGCAGGCGGTGCGCACCGGTTGCCCCCATCCTCGGCTTCGGCAGCTGACCCATCCGCCGGGGCTCTACCCGTCCTGGAACCATGCGATCGCCGCATGTACCCAGCGCTACGTTTACGTGTCGACGGTTGGAGACGACCTAAGCCTTAACGGCTTACAAAGGATGCTTGACGCTGCGCAGCGGACCCAGGCCGACGTTGTCGTGAGTCCACCGAAGTTCCTCGAAACGTCAGGCCGCGTCCATCTGAACACTCAATGGCCTGTTCATCGCTGGCTGTCAAACAGAGGGCTCACCTCCGGCCTCCACCAAGCCGATGCAGACCTCTATGTGACGGGCGTGCTGCACGCTCCTGACAACATCCTTGGAAGTGTCGCAAGCTGCCTTTTTCGGACCGCCTTCATCCAGGCGCGTCCGTTCCCGACCGACTTCCACGGTGCCGGAGACTCTGCCTGGTCGTTCCTACATCTTCCGATGGCCAAGTGCATCGTCTTTGCTGAAGTGGTCTCAACGTTCCTTCTGCACCCCAAGACGTACAACAACGACGATGTGATCATTGAAGAGATCGACGTCAAAACGCGCGACCTCATCCGATCGGTTCTTCCAGGTCTTCAGGAATTGGACGGCCCGATGTGTCCCTCACCTGCACAGATCTCAGCCCTGATGCGGTTCATTGCAAGTTCCGGCGAGCTTCAACAAGTGCGCTTCAGGCTGAAGGCACTGCGTAAACGTTTACGGCTCGGGTGGATCTTCAGCCGGTACGCTTGGCAACTCCGCCGCGAGCGCAGTCGACTTCTTCAGGAACGCGACAAGGATGCCCACTCAGTAGCTATCGCGGACGGACCGACAAACGCAAGTCAGTCTGTTACGGCCAAAACTAACGCTTTGGTGTGAGCCCGAGCTAGCAAGGACCTGCACGAGTCAATCACATGTGCCCACGGACCAGCGCTTCAGCAGCAGATAGCAGAGCGGCATTATCGATTCCGTGCAAAGCGTTCAGATCGTCGCCAGGCGCACTGACGACCAATCCATATCGACTATGGGGAATCCACTCTCGTTCTCCAGGGTGATTCCGAAACCACGCCACCGCTGGCGTCTGAGTCATGCGCGCCACATGCAAGCTTCCTGTGTCCCCGGACAGATTCAGCAAGGCACCCTGAATCACCGCTACCAGTTGCGGAATGCCAAGGCTTCCTCGCCAGACACGCCACGGCGGGCGGTCAAGGTAAGCGCAAAGCTCATCAAGCCCGTCTAGCTCTCGCGACACGGGCGCACACGACAAAGCAATCCGCCAATCTGGATGACGAAGCACTAGTGAATTGATCAGCGCAGCAAGCTGACGGAGCGGCAATTCGCGCGCAGCTGAGGTTGTGAACGGGCTCAGATGCACATAGGTCCGCTCATCTGACAACTCAACACCGGCATCGCGCCGAAATCGAGGGTCTACCTTTATTCCGAAGTCTGGATCATCGAAGGCCAAGGGATCAACGCTCACGCCCATCTGCTGCAACAGGCGCAACTTCTGGACGTACATGTTTTCCGTCATGTACGGAATCTCAACAACCTCCGTGAACAGCCACCGCCAACCCGGCGGCCCGCCATCAAAGGGTCGGCGACCAATCCGCCGCGGAGATCGCGTTAGCCAGGACAACAAGCTGGAGCGGTCTGAACCCGTAGTGTTAAGCACCAGATCAAACCGTTGGCTTGAAAGCGCTTTACCGATCCGCCAATTGGCCGCGAAACTAGGCTTAGGACGACTCGGATAGGACCAAACCCGCTGCACCCAGGGCAGCATGTCAAACAAGGGCGCAACGTGCGCATTCACCATGACATGCAATTCCGCGTTGGGCCAGGTATCACGCAGCACTCTCAATGCCGGAAGCAGGTGGATGTTGTCCCCCAGGCCAGCGGTTTCGATAACAAGAATCCTGCGGAGTTGGGTACTGTTGACCCGCATCAATCATCACCTTCGTTCAAGCGGTGTACGACCCATTCGAAAACACCCTGGAAATAGACGTCGTGCGCCCGGGGCCCGTGCGGCACGACATTTGGAGTGCGGTGACACGCCTCCAACACACGCGGGATCTTCAAAGCCTCGGCGATTGCAAAAGGGAAGGACTGATTCCCAATGAACAGTCGCGAACCTTTAATGGCGGATGCCAAGTGAAAAAAATCCGTGACTTCGATCCGTTGCAGGTTCGGAAGCTGGCGCCTCATGTCCTTGAACTCTGCATCAACGCCGATGAAGGCTAGCCTTCGATAACGCGCAAGGAAGCGATGGTCGAGGTGAGGATTCCGATAGCGTTGACTTCGTGCGATCAGGATTGTTTCGTCGAGACCTGATAGCGGAGGTACGTCCAGCCAGGATTGCGAGAGGTCACAGGAGACTCCGCTGACATAAAAAGGCCAGCGCGCAATGTGGCCTTTATCGCCTGGAATCGGCGCGTCTCGAAAGGTATCAAGCGCCCAATCCACAGTCGCCGATCCATCGTCGATTTCGCAACGTTGCACGTAATCTTGCGCTGAAAGCAGCGGAATCAGCATCCGCGCGGTTCGATCGTCCATGCGAACGTTCCCAAGTGGATGCACCCCTTCGGCGTAGAAGGCCGTGAGCCCCACCTTCAAGACGAGCGCGGCAGGTCGCCCCCTCGCGAGTGCACGCATGGCGGGCAGCGCGTAAATCACATCGCCGGCGTTACCTGCATGGGAAAAGGTAAGTGCGTGATCAGAGGCAACGATTGCCTTCAGGCGATCAGCGCTCCAATAATTTTCGAATGCGGCTGCGCGCCGTCCGAACACTGAATCTCGACGAGCGATCCGGCTTTGATTGCGCCACTGCTTGAAGGCGAGTTTCCATTTCGGGAAAAGCTTCGGCGGCAGAGAATTCATCTGGCAGTCTTTTCACGAGTTGTCGTTGAATAACTCAGCGGCGCCCAATCTCCAAGGCCGAGCACCATGCACTGAGCGTCAACTCCGCCGTTCGGCGCCAGGTATGCGTTTTTGCATACTCTGTGGCAGCGGCACGAGTTGAAATTGGCATGTTGACGACATTGTCGATACCAGACGCAATGCTCTCGGGCGAATGAGGATCAACCAGTCGTGCGTATCCGCCGGCTGTCGCGGGACAGGCGCCTGTAACACTGGTCAGGACTGGGACGCCGCAGGCCATGGCTTCCAAAATTGGCAGTCCGAAACCTTCGTATAACGAAGGAAACAGGAAGGCGGAGGCTCCTGCATATAGTGGGACGACATCTCTATCAGGAACGTACCCAGTGAATCGCAGATTACGGTCGAGCCCACGGGCTACAAGCGGCTTCATAACCTCTAACCGTACCGCCTGTGACGCCTCTCCCACAATGACTAGGTCGAAATCACTCGAAGCCTTGCTCAGAGCATAAGCCTCGACCAGTCGCAAGAGATTCTTGTTAGGGTTTGTCAATCCAACGAATAGCAGGTAAGGACGAATCAGGGAGTAGTGATTCGTTACCCTGTCGATGCTAGCTCTGGGTTGAGGAGAAAATCGCGCAGAAACCCCCAATGGCGTTACCGAGGTTCGGGCTTTGTCGTAACCAATATGTTCAAGGAAATCCTGCCGTGATCGTTCACTCACGAAGACGACATAGTCCATCTCCTGGGAAATCCTTCTGTAGAAGGCCATTTGACGCTCACGACTCCGTGGATCGTCAAAGTTGATTCCAAGCGCGGCGTAAACATCATGAATTGTCGCCGTGCGGAGCCCCGAGACCCAAGGAGGTATGCGATCCGCCGACGCATGAACAATACTCCAGGGCTTTCGAAGGGGCCATCCGGCACCGCGCCATGCCTGGCGTTTCAGCCCAGGAGCCTTAAGGATCTGCCCACGACGACGCCAGCGTGAGATGCGGTAGAGCGCAGTTACGGAAAGTCCGTCTCCGGAACGATCGAGATCGCACAGGCCAGCGAGTAAGCCTTCCGCGTAGCGAGCAACTCCAGTAGGCTGCCGATCAGTGAGGCAGGTCGCCTCAATGGCAATTCTCATGGATGTTTCCAATCATGGCGGGCAAGAACCGCAGCGCTTGAGCCTTTGGCGTGACCCAGCGATCGGTGTGGCTGATTCCCACCCGATCTTTCAGACCACTTCTATCGCCGCCGGGTCTCAGCCAATGCAAAGATCTTAGGCATACATCAGCTTGCAGACCTCGGACGTCGTGCATGCCATGCCCTCCGAAGTCGCTCGCGCCAAGTCAACTGGAACGCGGCATCAAGGTCTGACCGTGACACAAACACAGCATTTCCGTGCATCGGCACGTGAGGCAGCAGCGGGGCGTAACCGATGTTGACGAACCTGGGTTCGAGAAGCCCTTCCACATCCGATAGAGGCCGCCCTCCTTGATACAAAGGCTCATGGCTGACCTCTGCGTAAATGAATCGGACGCCGCTGAGAAGCGGTCCAACTAAGGTTTGAAGCACCTGGTACTCAGCTCCTTGGACATCAATGAGCAACATGTCCGGTAGGGGTAAGCCCTGCTCGCGAAACACAGAATCGACGCGGCGCGTCGCTACCTCGATGGTTTGAGCGATCTTTACCTGGGGAAAGTGTTCACTGTGGCTGCCAAACTCCAGCAAGGACGATGACTGACCATCGTTGTCGGTTACATGAAAAATCGCCGTACCGTCCTGATCCGAAACTGCTGCCGGCACGATGATCAGGCGGGCATCGGCGCTGGCCAACTCGCGAAGCCGAACCAGCGGACCAGGTAGCGGCTCAAACACGATGATATGGGTTAGCGATGGAAACAAGCGGTTGATGAGTTCGGCCTCGTCGAATCGATGCGCTCCGATCACACAGAGCACTCGAAGCTGACCGGCAAGACTTGACCCTCGCAATTGGCGTAACAGGTCCAGGTCGTAAATGGGTGTACGGGCAGATGCAGTGAGAGAGCGGTTCATTGGTTGGAACTCAGTACGGCCAGGGATGCGCCGGCATGGTCAACCGGGCAGATTTGATCGCTTGATTGTCGAAACTATTAAATACCGGCGGCTCTATCACCCGTCCTCGCATCGCCCGATCACCGATCAAGCGCTTGTCCCGCGTCCACAGCACCAGATCGCCATGCGCGCCCAGCAGGTCCCACAGAAACTGGTCGCCGGGGTCGGGCGCACGGGGCAGGAGCGGCGACGGGGATGGGTCAATCCGCCAGCAAGCGTGGTTGAAGTGGCCATCCAGCCAGCGCCGCACCTCAGCGGCCTCGGCCGGGCGGCTGCGCTGGATCACGGGCCGCATCAGCACGTCCAGGGCCTCGTCGAAGAGGCGAGCGGACGTTGCCAGCGGCAGCTCGCGGCCGTCGAGCGCACGGGCCAGGCCAGCCAGGCGCGGGTCTGAGAGCCACAGGGCGACGACGAGGTTCGTGTCCAGCAGCACCAAGGCCTGCGCGCCGTGCGCCGCAGGTGCAGCGCCATCGGCGCAGGGGGCTGCCGCTGCAGCGGCCGGCATGGGCATCGGCTTCAACCCGGCCGGGCCACGAAACGCGGGTCGACGCCGGAGGCGACGAGTTCGGCGGCCACGCCTTTCCAGTCGATGGCGGGGGGCTGCGGCCAGGCCGGCGGCGGCACCGCTTGCGCCTTCGTTGCCAGCGCCAGTGCCCGGCGCAGGCCGGCCTCGACGCTGTCCACCAGCGGCACCGCGAGCATCGGACGAATGCCCGCCGCCTGTCCGGCCAGGCCGGCGCCGCCGAGGATGACCGCATCGGCCTGGAAGCGGGCGGCCGCGTCCTGGCAGGCCTGGCCAAGCAGCGCCTGGGCGCCCACCGGGTCTCGGGCGAGTTCGGCGCCGCTGGGCGCCACCGTGTGGATGCCGGCGAGCTGCGGGCCGAAGCCCAGCCCCCAGGCCAAGCGCTCGAGCATGGGCTTCCAGCGCTCGCCGCCGGTGACGATGGCGAAGCGCCCGTGGGCTGCGGCCTGCTGGAAGGCGGCCTCGGCCAGGCCGGTCACCGGTGCGGCGCTGCGCTCGCGAAGGGCGTGCAGGCCGGGGTCGCCGAAGCAGGCGATGAGCACGGCGGCCAGCGGGCCGCGCAGCGCCGCCTCGGCCCAGGCGTCGAGCGCCGCGTGACCGGCCACGGCATAGCTCGCCTCGCAGGCGATGTAGGGCGCGCCCAGGCGTGCGGTGGCGGCTTCGAAGCGAAGGCCGGGAACAGCGGCGGTCGCGCCCGGCTCGGCCTCGCGCAGGCAGGCGTCGGCATGGCGCTGCAGCAAGGCCGTGACCGATGTCGAGGTGTTGGGGTTGAGCAGGAGGATGCGGCTCACGTCGGCTCCACGGGACCGGGGGCGGCCCGGACGGCAAGGACGGCTGGGACAGGGGGAGCGCGGGTCGATGGCCCCCGGGGCATGCCGCGCGATGGCCGGCATTCTCGCCCGACGACCACCATGGCCGGCCAGCGTGAGGACACGGTGGCATCATCCCGCCGCTTCGTCTCCACCCGCCGCGCCCTCGCCTTCCGATGATCCGACCCACGCCCTTCACCGCTGCCATCGCCGGCACCCTGGCCGCCTTCGCCTGGCCCTTCGCGAACCGCGTGTTCGGACAGTCCTCAGGCATAGGCCTGGAACTGATGGCCGCCGTGCTGCTGCTGGTGGCCCTGCCCGCGCATGCGCTGGTGGTGGGCTTCACGCCGCCGCCCTCGGTGCCCGGTCGCCGGGTGGACCGCGCGCTGCTCACCCGCGTGGGTGTGTGGCTGGCCGCGGCGCTGGGCGTCACCGGCCTGCAGGCCGCACTGGGCTGAGGCCTCCGAACGTCCACCCGATGACCGATCTCCCTGCGCTGCCGACCCTTCCGCTGGGCGCCTACCGGCACTACAAGGGCGGCCGCTACGAGGTGCTGGGCGTCGTGCGCCACAGCGAAACCCTCGAGGCCCTGGTGCTGTACAAGCCACTGGACGAGGACGTCGGCCTGTGGGTGCGGCCCTACCGGATGTTCGTGGAGACGGTGGTGGTGGGGGGCGAGGTGCGGGCACGGTTCGAGCGGGTGGGGCCGCACCCGCCCACGCCGTGATGCCCGCGCCCTGATGCCCGCGCCGTGATCCCCTCGCGGTGATGCCCTCGCGGCGGCTCAGGGCCGCGTGATGTCGAAGACGAGGTTGACCGGCGATGGGCCGAAGGACGCGTTGGGCACCACGCCGGTCTGGCTCACGCCGGGCCGGCTGAAATCGCACACGCCCGCGGGGAACACCGCCGCCAGGCGAGCCTGCTCGGCCGGCGTGAAGCTGACCGCGTAGTCCGCCGGGTTGATGGGCTTGAGCTGGCACTTCAGCACGTTTGCCGCGATGGACGCGCCGGCCTGGAAGCGAGGGAAGGTCCAGGTCGGCCACAGCTCATTGCAGGAACCCGCGGGGCCCGTCGTGGCGGCGGTCTGGGGCTCGGGCTTGAACACCGGCGACGTCGAAACCGTGAAGCAGCCGTCCACGGCTTCGGCCGGCTTGCGGGCGAGCACCTTGTCCCGCTGCGACGCCGGCCCGGTGTCGGCCTTGTAGGCATCGACCCAGCGCACGAACGCCGACCAGCCATCGGTGGCCACCTTGGCGTTGATCGCCTGGCGGGCCGGGTTGGCGGTGGACGGCGCGAAGAGGTCGCTGAAGGTGACCCCGCCGCGCCACATCACATGGTTGTCCGCATTGCCGTTGGCCGCGCGCATGCGTTCCCGAACCGCGAAGTGGAAGTACTGGTAGTGGTAGAAGTTGTCTTCGTCGTAGAAGTTGGACGAATCAAACACCGGAATGGACGCCAGCCCACCGCCGCCCCCCAGGCTCAGCCCCGATTGGTAAGTGCGGCGCACGGCATTCGGGTCTGCCACCGCCCGCGCGGCGGTGTAGTTGCCCTCCACGTCGTAGCCGCCCACGTTCTCGTTGAGCACCAGGAACTGTTCCTTGGTGATGCTGCCGTCGTTCAACTGGGCCAGACCGTACTGGACCCCCACGTTGTCGAAGACCCGCTGCCCCTTGCCGGTTGAATCGACGCCATAGACGTTGCGTGCCCAGTCCCAGACCGTGGCCCGAGCCCCGTTGGGGTTGGTCGTCGCGTTGTAGCGCTGGACAGCGGGCACCGCTGCGTTGAAGACCGCGGGGTTGTAGGCGGTCGAGAAGCCGCCCGCCGGCAGGCTGTCGGTGCGCCCGGAGGTGGGGTCGGTTCGGCCGGACTGGATGGCGAGGTCGTACCAGGCCCGTGCGGACTTGTGGCCGGACACGCGAACCATCTGCGCCTCGGTGATGGACGCGGTGTTCAGACCCGGCGTCGTCAGCACCCTGTTCAGCAACTTGCCGTCCAGCGCCGCCAGGGAAATGGACAGCGCATCCGGGAAGGTGCCGTCGATGAAGATGCCGTCGAAGATGCCCGGCATCGCATCGGCGACCTGCAAGCTCGTGTACGCGCCGCCCGAGGTGCCCACGCTGAGCGTGGCCGTCGGCACGCCGAAGGTCTCGATGAAGCGCTCCTTGCCCATCATCGTCGTCTCGGCAGCCAGCACGGCGTTGCAGCTGTTGGTCGGGTGGTTCAGCGTGTTGGTGAACACGCCATAGCCCTCGCCCAGGCGCGTCAGCATCACGCCCGTGATGGGGCTCACGCCCATGGCGGCGCCCTGGATGTACCAGCCGCCGGTACAGCCGGTGCCATGCACCGCGATGAGCTTGCGGTTCCAGCCCCTGGGCGGGGCCAGCGGGCTGGGCGCGGCGTCGGTGCCGGGGTTGTGCAGGACCGCGTTCTGGTAGATGCCCCGGTTCATCGTGCCGGTCTCCAGCCGCACGATGAAGGGAACCGTCACGCCGGCGGCGGTGGTCGTGTTCGCAAGGTCCGAGGGCAGGACGGCGGGATCGGGCAGCGGCCGCAGCGCACCGCCTGCGGTGCTGCGGTAGAGGTATTGCACCTGCGTGGGTGCGGAGCAGTTGGCGTCGGTCGGTGCACCCAGGCGGCTGCCGTCGGGCAGCGCGAATGCCGCTGTCTGGCAGTTGAACGGCGCTGCGTGCGGTCCTGAAATGATCGGCCCGGTGATCGGGTAGTTGGTGAGGGACAAGGTGGCTTCATCGCCCCCGAAACTCGCTGTCAGCGTGTTCGCGCCCAGCGCCAGACCGGTCAACTTCCCGACGTACCGGCCGCTGGAGGAGTCCAACCGGAACTGATCCTTGACGTCCCGGCCGTTCAGGCTGGCCGACAGCGCTCCCGCGTTGGCTGGAGCCGCCAACTCGACCAGCGCGTCTCCGCCGCTGACCATCTCGGGCTTGGACGACAGCACGCGCGCCTGCGGGGCGGGGATGCTGTCGCTGCCGGAGCAGGCCGTCAGCAGCGCCGCCGAAGCGGCCCAGGCGAGAAGCGTCAGCGGCAGTCGGGGGCTGGGGAAGGCGTCCATGGGTGCTCCGGCGATCAAGGTTCGGAAGTCAAGAACTGACTTTCCGTTAGTTGTCACAGCTTACTCCCGCGCTGGCTTAGCTCCTAGCGCGTATGCCGCCGCGGTGCCTGGGATTTACCCGGTGTCCTCTCGTTCACGCCGGCCTGGCGGCTCGCGCGTCGATCGTTCAGGGCCGCCGTCTGCTCGGTGCGAGGTACGGCGCTGCAACGCCGTCCCGTTCCACGCGCAACAGCAGCGCTCCGCCTGATACGCTGGCACTCGAATCGGCATTGACCCACCCATTGCCCCGAATGGACTCCACCGACGCGTACTACCGGCAGTTCGCAGCCGAGTTCTTCGGCTCGACCGTCGGCGTGGACATGGCTTCCATCCGCGATCGCTTCCTGGCCAGGCTTCCACCGCGCGCCCATGTGCTCGATGCCGGCTGCGGGTCGGGCCGGGATGCCAAGGCCTTCGCCGAATCGGGCTTGCAGGTCACTGCCTTCGACGCGTCCGCAGAACTGGCCCGGCTGGCCAGCGCGCACTGTGGATTCGAGGTGGCGGTCCGTCGCTTCGAGGAGGTCGACGAGGTCGAAGCCTTCGATGGCATCTGGTGCTGCGCCAGCCTGCTGCACCTGCCGCTGGCCGCGATGCCTGCCACGCTCGACCGGCTGTGGCGCGCGCTGCGACCCGGCGGCACGCTCTACCTGAGCTTCAAGCACGGCAGCGGCGAGCGCGTGCACGGCGCTCGCCGGTTCACCGACGCCGATGAAGCCACGCTGCGCCAATGGCTCGAGCGATGGCCTGATGTGCAGTGGCTTGACCTGTGGCTCACCGACGACCAGCGGCCCGATCGAAGCGAGCGCTGGACCAATGCGTTGGCCACCCGCGCACCAGCGCCGCGCCAGCGTCTGGTGACCGGTGGCGCCGATCATTTCCTGCCCCACCTGTCCGAAGCGTTCACGCGGGCCACGCAGGCCGACCTGGCGGTTGCCTTCATCAAGACCACGGGCTTGCGGCTGCTGATGCCGGACCTGGAGTCGATGGTGGACGCCGGTGCACCGCAGCGGGTGCGCGTGCTCACCAGCGACTACCTGGACATCACCGACCCGCAGGCGCTGCGCCTGCTGATGCTGCTGCAGGAGCGGGGCGCCGAGGTGCGCGTGTACACCGCCCAGGAAGGCAGCTTCCACCTCAAGGCCTACCTTTTCGCCCGGCTGGACGGGACGCAGCTCGTGGCGGGAACCGCCTTCATCGGCTCGAGCAACATCAGCCGACAGGCGCTGACCGACGGGCTGGAGTGGAACTACCGGGTGGTCCACCCCGGGGACCCGGGCTTTCTCGAAGCGCGTCATCGCTTCGAGGACCTGTTCGCCCACCCCAGGACGGTGGCCTTGTCCGATGCCTGGATCGAGGCCTATGAACAGCGACGGCTTCCGCCGACGAGGTCCGTCGCGCCCGGCAGCCATGAGCAGGAAGCACCGCCTGAGCCCACGAAGATCCAGCACGAAGCACTGGCCGCCCTGACGGCCAGCCGTGAAGGCGGCTTCCGCCGGGGGCTCGTCGTTCTCGCCACCGGCCTGGGCAAGACCTGGCTGGCGGCCTTCGACGCGGTGCGCCTGGGTGCCCGGCGCATCCTGTTCGTCGCGCACCGGGAGGAGATCCTGGGGCAGGCCGCGGCCACCTTCGTGCGCATCCTGCCGACCCGGCGCGTGGGCTACTACACCGGCCGCAGCCGCGATGCGGACGTCGACGTCCTGTGCGCCTCGGTTCAGACCCTTTCCAAGCCCGAGCACCTGGAGCGCTTTGCGCCGCAGCACTTCGACTACGTCGTCGTCGACGAATTCCACCACGCTGCGGCCAGCACCTACCGGCGGCTGCTGACCCACTTCTCGCCCGCCTTCCTGCTGGGGCTGACGGCCACGCCGGGCCGTACCGACCAGTCCGACATCCTGTCGCTGTGCGACGACAACCTGGTCTACAGCTGTCACCTCTTCGAGGGCATCGAGGCTGGGCTGCTGGCGCCTTTCCGCTACCACGGCATCCAGGACGAATCGGTGGACTACCGGGAAGTGCCGTGGCGCCATGGCCGCTTCGACCCCGAGCAGCTGTCCAGCAAGCTCGCCACGCTGGCCCGCGCGCGCCACGTGCTGCGCGAATGGCGCAGCAAGGCCCGGCAGCGAACCCTGGCCTTCTGCGTGTCCACGCGTCACGCCGACTACATGGCCGAGCAGTTCAGCCGCGCCGGCGTGTCCGCTGCTGCGGTGTATTCGGGTTCCGCCCTGGGCCGCGCACAGGCCCTGGAGCGGCTGCACGCCGGCACGCTGCAGGTGGTGTTTTCGGTGGACCTCTTCAACGAGGGCGTCGACCTGCCGAGCATCGACACGGTGATGATGCTGCGGCCCACCGAGTCGAAGATCCTCTTCCTGCAGCAGCTTGGCCGCGGTCTGCGACGCAGCGTCGGCAAGCCGCATCTGGTGGTGCTGGACTTCATCGGCAACCACCACGGCTTCCTGCACAAGCCGCAGGCCCTCTTCGGCGTGGGCGCCACCTACCAGGCGCTCGCGGCCTTCGCGCGCCAGGCCGAGCGACACGCGCTGGACCTGCCGGCGGGTTGCTATGTCAACTACGACCTGGCCATCATCGACTTCCTGAAGTCGCTGGACAGCAGCGGGCCGCAGAAGGACTACCAGGCCCTGCGCGACGGGCTCGGCCGGCGACCCACGCTCAGCGAGTTCCATCGCTCGGGCAGCAGCGTGCAGGCGATGCGGCAACGCAGCGGGCACTGGTTCGCGCTCGTGCGCTCCATGGGCGACCTGACCGAGCCGGAGCTGGCGGTGGCCGAACGGTTCGAAGCCCTGCTGCGTGAGACCGAGGTCACCGCCATGACCCGGAGCTACAAGATGGTGCTGCTCCAGGCGCTGATCGAGCTGGACGGCCTGGTCCAAGCCGTGCCGATCGAGGCGCTGGCACGGCGATCCCGCAGCGTGCTGGATCGGCGGCGCCCCTTGCTGGACGACCTGCCGGTGGCCTCGCGTTCAAGCGCCGCCACCGACGGAGCGTGGCTGCGCTACTGGCGCGACAACCCGGTCAAGGCCTGGACGGGGGGCAACCGCCCGGCGGGCACGACGGCGCCTTTCAAGCTGGAAGGGCTGAACTTCACGCTGGTGAGCCGCGCACCCGCGGAGCTGGCTCCTGCGCTGGCAACGATGCTGCAGGAGTTGGTGGACTACCGCCTGGCGGCCTACGAGCTGCGCCGGGAACCCGAGCCGGCGGCCAGCAACGTGCTGCCCTTCCCCGCGCGGCGGCGCGAAGCGGTGGAGCTGCCCTTCTTCCCCAACCTGAAGATCGCCTGCGGCCACTTCCGCACCGGGCGCACCGACTCGGTGGAACACCGTGCGCTGCCCGAAGCCTATGGTGCGCTCGACCCGAGCCGGCACTTCATCGCGCGCGCCACCGGCCACTCCATGGACGGCGGCAAGAACCCGGTGCGAGACGGCGACCACCTGCTGCTCGAACTGATGAGCCCCACACGCGCCGGCTCCATCACCGGCAGCGTGGTGGTCATCGAGCGGCAGGACGCCGCCGGCGACAGCCAGTACCTGCTGCGGGTGGTCACCAAGACCCGCGACGGGCGCTACTTGCTGAAGGCCCACAACCCGGCCTATGAGGACATGCCCGCCACCGACGAGATGCGCACGCTGGCGCGTCTTCGCGGCGTCATCGATCCGCAGGATCTGGAGGGTGGGCAGGGGTAGGGACGTCAGGACGCCAATGCCGCGAGGTCGTGCCTGACTTCATTCGTTGCCAGGGTGGCCGGTGACAGCACAACCCCAGCCAGTCATGCAGACTGGTCCTTGAGGTGCAGCAGGCGGTTCACCAACTCGTGCATGTTCGAGTAGGGCTGCGTGCCGTCCTCTGCCGTGTGTCCGGCCGCCACCAGCGCGTTGGCTCGCGCCGTGGCGACATCAAGGCGATCGCGTGTCCAAGCCCAGTGTGAGCCCTGCCCCTTCGCGTAGCCAGCCAGATACCCACGAAGCCGAGCAAGAGCCTCGTCGCGGTGCAGCGGCGCGAACACGTCCTCGAAGTGCAGCAGCAACCACAGCTCGAAGCCAGGCACCGACACCACCGCTTCGAAGGGCACCTTGACCCGCTCGTCGTTCTCGAGCCGCCCATTGAGTGCCGCGACGCGCTGCAGCGCCGCGTGGTAGGTGTGGTGCTCGTCGCGGTCGAACACGACGACGACCCGATCGAAGCTCCTGGCATGAATGCCCAGCGCACGTTGGCCCTCGGTGAACAGACGCTCGGCGTACTCGACGATCCTGAGCGGCTCGGTCCCGTACGCTGCAGGCTGAACCTGCACGTTGGCCGACGGCAGCCGTAATTGCTGACGGATTTCACCCAGGTACAAGGGCTCGGTCTTCGAACCTTCGCACACGATGAGCAAGCGCTCTGCGGGCTGCCGCTGCGCCTTGCGTCGCCGCAGTTCCCGCGCCGCTTGCCGGTGTCTGGGCTGACCGTCCTGACCCATCGGGTGTTCGGGTTGATCAGACTGTCACCGGCGAACCCGGAGCCGACGGCGCCGACGGCGCGACCACCGACGACGCCGTCTCCGGCAAGGCAGAGAACATCGGCACCGCGCCGTAGCGCCCCATCAGGTAGCCACGTTCCCAGGCCTCGTGCTTGCGCGGGCTGAAGTCCGACAGGGGGAATATCCGCGTGGCCTGTGTCTCGTCCTTCTCGGCGAACCAGATCTGGTCGCGCCGGAACATCGTGTGGTCGAGCAACGAGGTGTCGTGCGTGCTGAAGACAAGCTGCGCACCGCGCGGATTCAGCACCGGGTCGTGGAACATGGCGACCAGGCGCCGGACCAGCAGGGTGTGCAGGCTGCGGTCCAGTTCGTCCACCACCAGCATGCGGCCGTGCTTGAGCACATCCAGCACAGGCGCGGCCAGGCTGAAGAGGCGCTGCGTGCCTTCGGATTCCTCGTGCAGCTCGAACTTTGCGCTGCCCTGCTCGGTGCGGTGCTCAAAGATCGGGAAGAGGAACTCTCCTTCCTCCTGCCGAGCCTGCGCGACACCTCCGGGCTGGAACATCACCTGGCCGCGCAACCCCTTGCGGGGCACGGCCGACACCTGGGCTATGGAGATGTCTGCCGTGGCGAGGAAGTCTCGAACCGCAACCCGCCCATCGTTCGATTCCAGCAGCGCCGTCGTGAACGCGTGATCGACGAAGGCACCCGCCGGCAGGTACACGAGGCCCTGCACGAGCCAGCGCGCCACAGGGCCGAGCAACTCGCTGTTGAGCTGCGCCGCCGTCGAAAGGAACAGCGCATTGGGCCGCGTGCTCTCCTGCCAGAGCTTGCGCGGGCCGGTCAGGTAGGCGCTCAACTCGTAGACATAGCGCTCGCCACTTTCGTCGAGGCGCCGGCTGAACCACTGCGTCGGCTTCGCGGTGCGCCAGACCATCAGTTGCTCGCTGACGATGCGATCGGCCGTCATCGCGAAGCTGTACTGATGTCGGACGCCGTCGACCAGGAAGCTGGCCTCGAACTCGGTCGGCTGGCTTGCCGTAGCCGGGTCGAACCGGAAAGGCTGGACGTTGTAGGT
>JAIYCR010000098.1 GCA_027487905.1 Rubrivivax sp. | reverse complement strand
CTGCCTGCCACTCCCACCGCCCTATCGACACTGGAGGCCGCACCCACGCCCCTCTTGCACAGGCGTTTGTCGTTCCGCGCCTCAAGCGCCCCGACGCTCCAGGATCTCGAAGGCCGGCAGGGTCTTGCCTTCGAGCACTTCGAGGAAGGCGCCGCCGCCGGTGGAGATGTAGCTCACCTGCGACTCGATGCCGTACTTCGCGATGGCCGCCAGCGTGTCGCCGCCACCGGCGATGCTGAAGGCGTCGCTGCGCGCGATGGCGTGGGCGAGCGTCTCGGTGCCGTGCGAGAAGGCCTCGAACTCGAACACCCCGACCGGGCCGTTCCAGACGATGGTGCCGGCCGATTCGAGCAGGCTCGCCAGCGTCCGGGCGGTGTCCGGCCCGATGTCCAGGATCAGGTCGTCGGCCTGCACATCGGCAGCGGCCTTGACCGTGGCGGGCGCATCGGCCGCGAAGGTCTTGGCGGTGACCACGTCCACCGGGATGGGTACGTCCGCGCCGCGCGCCTTCATCGAGGCGATGACCTTGCGCGCGGCCTCCACCAGGTCGGGCTCGGCCAGGCTCTTGCCGATGGGCAGCCCGGCGGCCAGCAAGAAGGTGTTGGCGATGCCGCCGCCGACGATCAGGCGGTCGACCTTGCCGGACAGCGCCTCCAGGATGGTGAGCTTGGTGGACACCTTGCTGCCGGCCACGATGGCCACCAGCGGGCGGCGGGGCTCGGCCAGCGCGCGCCCGATGGCGTCGATCTCCGCGGCCAGCAGCGGCCCGGCGCAGGCCACCGGTGCGAACTGCGCGATGCCGTAGGTGCTGGCCTCGGCCCGGTGGGCGGTGCCGAAGGCGTCGTGGACGAAGACGTCGCACAGCGCGGCCATCCTGCGGGCGAGCGCCTCGTCGTTCTTCTTCTCGCCCTTGTTGAGCCGGCAGTTCTCGAGCATCACCACCGAACCCGGGGCGACGTCCACGCCGTCCACCCAATCGCTCACCAGCGGGACCGGGCGGCCGAGCAGTTCGGCCAGGCGTTCGGCCACCGGCGCGAGCGAGTCTTCGGGCTTGAAGGCGCCTTCGCTCGGACGGCCCAGGTGGGAGGTGACCATGACGGCCGCGCCGGCGTCCAGCGCCATGCGGATGCAGGGCACGCTCGCGCGGATGCGGGTGTCCTCGGTGATGCGGCCGGCGTCGTCCTGCGGCACGTTCAGGTCGGCGCGGATGAAGACGCGGCGGCCCTTCAGGCGGCCATCGGCGATGAGGTCTTGCAGGCGGAGGATGGGCATCGGGGGCTCCGGGTGGAAGGGAAAGGGGAAGGACAAAGGCGGGGACGGAAACGGCAGGCGGGTCGGTCGGTGGGTCGGTCGGTGGTTCGGTCGTCGGCGGTTCGGTGGGCCATTCGGTGACGGCGCGGGCCCGTTCACCAGCCCAGCACCAGCCGCAGCGGCAGGAACACCGAGAGCCCGACCACGAGCGGGCCCAGCACGCCGGGCCGCCACGCATACCAGGCCGTGGCCAGCACGACCGCCGGCCAGCGCGCGTCCCGCCAGGTGTGGATGAGCTCGCCCTGGCTCAACAGCACCTCGGGCACGATGATGGCGAAGAGCGCTGCCAGCGGGGCCACCTTGAGGCCACGCTGCAACCAGCCGGGCAGTGGTATTTCACGGCGCGGCAGCAGGAAGAAGCCGCGGGTGAGCGCGGTGATGACGCCCAGCCCGAGGATGGTGACGACGGATTCCCAGAAGCTCATCGCAGCGCCGCCCGGCGCGAGGCCGCTTCCATCATCACGCCGGCGGCCACCGCGGCCGCGATGGCCACCACGATGTTGAGCTTCAGCGGCAGCGAGAAGGCGGCGATGGCCGCGGTGCCGGCCACCACCGCAGCCAGCAGCGTGACCCGATCGACCACCAGGCCATAGGCCAGCCCCAGCATGGCGAGCGTTCCGGCAAAGCCCAGGCCCCACTGCAGCGGGATGTGCCCGGCCATGAGGATGCCCAGGACGGACGCGCCCTGCCAGGCGACCCACAGCGCCAGCCCGCCCCCCAGGAAGTAGGGCAACTGACCCGGCTCGGACACTTCGTCGGGGTAGCGCTTCCTGAACAGCACGTAGTTGACGTCCGCGGCGATGTAGCCCAGCGCCAGCGAGCGCCAGCGCCCGAGGGGCGCGAGGTAGGGGCGCCACTGCGCGCTGTAGATGACGAAGCGCAGGTTCACGCAGAAGGCCGCGGCCCAGACGACGGGAACGGGGGCGCCGGCGGCGATGAGCGGCAGCGCGGCCAGTTGCGCGCTGCCCGCGTAGACGGCGAAGGTCATCAGCAGCGACAGCGGCACGCCCAGGCCGCTTTGCACCATGGCCACGCCGGTGACCAGGCCCCAGGCGGCGATGCCCGGGAGGAAGGGGTAGAAGTCCCGGCGTCCGCGGACCGCTTCGGGATGGGACAGGAGGGCGCGCCAGCGTTTCATCGCCGGCCATTGTCCTTGCTGCGCCGGGCGCGGCGCTGACAGCAGGGGTCCGGCGGGCCTGCGCAGCGGCGGGGTCCGGGCCGGCTCAGGAGCCCTTGGCTGCCGGCTTGGACGGAGGGTCGGCCTCGGCTGCGGCAGCGGCCGTCCCGGCGGGCGCAGACAGCACCGGCGGCACCACCTCCAGCTTGTTCTCGACCATGTAGTCGTTCATCTCCCGCCAACCGGCGAACACCGCCGCCTTGTCGGCCCGGCGGTTGAGGGTGTAGCAGTCCTCGATGGCCCGGCCGGCGTGCCGGCAGGCGCCGCCCACGGCCTTGCCTTCGGCCTCGCGCTGCGCGGCGATGCGCTCGGGCGACTGGATGCCGAGCAGTTCGCAGCCCGCCAGCAAGGCGGTGAGCGAGACGAGCAGGAGGCGGGCGGTCGGGCGCATGGGACGGGGGGCCGGGTGGATGTCCGGTGTATCGGCGGCCCCGCGGCCGAACTTGAGCCTTCGATCTCAAGCGGCGCGCGCCGAGCGCCGTGCGCCTCAGGGCAGCACGGCGACCCGGGCGTCGGGGGCCAGCGGATGGCCAGCCAGGAATTCGCGCACCGACACGCGGCGGCCGCCGGCACGCTGAACCTGCAGCAGGCGCAGCACGGACCCGGCACCGCAGGCGATGTCCAGCCCCTGCGGGCCGCAGGCGACGACCTCACCCGGGCCGCGGCCGGCCGCCGAGGCACCGCCCTCGGCGGGGGCTTCGGCCGCCCACACCTTGAGCGTCGCCCCGTCGAGCACCAGCGTCGCCCCTGGAAAGGGGTCGAAGGCGCGGATGCGGCGCGCCAGGGCCTCGGCCGGTTCGCGCAGGTCCAGCGCCGCCTCGGCCTTGTCGACCTTGTGCGCGTAGGTCACGCCGGCCTCGGGCTGGGGCACCGCGATGCCGCGCGCCTGCTGCGCGTCGTGCAGCGCCTCGACCACCTCCTGCGCACCCAGCGCGGCCAGCCGGTCGTGCAGCGTCGCGGTGGTGTCCAGCGGGTCGATGTCGACCTCGGCCCGGCGCAGCATCGCGCCGGTGTCCAGCCCCGCGTCCATCTGCATGATGGTCACGCCGGTGCGGGTATCGCCGGCCTCGATGGCCCGGTGGATGGGGGCGGCGCCGCGCCAACGCGGCAGCAGCGAGCCGTGGATGTTCAGGCAGCCCAGGCGCGGCAGCTCAAGCGTCCACGGCGGCAGGATGAGACCGTAGGCAGCCACCACCATCACGTCGGGCGCCCAGTCGGTCAAGGCCGCGCGGGCCGCTTGGGCATCGGCCGCATGACGTCCGTCCAGCTTCAGGCTCAGCGGCTGCGCCACGGCCACGCCCAGGGCCTGGGCCAGCCGCTTGACCTCGGAGGCCTGCAGCTGCAGCCCGCGCCCGGCGGGCCGATCGGGCTGGGTGAGCACGCCCACCACCGTGAAGCCTGCCGCCGCGATGGCCTCGAGGGCGCGGGCGGCGAAAGCCGGCGTGCCCGCGAAGGCCACCCGCAGCGCCGGCCGCTCAGCGTGCACGCACCGACTCCGGGTAGCGCTTCTTCATCTTGCTCTTGATGCGGTCTCGCTTGAAGGCGCTCAGGTACTCGACGAAGACCTTGCCCATCAGGTGGTCCATCTCGTGCTGCACGCACACGGCCAGCAGGCCGTCGGCGTCGAACTCGTAGGGGTGGCCATCGCGCCCCAGCGCGCGCACCCGCACCTGGGCGGCGCGCTCGACCTTGTCGTAGATCTGCGGCACCGACAGGCAGCCTTCCTCGGCGGTGCTCAGCGCCTCGCTGCGCCAGACGATTTCCGGGTTCACCAGCACCCGGGGCGCCTGCCGCTCGGAGGAGGTGTCGATGACGATCAGCCGCTCGTGCACGTCCACCTGCGTGGCCGCCAGGCCCACGCCGTCGGCGTCGTACATGGTCTCGAGCATGTCGTCGGCCAGCCGGCGGATGCGGTCATCGACCTGCGCGATCGGGCGGGCCACCGTGTGCAGTCGGGGGTCGGGGTAGACGAGGATGGGAAGAAGGGCCATGGCGGGGGGGGCAGATGCGGGGCAGTGGACCGCCCATCAAGGGCAGGGCCGGCCTTTTCGGCCCCGGCCCCAGGTGTGACGGCTCTCACACCTGGGGCCGGGTCGGGCCGGTTTCATTGCGGCATCAAGGCTTTATGTGCAGAATCTGATGAATCAATTGAACATTTTCGCCGATCGTCGCGGCCCTTGGTGGGATGCTTGCGGTTCCGCAGTGAAGGCCCGCGAAAGCGGACCCGATGCAGGCCCCGCCCCCGCCTGCGGACCCTCCCGGACTCCTCCTGGACACCCATGCCGACGATGCCCCTGTTGACGATCGCGCCCCGCTGCCCCGCCTGCGCCGCCCCGGCCCTCCGCACAGGCCGTTGTTCCTGTTCGTCGCCCCCCGGCGTGGCGCTCAGCCGCCGAGCGCTTGGCTCCTGGGCGCTGGGCACCGGCCTTCTGGCCTGCGCGGCGCCGGTGCTGGCGGTGAACTTCCCCGTCACCCCCGAGCAGCGCAGCACCGCCCAGCAGGTGGCCCAGGCGGGCGTGCCGCTGTCCGAACTGGCCCCCAACGCGCCGGACAGCTACACCGTCAAGCGCGGCGACACGCTGTGGGCCATCTCCTCGCTCTTTCTGCGCAGCCCGTGGCGCTGGCCGGAGCTGTGGGGCATGAACCTGGCGGAGATCCGCAACCCGCACCTGATCTTCCCGGGGCAGACCCTCTTCCTCGAAAAAGTGGATGGCCGGGCGCGCCTGCGCATGGGACAGCCCGCGGCGGGCACGACGGTTCGCCTGTCGCCGCAGGCGCGCAGCACCCCCTTCGACTCCGCCATCGCGGCGGTGCCGCTCGGCGCGATCGAACCCTTCCTCAATGAAGCGGTGGTGTTCAACCGCAACGAGCTCGAAACCGCGCCGCGCATCGTGGCCTCGCAGGAAGACCGTGTCTGGCTGGGCCGCGGCGACCGTGCCTATGTGCTCGGGCCGCTCGGGAACCAGCGCGACTACCGCATCTTCCGCGAGCCCCGCCCCCTGCTCGACCCCTCCACCCGCGAGCTGCTGGGCTACGAGGCGGTGTTCGTGGGAACGGCTGAATACCAGCGCGCGGCCGGTTCGGCCACGCTGGCCGACGGCAAGCTGCGCGAAGTGCCTGCCACCTTCGGCATCACCAGCATCCGCATGGAAGCCGGCGTGGGCGACCGCCTGGCCCCGGTGCCGCCGCGTGATTTCACTGCCTATGTGCCGCGCTCGCCCCAGGGGGCGCTGGCCGGGCAGATCGTCTCGGTCTACGGAGACGCCATCACCGCCGGGCAGAACCAGATCGTCGCGCTGAACCGCGGCAAGTCGGCCGGGCTGGAGGAAGGCCATGTGCTCGCGCTGTGGAAGGACGGCGCAGTGCGCACCGACACCACCGACCCGAAGCGCACGCCCATCAAGCTGCCCGACGAGCGCCATGGCCTGCTCTTCGTCTTCCGCACCTTCGACCAGGTCTCCTATGCGCTGATCCTGCAGGCCCAGCAGCCGGTGCGTTCGGGCGACCGCTTCTCTCAGCCCTGAACCGGGCCCGGCCCGGAAAGCCGCGCCTTCGGCGCGCCGCCCAGGCTCCAGGACAGCCGATGCCCCCTGCCGGACTCGACGCCGATCCCGACGCTGAGCTTGCAGCCTGGCTGCGACTGCAGCACACGCCCGGCATCAGCCGGCGTGTGGCGCGAGCGCTGCTGGCCGCCTTCGGCTCGCCCACCGCGCTGTTCCAGGCCGACGCCGCGGCGCTCGAAGCCGCCGCCGGAGCGGCCGCGCTGCCGCTGCTGCTGGCCCCACCGCCCGCAGACCTGCCCGCGCGGCTGGAGGCCAGCCAGCGTTGGCTCGCCGCAGCCGAAACCGGCCAGACCCGCTCGATGCTCACGCTGGGCGATGCCGCCTACCCCGCACGGTGGCTGCAATCGCCCGATCCGCCGCTGCTGGTGTTCGCTGCCGGCCGGCTCGAACTGGCCCAACGTGATGCGGTGGCCGTGGTGGGCAGCCGGCACCCCACGCCCCAGGGCCTGGACAACGCCCGCGCGTTCGCGGCCGATCTGGGCGCTCAGGGCTGGACGGTGGTGTCGGGCGGCGCCATGGGCATCGACGGAGCCGCCCACGAGGCGGCGCTGGACACGCCGGGCGGAACCGTGGCGGTCATCGGCTGCGGGCCGGACATCGCCTACCCGGCCCGTCACCGCGCCCTCTTCGAGCGCATCGCCCACACCGGGCTTCTGCTCAGCGAGTTCGCCCCGGGCACGCCGCCGCGCCCGCCCCACTTTCCGCTGCGCAACCGGCTGATCGCCTCGCTGGCCCGGGGAACGCTGGTCGTCGAAGCGGCGCTCCAGTCGGGCTCGCTCATCACGGCAAGGCTCGCACTGGAAGTGGGCGCTGACGTGTTCGCCATTCCGGGCAGCATCCACTCACCCCAGTCCCGGGGCTGCCATGCGCTGATCCAGCAGGGGGCCCGGCTGGTGGAATCGGCCCAGGACGTCATCGACGAGCTGCTGGGCCCCTCCGCCGCTCAGGCGGCGGGGCTGCGGCCGACGGGCCCTTCAGCACCCGCGGGCCGTCCGGGCCGCGGGCGTCGGGCGACAGCGGACCGGGCGTCCGCCACCGGTGCCAGCGACGAACCGTGGCCGGTCGACGCCGCGCCGGCCGAGCGCGCATCGTCCGCACCGGTCGACCCGCTGCTGCAGGCGCTGGGCTACGAGCCCATGACGCTGGACGCCCTGTCCGAGCGCACCGGTCGATCGGCAGCGGACCTGGGCGTGCGGCTGCTCGAGCTCGAGCTGAACGGCCAGGTCCGCCGGCTGGAAGGGCAGCGCTTCCAGCGCACCGCCCGCGCCTGAGGGCGCCACCTTCGCCCACTTCCGCACGCCTGCGCGCCCCTTGCCGGGGGTGGCCCCTCGGGTATATTCATTCGCATGTTCGCCGTGCTTGTGTACCTCTACGAGAACTACTGGCGACCGGACGCCTGCCCCGACCACGACCAGCTGGCGAGAAAGCTCACGTCGGCGGGTTTCGAGAGCGAGGAGATCCAGGACGCGCTGTCCTGGCTGGATGGCCTGGCCGGCGCCGCCGAAGCGCAGGTCGAGGCCCAGTCCGACCTCTCGCTTCGCGTCTACTCCGAAGCCGAACTCGAGCACGTGGGCGAGACCTCCATCGGCTTCATCCGCTTCCTCGAGTCGGCTGGCGTGCTGGCCCCTGCGATGCGCGAGATGGTGCTCGACCGGGCCATGGCCATCCCCGGCGGCCCGCTCGACCTGGAAGACCTCAAGGTCATCGTGCTGATGGTGTTCTGGAGCCTGGGCGAGGAGCCCGACGCGCTGATCCTGGACGAACTCTTCGTCGACAACGAACACCGATCGGTGCACTGAGCGAACAGCGGGCGCCGGGCGGCGCCAGCGGCCGCAGGGCCCGCGCGCCAAGGGCTGCGCTCAGTTCAGAAGCCGCGACGGGTCTCCGTCGAGCTTGGCCAGCGCGCTGCGCGTGGCGCGCACCGTCAGCGACTCGTCCTGCGCGGGCACCAGCAGGCCGGCCTGCAGGAAGGCCGCCAGGCGCTGGCGCTGGAACAGCACGCAGCGGCCCTGCGGCGTGACGAACAGCGACAACTCGCGCTTCAGGCCCTGCCAGGCCAGCTGCACCGACTCGTTGCGGTTGCGGTAGTCGAGCATGTACCAGGCACCCACCTGCAGCTCGCGGGCCCAGGTGAGCATCGCCGGCGTGGGCATGGAGCCGCCGTCGGCGACGATCTCCAGGTTGGAGCTCTCGTGGCTGGACAGGTCCAGCACGAAGGACTCGTCGATGTCCACGTCCTGGCCGTCGTCGAGCATCTCCTCCAGCGTCTCCAGGCGCACCTTCAGCTCCTGCAGGCGCTCGGCGGGGATCGCCGCGGTCTTGGCGGTGAAAGCCGCGGCCAGCGAGTTGTTCAGCAGTCGCAGCTGCTCGTCCTGGCGGTCCAGCGTCAGCCCGGCGTTGGCCATGCCGTCGCGCAGCAGCTTGAGCAGCGGCGGCAGCCGGCGGATGACCTCGGCCCGCTCCTCGCGGGACACCTTGGCCCCGGCCGACCAGATGAGATCGGCCGCCGCGCGCTTGGCCTCGCGGGTCTCGTCGCTGGCCAGACCGTGCTTGACCGCCGTCATCGCCAGCACGTCGGCCCAGACGTGGAAGAGGAAATCGCGCACGCCTTCCTGCACCGGCACGTCGTTGAGCATCTTGCGCAGCTCGATCGTGTACTGGATGGCCAGCGTCTCGCGCTGCTCGACCTGCTGCGCGAGCGACACCCCGACGCGCGAGGCTTCGTTCTCGTTGCGGAAGTAGTGCTCGAGGAAGCGCTCGAACTCGGTGAGCACCGTCTGGAACACCCGCCGGCC
Organism: Rubrivivax sp.; assembly: GCA_027487905.1. Lineage (GTDB taxonomy): Bacteria > Pseudomonadota > Gammaproteobacteria > Burkholderiales > Burkholderiaceae_C > JAIYCR01. The sequence continues at coordinate 69,540 of JAIYCR010000098.1, read as the reverse complement.
CGTGTCCGGATAGGCCTCCACCACCTGCACCACCCGCTTGATCTCCTTCTCGAGCGCATCGCCCACCGCCCGGGTGCTGGCATCGAAGCCCATGACGCAGGCGCCCATGCGGTCGATCAGGCGACGCGCCGGGTGGTCGGTGGTGGCGAAGAAGTCGGGTTCGCCCACGGCCACGCGCAGCACCGGCATCTGCAGCCGGGCGAACCACACCCGCACCGCCGGCGGAATGCGGTCTTCGGTGAGGATGCTCTGGAAGAGCAGCGCGACGATCTCGATGGTGGCGCGTTCGACCGGGGTCTGGGCCGCCTGCTTGAGCACCTGCTTGCGCTGGTGCATGTCCTCGATGAGGGTGGGCGTGCTGATGACCGGGCTGCCGGGGCCGTCGCCCATGCGGCTGGCGATGCCCTGCTGCACGTCGGCGATGGCCGCCTGCAGCGCGGGTGACGCAGGCGCTGCGCCGCCCGGGATGCGGGCGGTCTGCGCGAAATCAGGCAGCTGCCGGCCGACCAGGCGGTTGAGCCGGTCGAGCACCGCCTCGGCATGGTCGATGCCACGCGACAGGCTGGCCGCACGGGTCATCAGCCGGGTCTCGTCGCCCACGCCACCGCGAAGGCTGTCGAAGGCCGAGCCGCCCGCGGACAGTCCGAAGCTCGACGACGCCCCGGCGCCGCCGGTTGCGGTCGGCCAGAACGCGACGTTCTTGGATCGGCGGATGAAGGGGCGCAGGTCGATGTCGGGCAGCACCTTGTTCTGCAGCAGCCACCGGTTGGTCTCGTGGTAGGCCTCTTCGGTGAAGTGCGCGAACTCCTCGTGCAGCGACGCCTGCATCAGGCGCCACTCGTCCATCGTCATGCCCGCACTGCGCCAGGCGCCGCTCACCAGCCGGGCCAGCACGTGCGGACGCAGCACATCGTTGGCGTCCAGTTCGTCATGCCCCTCGAGCAGCATGATGCGCGAGCGCAGGTCGGTGAACTCCCAGGAAGCGCGGTCCATCATGGCCAGCGCGAGCTTGGAGCTGGCGATCTCGCCCTCGATCGTGGCGTCGTCCACCAGCGTGAGGGTGGACAGGCGGCCGGAAGGCGGAGGAAGGTCAGTCGGGCGTGAAGCCGACGCACTCACCGTGCCACTGCCCACCGCCGCGCGCAGGGGGTTGAGCATGCCGGCAAGCCAGTGGCCGGCGTGGTGGTTCAGGTGGGCGACGAGGTCTCGGCGCTGGACCTGCAGCGCGTGCTCGGCGGGTTGGGCGAGTTGCGTCCGGGCCGCTTCGACCACCGCGGCGGAGACGGCCGGCAGGCCGCGAACGAGCCCCTCGACGAAGCCGCGTCGCGCTCGGGCAGCGAGCAGGCTGTTGGCGGCATTGGGGGGCATGGCCCGGTCGGGGTGGCGGCTTGAGGGCTGGGGCGCGAATCAGTTCACTCTACACGACTGCCCCGGCATTCGGATCGTTCGGGTCGGCTTCCTTGCCGCCCGACTTCACCAGATCCTCTCGCTTGACGCCCAGCCACATGGCGATGGCCGCAGCGACGAAGACGGAAGAATAGATGCCGAAGAGGATGCCGATGGTCAGCGCCAGCGCGAAATAGTGCAGCGTGGGGCCACCGAAGATCAGCATGGACACCACCATCATCAGCGTGGAGCCGTGGGTGATGACGGTGCGGCTCATCGTGCTGGTGATGGCGTGGTCGATGACCTCCTGGGTGTTCATCTTGCGGTAGCGTCGGAAGGCCTCGCGGATGCGGTCGAAGATGACCACCGATTCATTGACCGAGTAGCCCAGCACCGCCAGCACCGCGGCGAGCACCGCCAGCGAGAACTCCCATTGGAAGAAGGCGAAGAAGCCGACGATGATGATCACGTCGTGCAGGTTGGCGATGATGCCGGCGACCGAGAACTTCCATTCGAAGCGCATGGCCAGATAGAGCATGATGCCGGCGAGCGTCACGCCCAGCGCGATGGCGCCGTCACGGGCCAGCTCCGCCCCCACCGACGGCCCGACGAATTCGCTGCGCATGAGGCGCAACGGCTCGGCGCCCGGCGTGCCGCACACCGGCTTGGAGACGACCGCCCCCTGTTCGGTCGTCACGGGCTGCACGCTCACCTGGCCACCGGACTTCGTGCACAGCTCGCCGAACACGCGCGCCACCACGTCGGCCTGCTTCTGGTCGCCGCGCACCGGCAGGCGGATCAGCACATCGCGGGAGGACCCGAACTTCTGCACCTGGACCTCGCCGAAGCCCATCGCCTCGACCGTCTCGCGCACCGCGTTCACCTCGGCGGTCTGTGCGTACTCCACCTCCACCAGCGTGCCGCCGGTGAACTCGATGGACAGGTTCAGCCCGCGCGTGGCGATGAAGAACACCGCCAGCGCGAAGGTGATGAAGGAAATCGCGTTCAGCACGATGGCGTGCTTCATGAACGGGATGTCGCGGCGGATGCGGAAAAACTCCATGGGGCCGGTCCGGTTGGTGACGCTGCAGGGGGTTTCGCGCGCGGGCGGCGCTCAGGCGGCCGGCGTCGGGCGGGCTTCGTCGGCGCGCCACACCTGGCCGATGGACACGGCCTTGAGCTTCTTCTGCCGCCCGTACCAGAGGTTGACCAGCCCGCGGGAGAACATCACCGCCGAGAACATCGAGGTGAGGATGCCCAGGCAGTGCACCACGGCGAAGCCGCGCACCGGTCCGGAGCCGAAGATGAGCAGCGCCAGGCCCGCGATGAGCGTGGTGACGTTGGAGTCGAGGATGGTGGCCCACGCCCGCTCATAGCCGATGTGGATGGCCTGCTGCGGCGACATGCCCGCCCGCAGTTCCTCGCGCACCCGCTCGTTGATCAGCACGTTCGCGTCGATGGCCATGCCCAGCGTCAGCGCGATGGCCGCGATGCCCGGCAGCGTGAGCGTGGCCTGGATCATCGACAGCACCGCCACCAGCAGCAGCAGGTTGAAGGCCAGCGCCAGCGAGCTGAACACGCCGAAGAGCAGGTAGTAGGCGCACATGAACACCACGATGGCGGCAAAGCCGTACATCACGCTGTTGAAGCCCATGGCGATGTTCTCGGCGCCCAGGCTCGGGCCGATGGTGCGTTCCTCGATGATCTCCATGGGCGCGGCCAGCGACCCCGAGCGCAGCAGCAGGGCCACGTCATTGGCCTCGACGGTGGTCATCTGGCCGGAGATCTGCACCCGCCCGCCGCCGATCTCGGCGCGGATGACCGGCGCGGTGACCACCTCGCCGCGGCCCTTCTCGAACAGCAGGATGGCCATGCGCTTGCCCACGCTCTCGCGGGTGACGTCGCGGAAGATGCGCGCGCCCTTGGCATCCAGCGTCAGGTGCACCGCCGGCTCCTGGGTCTGGCTGTCGAAGCCGGCCTGTGCGTCGGTGAGGTTCTCGCCGGTGAGGATGACGTTGCGGCGCACGATGATGCCGTTGCCGCCGCGCTCGAGGTAGCGCTCGGTGCCGAAGGGAACGGGCCCCTCGCCGCGGGCGGCCGCGGCCGCCTCGGCGCTGTCCTCGACCATGCGCACTTCCAGCGTGGCGGTGCGGCCGATGATGTCCTTGGCCTTGGCGGTGTCCTGCACGCCGGGCAGTTGCACCACGACGCGGTCGGCGCCCTGCTGCTGGATCACCGGCTCGGCCACGCCCAGCTCGTTCACCCGGTTGTGCAGCGTGGTGATGTTCTGCTTGACGGCGCTGTCCTGAACCCGGCGCTCCGCCTCGGGCTTGAGCCGGCCGGTCAGGCGGAACTCGGTGCCGTCGGGCGTGGGCGTCCAGTCCATGTCGGCGACCTGCTCGGTCAGCAGGCGGCGCGCACTGTCCAGCGTGGCCGCATCGCGGATGCGGATTTCCACCGTGTTGCCGTCGCGGCTGATGCCGCCGTGGCGCAGGTTGCGCTCGCGCATCAGGCTGCGAACGTCGCCGGCCACCGATTCGGCGCGCTTGGTCAGCGCGCTCTTCATGTCCACCTGCATCAGGAAGTGCACGCCGCCGCGCAGGTCCAGGCCGAGGTACATCGGCAGCGCGCGAAGCGAGGTCAGCCAGGCCGGAGAACGGCTCAGCAGGTTCAACGCGACGATGTAGGTGGGGTTGGCCGCGTCCGGGTTGAGCGCCCGCTCGACGGCGTCGCGCGCCTTCAGCTGCGTGTCGGTGTCGGTGAAGCGGGCCCGCACCGACAGCCCGTCGAGCTGGACGAAATCGGGCTTCAGGCCTGCGGCGTCGAGGGCCGATCGCACCCGCGGCACCAGCGCCTCATCGACCTTGACCGTGGCCTTGGCGCTGCTCACCTGCACCGCCGGGGCCTCGCCGAAGAAGTTGGGCAGGGTGTAGAGCAAGCCGACGACCAGCGCCACGCCGAGGATCAGGTACTTCCAGACAGGGTATCGGTTCATGGCGCGGCCAGGCGAGGCGGTGCGGTCGGTGCGGTCGGGCCGGCGTTACTTGAAGGTGCCCTTGGGCAGCACCTGGATCACGGCGCTGCGCTGGACCTGGATCTCCACGCCATTGGCCACCTCCAGGTGGATGTAGGAGTCGCCCAGCTTGGCCACCCGGCCCATGACGCCGCCGCCCATGATGACCTCGTCGCCCTTGGCCAGCGCGTCGATCATGGCCTTGTGCTCCTTCTGGCGCTTCATCTGCGGGCGGATCATCACGAAGTACAGCACCACGAACATCAGCACCAGCGGCAGCATCGTCAGCAGCGTGGACTGCGGATCGGAGCCGCTGGCAGCGGCGGGAGCGGCTTGGGCGAAGGCTTGGGAGATGAACACGGCGGAATCCTCGAGGACGGTTCAGGCAGGCAGGGTCGCACGCGCGACGCGCGTCGCGGCGAACGCAAAACCCCGGAGTTTATGTCGCGCGCCGTGCCGACCCCGCGCGCCGGGGGGTCAAGGCCAGAGGGCGCTGCGACTGGGCCGCGGCTTCAACGCCCGCCGGACACATCGAGCAGGGCGCCGGTGGTGTAGGCGGCGCCCGGGCCGAGCAGCCAGGCCACGGCTTCGGCCACCTCGCCAGCGTGGCCGGCCCGGCCCATGGGCACCGTGGGGCCCAGGCGCTGCACCCGGTCGGGCTGACCGCCGCTGGCATGGATGCTGGTGTCGATGATGCCCGGGCGCACCGCGTTCACCCGCACGCCTTCGGCCGCCACCTCGCGGGCCAGGCCCAGCGTGAAGGTGTCGATGGCGCCCTTGCTGGCCGCGTAGTCGACGTACTGCCCGGGCGAGCCCAGCCGCGACGCCGCCGAGCCCACGTTCACGATGGCACCGCCCGCGCCGCCGTGCCGGGAGGACAGGCGCCGCAGCGCGTGGCGGCTGCAGATGAAGGGCGCGACGACGTTGATGTCGAACATGCGGCGCACCCGTTCGGCGCTCATCTCGTCCACCCGCGCCCCCACGTCGACGACGCCGGCGTTGTTGACCAGGCCGCCCAGCGGCGGCAGCGCTCGGTCCACCGCGGTGAACAGGGCGGCCACCGCGGCTTCGTCGGTGACCTCGGCGGCAAAGGCCTCGGCGGTGGCGCCGCCGGCCTTCAGCTGCGCCACCAGATCGAAGGCGGCCTGTGCCTGGCTGCGGTAGTGCACGGCCACCGCCCAGCCGTCGCGCGCGCAGGCCCTCGCGCAGGCCGCGCCGATGCCGCCGGAGGCGCCGGTGATGAGGACGGTTCGCTGCGGCGTCGAGGCAGTCCGGGTCATGGCAGGCAGGGGAAGAGGGTGAGGGTGGAGGTGTGGGTGGGGGTGGCGGCGGGTGACAGCAGGTGACGCCGGGCGAGCGGGGCAAGGGCAGGGCCGACCGCTCGGGGTTGCGCCGATGGAGGCCGCGGCGCCAGCGCGCGATGATGCCCCGATGCAGACCTTCCACGCCAATGGGATCGACTTCGCCTGCCTGACTGCCAACACCGAGGGTCCGGGCCCCGCGGTGCTGCTGCTGCACGGCTTTCCCGACAACGCCCACACCTGGGGCCACCAGATGGCCGCGCTGGCGCGGGTGGGCTACCGGGTGTACGCACCCTTCCTGCGCGGCTATCCGCCCACCACCGTGCCCACCGACGGCTGGTTCGACAAGGCCACCCTGGTGGCCGACATCGCCGCGCTCATCGAGGTGATCGGCCAGGGCGAGCCGATGCACTTCGTCGGCCAGGACTGGGGCGCGATCATCGGCTATGCCCTGCTCGCCGCGCATCCCGAGCGGGTGCGCCGCGCGGTGCTGATGGCCGTTCCCCACCCCGCCGAGGTGCGCCGCAGCCTGCTGGACCCCCGGCACATCCACCGCTCCTTCCACTGGTGGTTCTTCCAGCTGCCCGAACTGCCCGAGCAGGCCATCGCCGAGCGGAACTACGCCTTCATCGACTACCTCTGGCAGTACTGGACGACTGCAGGCTTCGAAGACGTCCGGCACATTGCCCAGGTGAAGACCATGCTGGCGCAACCCGGCGTGCTCGGCGCCACGCTGGGCTACTACCGCGCCATGCTCGACCCCAGCCGAGGCGACCCGAAGCTGGCCGCGCTCAGGGAACGCATGGCCCGGCCCATCCCGGTGCCCACGCTGGCGCTGTGCGGCGCCGATGACCTGCGCGCCGAACTGATGGACGACCAAGGCGCCTTCTTCACCGGACCCTACCGCTTCGAGCGCATCCCCGGCGCCGGCCACTTCCCCCAGCGCGAGCAGCCCGAGGCGGTGAACGAATGGCTGCTGGACTGGCTGGGCGGCGACACGGCTGGCTGAGGACCGCCCGCGCAGGAACGCCCGCCCAAGCGACGCGCCGTCCGGTTCGCACCCCACACTTGTTTCACCGCTCGAGCCCATTCAAGCCCACACCACCCAGGAGCCTGCGCATGCCCAAGGATTTCGACTCGATGGAAGACAGCAACCGCTCGGCCAACCCAAGCATCCACGAGGTGTCGGACCCGGCCCGTCGCGCCGTGCTGCGGGGCGGCGCCGCGCTCGCCGCACTGGCCGCGCTGTCGCCGCTGGCCGCGTCGCTGGGCGGCTGTGCAAGCCCGGGGGCAACGCCGCCGTCGCCCACGCTGGGCTTCAAGGCCGTGCCGCCCGGCTTCGGCGACCAGCTCGTCGTCCCCGAGGGCTACATCGCCGAGGTCATCGCCGCCTGGGGAGAACCGGTGGGCGTGCCCGGGCAGATGCCGCCCTTCCGCTTCGATGCGTCCAACTCAGCCGCCGACCAGGCAGTGCAGATGGGCATGCACCACGACGGGCTGGCCTTCTACCCGCTGGGTTCGAGCCGGCGCGGCCTGCTCGCGATGAACCACGAGTACGCCGACGACGGCCTGCTGCATGCCGACGGCATGAGGACCTGGAGCGCGGAGAAGGTGCGCAAGAGCATGGCCGCGCACGGCCTGTCGGTCATCGAGGTCGAGCAGCGCGACAGTGGCTGGCAGATGGTGCGCCCGTCGCGCTATGCGCGCCGCATCACCATGGCCACGCCCTTCGACGTCGGCGGCCCGGCCGCCGGCCACCCGATGATGTGCACGGCCGCCGACCCCACCGGCCGGCGCGTGCTGGGCACGCTGAACAACTGCGCGAGCGCGGCCACGCCCTGGGGCACCTACCTCTCCGGCGAGGAGAACTTCTCGGGCTATTTCGTCGGGGGCGACACCCCCTCGGCGCACGAGCGTCGCTGGGGCGTGCGCAAGGACAGCTGGGGCTACCGCTGGCAGGAGCACGACGAGCGCTTCGACGCCACCCGCCACCCCAATGAGCCCAACCGCTTCGGCTGGGTCGTCGAGCTCGACCCGATGGACCCGACCAGCACGCCGATCAAGCGCACCGCGCTCGGCCGGGCGGCCCATGAGGGCGCCTGGGTCGCGGTGACGAAGGACCAGCGGGCGGTCGTCTATTCGGGCGAGGACGCCCGCTTCGAATACATCTACAAGTTCGTCAGCCGCGACCGCATCCGCCCTGCAGGCAACGGGCTGACGGCCGCCCAGGCCAACCGCGAGCTGCTCGACCACGGCACGCTGTACGTCGCGCGCTTCGATGCCGACGGCACCGGCCGGTGGATTCCGCTGGTGCACGGCCAGGGCCCGCTCACTGCGGCCAACGGCTTCGCCGACGCCGGCGAGGTGGTGATCAAGACGCGCCAGGCGAGCGACCTGCTGGGCGCCACCAAGATGGACCGCCCGGAGTGGCTGGCCATCGACCCGGCGAGCGGCTGGGTCTACTGCACGCTCACCAACAACTCCAGCCGCGGCGTGGGCAGCAACCCCGGGGTGGACGCGGCCAACCCGCGCGCCAACAACACCATGGGGCAGATCATCCGCTGGAAGGAAGACGGCGACTTCGACGCCCCGGGATTCCGCTGGAACCACCTGGTGCTCGCTGGCGACCCGGCCAACGAGCGGGCCGAGGCCAGGGGCAATGTGAAGGGCGACTTCTTCGCCTGCCCGGATGGCATCGCCTTCGACCGGCGCGGCGTGCTGTGGGTGCAGACCGACGCCCACGCCACCCAGATGTACAAGGGCGAATTCACCCGCATCGGCAACAACCAGATGCTGGCCTGCGACGTGGCCACCGGCGAGATGCGCCGCTTCCTGACGGCGCCCACGAACTGCGAGGTCACCGGCATCACCTGGACGCCGGACGGGCGCACCGCCTTCGTGAACATCCAGCACCCGGGCGAGACGCCAAGCGACCGCAGCGACCCGGCCGACCCGCGGCGCTTCTCGAACTGGCCGGACCGCCGCCCGGACGGGCGGCCGCGCTCGGCCACCGTGGTGATCCGGCGCGCGGATGGCGGGGTGATCGGGGCTTGAGCGGGGCTTGAGCGGGGCCCGACCGGCCCCGGTCGGGCGCCGTCGGCTCTCAGGCCCGATCGATGCTCACTTGGCCGTGGGCATCACGAACTCGGCGCCCTTGCCGATGCTCGAGGCCCAGCGCTGCATCACGCTCTTCTGCTTGGTGTAGAAGCGGATGCCCTCTTCGCCATAGGCGTGCAGGTCGCCGAAGAGGCTCTTCTTCCAGCCGCCGAAGCCGTGCCAGGCCATGGGCACCGGGATGGGCACGTTGATGCCCACCATGCCCACCTGGATGCGGCGGGCGAACTCACGTGCGACGTTGCCATCGCCGGTGAAGCAGCTCACGCCGTTGCCATATTCGTGCGCGTTGACGAGGTCGAGCGCCGAGGCGAAGTCGGGCACCCGCACGCAGGCGAGCACCGGCCCGAAGATCTCTTCCTTGTAGATGCGCATGGCCGGCGTCACATGGTCGAAGAGGGTGCCGCCGGTGAAGAAACCGCCCTCGAAGCCGGGCACCTTCAGACCGCGGCCATCGACGACGAGACGCGCGCCTTCCTCGACGCCCACGCCGATGTAGCCCTCGATGCGCTCGAGCGCCTGGCGGGTGACGATGGGGCCCATCTCGGCGTCGAGCTCCATGCCGTTCTTCACCTTGAGCGTGCGGGCGCGCTCGGCCAGGCGGGGCACGATGCGGTCGGCCACGTCGCCCACCAGCACGGCCACGCTGATGGCCATGCAGCGCTCGCCGGCCGAGCCGTAGGCACTGCCGATCAGGGCGTCCACCGCCTGGTCGAGGTCGGCGTCGGGCATCACCACCATGTGGTTCTTCGCGCCACCGAGCGCCTGCACCCGCTTGCCGTGGTGGGCGCCGGTCTCGTAGATGTACTGCGCAATGGGCGTGGAGCCCACGAAGCTCAGCGCCGACACGTCCGAGTGGGCGAGCAGCGCGTCCACCGCCACCTTGTCGCCCTGCACGACGCTGAAGACGCCGTCAGGCAGGCCGGCCTGCTTCAGCAACTCGGCCATGAAGAGGCTCGCCGAAGGGTCGCGCTCGCTCGGCTTGAGGATGAAGGCGTTGCCGCAGGCCAGCGCGACGGGGAACATCCAGCACGGCACCATGCAGGGGAAGTTGAAGGGCGTGATGCCCGCGACCACACCCAAGGGCTGGCGCAGCGTCCAGTTGTCGATGCCGGTGGAGACCTGGTCGGTGTAGTCGCCCTTGAGCAGCTGCGGCGCGCCGCAGGCGAACTCGATGATGTCGATGCCGCGGGTGACCTCGCCCTGCGCATCGGTGAACACCTTGCCGTGTTCGGCGGTGATCATGGCCGCCAGCGTGTCCCGGTGCTGGTTCATCAGCGCCAGGAAGTTGTTGAGGATGCGCGCACGGCGGATGGGCGGCGTGTCGCCCCAGGCCGGCTGCGCGGCGCGCGCCGCCGCGACCGCTGCGTTCACGTCTTCGACGCCGGCCAGCACCACCTGGCGCGACACCTCGCCCGTGGTGGGGTTGAACACCGGCTGGCGACGCTCGCCCGCGCCGGGCACGGCCCGTCCGGAAATCCAGTGGCCGACGTCGGCGGTGTGGGTGAAGGCTGGCGGGGCGCCCATGGGCTGGTCTCCGGCGGGGGGAATCGGGGGGACAGCGAGTCTAGTCAACTCGGGGCGGGCCGGGTGTCCAGGGGCTGATGCGCCGGTCGGGCACATGCTGGGCACATGCTGGGCGCATCTCGGGCGCCGGGCGCAGGCGGGTGGGGCTTGGAGCGCGCCACCGGCGCGCTCGCCCTCTGGTTGGATTCGCCCGAGCCGACATGACCCTGGCGTGCGACAGCGCGGGCGCGATCCTAGGCGGCGCGTTGCGACCAGGCCTCCACCGGACTGTGGATGGCGGCAGACGGATGCGGCGGGACGGACGCGGAAGACGGCCATGGCCGGACAATGCCCCCATGCCCGCGCGCCCCCCCACCCGACCCCACCGCCCTGCCGGCGCCCCCAGCGCCCGCCCGGGCCTCCCCGAAACGGTCCCGACGACCGCCAGCGACACGCCGTCGGATGGCCCGACCATCGACCGTTTCGAGAGGCTGCGCGAGTCGCTGGAAGGACGCCGGGGCGGCGATGCTCTGCCGGCCACCATGCTCGACGGCTTCCTGTGCGGCGTGCTGCTGCAGCCCCGCGCCGTGCCCCTGTCGCGCTGGTGGGCCGCCGCGCTCGACCCGGATGGCGCCCACCCGACGGGTGCACCGCCAGCGCCGGGCGCCGAGGGGGAGGCCGTCGAGGGCATGCGCCGCGTCGCCATCGACCGCCACGCCGCGCTGGAGTCGGCCATCGCCCAGCGACAGTGGTTCGACCCGTGGGTGATGGAGGTGGACGGGGACGGGGACGGGAGCGGGGATGAGGATGGGGAGGCGGATGGCGAGGAGGACGAGGGAGAGGACGGGGGGGAGGACGACGAAGGGGCCGCTTTCGAGTCCATGCCCGACACCGTTCGCGAGGCGGTCTACCCCTGGGTGGCCGGCTTCGCGCACGCGATGGCGAGCTTCCAGGACCTGCTCGAACTCGGCGACCCGGCGGCGGCCGAGCCCCAGGCCCTGCTGTGCCAGTTCCTCGACGCCGACGACCTGGAGGATGCCGACGCGCTGCTCGAACTGATCGAGACCCTGGAGCCGCCCACCGAACTGGGCGACGCCGTGGAGATGCTGGTGCGCGCCACGCTGCTGCTGGCCGACATCACCCGGCCTCGAGCCGTCGCTGGCGCCGCCGACCCCAAGGCCTCCGTCCGTGGCCGTCCGGGTGGCCCACCGGCCTCCCGGGGCCGCCCCGGCAACGGCCCGCGCAACCCGCGGGGTGGACGCCGCCCCAGGGGCTGAGCCCGGGTCCGCCCCCAACCCGACCCGCCCGCGATCCCGCCCGATGGCCGTCTACCTGCTGCGCCGCCTGGCTGCCTTCGCACTGACGCTGCTGGCCGCATCGGTCGTGGTGTTCGCGGTGCTCGACCTGCTGCCGGGCAATGCCGCCGAGGTGATCCTGGGCGACTCGGCAACCCCCGAATCGCTGGCGGCGCTGGAGGCCCGGCTCGGTCTGGATCGCCCGGCCTGGGAGCGCTACGCCCACTGGGTGCTGGGGCTGGCGCGCGGCGACCTGGGCACCAGCCTCACCTACGACACCCCGGTGGCCGAACTGGTGCTGCAGCGGCTGGAGGTGACGGTGCCGCTGGCGGTGATGGCCATGCTGCTGGCCAGCGTGGCCGCCGTCTTCATGGGCGTCTATGCGGCGTCGCGCCACAACCGGCCCGGCGACCTGGGCGTGATGGCGCTGAGCCAGCTCGGCGTGGCCATCCCGAGCTTCTGGTTCGCCATCCTGCTGATCCTCGTGTTCGCCGTTCAGCTGCAGTGGGTCTCGGCCGGCGGCTTCCCGGGCTGGACCGAGGCCGACGGGGGCAGCGTGGGCGCGGCACTGGGCGCACTGGCGCTGCCGGCGTTCTCGCTGGCGCTGGTGCAGGCCGCCATCCTGGCCCGCATCACCCGCTCGGCGGTGCTGGATGTGCTGCGCGAGGACTACGTCCGCACCGCGCGCGCCAAGGGACTGAGCCGGCGCGCCGCGCTGTGGCGGCACGTGCTGCGCAATGCGGCGGTGCCGGTGATGACGGTGATGGGCCTGCAGTTCGCCAACCTGCTCACCGGCACGGTGGTGGTGGAGAACGTGTTCACGCTGCCGGGCCTCGGGCGGCTGGTCTTCCAGTCCATCGCCAACCGCGACCTTCCGGTGGTGCAAAGCGTGGTGATGCTGCTGGCCGCTTCGGTCATCGCGATCAACTTCCTGGTCGACCTGCTGTATGGCGTGCTCGACCCGAGGCTGCGCCATGCCGCCTGAGGCTTCGATGCCGCGCGCAACGGCGCTCGCCTGGAGGCGGTTCACGCGGCACGGCAGCTTCGTGACCGGCGCGGTGCTGGTCGCCCTGCTGCTGGCGCTGGCCGCGCTGTCGCTGCTGTGGACGCCCCACCCGCCCACCGCCATCAACGTGCCGATGAAGCTCGCGCCGCCGTCGGCCGTGCACTGGCTGGGCACCGACAGCCTGGGCCGCGACATCGTCTCGCTGCTGCTGGTGGGCGCGCGCAACTCCATCGCCGTGGGCCTGATCGCCGTGGGCATCGGCATCGCCTGCGGCGTGGTGCTCGGACTGCTGGCCGCAGCGCGCCGGGGCTGGGTGGACGAACTCGTGATGCGAAGCGCCGACTTCGCCTTCGCCTTTCCCGCACTGCTCACCGCCATCATGCTCACCGCGGTCTACGGGCCGGGCCTGGTCACCAGCATCGTGGCCATCGGGATCTTCAACATCCCGGTGTTCGCACGCATCGCCCGGGGCGCCGCGCTGTCGGTCTGGACGCGCGAGTACGTGCTGGCGGCGCGCGCCTGCGGCCGCGGACCCTGGGCCATCACCGTCGACCATGTGCTGCCCAACATCGCCGGCGCGTTGATCGTGCAGGCCACCATCCAGTTCGCGCTGGCCATCCTGGCCGAAGCGGCGCTGAGCTACCTCGGGCTGGGCACCCAGCCCCCCACGCCCAGCTGGGGCCGCATGCTCAACGAAGCCCAGACGCTGATGTTCCAGGCCCCGCTGCTGGCGCTGTGGCCGGGGCTCGCCATCGCGCTGTCGGTGCTGGGGCTGAACCTGCTGGGCGACGGCCTGCGCGACCTGCTCGATCCGAAGCTGGCGCGGGGGCGGTGAGGGATCGGGATCCTCTCGCCTGTTCGCCTGCCTTTTTGCAAGGGCGATCCGAATCGCGGTGAATCCGGATTGATCCGCCATTGATCATTGGATCGATCACCTTCGATGTGTTGATAGCCCCTCAAACAGGGGGTCTTTCGTTCAAGTTGAGGATTCCCGTGCCGGTGGCGGGTGGGACAACCACGTCGCCCCCGCGCCTTGGCCAGACCTGTGGTGAGCGTGCCTTCAGGCGCTCCGATTCCTTTTTCGCCGGTTCCTTGAACCTGACGGCGCGGTGGCACGACTCATTCATGTCACCACCGGTTCGATGCCTTTGCGGCCCGCATCGAACACCGTCCACGGGCCGAAACCAGGAATCCTGATCATGAACACCACCTCCAAACTGCTTGCTGCCCTGATCGCCGTTGCCGCCGCCGGCATGGCCCACGCCCAGACGTCCAACGTCGATCTCAAGGGCGGCACGCAGGTGCAGGCCGGCGGCGCGAACAACAAGCAGACCGCCAACATCGGCAACGCGCAGGGCTCGGGCCAGTCGAACGTGAAGGCCGCCGGCGTCACCCAGGTGCAGGCCGGCGGCGCGAACAACACGCAGCAGATGAACATGGGCAACGCGTCGGGCGGCGGCAAGTCCAACGTCGACGCCAAGGGCGTGACCCAGGTCCAGGCCGGGGGCGCGAACAACAAGCAGACGCTCAACATGGGCAACGCGTCGGCGGGGCAGTCGAACGTCAAGGCGGCCGGGGTGACCCAGGTCCAGGCGGGCGGCGCGCAGAACGCCCAGACCATGAACGTGGGCAACACCTCCAAGTGATCGGCCATACCCGGCAGCCCGTGCGCTCCCCGCCGCACGGGCCGCCGGGTTGCGCCGGGCTTCACCCCAGCAACACGAGGTTCCGTCATGACTGCACTTCCCCTGGCGCGCCTGGCTGTCGTGGCGAGCCTGCTGGCGTTTGGCGCCACCGCGTCCGAGGCCCGTTCGGCGCGTGCCGACGCGCTGGAGATCGACGACAAGGACCGCGCCACGCTTGCCAAGGAAACCCTGAAGCAGCGGCGCTCGGGCAATGACAAGTCGGGCGGGCGCAAGCCCGGCGGCGACGAGAACTGCGGCAACGTGGACATCGGCAATGCGGCGGACGACAAGCGCGGCTCCAACCGCATCGCCGAGCGCAACAAGACGGTCATCGTGACCGGCAACGTCTACAACACGGCCAAGTGCCGCTGAAGCGCCCGGACGCCGGAGTTCCCCATGCGCAGGCTCCTGAGCTTTCTTCTTCGGCGCTGTGCGGTTGCGCTGGCCACGGCCCTGTGCCTGCCGCTGCTCGCGATGGGACAGGGCCTGGCGCCCGCTTCGGCCGCGGGCAGCCGCCCGGCTTCGGTCGACGAGTTCCGCCGCCAGGCCGTCGAGGCCAGCGTCGGGCCGAGCGCGGGTCCGCCCCGGGCCAATGTCACGAGCTTTGCCAGCGCCATCCGCTGCATGGACGGCCTGTTCCGCACCTATGGCGCCCGCAACGTGGCGGTGGTCGTCGAGGACATCCCCGACGCCACGCAGAAGGTCCGCGCCGGGGCGCGCGAGATGTTCACTTCGGCCACCTCGGCCATGACCCGCGGCAGCCGTGCGGTGCGGCTCATTCCGTGGGTCGCGGGCAGCGCGGTGGCCGCAGGCCGCGAGGACGTCATCAAGAACGCGAGCTTCGCCGTGCAGGGCTCGGTGTCGCAGTTCGACGAGACGACGCTTCGCAAGCAGCGCGATGGCGGCATCTGCCTGGGCCCGCTCTGCCTGGGCGCCGCGGAATCCGATGCCTTCTCCGGCATGAGCCTGGACCTCAGCCTAATCGAGCTCGAAGGGCTCACCCTGTTGCCCGGCGTGACCTCCAAGAACTATGTGCTCATCCGCAGGAGGGGGCGGGGCTTCGATGGCGACCTGAGCCTGCAGAAGTTCGGGGTCCAGTACAACTTCACCTTCACCAGCAGCGACGGGCAGGGGCAGGCGCTGCGTGCGCTCGTCGAGCTCAGCGCGATCGAGTTGTACGGCCGACTGCTCAAGATCCCTTACTGGACCTGCCTCGGACTGACGGACGCCGACACCAACGTGTCGCTCGAGATCGAGGACTGGTGGGACACCTTGAGGGGTGACGTCCCCTCGCTCGTGAGCTGGCTGCAGATCCAGATGGGCGCCCGCAACCTGTACACGGGTGAAGTCGATGGCCAGCTCAATCCCGCGCTTGAACGTGCGGTGCGCGCCTGGAAGCAGGCCGTGGGGCTCAAGCCGGACCTGAACCTGGATCTCGAGTTCTTTCGCGCCTATCTCGGCTCGGACCATTCGAGAACGGACAAGCTGGCCGCCGCCGCCTTTCAGCAGCTGCAGACGGCCGAAGCCAGCCCCGCGGCAGCAACGCCGGCGCCCGTGTCAACACCACCACCGCCACCGTCGGCCGGTCCTGGCACGCCATCGGCTGTCGCCGTGGCCAATGTCCGCGGCCCGGCGCATGTGCACCGGCGCGGCGAGCCAGTCGAGGTCGAGGTGGCCGTGAGCAGCGCCGGCTTTCTGTATTGCTTCTTGCTGGATGACCAGCGCCGCCTGACCCAGTTCTACCCCAACCCTTCGCGGCCCACGGCTGCGGTGCCGGCCGGCGCGCGCATCCGATTCCCGGGCGGGTTCGGCTTTCAGATCCTGGCCAGCAAGGCCGGTGTGACCGAGACGATCGCCTGCCTTCGCACCGAACGCGACCTGGGCCCGCAGGCGCTCGCCCCCGGGGCGGGCATCCAGGAAGTGAACGCGCTGCGCCAGCAGCTGGCGCAACGCTCGGGATCCAACCCGGACATGGGGGTGCTCGATGTCCTTGCACGCTGAATCGACCGACGCCCGTCGCCGCGACTCGTCGCACCCTGTCCCGGGCTCGGCTCGCCAAAGGCGCGGTGTCAACGCATCGGCCCTGTGTGCCTGGCTGATCCTGCTGGTTCCGCCTGTGGCGAACGCCGGGCTGGACTTGGCCGTCGATGCCTCGACGACCTCGCCGCAGGCCGCGACTCGCCGCCCAGACGCCTCGGTCTTGTCCGCGCGCAAGGGCGAGCGGCGCGAACCGACCTTGCGCTGTTTCCAGGAGGGCCGTCTCGTCTACGAGGGGTCCGGCCTGACGCCCGCCGCGCGCAGCACCACGCCGCTGGACTTCCGCTCCACGCGGTCCCGGCAGATCGCCGTTCAGGTGCTCGATCTCAAGAGTGGTCTGTGCCTGATCGAGAACCCCGATGCGCCTTGAATCCTCAACGGGCAGCCAGCCGTCGCGCACTCGGCGCCGGTTCGTGATCGCCACGGCCGGGGCGATGACGGCTTGGGGTCTGTCGAGCCGGTCAGGCAAGGCGGCGGCGCAGTCAGGCCAGCCCGCCGTCGCGCAGCGTGTGTTCGATGGACTGAGCTTTTCCGCTGTCCTGTGCGAGCTTCCCGCCGAGCTGTGGCTCCGGCCGGCCGAATCGGGCCGCCTGAGCGTCAGCGCCGAACCCGCCGTCCTGCACGCGTTGAAGGTCAGCACGGTCGCGGGCGAGTTGCGCCTGGCCGCCAGCGGCTTCCAGACCCGCGCGCCGGTGCTGATGTCCCTGGGCTTCGCCACCCTCGAGCGGCTGAGCCTGCAGTCCAGCGGCAGCGCGGTCCTGACGGCCCTGCGGTCGCATCGACTGGCACTGCGGGTCGGTGGATCGTCGGACCTGCTGGCCCGCGGCTTGAACCTTTCCGAGCTGCAGCTCGACTCATCGGGGAGTGGCGAAGTGCGGCTCGCCGGCACGGCCAGGCTGGCCGCGATGCGCCTGACGGGCAGCGGCGACGTCCACGCGTCGGACCTCGCCGTCGAACAGCTCACCCTGCGAAGCGCCGGCAGCGGCGATGCCTGGGTCGACGCCCGGGCGTTGACGCTCTCGCTGGACGGTTCGGGCGATGTTCGATGCAAGGGCCGGCCCGCCCTGACCCGCCAGGGCCAGGGCAGCGGGGATGTCAAGTGCGGCGGCTGAACCCGGCGATGGCCGGACCAAGGAGATATCGATGAATGCAGCGCTATCCATCCTGCCGGTCCGGGCGAATCCGGCTTCCAGCGTCGCGGCCGATCCCGGGGTGCTGAGGTTGGGCCTGGCGGTGTTGCTGGCAGCCCTGGGCACCGCGACGCCGGCCCAGGAGAGCAATGCCGAGCTGCGACAGGCCACGCAGGTGCAGCTGGGCGTTGCCTCGGACCAGCGCGCCGCTATCGGCAATGCCCAGGGCAACGCGTCCACCGATGCCCGCAGCGGGTCCGGCACGCAGGTGCAGCTGGGCGTGATGAGCCGTCAGCGCTCGGACATCGGCAGCGCCGCGGGCAGCGCGAGTGCGCGCAGCCGGGTGGGCAGCACCCTGCAGGTGCAAGCCGGTGCCTTGAACGACCAGACCCTGTCAGTGGGCAACGCAGGCGGTCAAGGTCGAAGCGACGCCTCCGTGGGTTCGGCGCAGCAGGTCCAAGCCGGCGCGCTGAACCGCCAGCAGGCGGCGGTCGGCAATGCGTCAGGCAATGCCAGCAGCCATACCCACGTCGGGCGGCTGACGCAGCTGCAGGCGGGCGCGCTGAACCGGCAGACCGCAGACATCGGCAACGCCTCCGGGCAGTCCAGTGCACGGGTGAACGCCGGCTCGGTCACGCAGGCGCAGGCCGGTGCGATGAACAGCCAGCGCGCTGAGGTCGGCAACGCCAGCGGACAGGCGCGTTCGGACGTTCGCATCGGCTCGCTCACCCAGGCCCAGGCCGGTGCGCTCAATCAGCAGACGGCCAGGATTGGCAATGCCAGCGGTTCCGGGTCCAGCCGGGTTCAGGTGGGCCGCGTGGTGCAGGGACAAGGCGGCGCGCTGAATCGCCAGACCGTGGCCATCGGCAATGCGAGCTCCGGCCAGACCGATGTGTCCGTGGGCGGCGTTGTCCAGGGCCAGGCCGGGCTGCTGGGCAAGAGCAACACCCGCATCGGCAACAACTGAGCTTTGCGTACCTGCGCTTGAAGGCCCCGCTCACCGAGGAGTCCCACCGTGCCTGCACACCGTCTGCCCCCCATTGCCGCGCTGACGCTCGTCCTGATGGGCAGCGCCCTGTCCGCGAACGCCCAGGTGGCCGTGATCCAGGGCGTGCCCAGCGTTGCCGAGCTGCGAGCGGCGCTCCAGCGCGAGTCCGCACCCGCCGCGAAGGCGCCCACCCAGGCCGATGCGCCGATGTCGCGGGGCATCGTCTGGGCCGCCAACCCGGCTGTGGGCAGCACGCCTGTGGAAGCCGCGAACGCTGCCAACGCCGCGGCCAGCGCGCCCGCAACGACCGCCGCGTCGGCGACCGGCCCCGCCGTTGCGTTGCCCATCGGCTTCGAGGCCAACAGCGCCCGGCTGAGCGGCAACGCAGCGGCCTACGTCGATGCCATCGCGCAGCTGATGGCTCAGGACCCGTCGCTGCGCCTGACGGTCGAAGGCCACACCGACGCCTCAGGCGCCGCCCACCGCAACCTGATGCTGTCCTGGGAGCGGGCGATGACGGTCTTCCGCACGCTCGTGGAGCGACACGGCATCGACCCGGCGCGGCTGCAGCCCATCGGCAAAGGGTCGGTCGAACCACTGGACGGCCTGTTGCCCACCGCACCGTCGAACCGCCGCGTGCAGTTCCGCATCGTCTCCTGAACCGGTCACTCCGCCATTCCCCGCCATGAACTCCCGCCAGACGCTCGATCCCCACGAAGCCCGTGCCAAGGCGCTGCTGGACCGGATGGCCGACGGCGACGAAGTCGCGCTTCGCGAGCTGCACAGGCTCTTCGCACGCCGGGTCCACGCCTTCGTGCTGCACCGCTGCGGCGACGAAGCCATCGCCGACAGCGTGACGGGCGACACCTTCTTCGAAGTGTGGAAAAAGCCCCGGGCCTACCGGGGCGAATCGAAGTTCAGCACCTGGCTGCTGGGTGTGGCCCGGTTCAGGATGCTCGATGAGCTGCGCCGTCGACCGGGCAACGAGGACGACCTGGACGAGCACGCCGACGTGCTGCAGGACGAGACACCGATCGCGGAGTCGCTGCTCGAGCAAGCCCAGGACGCGGCCTTGCTGCGACGGTGCATCGACCGGCTGAGTGCGGCACACCGCGAGTGCCTGCACCTCGTGTACTTCGAGGACCTGGGAGTGCAGGACGTAGCTGACCTGCAGGGCATACCGAACGGAACGGTCAAGACCCGGCTCTTCCATGCAAGGTCTCAGGTACGGGCGTGCGTGGAGGCGAGCGTGGCCCGCGCGTCGCCTCAGGGAGCCTTGTCATGAGCCTGCCCGACCCAGCGGACCTGCCCTTCATCGTCAATGGAACCGACCCGTCGCACAGGCCCGGGCCGGCGTTGGCCAGGCTGATGGACGGTGCGCCCGATCTCGAGCGCGAGATGCGCTGGACCCTGCGGCTGCGGGAATCGGTGCGGCAACAGGCGGATCGCTCGCCGGTGGACGCCGGCGGCCAGCACCTGGAGCGACTGCTGCGGGCCGACCGTCGTTCGTCCACGCGGCCCGCACAGGCCGCACCGGACACCCGGTCGGGCTGGCTCGACACCCTTCGAAGCTGGCTCACGCCGCCACTGGCGCTGGCTGCCGGTGTGGTCGCGGTCCAGGCGGTCGTCATCGCGTCGCTTCTGTCCGACCCATCGGTCGAGGCCGAGCATCGGCTGCTCCGCTCGGGCGCCCCGCCCTCGGCGGCTCCTGCCGTCAACCCGAGCCCTCATCTGCGGGTGATGTTCCGTGACGGCATCAGCGAGGCCGCGTTGCGTGCACTGCTTCGTCGCGAGGGGCTGGAGATCGTCGCCGGACCCAACCCCGTGGGCGAGTACCGGCTCGCGCCGCTGGCAGGCTCCGCGGACGATCTGGCCCTGGTGCAGCAGCGCCTGCGCGCCGACCCGGCCGTCGCCACCTCGTCCATCGAACCCGGTCCGGTCCGGTCCGAGCATTGAGGCGTGACGATGGACGGCACGCTCCACGAACCCCTGCGGCGTCGGCCCTGGTTGCGGCTTGCCGCCGCCACGGCATTCGTGGCGCTGGCGGGAGGCCGCGCCGCGCCGGCGGCGCGCGCGCAGACCCCGGGATTGGCCGGCGTGCCGGGTTCGGCCCGGCGCTCGGCGCTGGTCGTGGGCAACGCGGCCTACCCGCTGGCCGCCTTGCAGAACGCGGTGCGCGACGCGCGGCTGGTCGCCCAGACGCTGGAGCGAATCGGTTTCGAAGTCACCCGCCTGGAGGACGCCACCCGCGAACGCCTGGGCTCGGGCCTGCGTCAGTGGCTGATGGACGGCCGCGACGCGGCCAGCCGGTTCTTCTACTTCGCCGGCCACGGCTCCCAATGGCGGGGTCGAAACTACCTGTTGCCCATCGACGCCGACATCGCTTCGGTCGACGACGTCCCGCGTCAGGGGCTGGACATCAGCGAGGTCGGCGAACAGCTGTCGCGCTTTCCCCAAGGCGTGAACATCCTCGTGCTGGATGCCTGCCGGAACCAGCCGTTTCCGGTACGCGCCGTGGGCGCCGGCGGCGCCCGATCGGTGTCCGGCTGGCTGGCGCCCGGGCTGCGCGCCGGTCCGCAGCCCCAGGGAACGCTGATCGCCTTCGCCACCTCCCCCGGGTCGGTCGCCGAGGACGGCGGCAAGCTGGGCAACAGCGTCTACACCCGGCACCTGGCCGCAGCGCTGGACGATGTGGGAGTGCCCGTGGAAGCCCTGTTCAAGCGGGTGCGCACGGCCGTGGCCCGGGAGACCTCGAACCGGCAGGTGCCCTGGGAAACCAGCAGCCTGGTCGGCGATTACTGCCTGGTACCGGGCCCGCAGGGCCGTTGCGAGCCTGCGCGTTCAGGCCTCGCGGTGGACCTGGCCCGCACCCGGTGAGGCCGCAGCGGCCCAGCAAGCAAGGCGATGCACGACATGACCCTCGACAATACCCACCCGACCGCCCGGCCTGCCCGCCTGGGGGGGCTGAAATCCTGCGTCCAGGCCTCTGCGCTGATGCTGGTCGTCGCGCTCGCGGCCTGCGGCGGCCCAGGGCCCGAACCCGCTTCGTCGTGCACGCCCGCAGTGGGCAGCGCCTTTTCCGGCTCGTCCGACTGGGTGCTGCCGGCCAGCGGCTTCGGCACGGGTGCGGACGGCCAGGGCGGTGTGGGCATCACACCCACGCTCGGCGGCGGCTCGATCGTGGGCGCGCGGGTGTCCGTCTCCCGCGCCGATGGCTCCTCCATCGGCGAGGCCCTCACCGGCCCCGATGGCCGAGCCACGCTCACCGCCTGCGGCGCTCCTGGCCCCTTCCTGGTCACCGTCACCGGATCGACCACGGCCACCACGGTGGATGCCAGCCGCCCGGGCGCACCCGTCACGCTGCCCATCCCGGCCACCGAGACGCTGCGCGCGCTCGTGCCCATGCTCGACCGCAACATCGGTGTCACCCCCTTCACCGAGGCTGCCGCGCGGGAGCTTCTGGGGCCACCCACGACCATGGTCGACGCCGGCGCACTGGCCACGGCGGCTGATCGCCTGAGCGCGCTCGCCGCAGGCCCTGCCCTGCCCGCGGCTGCGGTCATCAACGCTGCCCACCAGCGGGTGCTGGATGGCCCCTACAAGGCCCTCTTCCCCACCAACCTGGGCATCGTCTCGCTGCTGCAGGTGCCGGCCCTGGTCGGCACTGCATCCCCCCCTACGGGTCTGCTCGCCGACCGGGCCGGCGACCGCTACACCCTCGCCCTGCTCGGCCTGGGTACCCAGGCCGCGCTCTACAACCCGGGCCTCGCCTCGCCCGCGCTGGCCGTGGCGAGCCAGATCGCCCGCGATGCGGCCGACGGTCGCGTGGACGGGCTGGACCCCTCAGGTGCTTCGGTGGCGGCGGCGGGCGCCGCCGCTTACGACCCTGGTCGTCTGGCCAGTGCCCTGGATGCAGCGCTCTCGGTCGCCGCTCGCCGCCAAGCGTCCGCCACACTGACGGAACGTCTGCCCGACACCCTGGGACTGGCCGCACTCGGACAGACCAGCGGTACCCCGGCCGCCGTGCGGCTCGGCCGCGACGGTCATGCCGCACCCATCAACGCCGACGGCAGCCCCGGCACCGCTTGGCCGGGCCGCTTCGTGCAGAGCTTCTTCGCGGGTACAGCGCCCGCCACGGCCGTCTTCCTGCAGGCCGAGGATGGCCGTATCTTCGCGCTCGGGCAGGGCGGGGGCAGCGGCCTGGTCGGCCTGGGGCTGGGTGTCAACGCTGCAGCGCCCACCGAAGTAAGCGCCCTGGGAGGCGCCAGCTCCATCGCCCTGGGTCGCGCCCACGGCCTGGCCCGCATGGCCGACGGCGGCGTGCTTGGCTGGGGTGACGGCAGTGGTGGGCAGCTCGGCTCGCTCGGCACATCCCCCACGCCCCAGCGTGTGGCAGGCCTCACTTCTGTGCGCAGCGTCTTTGCCATCGGGGATCTGTCCTACGCGCTGATGGCCGACGGCACGATCCTCGGCTTCGGCAGCGGGGCAGACGCGCTCGGCCGCAGCAGCACGGCCGCCGCCACCCAAGCTCTGCCAGCCGCAGTTCAACAGGCCGGTGGCCAAGCCCTCACTTCGGTCTCCGCACTGGCCGCCGTCGTTCCTGCCTCAGGCGACGCCGCCATGGCCGCCCTGCGCGCCGATGGCAGCGTCTGGGCCTGGGGCGACAACCGCTTCGGCGCCCTGGGCGCGCCCGGCGCCTCCCGCGGCTTCGCCGCCGCCGTGCCCGGCCTCGCCCGCATCGTCTCCATCGCCAGCGCCGGCCAGGGCTTCCTCGCCGTCGACCGCGACGGCGCCGTCTTCTTCTGGGGCTCGCCCGTCGTGCCCGGCACCGCCGGCCAGCCCGACGCCGTGCTGGCCGCTCAGGCACCCACCCGACTGCAGGGCCTGCCCCCCACCCGCAGCGCCCAGCGCGACTTCCCCGGCCTCTTCCAGGCCCGCCTGGCCACGGCCACCACCGACAACGCCCGCTGGCAGACCGACGGCACCGGGGCACGCCAGGTCACAGCCGCCTCCGAGCTGAGCGTCGCGCCCATCGGCCCGGGCATCCTCACGCTCGCCCCCATCTCTGGCGACGACCGGCTGAACGCCGCCGAACGCAGCGCGGGCGCTGGCGTCACCGTGCGCGGCTCCATCTCCGAAGCCGGCCGCACCGTCACCATTTCCCTGCCGGCCACGGGCAGCGGCACCGGCTTCACCGGCACCGTGGTCGCAGGCGCCGACCGCAGTTTCAGCCTGAACGTCCCCACCGCCGCCTGGCCCACTGCGGGCAGCGTCACCGTCTCGGCCACCTTCGTCACCGGCGCGGGCAACACCACCTCGCCCACCACCCGCAGCGTCACCGTGGACTCGGTGCCGCCCCAGGTCAGCATCGCCTCGGATGCCGCCGGCACGGCCACCGGGCCCATCAGCTTCAGCTTCACCTGGACCGAACCCGTCACCGGCTTCGGGCCCGACGCGGTGGGCCTGGACCGGGGAACCCGGGGCGCCTTCACCCAGGTCTCCGACACGGTCTACCGGCTCGTCGTCACACCACCCGCCGATGCGGTGGGCAGCCTGCGCGCGAGCATCTCGGTCGACGCCGTGCGCGATCTCTTCGGCAACCCGCCGGCCGCCAGCAGCAGCGCCCCAGTCGCCTTCAACACCGACCTGGCGCCGCCCACGCTTTCCATCAGCACGGACAACACCGGCCTGACAGGCAACACGCAAGTCGGGCTGCGCTTCGAATGGAGCGAGCCCGTCACCGGTTTCAGCCAGAGTTCGGTGGCCTTCACCCTGCCCACAGGTGCCAGCGTCGCGAGCTTCAGCCAACTGGACGCCCGAACCTGGCGCGCCGTGATCAACGTCCCCGCTGGCACCGCCGGGACCATCGCCGCACAGGTCGCCGCAGGCACCGCACGGGACCAGGCCCAGAAGACCTTGCAGCAGAACACCTCGGTCTCCACCCTCTTCGACGCCGCCTTGACCTTCGACTTCGGCGGGGGGGCGGGGGGTGATGGAACGGGCGGCGGCTCCTCCGGCGATGGCGGCTCGGCGGGGGCCGCGGGAGCACCGGGGGCAGTCCCGCAGTGGACCAGCGCAAACAACCTTTCCGCCCGGGTTTCGAACGGTCAGTTGGAGCTGCGCTGGACCGGGCACACCACAGCCGGCACCGGGCTCAATGGCGATGTCGGCTACTACCAGGTCATTCGCAGAAGCTCGCAGACCACCAACGACCTCACCCGCCTGTCCAACGAGATCGTCGCCCGTGCCCAGTCTCAGTACCGGGTGCTGCTGCCGACGACGGCCGGGGTGAGCTACACGATCCGGGCCTGCAATGCCGGAACGGGCAAGAGCCCTGCGGAAGATCCCCTGGGCACGGGCGGCTCGGCCGGGAGCGATCGAGGCAACACCTGGTGCTCGGACTCGACCGAGTTCAATGCGGACGGAACACCTCAAACCGGCGCACTTCCGCTTCGGCTGTCGAGCAGCGTCAGATCGCTGGCGAGCTCTATCTCGCCCTTGGTTCTGGAGCTCCGGTGGAATCAGGTGGTGGTCGAGAACGCACAGGCTCGCCTCACCGTGGTGAACGTCTCGTCGCCCGGTGCAGTCGGCACCCAGCCGGTGCCGACGGTGACGGTCAATGAGAGTCGGGAGTTTCCGAGGAACACGCTGCCCGAGGTCTCGACCTGGTCGGTGCAGATCGACAATGTGGCCGATGAGATCGACCTCGTCGTCACGGACACGGCCAGCCCTCCCAGAACCCTCCTGACCCAGAGGGTCCGTGCCCGATCGCTGGTGCTCGGCACTGCGGGGCAACTGAGTCTGCTGGCGGGAACCACTGAAACCACCGGCTCCCCGACACCGGTGAATGGCCTGGGTACGGCCGCTCGCTTCCAGGAGGCTCGCGGGATCGTGCCTTTCAGCGCGGAGGACCTGATCGTCATGGACCGCGCGGGCGGCCTCGTGCGCTTCATCAGCGATCGAGCCAACGTCTCCACCCTGGCCGGCCCAGGTGCCCCCAACTTCGCCCTGGCAGGCGCCACCTTCACCGACGTGAACGGCTTCAGCGCCCTTCCCGGGACTGGCGGCGGAACGATCTACTTCACCGACCGCAACGCGCTGAGAAGGCTGCAGGTCGGTGCCGGCACCGTGGACACGCTCGCGGGCATCGTCGGCACGAGCGGATCGACCAACGGCACCGCTTCGGCGAGTCGGTTCAACGAACCGCGGGGGGTCGCTGCGCTGTCGAATGGGAACGCGTACATCGCGGACACAGCCAACCATGTGATCCGGCTCTATTCGCTGACCACCGGCGTGTCCACCGTGGCGGGTACCGCTCTGTCCATTGGAAGCGCGAACGGCACCGGGGCGGCGGCTCGCTTCCATGGGCCCCGCGGGGTCGCGGTGGACGTGTCACGCAACCTGCTGTACGTCGCCGACACGAACAACCACACGATCCGGCGGATCGCGCTGGGTACCGGCGGGGTGACCACGATCGCGGGCACCGCAGGGGTACCCGGCATGGTGGACGCGACCGGCAGCAGTGCGCGCTTCCGCTTTCCCGATGGACTGGCCATCGACGGCAGCGGCAACCTCTTCATCGCCGACACCGAGAACCACCGCATCCGGCGGATGACGCCCGACGGCGTGGTGACGACGGTGGTCGGCAACGGGACGGCCGCGTCCATCGCCGGCGCGCTGCCCGGGGCTGTCCGCTTCCCGCGGGACATCGCCTGGGTCGACGAAGCGCGAGGGACGCTCGCGATCACCCTCCCGGGCGGCGTGCTGATCGCCCGACCGAATGGCGCCTGGCAGTGAGCGGACGGTCCGAACAACGACGGTGGGTGACAGGGCGGACGCTGTGGCGCAGCGCCTGCGCCGGGCTTCAGGCCCTCGCCGTCGGCCTGCTCGTGTTCAGTGGCGTTGGCGTCCCGGCGGCCACCTGGCTGCAGATCAACGCCCCTGGGCATTCGGCGCCCATCATGCGGCTGGCGGTGGACGTCGGGCGCGACCTGGTGGTCACGGCGTCGGACGACAAGACCGCACGCCTGTGGACGCTCTCGGAGGGACGTCCGATCGCGGTGCTGCGCCCGCCGGTCGGGCCTGCCCGGACGGGGCGCCTGTTCGGCGCAGCCTTCCACCCGTCCGAGGATCTGGTCGCCGTGGCCGGCAGCGGCAGCACGGCCTCGCCGCCAGGCCCTTCCATCTGGATGTTCCGCGCCAGCAACGGGCAGTTCGCCCGGCGCCTCGACGCGCTGGGTGCGCATGTCCGGCGGCTGGCCTTCACCGCCGACGGCCAGCTGCTGGCCGCGTGCTATGCGGAGCCGGGGGCGCTTCGGGTGTTCGACACCCAGTCGGGCGCCCTGGTGTTCGAGGACCGCTTCGACGGCGACTGCCTGGCCCTTTCCGCGCGCGGCCTTCAACTCGTGGCTGGGGCCCGGGATGGCACCGTGGCCGTCTATGGAGCCGCTGGGCAGCGCGTCCAGGCTCGCCAGCGCTTCTCCGTCGGTGCAGACATCCTCTCGGTCGACCTGTCACCGCGGGGCGACCGGCTGGCTGCAGGCTTCTTCACCGCGGGCGCGGGCGCCGCCGTCTTCGATGTCGGCACCGGTCGGGAGCTGCTTCGGCTGCGCTCACCCAATGACGTGCTCGACCCCCGTCCGACGGACCCGATCAGCACCACGCAGGCCGTTCGATTCGCCTCGGACGGGCTCACGCTGACCACTGCCGGATCCACCAGCCGACCCGAATCAGTGGAGGGTCGCGTCTACCGTTTCGATGCGCTGACCGGCGCGCTTCTTGCCAGTCAGCGCGTCGCCGCGGACACCATCACCGACCTGACCCTGGTGAGACAAGCGGCCCCGGGAAGCGGCGTGCCGCAGGAGAAGGTGGTCTGGGCGAGCTTCGAGGGTTCCTGGGGCGTGGTGGCAGACGGCACCGGCAGAACCCTGGGGCCGGCCGGGCTGGACTTCTTCGCTCAACGGGCCGCCCGGGAGCTCCTGGTCAGCGCGGAGGGGGGCACGATCCGATGGGTTCGTGGCAAGGCACGCACGCCGGTGAGCTTCGAGCTGGCGCAGCGTCGCCTCGGCCCCGGCCTCAGGACCGGCCTGCTCGAGCCTCGCACTCGGCTGGGCCTCCTGGAAGTGGCGAACAACTTCGAGGACCACTTCCGCCCCGACGTCGCCGGCCGCCGCCTCACGCTGGCAACCGGCGAGATTTCGCGCGCGCTGACCTTCATCGGCGACGGTGGCGACCTGGTGCTGGCGACGAGTGAAGGGCTGCGACGCATCGACCGTCAGCAGCGCGTGGTGTGGGACGTCCGCACGCCCACCGAAGTCAGGGCGGTCAACGCCAGCGCCGACGGCCAGATGGTGATCGCCTTGCTGAACGACGGCAGCGTGCGCTGGTGGCGGGCGGCAGACGGAAGCCTGCTGCTGTCCGCCCTCGTCATGGCCGATGGCTGGGTGCTGTGGATGCCCACGGGCCACTACGACGCGAGCCATGGGGTGGAGTCGCGGCTGGGCTGGCTCGTGGACCGCGCGGGCGGCGACGTGCCCGACTACTTCTCGGTGGGCCGCTTCCGCGACGCCTATCACCGGCCGGACGTGATCGACCGGGTGCTGGCACTGCGCGATCCGCAGCGGGCGGTCGAAGCTGCGGACGCGGCCCGGCAGGGCAGGCCTGCTTCCACGACGACGACCGTGACCCCGTCACCGCCGCCAGCGCCTCCAAGTACGCCCAGTGCCGCGCTGACCGGCGCCACGACGGCCGTCGACCAGATCACCGCCGCCATCGCAGCCCAGTTGCCGCCAGTGCTCGCACCGCTGCAGGCCCTGCGCCTGGCGGCCAGCGGCGAGCCCCTGCGGCTGCCCTTCTCGCTGCGCAGCGACCGTCCGCGGGACACGCTGCGGGTGGAGACCCGTCTGGATGGTCAGCTCGTGGAGCCTCTGGCGCTGACCTTGCCGCCCACGCTGGATGGCCAGGCGGCCGGCGAGGTGGTGGTGCAGGCCCCCGCTTCCGGCCGGCTGCTGCAGCTGGTGGCGCGAACCTCGCACGAGTCGTCCGAGCCGCTGCGCTACGTGATCGACCGCCGGGGCGCCGCGCCGCTGGAGCCGTCCGGACCGGCCGGGCGGCTGTTCATCGTGGCGATCGGCGTGGCGCAGTACCGCGATGCGTCGATCCGCCTGAAGCTGCCCGCCAAGGACGCCCACGACTTCGTGCGGGTGATGAGCGCGCAGAAGGGCGCGCTTTACGAGGACGTTCAGGCTCGCGTGCTCACCGATGCCGAGGCTCAGCGCGGGCCGATCGAGGAGGCCATGCGCTGGCTGGCCAGCCAGGTCACGGAACGGGACGCGGGCGTGGTCTTCCTGGCCGGCCACGGCGTGAACGACCCGAATGGTCGCTACCACTTCCTGCCCTGGGAGTTCGACGCCCTGCGTCCCACCCAGACGGCCATCCCGGGCACCGTGTTCGCCCACCCGCTGGCAGGCCTGCGCGGGCGGGCGCTGCTGATGCTGGACACCTGTTTCGCCGGGGGAGCAGCCAGCCTGCTCGGCGGGGACTCCAACGAGACCGCTCGCTTCGCGAACACCGTGTCGGCGCCCGAGAATGCGGTGACGGTCTTTGCCTCCAGCACGGGCCGGCAACTGTCCTACGAACTGACGGAGTGGGGCAATGGCGCCTTCACCAAGATGCTGACCCTTGGCCTGCGAGGCGAGGCCAGGCTGCCGACGACGCCCATGGTGACGACGCGCAGCCTCAGCCCCTTCGTGCAGGAGGGCGTCGCGCGCCTGACCCAAGGCAAGCAGACACCGGTGACGGTCATTCCCGAAGGAATTCCAGAGCGCATCCTGGCCAAGCCCGCACCGTGAGGGCGGCGGGCGCATCGATCGGTGCCGCCGCTCAGCGGCCTGCCGCTGCGGGACGCCGCTGGAACATCACGCCCCGCACCGCTCCCGTCCCCCGCTCGACGTCGACGATGGCGTCGTAGCCGGAGGCCGCGCCGTAGCGGCGGCGCTGCTCGGTCAGGTTCCACACCTTGACGGCGAAGTCGACCAGCACGCCGACGAAGCGCTCCTGCGGCTCCGAGGCCGGCGCAACCGAGCGCTGGGCCACGCGCCCCCCCGACTCCTGGACCGCCAGCAGCCAGCGGTCCAGCCGTTCAGGGAAGGCACTGACATCGACCCGGCCCTCGATCTGGACCTGGACGACGTCGGGCGACCGATCCAGTGCCGAGCGAAGCGCCTCGTCGAAGGTGCCCGAGTTGAGGTAGGAAATCTTCACGAGATCAGCAGCGGACGGCATCGATGCGCCGCCCGGGCCCGTGGCGGAAGGCCCCGGAGACTGGGCACACCCGGCCAGGGCCAGCGCGCACACAGCCCACTGGGCATACCGGATGCACAGACGGCCCACTGGGCGATCGCCGATCAGCCGAGTCGGATCTGCACTCCGAAGCACGGTGTCGGGCTGGGAAACATCTGGCTGCACGGACGAACTCCCTGGCGATCCTGAGAACTCTGCGCATGATGCCGCGACGAATCGCCGGTGGCGAGGCCTGGCCAGGTCCGACCATCGCGCTGTGGGCGCCAGGGTCGCCCGGCGATGGCCAGCGCGGCTGGCTGGAGCCGAAGCTGGCGGGGGGGCGTCGCGGCGGACGGCCGACAATCCGGCCCTCGGCGGCGAGCGTCGCCCAAACCCTCGAAGGACCCCATGCGAATCGACTTCATCTCCGACATCGCCTGCCCCTGGTGCGCCGTGGGGCTTGCGAGCTTCGAGCGGGCGCTCGATTCGCTGCAGGGCAGCATCGAGGTCGACCTGCATTTCCAGCCCTTCGAGCTCAACCCGACGATGGGGCCGGCGGGCGCCGACGCGGGGGCCTACCTGAAGGCCAAGTACGGCATGGACGACGCGCAGCTGGCAGCCGCGCGGGCCACGCTGCGCGAGCGCGGGCAGGCGGTGGGCTTTGAGTTCGGCCCGCGTGAACGCGTGTGGAACACCTTCGACGCGCACCGGGTGCTGCATTGGGCGGGCTTGCTGCCCGGGGATGCGCAGTGGCGGCTCAAGCGCTCGCTGCTGGCGGCCTACCACCGCGATGGCCGCAACCCGGCGGACCCGCAGGTGTTGATCGAAGCCTGCGTCGCCCTGGGCCTGGAAGCCGAGGATGTGCGCCGGGTCATCGAGGAAAACCGCTTCGCCGACGAAGTGCGCACCGCCGAGGCCGAGTGGCAGCAGGCCGGCATCCGCGCGGTGCCTTCGGTGGTGGTGAACGGCCGCCACCTGATCCAGGGCGCGCAGCCTGAAGAGGCCTTCGCGCAGGCCCTGCGCGACATCGCCGCGCAGGGCTGAGCCTGAAACAGGGCGGCGCCCTCAGGGGCTGGGCGCCGGCAGCGGCTGGGCGCTGCGGCTGCTGCTGAGCAGGCGGTGCAGGCAGGGGGTGAGGTCTCCCAGCAGAACCGGCTTGGTGAGGAAGTCGTCCATGCCCGCGGCCAGGCAGCGCTGGCGCGTCTCGGGGAAGGCATCGGCCGTCAGCGCGACGATGGGCACCGCCGCGGCCAGGCCGTCGGGCAGCGACCGGATGCGCAGCGTCGCGTCGAAGCCGTCGATGCACGGCATGTGCAGGTCCATGAAGATGATGTCGAACCGCTCGGCCGACGCAATCTGCACCACCTGTTCGCCGTCCACCGCGAAGCGGACCTCGTGGCCCAGGCCGCCCAGCAGCGCCTCCAGGTAGAGGCGATTGATCTCGTTGTCCTCGGCCACCAGCACCCGCAGGCGACCCAGCGACGGAGCGGCCTGGGGCGACGGCCAGACATCCGCAGGCCGCTGCACCGCCCGCCTGAGCGGCATCGTGAACTCGAAGGTGCTGCCCTCGCCTGCCTTGCTCAGGACGTTGACCTCGCCGCTCATCAGGTGGGCCAGGCTGCGGGAGATCTCCAGGCCCAGCCCTGCGCCGCCGAATCGGCGGGTGCGGGAGTTGTCGGCCTGAACGAAGCGGCGGAAGAGCCGGGACAGCGTAGCCTCGTCCATGCCGATGCCGGTGTCGATGACCCCGAACACCAGGTGTTCACCCAGGCCGTCGTCGGAGAAGCGGCGGGTGGCCCGCAGCGTGACCGAGCCGGTGTCGGTGAACTTGATGGCGTTGGACACCAGGTTGAACAGCACCTGGCGAACCCGGACCGGGTCGAGCATCAAGGTGTCGGGCAGGTCGGGTTCGACTTCGACCTTCAAGCTCAGGCGCTTGCGCGCCGCCTGCGGCCGCATCAGCGAATCCACCGCGCGAAGCAAGGCCCGCACCGCGGTGGGCTGCGGCTCGAGCGACAGGTTGCCCGACTGCAGGCGCGACAGGTCCAGGATGTCGTTGAGCAGCGCCAGCAGATGGTCGGCCGATGAGCTCGCGGTGCGCAGCCACTCGGCCTGGCGGGTGTCCAGCGGCGTGGCCCGCAACAGCGCCAGCATGCCCAGCAGCCCCTGGAAGGGCGTGCGGATCTCGTGGCTCATGTTGGCCAGGAAGGCGGACTTGGCCTCGTTGGCTTCCTCGGCGGCGGCACGCGCCCGGGTGAGGTCGGCGGCCAGGCGCTCGAGCTGCCCGCGGCGCTCGGCCTCGCGACGCATCTGCAGCCACACGAGCGCGGCCGTGAGCAGGATCATGCCGGCCAGCAGCACGGCCATGGCCATGCCCACCTGGTTCTGCTGGCGCACCGCCTCGGCCCGGCGCGTCATGATGCGGGCGTGCACTTCGTTGCCCGCCCGGGTCAGCGCGCGCACCGGCCCGGCCAGCTCTTCGAGGGCGGCCAGCATCGGCGTGCGGTCGATGCGCCCGGAGGGGTCGGCAAAGCCGGCATGGAAGCGGTCGGCACGCTCGACGAAGGCCTCGGACTGCTCGAGCATCGAACGGATCTCCGGCACGTCGGCGACGGCCCGCAGCGCGTTGGCCGAGCGCAGCACGCTCAGGCGGCTGACGAAGATCTCGTAGCGCAGCATCGCCTCTTCGGGGTCGGCTGAGGGTCCGTCGCGCCATGCCGCGCGCAGGCGCAGGTATTCGTTCTCGGCCTGGAAGAGGCTGTGGGTGACGTTGTCACCCTCCTCGACCATGGCGTTGGAGAACTGCTGCCCCTGTCGCCACTGAACCACCACCAGCCCGGACGCCAGGCAAGCGAGCAGGACGCCAATGACGATGAGTCGCATGGGAAGGCGCCGATCGGGTCCGGCTCAGCGGATCTCGATGGAGCGCAGTTGCCAGATGCAGCGGCCGAAGAAGGTGGGGTTGGCCAGCTCGGGCTTGTCGTCGAAGGGGTAGATCACGAACAAGGGGCCCTTCTCGCGCACCGCCAGCGGCCGGTCATCCAGGGCACGGGCCATGATGACGTCGTGGCGCGCCGCGTCTTCGGCCGGGATCTCGACCCGGTAGTCGTTCAGCGCCGTGGCGCGCAAGGTGCGCCCGGCCAGCGAGCTTGCACCGGCCGCGCCGAGCACGTCGCGCAGCAGCGGCCCGGTGAAACGGCGCGCACCTTCGTACCAGGGCGTGCGGGTGGTGACGGTTCGCTGGGCCAGCGACGTGAGCATGGCCATGTCGAACTCGGCGCCGCCATCGGCATTGCCGCGCGTGACCAGCGGGCCCGACACGGTGAGCACCACCGGACCGGTGGGCCGGGGCAGCGCATTCGCCCGCGCCGGGCCGACCCACACCGCCAGCGCACCCGCCAGCGAGAGGCCGAGGAAAGGGCGCCGCGAGGGCCGTTCGGGATGGTGGGTCACGATGCAGACGACAAAGAACCTGGGAAGTCGTCATGTTACGGGCGGCATGACGGCTCGGGCATGACCGATTTCCCCCATACACCCCCGAACGCGTTGCTCGTTGGGTACAACTTCCCGGGGCTGGGGGGTGGGGCCCGCCCGTTGGCAAGGCGCTATCGTCCGCTCCCGTGCAACCCCCATCCGAACTGAACGCCACCCTGGGCACCGGCCTGGTCGCCCCCCCGGACGAACCCGGGGGCGACGCCCACCGGCCGCAGCCCCTGCTGCGCCTGCGCGACCTGCGGGTGACGCTGCCCACGGCGAAG
This sequence comes from Rubrivivax sp., assembly GCA_027487905.1. GTDB lineage: Bacteria > Pseudomonadota > Gammaproteobacteria > Burkholderiales > Burkholderiaceae_C > JAIYCR01. Next base: position 36,041 of record JAIYCR010000098.1, on the reverse strand, counting down.
GGACCGACCCCGGTGCTGCGCGGCCTGGACCTGGCGCTCGAGCGCGGCGGCACGGCCGCGCTCATCGGCGAATCCGGCTGCGGCAAGTCGATGACCGCGCTCGCGCTGATGGGGCTGCTACCTGAAGGCGCGGCGGTGAGCGGGTCGATTCAGCTGGCGGCGCGGTCGGCTGGCCCGCGCGACGCGCGGCTTGCGCCGGCCCAGGAGCTCGTCGGGCTTGCCGAGCCGGCGTGGTGCGCGCTGCGCGGTGCGCGCCTGGCCATGGTCTTCCAGGAACCGATGACCGCGCTGAACCCGGTTCACACGGTGGGCGACCAGGTGGCCGAGCCGCTGCGGCTGCACAGAGGCCTGTCGCGGCGCGAGGCAAGGGCGCGGGCGCTGGAGCTGCTCGATGCGGTGCGCCTGCCCGACGCACGGCGCCGCCTGGACGCCTGGCCGCACCAGCTGTCCGGCGGCCAGCGCCAGCGGGTGGGCATCGCCATGGCGCTGGCCTGCGACCCCGACCTGCTGATCGCCGACGAACCGACCACGGCGCTGGACGTGACGATCCAGAAGGAGATCCTGTCGCTGCTGACCGAAGCCGTGCGCGAGCGCGGCATGGCGCTGCTGCTGATCAGCCACGACCTGAACCTGGTGGCCTCCTGCGTGGAGCAGGTCCATGTGATGTATGCCGGCCAGGTGGTCGAAAGCGGCCCTACCCGGGAGGTCTTCGGCCGCCTGGCACACCCCTACACCCGGGGTCTGAAGGGCGCCCGCCCCCGGCTGGGGCACTCCCGTGGCCAGCCGCTGGCCACCATCCCCGGACGGGTGCCCGAGCTCACCGATCTGCCTGCGGGCTGCAGTTTCTCCAGCCGATGCCCGCGGGTGCAAACCGCATGCCACGCGGGCGAACCCGCGCTGCGAGCGCTCTCGGGCGGCACGCCCGCCCACACCGCCCGATGCATCCGGGCCGACGAATAGGCTTCAGCCCTTCAGCCCGCATAGCCCGCCAGCCGCGGCAGCCACAGCACCAGCGACGGCCAGGCGGTGAGGGCCGCCAGCAGGCCCAGCAGCGCCAGCAGGAAGGGCCAGCCCTCGCGCAGCATGTCGCGGATGGCAATGCCGGTGAGCGCCTGCGTGACGAACAGCAGCATGCCGAAGGGCGGGGTGATGAGCCCGATCATCATGTTGACGATCACCACCACCCCGAAGTGCACCGGGTCCACGCCCAGCGCGGTGGCTGCCGGCAGCAGCATGGGCACGAACACGAGCAGCATCACGGTGGTGTCCAGGAAACAGCCGAGCACCAGGAAGACGAGGTTCACCAGGAGCAGGAACTGCCAGGCGCTCAGGCCCTGCGCGCCGATCCAGCCGGCCAGCGCCTGGGGCACGCCCTCGGCGGTGAAGGCGTAGTTCAGCGCGAAGGCCCCGGCGATGATGAGCGTGATCACCGCGCTGGAGCGGGCACTTTGCAGCAGCACGCCGGCCAGGGTCCTCCAGCCGATGGAACGGTAGACGAGGCTGGCCAGCAGCAGCGCGTGAACCGCCGCCACTGCGGCCGCCTCGGTGGGTGTGAAGCCCCCGCTGTACAGCCCGCCCAGCAGCACCACCGGCAGCGACAGCGGCAGCAGGCCCTCGCGCAGCGCGGCCCACCGACGCCCGGCCGGCACCGGTTCCTCGCGCGGCAGCGCGCGTCGCTGGGCGATGAGCTGCACCGTGAGCATCAGCACCACGGCCATCAAGAGGCCGGGCACCACGCCGCCCAGGAACAGCGCCCCCACCGAGGTGCCGGAGACGAGCGCGTAGATGACCATCGGGATGGACGGCGGAATGATCGGCCCGATGGTGGCGCTGGCCACCACCACCGCCCCGGCGAAGCCAGGCGGATAGCCGGGCTTCTTGAGCATCTGCCGGATGGTCACCAGCCCCGGCCCGGCGGCATCGGCAATCGCGCTGCCGCTCATGCCCGAGAAGACCACGCTGACCAGGACGTCGATCTGCGCCAGCCCGCCGCGCAGGCGCCCCACGAAGACGCGGCAGGTGTCGAAGAGCCGCTCGCTGACCGTGCCCGCGTTCATCAGGTTGGCCGCCAGGATGAACAGCGGCACGGCCAGCAGCACGTAGCTGTTGTAGAGCCCGTTGAGCACCTGCTCGGCCACCAGCGCCGGGTCCTGGCGACCCGCCAGCAGGTAGGCGATGACCGAGGCCAGCATCGCGAAGGCCACCGGCAAGCGCATCAGCACCCCCGCGGCGAGCACGACGAGCAGCAGGATGAAAGGCGCGCTCATGGGGCGTGGGGCGGCGCTGCGGCGGGCGGGCCGCCAGGCTGCGCAGCGCCCGACCCGTCCTCGGGCAGTCGCCCGCGCAGGGCGTCCAGCGCCACGCCCGCACCCCGCAGCGCCATCGCGGCCAGCAGCAGGGCGAAGGGCGCGTAGACCAGCGCAAGCGACCAACCCAGCACGGGAGTCGTGTCGCGCCGCAGGTCGAGCAGGTAGTCGAGGGTGGCCGGCGCGGCCGCCACGGCCAGGCCGGCCACCGCTGCGCCGCCGACGAAGACCATGGCGCGCCGGGCGCCGCGCGGCGCGCCGGTGTAGGCCAGGTCCATCGCCACGTGCTCGCGCCAGGGCACGAGCAGCGCGCCCGCCCACAGCACCGAGGCCAGGTAGAGCAGCACCGCCAGTTCGTCGGTCCAGGGCAGCGGGCGCGAGAACACCAGCCGCGCGCCCACCTGGACGACGAAGGTGAGCGCCAGCGCGGCGAAGAGGGCCACCCCCACCGCCTGGGCCATCCAGCGGGTGCCCCGCATCCAGCGCGAGCCCGCGACGCGACGCTCGCCCGGCGGGGCCGGCTTCGCCTTCACCGCGTCGCGGCGATGCGCTCGAGCAGCTCGGCCGGCCAGGCCCGCCCGATGTCCGAGGCGGCATAGGCCTGGCGCACCGCGCGGCGGAAGCTGTCCAGGTCAGGCGTGGTGATCTGCAGCCCCTGCTGGCGGAAGAAGGCCACCAGTTCGGCCTCCTCCTTCAGGCGGTTCTCGTTGTTGAAGGCCACCGCGGCCCGCGCGGCCGCGCGCAGCTGAGCCCGGCCGCGCTCGTCCAGCGCCTGCCAGGCCTTGGAGGAGACGGCGATCACCAGCCCGTCCACCAGGTGGCTGGTCAGCACGATCTGGCGGGTCACCTCGTGGAACTTGGCGGCCCGGACCGTTGGCAGGGGGTTGTCCTGCGCGTCGATGGTGCCGGTCTTCAGCGCCAGGTAGACCTCGCCGAAGGCCAGCGGCATGGCCGTGGCCCCCAGCGCCTCGCCCAGCAGCAGCCACTCGCGGCTGGCGGGCATGCGCAGCTTCAGGCCCTTGAGGTCCTCGGGCGTGCGGACGTTTCGCGCCTCGCGCAGGTTGAGCTGACGCGTGCCGAGGTAGAGCGTGGCCAGCGGCACGATGTCCATCTCGGCGGTGACCCGCCGGTACAGCGACTCGCCGATGGGTCCTTCGAACACCTTCTGCTGGTGGGCCGGGTCGCGCAGGGTGTAGCCCGCGGTGAAGACGCCGAACTCGGGCACCCGGCGGGCGAGGTCGGCCGCCGACAGGGCGGCCAGCTCCAGGTTGCCGCGGGCCATGGCAGCCGGCTCGGCCCCTTGCTTGAACAGGGTGCCCGACAGGTGGATCTGCACGTCGAAGGCGCCCGGGGCGGCCGCATCGAGCGACTGGCGCAAGACCGTCCACATGCGCGCATGCCAGTCGTCGGGGACCGCGGGCGTGGACACCCGCAGCACGGTGCGTCGCGCGGCTGCGGGTTCCACCTGGGCCTGGGCCGGCGCGGCGGCGCCGATGCCCGCGGCCAGCGGCGCGAGCCAGGCGGCCGTCAGGCGCCGCAGCCCGGCGCGGCGGGTGGTGTCAGGCCCGGACCCCGGGGACTCGGGGGTGGGGGTGCGCTCGAAATCGGTCATGTGACACGACGGTTCAATGGCGGTGTGGGGCGCCATTGTGGCGTCGCGTGCGGTCGGAGCGCCGGGGGGTTTGCCCGGCGCGGCATCATCCGCTCAGCGCCGCCGCCCCGCTGAACCCACCCGCCCTGTCGATGAACACCCCCTCGCCGGCTCCTTCCCCGCCGCGGCTTGCCCTGGTGGATGTGCACCAGCGCTATCGCCTGCCCCGCGAGCGCCTGTTCGGCCCGGCACCGGTGGTGCACGCGGTCAAGGGCGTGAGCCTGGAACTGCAGGCGGGGCGCAACCTGGGCATCGTGGGCGAGTCCGGCTCGGGCAAGAGCACGCTGGCGCGGCTGGCCATGGCCCTGGAGCGTCCTGCCGCCGGCCGCGTGCTGTGGAACGGGCAGGACCCCCATGCGCTCGACGCGGCCTCGCTGCGCGAGGCGCGGCGCTCCATCCAGATGGTGTTCCAGGATCCCTTCGGCTCGCTCGACCCCCGCCGCCCGGTGGGCTGGACGGTGGCCGAGCCGCTGTGGCGGGGCTTCACCCCGCAGCAGCGCCAGCAGCGGGTGGCCGAGTCGCTGGACGCGGTGGGCCTGCGCGCCTCGGATGCGCAGCGCTACCCGCACGAGTTCTCCGGCGGGCAGCGCCAGCGCATCGCCATCGCAAGGGCCATCGTGACCCGGCCTGCGGTGGTGGTGGCCGACGAGCCGGTGAGCGCGCTGGACGTGTCGGTGCAGGCGCAGGTGCTCAACCTGATGGTCGAGCTGCAGCAGCGCTTCGGCATGGCCTACCTCTTCGTCAGCCATGACCTGGCGGTGGTGGACCACCTGTGCGAGGAGGTGCTGGTGATGCGCGAGGGCGAGGTCGTCGAGCGGGGGCCGTCGCGCGAGGTCTTCGGCGCGCCCCGTCATGCCTACACTCGCGCCTTGATGGAGGCCTTGCCTGCCGTCGCCTGAAAAGCGTGTCCACCGGGCGGATGCCGAGCGCGGCCACGCGCGGACCCTCGCTTCCGACCCGCTCCCGAACCGTCCCCTGCCGGAGTCCCGCTGATGAGAATCGACCGCGTCCGACGCCTTGCCCTGGCCTGCTGCCTCGTCGGCGGCACCAGCGCCCTCACCGCCCTCGCCTGGCCTTCGGATGCGCAGGCACAGGCCGTGCGACGCGATGCCGCCGTGCTCGGCATGATCCTCGAGCCCACCAGCCTGGACCCCACCACCGCCCCGGCGGCGGCCATCGGCGAGATCGTCCACTACAACGTGCTGGAGGGCCTGACCCGCATCAACCTGGACGGCAAGATCACGCCGCTGCTGGCCGAGAGCTGGACGACCGACCCGGACGGCCGCGTCTACACCTTCAAGTTGAAGCGCGGCGTGCGCTTCCACGACGGCGAAGCCTTCACCGCCGCGGACGTGAAGTTCAGCTTCGACCGCGCCCGCGCCGAGGGCAGCACCAACAAGGCGAAGAAGGCCGTCTTCGACAACATCGCCCGGGTGGACACGCCCGACGAGCACACCGTCGTCATCCTGCTGAACAACCCGGACGGCAACTTCCTGTGGCGCATGGGCGAGAACACCGCGGTCATCCTCGACCCGAAGTCCGCTGCCACCACCGCCACCCGACCGGTGGGCACCGGCCCCTATCGCCTGGACGAATGGAAGAAGGGCAGCTCGCTGAGCCTGGTGAAGTGGGACGGCTTTCGCCAGCCCAGCCCGGCGATGCTCGGCCGCGTGACCTTCCGCTTCATCAACGACCCGGCCGCGCAGGTGGCAGCGCTCCTGGCCGGCGACATCGACGGCATGCCCCGCTTCGGCGCACCGCAAAGCCTCAAGCAGTTCCAGTCCGACAAGCGCTTCACCGTGCAGGTGGGCAGCACCACGGGCGAGACCATCGTCGCCATCAACCACCGCAAGAAGCCCTTCGACGACCCGCGGGTGCGCCGCGCCATCCAGGCCGCCATCGACCGCAAGGCAGTGATCGATGGCGCCCAGGAGGGCTTCGGCACGCCGATCGGCAGCCACATGGCGCCCAGCGAGGACGGCCATGTCGACCTGACCGGCCAGAACCCCTACAACCCCGACCGCGCGCGCGCCTTGCTGCGCGAGGCCGGCGTGACGCTGCCGCTGAACGTGACGCTCACCTTGCCGCCGCCGCAGTACGCGCGCAAGGGCGGGGAGATCGTGGCGGCGCAACTGGCCGCGGTGGGCATCAACGCGAAGATCGAGAACGTCGAGTGGGCCCAGTGGCTGGCCGGCCCCTTCAAGGGCAACTTCGACCTGACCATCATCAGCCACGTGGAGCCGCTGGACATTGACCGCTACGCCGACCCGGCCTACTACTGGGGCTACGACAGCAAGCCCTTCCAGGCGCTGTTCGCCCGCTACAACGGCAGCACCAACGTGGCCGAGCGCCGGCGCCTGCTGGGCGACATGCAGCGCCTCATCGCGGCCGACCAGGTCAATGCCTTCCTTTTCATCCTTCCGCAGTTCATGGTGTCCAACCGCCGGCTGACGGGGCTTTGGAGCAGCTCGCCCATCCCCGCCAACGACCTGTCGGCACTTCGCTGGCAGTGAGTCTGCAGGCGCGATCGGCCGTCATGCGCAGCGAAGGCAGGCGATGAAGCACACGCTGCTGTCGCAGGTGCCCGCCGAGCAGCGCTCGGCGCATTTGCCCTGGTGCGAGTGGTCCGCCGCGGCCCTGGTCGACGCCTATGCCCGGCAGGCGGTGTCGCCGGTGACGGTGCTCGAGTCGGTGCTGGAACGCATGGCGAGCTGGGAGCCGCACCTGCACGCCACCTGGGCAGCCGACGCGGACGCCGCCCGCCAGGGCGCCCAGGCCAGCGCGCAGCGGTGGCAACGCGGCGAACCGGCCGGGGCGCTGGACGGCGTGCCGGTGACGGTCAAGGAGAACATCGCCAGCCGGGGCACGCCGCTGCCGCTGGGCTGCGCGGCCACCGAGCTCGTTGCGGCCACGGCCGACGCCCCCCCGATGGCGCGCCTGCGCGAGGCCGGCGCGGTGCTGCTGGCCAAGACCACCATGCCCGACCTGGGCATGCTCAGTTCGGGCCTGTCGAGCTTTCACGCCCTCACCCGCAACCCCTGGCGCCTGTCGCTCGGGCCGGGTGGCAGCAGCAGCGGTGCGGCCGCGGCAGCCGCGGCGGGTTATGGCCCCTTGCATCTGGGCACCGACATCGGCGGCTCCATCCGGCTGCCCGCAGGCTGGTGCGGCGTGGTGGGCTTCAAGCCCAGCCTGGGCCGGGTGCCCATCCACCCGCCCTATGCCGGCCGCGTGGCCGGCCCCCTCACCCGCTGCGTGGCCGACGCAGCGCTGGCCCTGCAGGTGCTCAGCGCCCCGGACGACCGCGACACCATGAGCCTGCCCTGGCAGCCGCTGGACTGGTGCGACCTGCCGGCCGAGGCTGACCTGCGCGGCCGCCGGCTGGGCCTGATGCTCGACGCCGGCTGGGGCCTGCCGGTGCAGGCGTCGGTGCGGCAGGCCATCGAGGAGGCCGCGCGCCGCTTCGAGCGAGCCGGCGCCGAGGTGGTGCCAATCCCGCCCTTCATGACCCGCTCGATGATCGACGGCATGGACGCCTTCTGGCGCATGCGGGCATGGCTGGACCTTTCCGCCTGGCCGATGCAGCGCCAGGCGCGGGTGCTCCCCTTCATCGCCGAATGGGCTCGAGGCGGCGCACGGCTGTCGGGCGAAGCGGTGTTCCGCGGCTACAGCCAGATGGGCGCGATGCGCGAGGCGGCGGTGGCGGCCACGCGGCCCTTCGACGCGCTGATCAGCCCGACGGCGGCCATCCCGGCCTTTGCCGCCGAGCTGCCCTGTCCCACCGACGACCCCGCCCAGCCCTTCGAGCACATCGCCTTCACGCTGGCCTTCAACATGAGCGAGCAGCCCGCGATCAGCCTGAACGCGGGGCATACCGAAGACGGCTTGCCCATCGGCTTGCAGATCGTCGGCCGGCGCCACGACGACCTGGGCGTGCTCCGGCTGGCCCGGATGTGGGAGCTGCTCGCACCCGCCCCCCGTGCGTGGCCGCAGCCACCGGCGGCCGCCGGGCGCGCAGCGGCGGCCCCTTCACGCTGACGGGCCTGGCCACATGAACGACCGGCGCGGCCTGGCCACCTCCGCCGCGTCGGCGCAGGCGCTCGAACACGCCGAGCGGGCGCTGTGGCGGATGATGAGCTTCTACGACACGCCCCTGGCCGACCTGGATGCAGCCGAGGCGGCGGACCCGCTGTGGGCGATGCCGAGATTGATGCGCGCGGGCTTCCTGCTGAGCCTGACCGACCCGGCCTTGGTCGCCGAGGCCACGGCGCTGCTCGAGGGCCTGCAAGGGCCGCGCAGCGAGCGCGCGCACCGGCCGCTGAGCCCGCGCGAGGCGGTTCACCTGCAGGCCCTGCGCGCGGTGGCCGAGGGCCGCTGGAGCGCCGCCTGCGAGGCCTGGGACGCCTTGCTGCTGGACGAGCCCCTGGACGCGCTGGCGCTGCAGTGGGCCCACCTGTGGGACTTCTACCGCGGCGACCGCGCGGGCCTGCGGGGCCGGCCGGCGCGCTGCCTGGCGGCCTGGGACGAGGACGATCCGCTGCAACCCGGCGTGGCCGCCCTCTACGCCTTCGGGCTCGAGGAGAACCATGAGTACGGCGCTGCCGAGGACGTCGCCCGCCGTGCGCTGGCCCGGGACCCTCGCCAGCCCTGGGCGGTGCACGCGGTGACCCATGTGATGGAGATGCAGGGCCGCTTCGACGAGGGCTCGGCCTGGCTGCGCCAGCACCAGCCGGCCTGGGCCGAGGGCAACGGCTTTGCCGTCCACCTGTGGTGGCACAGCGCGCTGTTCCGGCTCGAGGGCCTGGACTGCAGCGGCGTGCTGCGCCTGGTCGACGGGCACCTGGGTGCCGCGACGATGCAGGCCACGCTGCACCGGGTGGATGCCGCCGCGCTGCTGTGGCGGCTGCATCTGCTGGGCCAGGACGTGACCGAACGGGCGGCGGCGCTGCTCGCCGGCTGGGCGCTGCCCGACGAGGCGGCAGGCGGCTATGCCTTCAACGACCTGCACGCCCTGCTGCCCATGCTGTGCAGCGGACAGACCAGCCGGGCCGAGGCCTGGACGGCCCGTTGCGCCGCGCGCGCGCTGGATGCGGGCCAAGCGCGCCGCTGCAACCACCGCATTGCCCGCGACCTCGGTCTGCCCTTGATGCGCGGCCTGCTGGCCCTGGGACGCGGCGACGCGGCCGCCGCCTGCACGCTGCTCTACCCGGTGCGCAGCCGCGCCCAGGCACTGGGTGGCAGCCATGCGCAGCGCGACCTCATCGACCAGACCCTGCTGGCCGCCTGCGCCACCGCCGGCGGCGACGCCGAGCGCCGCCTGGGCCGGGCCCTGCTGCGCGAGCGGCAGTGGGCCAAGCCGGCCACCCCGCTCACGCGGCACTGGGCGGCCTGGCTGGGCTAGCGCTGGCAGGGCACGCCTGCACGGGCCTTCTTGCGGACGCTTCGCCGACGTCCTCGCAGACGTCCTCGCAGACGTTCTCCGCTGGCGTCCTTGCCCACACCCCTGCGCCCACCCCACCCCCGCGCCCCACAATCGCGGCCCGTCCACGCCACTGCCGCGCATGTCCGCTTCCGCCCCGCCAGTGCCCGCCGCGCTTTCGCCTTCCACGCTGTGGAGCGGGGTGCTCTTCGCCCTGGCCGCCGGGCTCATGTGGGGTCTGGTGTTCGCGGGGCCGCAGATGCTGCCCGACTATCCCGCCGCGCTGCTGGCCTTCGGCCGGTACCTCGCGTTCGGCCTGATGGCCATCGGCCTGGCCGCGCTTGACTGGCAGCGGCTGCGCGAGCTCAGCGCATCCGATTGGTGGGCCGCGGCCCGGCTCGGCCTGGTGGGCAATGTCGTCTACTACCTCTTCCTCGCCAGCGCCATTCAGCAGGCCGGCGGGCCGCTGCCCACGATGATCATCGGCACGCTGCCGGTGGTGATCGCGCTGATCTCCAACCGGCGCGATGCGACCCGTGACGGACGACTGCCCTGGCGCGCGCTGCTGCCCGCGCTGCTGCTGACCGCAGCGGGCCTGGCCCTGGTGAACCAGGACGAGCTGACCCGCCTGCGCGCGCAGCCGGACGGCGACCTGCTTGCCTACGGGCTGGGCGCCTTGCTGGCTGCAGGCGCGGTGGTCTGCTGGACCTGGTATCCGCTGGCCAACGCCGACTGGCTGCGCGCCCACCCGGACCGCAGCCCCCGCGTCTGGGCCACCGCCCAGGGCCTGGCCACGCTGCCGCTGGCGGCGCTCGGCTATGCGCTCACCTGGGCCTACCTGGCCCTCACCGGATCGGACTTCCCCATGCCGCTGGGGCCCGAGCCGCTGGCCTTCCTGGGCCTGATGCTGGCCATCGCGCTGTTCGCGTCCTGGTTGGGCACGCTGTGCTGGAACGAGGCCAGCCAGCGCCTGCCCACCCGGCTGGTGGGACAGCTCATCGTGTTCGAGACGCTCGCCGCGCTGGCCTATGCCTTCGTGCTGCGCGGCCAGTGGCCGCCGGTGCTGACGGCCACCGGCATCGGCCTTCTGGTGCTGGGCGTGGCGCTGGCCGTCCGCCAGCCGGCCGCGAAACCCGTGACCGCTCCCCCGTCGGCTGCCGACGAAAGGCCCTGATCCCGGCCAGGGTGGGGCCAGGCCGATTCCGGAAAACCGAAGTCCGGGGCCCGAAGATTCGAATTGAATGCCGGCCGGCCAGCGCGATGTAGTGCAGGCCCGTCGGGCAGCGCCGCTGCCCGCCGAAGGTCAACCCCCATCGCCATGAACACCGCCGCTCCGCTCCACAGCTCCAGCTCCAGCTCCCGCCTGCCGGTGGCCGCCATCGCCTCCGGTTCGCCGGAAGCCGCCGCCCGCGTGCTGGTGCTGGCCATCGTCGCCGATGGGCGCCTGGGTGCCTGCGAGGTGCAGGCCCTGGACGATGCACACGCCTACGAACGCTTGGGCCTGCCGCGCGAGCGCTTCTACCAGGTGATGCGGGAAGTCTGCGCCGGGCTGCTCGAACGGCAGGCCCGCACCGGCGACTCGATGTTCAAGCTCGACGGCGAGGAGGCCCACGCCTGGCTCGACGCGGTGCCGGACCTGCAGGTGCGCCAGGAGGTGCTGACGCTGGCCTTCGAGGTCATCCGAAGCGATGGTCAGCTGCACCCGGGGGAGTCGCGCCTGTTCTGGCAGGCGCTGGACCGCTGGGGTGTGCGGCTGGACGCCGTCCGGCTGGCCCGTGGTGCGCGCCAGCCGCTCCGCTCGGCGGGAGCGGGGGCGGCAACGGTGGCGCTGGCCGGCTGAGCTCAGACCGAGCCCAGCGCCTCGTCGAGCACCTCCACCCAGTGCCGCACCGGCACGGGCGTGCCCGACTGCAGGTGCTGGATGCAGCCGATGTTGGCCGAGACGATGGCCTGGGCGTTCACCGGCTCGAGCGAGCGCAGCTTGCGATCCCGCAGCTCGTAGGCGAGCTCGGGTTGCAGCACCGAATAGGTGCCGGCCGAGCCACAGCACAGGTGCGCGTCACTGGGGGCGCGTTCGATCTCGAACCCGAGGGCCGCCAGGTGGGTCTCCACCCCGCCGCGCAGTTGCTGCCCGTGCTGAAGCGTGCACGGCGGGTGGTAGGCCAGGCGACGCGGCACCTGAGGGCCCAGGCCGCGCCGACCCAGCCGGCTCTTCAGCGCCGGCGCGATGTCGGGCAGCAGTTCGGACAGGTCGCGCGCGAGCGAAGCCACCCGGCGCGCCTTGTCGGCGTAGTCCGGGTCGCCGGCCAGTGCGTGGCCGTAGTCCTTCACCGCCACGCCGCATCCCGACGCATTGGTCACGATCGCCTCGACGCGGCCCTGGGAGGTGAGCCCCTCCACCAGAGGCCACCAGGCGTCGATGTTGCGGCGCATGTCCGCAAGCCCCCCCTCGTGGTCGTTCAGGTGGGTGCGGATGGCGCCGCAGCAGCCCGCACCGTCGGACACCAGCGTCTGGATGCCGGCTGCATCGAGCACCCGGGCCGTGGCGCTGTTGATGTTGGGCATCATCGCCGGCTGCACGCAGCCCATGAGCATCAGCACCCGGCGCGGGTGGCTGCGCGTGGGCCAGCGGTGGGCGTTGGCGCCAGAGGGCCGGGGCACCTTGGCCTTCAGGCTGGCCGGCAGCAGGCCGCGCACCCGCTGTCCGACGGCCATGGCCGGGCCGAACAGGGGCGAGGTCAGGCCTTCCTTGAGCAGCCAGCGAAGCGCCCGCTCACCCGCCGGTCGCTCCACCCGCTGCTCGACCAGGCGTCGGCCGATGTCCACCAGGTGGCCGTATTCGACGCCGGACGGACAGGTCGTCTCGCAGTTGCGGCAGGTCAGGCAGCGGTCCAGGTGCAGCTGCGTCTTGCGCGTCACCTCGGCGCCCTCGAGCACCTGCTTCATCAGGTAGATGCGGCCGCGGGGACCGTCCAGCTCGTCGCCCAGGATCTGGTAGGTCGGGCAGGTGGCGGTACAGAAACCGCAGTGCACGCACTTGCGCAGGATGGCCTCGGCGGCCTGGCCGTCGGCGGTGCCCTTGAACTCGGGGGCGAGGTGGGTCTGCATGGGGCTTTCGGGATGGGATCTCTGGCGGGGGTGGCCTCAAAGCCCGGGGTAGAGCCGCCCGGGGTTGAAGATGCCCGCCGGGTCGAAGGACTTCTTCAACTCGCGGTGGATGCGGTCGAGCGGTGAGGGCAGCGGGGAGAACACGCCGGCGGACTTGTCGGCGCTGCGGTAGAGCGTGGCGTGACCCGCGGCCTGACTGGCGGCGGCGCGCACCTCGCTCGCCGGGGCCGGCGTGAGCGCCCAGCGCTGCGCACCGCCCCACTCGATGAGCTGCTCGCCGGGCAGCGCCAGGCTCGGCGCGGTGGACGGCAGCGAAAGCCGCCACAGCGCCGCTGCACCGGACGCCGCCGCGGCCGCGGCGCGGCGGAAGAATTCGTCGCGCTGGTGGCGGATGTCGGTCCAGAAGGCCTCGGCCAGCGCGGCGTCGAGCGCCTCGCCGCCCAACTGCCGCGCCGCGCTGGCCACCGCCGCCTGGGCGCCACGCAGCCGCACCACCAGCGTGCCGTCCCACCAGGCGCTGGCGTTGACCGGCAAGGGCTGGCCCGCCCAGGCGTTCAGCCGGTTCAGCGCCAGCGGCTCGTCCAGGTCGAAGCGCAGCGTGAGCGTGGCCGGCGCCACCGGCAGCACCTTCAGCGACACCTCCAGGATCAGCCCGAGGCTGCCCATCGAGCCGGCCAGCAGCCGGGCCACGTCATAGCCGGCGACGTTCTTCATCACCTGGCCGCCGAAGCTGAGCACCTGGCCGCGGCCGTCCAGCAAGGTGGCCCCCAGCAGGTAGTCGCGCACGCTGCCCACCGCCGCACGCGCCGGGCCGGCCAGCCCCGCGGCCACCATGCCGCCCACCGTGCCGCCCGCACCGAGGTGCGGCGGCTCGAAGGGCAGGCACTGGCCCTTGTCGGCCAGCATCGCCTCGAGCTCGGACAGCAGCGTGCCCGAGCGCACGGTGACCACGAGCTCGGTGGGCTCGTAGCTGGAAACGCCCTCGAGCAGGTCGGTGTGCAGCGCCTCGCCCACCGGCGCCTCGCCGTAGAAGTCCTTGGTGCCACCGCCCACGATGCGCAGCGGCGTACCCGCTGCGGCAGCGTCGCGCACGCGATCCACGAGAAGCTGCAGCGCGGGGTCGTTGGAGATCGGGTTCATGAGCAAAGGGGGCGGGGCAGCGCCCGGCGCAGGCAAACGCCCTGTGCGGCCGGGGGTCAGAAACGGGGAAGGTCGGAGAAGGGCAGCAGGCCGCGCTTGACGTGCATCTTTCCGTACTCGGCACAACGGTTCAGCGTGGGGATGACCTTGCCCGGGTTCAGCAGGGCGTGCGGATCGAAGGCGTGCTTGACGGCCATCATCCGCTCGAGCTCGGCGGGGCTGAACTGAACGCACATCGAATTGAGCTTTTCCACGCCCACGCCGTGCTCGCCGGTGACCGAGCCGCCCATGCGCACGCTGGTCTCGAGGATGTCGGCACCGAAGAGCTCGCAGCGGCGCAGCTGGTCCGGGTCGTTCGCGTCGTAGAGGATGAGCGGGTGCAGGTTGCCGTCGCCCGCATGGAAGACGTTCGCGCAGCGCAGCCCGTAGGTCTTCTCCATCTCGGCGATGGCCAGCAGGATGTCGGCCAGCCGCTTGCGCGGGATGGTGGAGTCCATGCACATGTAGTCCGGGCTGATGCGACCGCTGGCCGGGAAGGCATTCTTGCGGCCGCTCCAGAAGCGCAGGCGCTGGGCTTCGTCGGCGCTCACGGTGAGGGTGGTCGCGCCGCTCGCGCGCAGCACCTCGCTCATGCGGCCGATCTCCTCCTCGACCTCCTCGGGCGTGCCGTCGCTCTCGCACAGCAGGATGGCCTCGGCGGTGAGGTCGTAGCCGGCGTGGACGAAGTCCTCGACGGCCGCCGTCATGGGCTTGTCCATCATCTCCAGACCGGCCGGGATGATGCCCGCGGCGATGACCGCGGCCACCGCGTCGCCGGCGCGGCGCAGGTCGTCGAAGCTCGCCATGATGCAGCGCGCCACCTGCGGCTTGGGCACGAGCTTGACGGTGACTTCGGTGGTGACGGCCAGCATGCCCTCGCTGCCCACCACCACGCTGAGCAGGTCCAGGCCCGGCGCATCCAGCGCGAGCGATCCGAACTCGACCGCCTCGCCTTCGACAGTGAAGCCGCGCACCCGCAGCACGTTGTGCAGCGTGAGGCCGTACTTCAGGCAATGCACGCCGCCGGAGTTCTCCGCGACGTTGCCGCCGATGGTGCAGGCGATCTGGCTGGACGGGTCGGGCGCGTAGTAGAGGCCGTGGCGGGCGGCGGCCTCGCTGATGGCCAGGTTGCGCACGCCGCACTGGACGGTGGCGGTGCGAGCGGTCGGGTTGACCTCGACGATGCGGTTGAACTTGGCCAGGCTCAGCGTGACGCCCATCGCATGGGGCATCGCGCCGCCGGACAGGCCCGTGCCCGCCCCGCGGGCGACCACCGGCACCCGAAGGCGGTGGCACTCGCGCAGCACGGCGGCCACCTGGGCCTCGGTCTCGGGCAGTACCACCACCAGCGGCTGCTCGCGGTAGGCGGTCAGGCCGTCGCACTCGTAGGGCACCACATCCTCGCGCTGCCACAACAGGGCGTGGGTGGGCAGCAATGCGCCCAGGGCGGCCACCACCTCGGCCTGGCGAGCCCGGCGTTCAGGGGCAGCGGCGGCGGTCAGCTGGGAAAGGGCTTCGGGGGCATTCATGGGGCTGGACGGATGGGCTCCGGTGCAGGGATGCGAAAGCTTCCGCGGGTGGACGCCGGGCGCGCGGGCGGCGCGACAGCGGGAGAACCGGGTCGACCAATGTAGCGTCTGGCGATGCCCCTGGCCGCGCAGGGCCGGCCCGCGAAAAGGCGGACAGGGCTTTGACCCCCGGCGATGCCGTCACGACCCCTGGCCGGCGCCCGGCACGGGACCTGAGCGGCCCGCGCAGCTCAGCGGCCGGTCGCGCGGTCGGTCGCGCGGTCGGTGAAGACCGTGAGCACGCCGGTGTAGCCGAACAGGTGGTGCCGGGCGATTTCGCCGGCGGCGAAGAAGCCCACCAGGGGCACGTCGCCCAGCGCATGCTGGACGATCTTCATCTCAGCGCTGGGCCCGCCGAAGTGCGGGCCGCCGCGCCCCGAGCAGCTGACGTAGACCGCGCCCAGGATGCCGGCTGCCTGGGGGGCGGCACCGGCCTCGCCGCCGGAGCCCGGCGTGGTGACAGCGGCCGCCTCGCGCGGCCAGGCCTCCGGCTCGAGTTCCTCGCGGATCTCCGCGCAGATGCGGATCAGGTCGCGCCGCGCGGCGTCGGTGTCCCGGGTGCAGAAGGCCACGCGCAGACCCGGCTCGACCGCATCGGCCACGGCGATGCCGCGCTGCTGGGGATCGAAGCCGACGATGTGGCGCACCACCGTGTCCGAGCCGAACTGTCCGGGGCGCGAAACCAGGTCTTCGTCGGCGGCGGCCAGGCCGATGAGCACCCGCTGCAGGCGTGCGAAGGCCGCGCGCGGATCGGCATCCGTGGCATCGACGTCCTGCACCAGGCAGTCCAGCGCCGGCGCGCCGTCGAGCTCGTAGACGACGTTGCGCTCGCAGCGGGTGATGCGCCGCGTGGGGCCCACCGGCTGGCAGCCCTGCGTGACCCGCGACAGCAAGGCCACGTCGCGCCCGAAAGCCACGCCCGACAGCCCGCCCTGGAACGCGCCATCGGCCAGGTGCCAGGCCGGCCCGCGCGAAGCGGCCAGGCCACCGAACAGGTAGCCGGTGGTGGTGCGGTCGCTCATCTCGGCGATGAGGTCGGCCAGATCCGGCGTGGCCGGATCGGCGTGGACGAGCGCGGTCGCGGCCTCGAAGGCCAGGTGGCGCTGGCCGCCCTGCACCAGCGGCTGGGCGCCGGAGAACACCCGGAAATCGGTCACCGGAATGTCCGACAGCATCACCGCCAGCGCTGGCTCGTCGATGTATTCGACGCCGCTGGCGGCGATGCCCACGCCCACCGAGCCGACCCAGTGCACCCCGGGCCAGCGCTCGCGAAGACCGTCCAGCAGGGCGGGAGCCTGCGGCGCGAGGTGGTCGGTGATGTAGGCCCAGCCCAGCGTGGGCACGTCCACGCGGCCTCCGCTGCCGCGCTGCGCCTCGATCTGCGCGGCCACCAGGCCGAGGGCCATCCGCCATTGGGGATGGGTGGCATGGGCGTGGAGGAATCGCTTCATCGGCAGTGGTTCAGGGGGAGCGCTTGCGGGCCACCGGGCGCTTGCGCGCCGGTGCCGATGATGCCGGCGCCGCCGGCGCGGCGCTCACCGCCTTGCGCATCGCGGCGGACGCCTGCTTCACCGTGGCCGCGGGCATGGCCGCCGCAGCGCGGAAGGCCTCGCCGGTGGCGTCGATGGACTGCTGCACCAGCGTGTCGGCCGCCTTGCGGGCCGCACCGCCCGCCCCGTCCTGGATGGCCTGCGAGGCCAGCTCGGTGAACTGGCGCGTCAGCGCGCCCCACCACTGCATCGGGTCGACCGCGCCGGCTGCGGCCGCCGGCTTGGTGCCTGAATCGGGGCCCGCATCGGAGCCGGTGGCGGCCGGCTCGGCCGCGGCCTTGCCGCCCGCCTTGGCGAAGGCCGAAGCCGGCGCGGGGGCTGCCACCGGTTCGGGCGCGGCGCGCTCGGGCACCTTCACCCGCAGCGACTCGCGCAGGTCGCCCATCTGCACATTCATCGTCTGCAGCGTGGACAGCGTCATGCGCTGCACCTCCAGCGCCTGGATGGTGGCGCCCAGCATGCGGGCGTTCTGCTCGAGCCAGAACTGCACGGTGCGCAGCTCTTCGATGCGCTTGTCCAGTTCGGCCGGGTCCAGGGTCGGCGCGACCCACTGGCCGATGCCCGGCAACGCGGCTCCGGCGTTCTTCACCAGTCCCTGCAGGAACTCGAAACCCGGAACGAAGGAGCTGAAGCTGGAAGCGTCGGTGGCCATCTGAAGACTCCTGCTGGTGGCGAGGGCTAGGGCGAGGGCGGGAACGAAGGCGAAGGCGGGCGGCGCAGGCGCGTGGAGGGCCGGCAGCCTGCGCTGGGCCGGATACCGCCTGCCCTGGGTCCACCCCGACCCCCCCGATTGTGGCCACCGCAGCCCGCGCTGGGCTGACGTGTAAACGTGAAGAGGGCGGCGCTCAGACCGCGCCGGCCGCGCGCGTCTGGCGTTCGGTGAACACCACCTCGCCCAGCGGCGCCGCGCCCGTCGCGTCCACCAGGGCCAGGCTCCAGCCGATTGCACCCGCCGGCAGCGTCGGGTGGGCTTCGGGCTCGGCCAGGGGCAGCAGCACGACGGTGCCGGCCGGCAAGGGTGCGCGCTGCGCGACGGCCGCCAGCGCCGGCCCCAGCGCGTTGGCCGCTGGCCAGCCGGCGGCCCCCGCCAGGCTGGAGCTGCCCCGCGGCAGCCGGATCGGTCCGTCCGCGCCAACCGGCAGGCGTCGCCAGTTCCAGCCCTCCGCCGAGGCCGGCAAGGTGGAGGGCGTGGCCAGCAGCGGCGCGAACCGCCAGGCCGATGCCGATGCCGACGCCACACCGGCGCGATCCTGCAAGGACGCCTCGCCCGCCCCCAGGCCGGTGACGATGCCTGCCAGCAGGGGGCGCACCGCCCAACCCATCAGCCGCACCGCCTCGGCCGCACGCGCAGGGTCGGCGCCCCAGGGCAGGTCGGCGGTCACCAACGCCAGGTGCGGCTGCCAATGCCACTGGGCCGTCGCCGCGGGCTCGCCCGGCCAGCGCGGGCCGCCGAACCAGGCCGGCTCCTCGACCACCGCGCACGGCGTGCCGGCGAGCGCCTGGTCGCCCTCGCGGTGCAGGACCAGGCGAACGCAGCGCGGCGGACGCGGCAGCGGCGCCCGCACGAGCGTCGGGTCGAAGGGCATCGCATGGCGCGCCTTGCCGCCGGCCAGGGTCGCGCTGATGTCCTCGAGTTGAGGCGACAGGAAGTTCCAGTCATCCAGCAGCGCCTGCAGCCGGGAGGCGCCGGCGCAGGCATAGTGGGCCTGATCGAGGTCGTCGGCGACCACCACGAGGTGGCCATCGCGCGAGCCGTCGGCTAGGGTGGCGAGTTTCATGTTCGAAGGAGTTCCGGCTTTGAGCCCAGCGCCCGATTCTGCGACCGCGGCCAGGGGGCCCGACGGCCAGGCCAATACCGGCCTCACGCGGCGCCAGCTGCTCGCGCTGGGCGGCGCGGCACCCCTGGCGGGCGCCTGGATCACGCCGGGCACGGCCCGCGCGGCGCCCGTGATGGCGCTGCCTGCGCCCCGCGAGCTGGACTACGAACTGCGCCTGGGCCGCTTCGGCGGCAGTGGCCTTCTGAGCTGGTCGCACGATGAAGGCCGCTACCGCGCCCGCCTGGAGGGCCGCCTGGCGGGCTGGCTGCTGCTGCAGTGGGTCAGCGAAGGGGCGATCTCGCCACTGGGGCTGGCGCCGGAGCGCTTCGTCGAGCGGCGCACCGCCGGACGGGAGCACAGCGCCCGGTTCCTGCGACCCGAAGGCGTGGTGCGCTACTCGTCATCCGCCACCGTCACGGCCTTCCCGCCGGACGCCCAGGACCGGCTGAGCTGGATGATCCAGCTGGCGGCCCGCGCCAACGCCACCGGCCGGCCGCTCGTGGCCGGCGACACCTTCAGCCTGTGGGTGACCGGCGCGCGCGGCCATGCCCAGACCTGGAGCCTGCGCTGCACCGAGCCCGCGCTCGCGTCGCCGCAGACGAGCGGGCGCGGCCGCGACGCCGCCGCCGCGGGGGTGCACCTGGTGCGTGAACCGCAGGACGCCAACGACACCCGGGTGGACGTCTGGCTCGACCCGCGCCGCGATCACCTGCCGATCCGCGCCGTGCTCGCCTCGCCCGGCGACGGCGACTCGCTCGAGCTGCGGCTGCGCGCAGGCCCTTGATTCACCCCGTGCCAGCCGCATGTGCTGTGCATGGAGGTCGCCCCTCACGGGCGCCACGCGCAGGATGCAGCTTCTCTACAACTCCGACCAGTTCGCCGTGATGCAGTTCGAACTCGACAGCGTTCCCCCCCGGGCGCACGACGGGGCGCCGGCCTCCCCGCGGGGTGGCTACGAGATCGTAGACAAGCGCTCGCGCAAGGAGATCTACCTGGACGGCGCGCTGGCACGCCAGTTCCGCGAGCAGGTCGATGCGCTGGTCGAGGCCGGGCCCACGACCGAGTCCATCGACGAATTCCTCTCCGGCTTCAGCGACTGGATGCACCAGCCCCTGGTGCTGCACTGACCTGGGACTGACCCCGGGCCTTGCCGGCTTGCCGCTGGCGGGCGGCTGCGACAAGATCACCCGCCCGGCGCCGCCGGGAGAGGAAACGCCGCATGCCTCGCAAGCCCGCCGATGCCCGCACCCTGGCCGCCGACGCCCGGCTGATGCTGTCGCCCGGGCTCGAGCAGGCGCCGGTGCTCGACCGCATGTGCACCCACTTCGTGCTCACGCTGACCACCCGGCATGCCGGGCGCTTCAACCTGCGGCGCGACTGGAACAACCTGCTGACGCTGACCGGTCGCCACCTGGTGTGGCCCACTGCGGTGCTCGGCCGGCTGCGCGGCTTTCTCGCCCAGCGCTGCCGCGGCAACGAGCACTGGACAGGCCACGAGGCGCTCACCGACGCGGCCTTCATGGCCCGCCACGGCGCCTGGCACGGGCCCTACGAGGAAGGCACGCTCTTCTTCTACATCGACGAGTACATCAAGGACGCGCCCAAGGACTTGCTGCAGGTGCTGGTGAGCACCGCCGACTGGCTCGGCCGCAGCCTGCGCCGCGAGTCCACGCTCGTGCAGAAGAACATCGACGCGCTGGCCGGGCTGCTGCAGCTCAACCCGGCCGAGCGGGCGCTGCTGCTGTACGGCACGCTCGCGCGCTACCAGCGCGACCTGCGCGGGCTGCTGGTGGAGTTCAAGGTGTCCAACGCCCAGGAGGCCTTCGCCGCCATCGCCGAGGTGGCCGGCGTCAGCGAGACCGACGTGGCCGACGCGCTGCGGGCCGGCTCGCGCCTGGAGCGCATCGGCATGGTGGAGAACCTGATCTCCGAGCACAACATCACCGACCTGGCCGACCTGATGAAGGTCAGCGAACAGCTGCCGCCGGTGCTGATGCGCCGTTATGACGGGCCGGGCGAACTGATGGCCGTGTTCACCCGCCCGGTCGTGCGCAGCGAGCTCGGCCCGTCCGATTTCGCCTTCGTCAGCGACGAGGTGGCGGTGCTGGGTTCGCTGCTCAGCCAGGCGGTGGCCCGCCGCGAGCCGGGCGTGAACGTGCTGCTCTACGGGCCGCCGGGCACGGGCAAGACCGAGCTGGCCAAGGTGGTGGCGCAGGCCGCGGGCGTGCAGCTCTACGAGGTCGAATACGCCGACCGCGACGGCAACAGCCTGTCCGGGCGCGACCGCTACCGGTCGCTGCAGATCAGCCAGGTCTTCCTCAAGGGCAGCGAGCAGGTGGCGCTGCTCTTTGACGAGGTCGAAGACGTGTTTCCGCCCATCTCCACCGAAGCCGCCCAGCTGATGGCCCGGCTGGAAACCGGCGACGGCTCGCCCAGCGGCAGCGTGAGCGGCAAGGCCTGGGTGAACCAGATCCTGGAGACCAACCCGGTGCCGGTGATCTGGGTGACCAACCGCATCGAGCAGATCGACCCTGCCTTCCGGCGCCGCTTCCAGTACCACCTGGAACTCAAGAGCCCGCCGCCGGGGGCGCGCGAGGAGCTGGTGCGCCGCGCGCTCGCGGGGCTCGACTTGCCGGCGGACTTCGCCGCGCGCCTGGCCGAGCGTCGGGGCCTGACACCCGCGCAGATCCGCACGGCGGTGAAATTCGCCCGGCTGGCCTCGCAGCCACGGCCCGCCGGCGCCGTGCAGGCCGATTCCGCGTCGACCGGCCCGACCGGCGCGACCGGCGCGACCGGCGAAGCGGCCCACCCGCTGAGCCTTGACCTGCTGATCGAGCGCCAGATCGCCCATGCCGACCGGGCGCTCGGCCAGGCGGATGCCGCGGTGCGCGGCGCGCGGCGGGTGGTCACGCGGTACGACCTGTCCTTGCTGAACACCGAATCGCGCTTCGAGGTGCCGCGCATCGTGGAGGCGCTGCGCCGAAGGTCGTGGGGCACGCTGTGTTTCCACGGCGCCCCCGGCACCGGCAAGACGGCCCTGGCCGAGCACATCGCCGAGCAGCTGGGGCGGCCCCTGATGGTGCGGCAGGCGAGCGACCTGATGAGCAAGTTCGTCGGCGAGACCGAACAGAACATGGCCCGGATGTTTGCCGATGCGGCCGCCGAGGGGGCGGTGCTGCTGCTCGACGAAGCCGACAGCTACCTGCGCAGCCGGCAGCGGGCCGAGCGCCACTACGAGGTCAGCGAGACCAACGAGATGCTGCAGGGCATGGAGCGTTTCGCCGGCATCTTCATCTGCACCACCAACCTCTTCGACGATCTGGACGAGGCGGCCCTGCGCCGCTTCACCTTCAAGATCCGCTTCCGGCCCCTCACCGCCTCCCAGCGCGAGCGCATGTTCGTGGTCGAGGCGCTCGGCGGCGATGCCGCCGCGCTCACGCCCGAGCAGGCCGAGCGGCTGCGCCCGCTCGAGCAGCTGACGCCGGGCGATTTCGCTGCGGTGCGGCGGCAGGTGGACGTGCTCGGCGAAGCCTTCGAGCCCGATGAGTTCCTGTCGCAGCTCGAAGCCGAGCATCGGGTGAAACCCGAGGTTCGCCTGCGGCGCGGCGTGGGCTTCCTCGCGCGCAGCGTGCCAAGCTAGACGGCGGCCGGCTTGTCGCTGCCCTGCGGCTCAAGGCCGGTCGGGCCGCACCGATATCCCCCGGACATCGGCCCCGCGCGGCGCCATCCGGCTTCCTCGGCATCCGAACACTCCGCCCGCGCCCACACGCCGTCCTCGCCGCCCCGCCGCCGCCCCTGCGCTTGCCCATGTCCCCCTGGTTGCCCCTGCCCCCACTGCAGACCGCCCCCGCGCTGACGGCGGTCGCCCTGGGTGCATTCGGGCTTTACGCCTGCATGGCGCTGCTGATGCAGGCCCTGCGGGCACAGCGGGAAATGGCCGCGCGCTGGCGGGTGTTCGCCGGCCTGGCGCTGGGCAGCACGCTGTGGAGCGTGCAAGCGGTGGTGCTGCCCGCGCTGCCAGGGCTGGAGGTGGCGCGCTGGTCGCTGGCGGCCCAGGGCTGGGCGTGGGTGGTGGCCACCGCGATCAGCCTGGTGGTGTGCGAGCTGGCCGCACGTTCGGGCTCGCACCGGCGGGCCGCGCTGCTGGCGGCGCTGGCGCTGCTTGCCGGCGTGGGTCTCGTGCCCGTGCTCGGGCTGCTCGGCGCGGCGCTGCCTTCCACCGCCATGCCCGCCGCGCGGGAATGGACCATCGGCGTGGCCGGTGCACTGCTGGCCGTTGCCTTAAGCAGCCGCCTGGCGCTGATCGGTGCCCGTCAACGGGCAGGGCGCCGGGCCCTCTTCGGCATCGCCGCAAGCCTGGCGGGCTCGTTCGGTGCTGTGTGGTGTGCGGCCTTCTCCGGCTCCCGCCTGGGCACGGGCAGCCTGGAGCGGGCGGGTCAGCTGCTGCGCAGCGCCGATGCCGCGGCCGGCACGGTGGCCGGCGAGTCCCTGTGGCTGCTGTCGGTCGTCGGCGTGCCGGCGCTCTTCTTCGCACTGATGGCCGGCGCGGGCATCGACCAGCGCATCCGGCGCATCCTGAAGGCTGCCGAGTCCGACCTGGCCCTGGCCTCCACCCGCGACCCGCTGACCACCCTGCTCAACCGCGAGGCACTCGAGGCCCGGCTGCACTCGATGGCCGCCCGCGCCGAGGCCAGCCACCAGGGCCTGGGGGTGCTGATGGTGGACGTGGACGGCTTCCGTCCGGTCAACGAGGCGCTCGGCCATGCGGTGGGCGACGCCTTGCTGCGCGCCTTCTCCGAGCGGCTGGCCGCGCTGGCCGCGCCGGACGATGCGGTGGGCCGCCTGAACGGCGACAAGTTCGTGCTGCTGGTGCCCCAGCCCAGCGGCAGCCTGGCGGTGATCGAGCGCGCCGCGCGGCTGGTCGAACGGATGCAGCAGCCGGTGGTCGTGCAGGGGCGGGAGTTCTCGCTGTCCTGCTCGGTCGGGGTGGCGCTGTTCCCCGACCACGGCGCCGAATCGGTGCTGATCGCCCGCGCCGAGCGCGCCACCGCGGCGGCCAAGCGCAGCGGCGGGGCCACCCACTGCGTCTTCGAGCCCCACATGGTGGCTCCTCCCCGCGATCAGGTGGACATGGTGCGCGACCTGCGGCGCGCCATCGAGCAGGGCGAGCTCGAGCTCTTCTACCAGCCCAAGGTGAACGCGCCCACCGGCGAGATCACCGGCGCGGAGGCCCTGATGCGCTGGCGCCACCCGCTGCGGGGGGTGGTGTCGCCGGGCGTGTTCATTCCGGTGGCCGAGCGCTTCGGGCTCATCGGCATGCTGGGCAACTGGGTCATCGACGAGGCCTGCCGCCAGGCGCGCGCCTGGCGCGACCAGGGCCTGCGCATGCGGGTGGCCATCAACCTGTCGGTGCAGCAGATGCGCCAGGAGGACATCGTCGATCGCATCGCGGAGGCGCTGCGCCGGCACCGGGTCAATCCGCGGCTGCTGACCTGCGAGATCACCGAATCGGCGGCGATGGACGACACCGGCAGCACCAAGGCCCTCTTCGCGCGGCTGGAGGCGCTGGGCGTTCACATCTCCATCGACGATTTCGGCACCGGCTACTCGAGCCTGGCCTACCTGCGCCAGCTGCCCGCGGAGGAGCTGAAGATCGACCAGAGCTTCGTGGCCGACCTGGAAACCAGCGGCGACGCCCGAGCCATCGTCGATGCGGTGGTCAAGCTGGCCCAGGCGCTGGGCCTGAAGGTGGTGGCCGAGGGGGTGGAAACCGAGGGCCAGCAGCGCATCCTGCGCTCGCTCGGCTGCGACCAGCTGCAGGGCTACCTCTTCGCACGCCCCATGTCGGCCAAGGCGCTGGCACTGTGGGCGATGGACGACGTGGGCCCGCGGGCCCTGCCGTTTCGCAACTCGCTGTTCTCCGACACGAGCACCACCGACCTGGACGCCGCCGCCCCCACGCGGCCCGCCCCGCTGGGCACGCCGCCGGCTACAGCTGCCCCCAGGGCAGGCGATCGAAGCGCCAGCCGTTGAGCTGGCTACGGTGACCCCGCTCGTCCAGGTCACCCTCGAAGCCGTGGACGACGTGGGCAACCTCCCGGAAACCCGCCTCCTCCAGGGCCTGGCCCGCATGCACAGTGCGATTGCCCGAGCGGCAGATCAGCAGCACCGGCCGCTCGCGGCCACCGGCCTCGCGCTCCACCGCGGCCACGAAGGCCGCCGCATCAGGCGTGAGCTCCGGGTATTCGTACCAGGCCAGGTGCACCACGCCGGGGGGATGGCCGACGTACAGGTGCTCGATCTCCATGCGGATGTCGATGAACACCGCGTCGGGCCTGGATTGCAGCCAGTCCCAGGCCTGCAGGGGGAGAAGGTGGGTCATTCCTAGAATCGGGCGATGAACCTGACGCCGCCGCTTTCGATGTCTTCCACGAGCGAGCCGAAGGGCCCGCCACCCGCCGGCCCCTCCTACACCCGGGGCGCCGCGCTGCCCGCGATTCTCCGGCAGCGCATCCTCATCCTGGATGGCGCGATGGGCACGATGATCCAGCAGCACCGGCTGAGCGAGGCCGACTACCGCGGTGAGCGCTTCGCCGACCACCCGAGCGACCTCAAGGGCAACAACGAGCTGCTGCAGTTCACCCAGCCTGCGCTCATCCAGCAGATCCACGAGCAGTACCTGGCCGCCGGGGCCGACCTGATCGAGACCAACACCTTCGGCGCCACCTCCATCGCCCAGGAGGACTACGGGCTGGCCCCGCTCGCCCGCGAGATGAACGTGGCCGCAGCGCGCCTGGCCCGCGCCGCCTGCGACCGCTTCTCCACGCCCGAGCACCCGCGCTTCGTGGCCGGTGCGCTGGGCCCGACGCCGCGCACGGCCAGCATCAGCCCGGACGTGAACGACCCGGCCGCCCGCAACGTGAGCTTCGCGCAGCTGCGCGATGCCTACCGCGAGCAGGCCGAGGGGCTGCTGGAGGGCGGGGCCGATCTCTTCCTGGTGGAGACGATCTTCGACACCTTGAACGCCAAGGCGGCGATCTTCGCGCTGGACGAGCTGATGGCCGACACCGGCGAGCGCCTGCCGGTGATCCTGTCGGGCACGGTGACCGACGCGTCCGGGCGCATCCTGTCGGGCCAGACGGTGGGGGCCTTCTGGCACAGCGTGCGGCACGCGCGGCCGCTGGCCATCGGGCTGAACTGCGCACTGGGTGCCGCCTTGATGCGGCCCTACATCGAGGAGCTGGCGCGGGTGGCCGACGACACCTGGATCAGCTGCTACCCGAACGCCGGTCTGCCCAATCCGATGTCGGAGACCGGTTTCGACGAAACCCCCGAGGTGACCGCCCGGCTGATGGCCGACTTCGCGCGCAGCGGCTTCCTCAACATCGCCGGCGGCTGCTGCGGCACCACGCCCGAGCACATCGCCGCCATCCGCGAGGCGGTCAGCGCCTACCGCCCGCGAGACCGCCGCGACCCGCTGTTCAGCGGGCTGATGGCCCGGCAGGACGGCTGAGCCTGAAGCCAGTCGGGCACCGGACCCGCCCGCGCCGGCTCAGCGCACTCGCTCGCCCAGCAGCAACTCCAGCCGCCGGTCCCCGCCAGGCGCACCGGCGTCACGCGAACCCCGGCCGGCCAGGCTGAGCCTGCGGGCCGGCACGCCGCGGGCCACCAGCCAGTCGCGCGCGCTTTGCGCCCGCTCGAGCGACAGGGCGTCGTTGGCCGCGGCCGCACCCCGGGCGTCGGTGTGGCCGACCAGGCGCGCCTCGCTGGCCGGCCAGGCCTGCATCACCAGGGCCACCTGATCGAGCCAGCGGCGGGCCGCGGGCGCGAGCGCCGCACGGCCGTCGGGATAGAGGTTCTCGCCCGGCAGCACCAGCCAGACGCGGTCGTCGCCGCTGCGCCGCACCAGCGGGCCGGGGCCCAGGTAGCGGCTGAAGGCGGTGAAGGCCGACTCGGCGTCTCGCGACCAGACGAAGGCTGCGGCACCGTCGCCGCCGCCACGCGCGGGCCCGCCGGCCGAGCCGGGCACCGAGGAGGCCGCGGGCGGCAGCGGAACCGGCACCGGCGGGCGGCTGGCGCAGCCGCTCAGGCCCGTCAGGCCGAACAGCGCCGCGGCCGACCCGGCCGACGCCGCGCCACCCAGGCTCAGGAAGCGGCGGCGGGTGCAGGCGGCCCGCTGAGGCTGGCGAGGCGGCAAGTGCGGCGGCAAGGGCGGTGGCAGGGGCGGTGGCAAGGCGGACATGCGAGAGGGATCGGAAGGGGTGGGTGCCGGCCCGTCGATGATGCCGTCACCGTCGGCAGACCGACGATTTGGCAAGTCGCGGGCCCGACCACTGTGTTTCGGGCCGCCGCCGCTCCTAGAATCCGGGTCTTCCCGAGGAGCGCTGCGACGGTCGAGCCGCGAGGCCACCGCCAGGCTCGGGATGTCCCGCGATGCACGAGGCCCCCGGCCCCGCCGCATCGCTGGCGAGAACGGCGCTCACCCGACCCGCCCCTGCGGGCCCGTGGTGAGCCTGGGCAAGCCCGGTGGCCACGGGTCGTCGAACCCTGCGACCGAGTGCTGCTGCCGATGTCCGCCCTGCAAGCCCCCCGTGCTGCCCCTGCTCCCGGCCTTCCCCTGGCTGGCGAGGCCGCCCCCTGCACCACCCCGCCGCCCATGCGCCTGTCCGGGCTCGAGCCGGTGGCCATCGGCGAGGGGCATCTCTTCGTCAACATCGGCGAGCGCACCAACGTCACCGGCTCGCGGGCCTTCGCCCGGATGATCCTCAACGGCCAGTTCGAGGACGCGCTGGCGGTGGCCCGCCAGCAGGTGGAGAACGGCGCGCAGATCATCGACATCAACATGGACGAGGCCATGCTGGACAGCGAGGCGGCCATGGTCCGCTTCCTGAATCTGGTGGCCGGCGAGCCCGAGATCGCCCGCGTGCCCATCATGGTGGACAGCTCCAAATGGGGCGTCATCGAGGCCGGCCTGCAGTGCATCCAGGGCAAGGGCATCGTCAACTCGATCTCGCTCAAGGAGGGCGAGGCCGAGTTCCGCCGCCAGGCCACGCTCGTGCGCCGCTACGGCGCCGCCGCGGTGGTCATGGCCTTCGACGAGCGCGGCCAGGCCGACACCTTCGCGCGCAAGATCGAGATCTGCGAGCGGGCCTACCGCATCCTGGTCGACGAGGTGGGCTTCCCGCCCGAGGACATCATCTTCGACCCCAACATCTTCGCGATTGCCACCGGCATCGAGGAACACGACCACTACGCGGTGGACTTCATCGAAGCCACCCGCTGGATCAAGCAGAACCTGCCGGGCGCCAAGGTGAGCGGCGGCGTGAGCAACGTGAGCTTCAGCTTCCGCGGCAACGAACCGGTGCGCGAGGCCATCCACACCGTCTTCCTGTACCACGCCATCCGCGCCGGCCTGGACATGGGCATCGTCAACGCGGGCATGGTGGGCGTCTACGACGAACTGGACCCCGAACTGCGCGAGCGCGTCGAGGACGTGGTGCTCGACCGCCGCCCCACCTACCGCCCCGGGGAGGCCGAGCTCACGCCCGGCGAGCGGCTCATCGAGATGGCCGAGCGGGCCCGCGGCGCCGCCCGCGACGACTCGGTCCGCCTGGCCTGGCGCTCGGGCAGCGTGGACGAGCGGCTGTCGCATGCGCTGGTCAACGGCATCACCGAGTTCATCGACGCCGACACCGACGAGGCCTGGGCGCGCACCGAGGCCGCGGGCGGGCGTCCGCTGCATGTCATCGAGGGGCCGCTGATGGCGGGCATGAACGTGGTGGGCGACCGCTTCGGCGCCGGCAAGATGTTCCTGCCGCAGGTGGTCAAGAGCGCGCGGGTGATGAAGCAGGCGGTGGCGCGGCTGCTGCCGCACATCGAGGCGGAGAAGGCCGCTCAGGTGGCCGCCGGCGGCGAGGTGCGGGCCAAGGGCCGCGTGGTCATCGCCACCGTCAAGGGCGACGTGCACGACATCGGCAAGAACATCGTCACGGTGGTCCTGCAGTGCAACAACTTCGAGGTGGTGAACATGGGCGTGATGGTGCCCTGCCGCGACATCCTCGAGCGCGCCAAGGCCGAGCGGGCCGACCTCATCGGGCTGTCGGGGCTCATCACGCCCAGCCTGGAGGAGATGCAGCATGTGGCCGCGGAGATGGAGCGCGACCCGTGGTTCCGCGAGCGCGGCACGGCGCTGCTGATCGGCGGGGCCACCACCAGCCGGGTGCACACGGCGGTGAAGATCGCGCCGCACTACAGCGGCCCGGTGGTCTACGTGCCCGACGCGTCGCGCAGCGTGGGCGTGTGCAGCGACCTGCTCAGCCCCGAGCGGCGCGCGGCCTTCGTGGCCGACTGGCAGGCCGATGTGCAGCGGGTGCGCGAACTGCACGCCGGCCGCAAGGCCGCGGTGCTGGTGCCGCTGGCCGAGGCGCGGGCCAACCGCACGCCCATCGACTGGCGCGCCTACGCGCCGCCGCGGCCGAGCTTCATCGGCCGGCGCGTGCTGCGCAACGTGGACCTCGCCGAGCTCTCCCGCTACATCGACTGGGGGCCCTTCTTCCAGACCTGGGACCTCGCCGGCCCCTACCCGGCCATCCTCGACGACGAGGTGGTGGGCGAGCAGGCCCGGCGGGTGCACGCGGACGGACTGGCCCTGCTCGAGCAGCTCATCCGCGGCCGCTGGCTGCAGGCCCACGGCGTGGTGGGCCTGTACCCGGCCAACCGGGTGGACGAGGACGACATTGCGCTGTGGACCGACGAGACGCGCAGCGTGCGGGCCATGACCTGGCACGGGCTGCGGCTGCAGACCGAGCGTCCGGTGGTGGACGGCGTGCGCCGCCCCAACCGCTGCCTGTCCGATTTCGTGGCGCCGCTGGGCGAGGGCGACGACTACGTCGGCTGCTTCGCGGTGACCAGCGGCAGCGGCATCGACGCCCGGGTGGCGGCCTACGAGGCGGCCGGCGACGACTACCGCGCCATCCTGCTCAAGGCCCTGGCCGACCGGCTGGCCGAGGCCTTCGCCGAATACCTGCACCGCCGCGTGCGCACCGAGTTCTGGGGCTATGCGCCCGACGAGGCGCTGAGCAACGCCGAGCTGATCGCCGAACGCTACCGCGGCATCCGCCCGGCCCCGGGCTATCCGGCCTGCCCCGACCACGGCCCCAAGCGGGCGATGTTCGAGCTGCTGGGCGCGGCCGAGATCGGCATGGGCCTGACCGAATCGCTCGCCATGACGCCGGCGGCCAGCGTCAGCGGCTTCTACCTCGCCCACCCGCAGGCGGCCTACTTCAACGTGGGGCCCATCGGCGCCGACCAGGCCGAGGACTGGGTGCGCCGCGGCGGCGGCGATGCGGCGGCCGGGCGCCGCTGGGTCGACCGCGTCTGAGCGCGGCGTTATCGGCCGTCGGCACGCGGCCTTGAGGGCGGCTCCCCGCGCTGTTTCATTTGTTCACCGGCGGGTCGTAACGCCCTGTCAGCATCCCACGATCCGTGACGCGTTTGGCAACGGCGCCCGCTGCGCCGACAGCACACTGCGCGCCGCCCCACCGGAGTCCGCCATGCCTGCCCTGTTCGAGCGCCCCGTCCGCCCAGCCCCCGCGACGCCGCAGCCGACCGCCCCTGAGGCCGCCGCCCCCGACGCCACACCTCGGCGCCTGGGCTGGCTCGCCCCGCTGGCGGCTGCCGTGCTGCTGGCCGCCTGCGGCGGTGCCGGTGCGCCTTCGGCCGAAGGGCCCGCCGCGGCCGTGGTTCAGCCCAGTGCCGCGGACGCCTCGCGCTTTCTGGCGCAGGCCACCTTCGGACCCACCGAGGCCTCGATCGCGGCGCTGTCCGCCCAGACCTACGGCGACTGGATCAACGCGCAGTTCGCAGCGCCCCAGACGCTGCACCGCGCCTACATGGACCAGCGCCTGGGCGAGCTGCCGGTGGGCAGCATGTCCAGCCAGGGGCACCTGCTGGAAAGCTTCTGGAAGCAGGCGGTGACCGGGCAGGACCCGCTGCGCCAGCGGGTGGCCTTCGCGCTGTCGCAGATCTTCGTGGTGTCCTTCAACGACGGCAACGTGGCGCAGTACCCGCGCGGCGTGGCGAGCTACCTGGACATGCTGGGTGCGCAGGCCTTCGGCAACTACCGCGACCTGCTCGAGGCGGTGACGCTGCACCCGATGATGGGCCTGTACCTGTCCCACCTTCGCAACCAGAAGGAGAACACCGCCACCGGCCGGGTGCCCGACGAGAACTACGCCCGCGAGGTGATGCAGCTCTTCTCCATCGGGCTGTACCAGCTCGACGCGCAGGGCATCAAGAAGCCCGGCCCCAACGGCCAGGACCAGGAGAGCTACACCGGCGCGGACATCCAGGGCCTGGCGCGCGTGTTCACCGGCTTCAGCTGGTATGCCGGCCCCAACGAGGCCGACCGCACCACCACCCGTTTCCAGGGCGGCGCGCCCCACCCTGACCGCGACTGGCAGCCGATGAGCGCCTACCCGGCCTTCCACTCGACGCTGGAAAAGCGCTTCCTGGGCACGACCATTCCCGCCCAGACCACCGCCGACCCCCGGGCCAGCCTGAAGATCGCGCTGGACACGCTGTTCAACCACCCCAACGTGGGCCCCTTCATCGGCCGGCAGCTGATCCAGCGCCTGGTCAAGAGCAACCCCAGTCCGGCCTATGTGGGCCGGGTGGCCGCTGCCTTCGCCGACAACGGCGCGGGCGTGCGTGGCGACATGAAGGCCGTGCTGCGCGCGGTGCTGCTCGATGCCGAGGCGCGCAGCCCCGCCGCCGCCGATGCCGAGGGCAAGCTGCGCGAGCCGGTGCTGCGCCTGGCCCACTGGATGCGGGCCTTCAACGCGACGAGCGCCAGCGGCAACTGGACGGGCATCGACAACACCGACGACGCCGCCACGCGTCTGGGCCAGACCCCGATGCGCTCGCCGTCGGTCTTCAACTTCTACCGCCCCGGCTACGTGCCGCCGCGCACGGACCTGGCCAACAACGGCCTGGTGTCGCCGGAGCTGCAGCTCGCCCATGAGGTGTCGGTGGCGGGCTACCTGAACTACCTGCAGACCTGGGTGGCGGTGAACACCGGCCGCGACGTGCGGCAGAACTACGAGCGGGAGATGGCGCTGGCCGACAAGCCCAGCGCGGGAAACCCGACCGAGCTCATCGAGCGGATGAACCTGCTGCTGATGGGCGGACGCATGACCGACCGGCAGCGCGCGGCGCTGATGGCCGCCCTCATCAGCGTGACCATTCCGGCGCCCACGGTCAACAGCGCCGGCACGGTGACCAACCAGGCGGCCATCGATGCCGCCCGGCGCAACCGGGCCTCGATCGCCATCTTCCTGACGATGGCCTCGCCCGACTACCTGGCGCAGCCCTGAGCCCGGCGGCCACACCCCGAGCCGCAGCCGCCCGAGCCGCCCGACCCTCGTCATTGCCCAGGACCGCCCCATGAACCACCGCCCCGCCACCCGCCGCGCCTTCCTGCGCACCGCCTCGCTGATCGGCGGCAGCGTCGGCACCGCCGGCGCGCCCTTCGCGCTGAACCTGGCCACGCTGGGCACGGCCGCCGCGCAGACGACACCCAACGACTACAAGGCCATCGTCTGCCTGTTCCTGTTCGGCGGCAACGACTCGGCCAACATGGTGCTGCCCACCGACACCGCGTCGTGGAACACCTACACCACGGTGCGCAACCAGGCCCCCGACCCGATCGCGCTGCGCCCGGTGGGCGCCGCGCCCGACCCCAACGCCGCCATGGCCACGCCGGCCGCACTGGGCGGCGTGCTCGGGCTCACCCCCGCCTACACGCTGACGCCGGGCAACAGCGCCCGCGGCTTTGCGCTGCACCCGTCCATGCCCGAGGCGCAGCGGCTCTTCAACGTCGACCAGCGCCTGGCCATCCTGGCCAACGCCGGCCCGCTGGTGCAGCCGCTGACCAAGGCGCAGTACCGCGGCAACACCGCGCCCCGCCCGGCCAAGCTCTTCTCGCACAACGACCAGCAGTCCACCTGGCAGGCGCTGTCCCCGGAAGGCGCACGCATCGGCTGGGGCGGCCGCCTGGGCGACCTGATGGCCGCCGGCAACTCGGGCAATGCGCTGTTCACCAACATCTCCACCGCCGGCAATGCCGTCTTCCTGTCCGGCCGCGACGTGTTCCAGTACCAGGTCAGCGGCAGCGGCGCGGTGGCGGTGGGCAGCGTCACCGGCACGCTGTTCGGCTCGACGGCGGCATCCGGCCAGCTGAGCACGCTCATCACCGCTGCCGACTACAACAACCTCTATGCCCGCGAGTACGCGGCCATCACCAAGCGCTCCATAGACGCGCAGGCCAACTTCCAGAGGGCCTTCACCGCCTCCGCCGTGACCGCGCCCACCCAGGTCACGCTGCCCTCGACCCGGGCGCTTTCCAACAACAACCTCGCCCAGCAGCTGCAGACGGTGGCGCGCATCATCGGTGCGCGCAGCTCGCTGGGCACCCGGCGCCAGGTGTTCTTCGTCAGCATGGGCGGCTTCGACACCCACGACAACCAGAACCGGGTGCATGCCGACCTGATGGCCCGGCTGTCGCACGCGCTGGGCTATTTCGACACCACGCTGGGCACGCTGGGGGTGCGCGACCAGGTGACGCTGTTCACCGCGTCCGACTTCGGGCGCACCTTCACCAGCAACGGCGATGGCACCGACCACGGCTGGGGCTCGCACCACTTCGTCATGGGCGGCGCGGTGCGCGGCCGCGAGGTGGTGGGCCGCTTCCCCACGCTCGGGCTGAACCAGGACGATGAGGTGGGCTCGGGCAGCTTCCTGCCGGTGACCGCGGTGGACCAGATCGGTGCCACGCTGGGCCGCTGGTTCGGCGTGTCCGAGACCGGGCTGAACGAGGTGTTCCCCAACCTCGGCAACTTCGGCGCGGGACGCGACCTGGGTTTCATGCGGCCCTGAGCGGCGGCGGATGGCGCGGGAATCTCCGCGCCCGCCAGCACTACCATCGGCCACCGCGTTCTTCCCCAGGAGCCGCAGATGGCCGAACCCTCGCTGCACGACTTCGTCGCCACCTCCATCACCGGTGCGCCGGTGCGGCTGGCCGACCACCACGGCCAGGTGCTGCTGATCGTCAACACCGCGAGCGCCTGCGGCTTCACGCCCCAGTTCGCCGGCCTGGAGGCGCTGTGGCGGCGCCACCGCGACCAGGGCCTGGTGGTGATGGGCTTTCCGAGCAACGAGTTCGGCGCCCAGGACCCGGGCAGCAACGCCGAGATCGCGAGCTTCTGCGAGCGCAACTTCGGGGTGAGCTTTCCGATGATGGCCAAGGTGCAGGTCAATGGCGCCGAGGCCCATCCGCTGTGGCAGTGGCTCAAGGCCAGCAAGCCCGGCGTGCTCGGCCTGGAGGCGGTGAAGTGGAACTTCAGCAAGTTCCTCGTCGGCCGCGACGGCCGCGTGATCGAGCGCTACGCCCCCACGACGACGCCCGAATCGCTCGAGCGGGACATCGAGGCCGCACTGGCCGAGCCTGCGCCGGCGCCGGCGCCGCTGCCAAGCGCTGCCTGAACGCTTCGCCTTCGTCGAAACCTTCTCCACCGTCCATCCCACACCATGTTCAGCCACGTCGAACCCTTCGCCGGTGACCCCATCCTCGCCCTGGTGGAGGTCTTCCAGGCCGACCCGCGGCCCCACAAGGTCAACCTGAGCATCGGCATCTACTTCGATGAGCAGGGGCGCATCCCGGTGATGCGTGCGGTGCAGCTGGCCGAGCAGCGCCTGGCCGCCGCGGGTGGCGCCAAGCCCTACCTGCCCATCGAAGGCAGCCCGCCGATGCGGCGGGCGGTGCAGGCACTGCTCTTCGGTGCCGACCACCCGCTGCTGTCCAGCGGCCGTGCGGTGACGCTGCAGACGGTCGGCTCCTCGGGCGGCCTGAAGGTGGGCGCGGACTTCCTCGCCCGCTGGTTCCCGGGGTCGGCGGTGTGGGTGAGCGACCCGTCCTGGGACAACCACCGGTCGCTGTTCGAGGGCGCCGGCGTGGCGGTGCACGCCTACCCTTACTACGACGCGGCCACCGGCGGTGTGCGCTTCGAGGCGATGTGCGAGGCCATCGCCGCCCTGCCCCCGCGCAGCGTCGTGCTGCTGCACGCCTGCTGCCACAACCCCACCGGTGTGGACCTGAGCCCCGAGCAGTGGGACCGGCTCATCCCGCTGATGCACGAGCGCGGCCTGCTGCCCTTCCTGGACCTGGCCTACCAGGGCTTCGGCTCGGGCATCGACGCCGATGCCTATGCCATCCGGGCGCTGGCCGCGTCGGGCGCGCCCTTCTTCGTGGCCAACTCCTTCTCCAAGAGCATGAGCGTGTATGGCGAGCGCTGCGGCGCGCTCACCGTCGTGTGCCCGGATGCGAGCCAGGCCGAGCGGGTGCTGGGCCAGATGAAGGCCACCGTGCGCCGCAACTATTCCAACCCCCCGCTGCACGCGGCGGGCCTGGTGACCCATGTGTTGGCGGACACCGACCTGCGCGCGCTGTGGGAGGCCGAACTGGCCGAGATGCGCGAGCGCATCCTGGCGATGCGCCGCAGCCTGCACGGCGTGCTGTCGGCACGGCTGCCGGGCCACGACTTCAGCTACTTCCTGCGCCAGCAGGGCATGTTCAGCTACACCGGCCTCACCCCGCAGCAGGTGGACCGCCTGCGCGACGAGTTCGCTGTCTACCTGATCCGATCAGGCCGGATGTGCGTGGCTGGCCTGAACGCGGGCAATGTGGAGCGCACCGCCGAGGCCATGGCGGCGGTGCTGGGCGCGGCCGCCTGAAGCGACGAGGCAAAGGGCGGGCGGAGGCTGCGGCCACCGCCACCGCCCTCCTGCGGACGGTGGAGCCCGGTGTGGCGTTTCAGCGCCACCCCCGGGAAAGGCCGCGTCTCGGCGGAACTAATGGGCATTCCGACCGCTTGTCGTCATGGCGGCGTCATCCCTGGCGTTTCACACTTCATCCGGTGGTCACGGTCGGTTGCATGCGGCAACCGGCCCCAAGGGCCACCTGACCCGTCCGCCCGAACCCAAGGGGTGCGCCATGAACCTCGCCGCCTTCTCCCCCCGCAAATGGCGTGAGCGCCAGCGCGAGCGCCTGGGCCCCGACTTCGCCGACATGGGCACCGCCTTCGGCCTGGATGCCTCGTTCGCGCTGGAGGCAATGCAGCGACCCGAGGCACCTGGGCCGGTTTCCGCTGCGGTCGCCACTTCGGTTGCCGCTCCGCAGAGCAACCCCGCACAGGCCACCACCACGCCGCCTCGAGCGGTGCGCTGGTGGCAGCGCAGCACCGGACTTTGAAGGCGCCTTCACGTCCGGTTCCAGGCCCCTGCAGGGCCTCCTGAAAGCACGCCGAGGGCCATTGCGAAGGCCAGGCTTCGCCCTCAAAGGGGGCTGGGGATCAGCACCTTGTCGATGACGTGGATCACGCCGTTGCTGGCG